>DATFAP010000010.1:0-76290 GCA_035254545.1 Sediminibacterium sp. | reverse complement strand
CAACCTTTATATCAATATTATAATCTATTTTGGTACCGTCACTTTTTTTAATACCCCATATTTAGTTCCTGTCCCTGTTTGGCAAGAAAATCCAGTTGGCTGTTTCGTATGGCTTGTTGCCTGCCTTCATAGGCCTGTAGGTCTTTAAGTTTCACACGGCGATGCTTCCCTACTTTCTGAAACGGGATAGCGCCCTGTTCAAGCAACTTTACCAGGTGGGGCCTGGATACATTCAGCATATCAGCCGCCGCCTGTGTGCTAAGTTCCTCCTCCTCCAGGATCAGTCGGAATCCTTTTCCGTCAGCCATGCTGCTGAGCATATATTCGATGTACTTGATCACGCGCCTGGGCACGGCTAAGGAAGTACCGTCTGGTCCAAAAGAGATAAACGCCTTCGGCCGGGCCTTACCAGATATTTTATTCATTTCTTCCAGCATTGTTTTCGCAGTTCGCTGTTCCTCGCGGGTCGGAAGGTCTAATACTTCTTTCATTTGAAATGCGTTTTATGGTGTGAACATAAACAAAATACTCGAAACAATCGAAACAAACAAAACAATCGAAATAAACGAAAAAAAAAGGCGCTGGCAAAACCAGCCCATAGGCTACCATCATTCACAACACACAAAATACTAAATATTTTAGCAAATCAATCCTTTCCGCTACCTTTGTACCTGTCCGAATGCAGCCCCCATGTACAATCCTTTTATACAGTTTGAACCAATAATGACTGAGCGGTTAATCCGCCTCAACATCATTTACCTGGTAACACAATCCTATGCACGGGCAGATACAACAATGCAAGCCGGTGCAAAAATCAATATCCTCTTAACCGGCTATGAAAACCTGGAAGCCGCCCACTCCCACCGGGTTGCACTAAAAGATAAATATGCTGCGATCATTCAACTGAATCAGCCCACCCATAGGGGTAAACTGCAATCCATGCTACAAAAACAATCGCCCTACAGGCTCTGGTTTGCCGTAATCAAAGACAAATGGGTTACAGAAAAGCAGATCAATTATCAGTTCAGGGATCCGTTGAAACGCTACATCAATGCTAAGACCAACTGGCGGGTAGGATCAGATGAACAGCTCAGGCCTCAGCTAGTGTGTATATTTGGCGAACTGTACATCCATTTAAAGCGAGGTGCCAAAAAACTGGAAATCAGGTTAAAGGATATTGAAAACTACTGACTATGTGTTATGATATTTCTTTTACGGTGAACCTGAGTACACTCGCCGATTATTTTCCTAACCTGGAATTTGACGAAGGATTGGAAATGGATGCAGATGTTTCCATCCACATCAACGGACATGCATTCGGCGCACATCCGATTGTATACAGAAACAGAACCGATCAGCAAATACACGCACATATGATGGAATGGGGATGTATCCCCTACTATATAAAAGACGAGATGCAGTTTGTGAAGCAACGTGCTTCCATGCTGAATGCCCGAAGCGAAAGGATACTCAACGATCCCTCCTCCTATTGGTTTAAGATCAGGGAACGCAGATGCCTGATTCCGGTATCGGGTATTTACGAACACAGGGAGATCAGGGGATGGAGAAAAAAAGTTCCCTATTATATTAAAATGAAAGGAGCCCCGCTCTTCTTTTTACCAGGCCTCTACTCCGTTACGGAACTGCCCGATCTGGAAACGGGTGAACTCATCAAACGCTTCAGCTTTACAATGGTTACCAGGGCGGCCAACAGCCTGATGCAGCAGATTCACAACAGCGGAGAGCATGCCGGTCGTATGCCGCTTTTTCTACCCGTTGAGATGGCTCGTGAATGGTTAGGAGATTTGAACGAAGAAAGATACAGGAAGTTGTTGGGCTATGAAATTGAGAATGCTGCACTGGAGTACCATACTGTTTATACCATCAGGGGAACCAAACCTCATCCACAGGAACAACAAAAAAACGAACCTTACACCTGGGCCAGACTGCCGGAACTGAATATTCTTTAACGCCCGCTTTGGACGCAATGAATCTTTCCTCTTTGCGTAAACGGATTTCCCGATCGCTACTTTATTGCTGAATACCTTGGAATAGTTTCGCCCTCAAGAAAGCAAACTGCTTTGCATGTATAGTGCAACATTTCCATAACCATTACTCAATCAAACTATTTATGAAATTCTATTTTCTGTTCTTTCTTATCATAACAGTCTCACTATCTGATACTTTATCTCAAAAGACTTTTCAAACAATACCTACTACGGCTATAAGCGGTTCAAGGGTAACTTCCGCAATCTCCGATGATGCCGCTTCCGGAGTTATCAGGGGCATTGTTACTACTTCCGACAACAAACCGGCTGCCATGGTTACGGTTGTCATTAAGCATAATAAAAGGAGCACCCTTACCGGCGATGATGGCAGTTTTGTAATCCGCAATCTTCAACCGGGCAACTATGAATTGGAAATTTCGTTGGTGGGCTATGAAACCATTGCCATTCAGGCCACAGTTGTTGCAGGCCAGGTAACAGAACGTTCTTTTCAGCTACAATTATCTGAAAAACAACTGGAGGAAGTGATTGTTCAGACAGGTATTAAAGCCTATAAATCCAATACGACTTCCACCTCTTTACGTATATCCACACCGATATTGGAAGCGCCTCAAAACATTCAGGTCGTAACCGGCAAAGCGTTGGCCGACCAGCAAATCATCAGCATGAGCGATGGATTAATCCGTAACGTAAGCGGTGCGGTGAGGGTGGAACACTGGGGCGATCTTTATGCCCAGATTACTTCCAGAGGCTCACAGCTTCAGGCGTTCAGAAACGGATTTAATATTGTCAACTCCTACTGGGGGCCACTTACCGAAGACATGAGTTTTGTAGAACGGGTTGAATTTGTTAAGGGTCCGGCAGGTTTCATGCTTGCCAATGGCGACCCCAGCGGCCTTTACAATGTAGTAACCAAAAAGCCAAGCGGTCAAACCAGGGGCGAAGCCGGTTTTACCATCGGCAGTTTTGATCTATACAGAACTACCCTCGACCTGGATGGAAAACTCAGCAAAGATGGCCGCTTACTTTACAGGCTCAATCTTTCCGCTCAAAATAAAAAATCACACAGGGCCAATGAATTCAATGACCGTTATGTATTTGCCCCCGTCATTTCCTATCAGTTAGACAACAAAACCAAACTCACTGCAGAATACACCTACCAAAATGCACATATGAGTGATGTAGGCGCTTACTATGTATTCAGCACAAATGGTTTTGCTACGCTTCCGGTGAACTTCACATCACTGCCTGCCGGTATGCCCGCAACAAATATTCATGACCATAGTTTTCTCGTGAATCTCCAGCATCAACTGAACAGTAACTGGAAATTCACTGCGCAGGTAGGGCATTTCAGGTACAAACAACAAGGCTCTTCGCTCTGGCCTGCTGCTGTTTATTCCAATGGAACCATGCTGAGAGCTGCCAGCAGTTGGGATGCAAAAAGCCAGATGACCATGGCGCAGCTTTTCCTGAATGGGGAACTGAATAGCGGAAAGGTCCATCATCGTATACTCACCGGTGCGGATGTTAGCAATAAATCTTACTTCGCCGACTGGGGACAGTATCATATGCTGGACTCGGCAGGTGGTGAATTCAATACACTGCTGCCCAATCTAGGCGTTCCTCCCAACGGATATCCCGACTTCAATTACACCACTCCGCTCGAAGCCAGGGCGGTAGCTGCCGGAGGATTGATGGACCTGCGTTACACCAGCATTTATGTTCAGGATGAACTGGGCTTCCTGGAAAATAAACTCAGGCTTACACTCGCAGGAAGGTATACGGATGTTAGCCAGTCTCAATGGGGTGGAGCGCTTCAACAGGCAAAACATATTACACCCCGCATTGGAATAAGCATTTCTTTAGACAAAACCACTTCATTCTATGGATCATATGATCAGGCGTTCATTCCTCAGGCCGGCAGGCTTGCAAATGGAGGTGATATAAAACCTCTTACTGGTAATAACACCGAGTTTGGAATCAAACGCGATTGGGCAGGAGGTAAATGGAACACTACCTTATCGGTGTACAGGATTCTCAAAAACAACGAATTAACCAGTGATCCCAACAGCCCGCCGGCTGCAGGGCTCAGCATTGTTCTGGGCAGGAAACGAGCACAGGGGATTGAACTGGATATCAAGGGTAAAATCTCAGACGAACTCAGCCTGATTGCCAACTATGCATTAACAAGCTCCACTGTTATTGAAGTGGCCGATGGTATTACCAGTATGAAAGTAGGCGATATCGTTCCGGGCTATTCCAAACATACGGTTAACAGTTGGCTAAGTTATAAAATTCAGCAAGGGGCGCTCAAAGGCGCCGGATTTTCTGCGGGCTTCACCTGGCTGGCAGATCGGAAAACCTACTGGGAAACACCTGCAATCAATACCAAACCCCTGCCAGATTATTTCAAATTGGATGCAGGATTGTTCTGGGAAAAAGACAAATTGAAAATTACGGCCAATGTATTCAACGTACTGAACAGTTACCTGTACGGTGGCTCTTACTATTCATGGCTTACTGCCTATTACTGGCAAACCGATCCTCCGCGTAACCTGAGATTAAGTTTAACCTACCGATTTTAATTACAGGAGGAAAACATCAAATGAGCATTAAAAAGATCGTTGGAAAAATACATCTCTGGCTCGGGTTTGCGTCCGGGCTGGTGATTGTATTACTGGGTATTACCGGGTGCATACTCGCTTTTGAGGCCGAGATCAGGAATGCAACAGAACCATTCAGGAAAGTAGCGGAACAAAGAAAGGCTTATTTGCTTCCGTCTCAGTTAAAATCCATCGCCGATCAACATCTGCAGTTCGGGAAGGCCCTTGGGGTGGAATATCCCGGAAGAAACAAGGCAGCAGTGGCCGCTTATTATGATGAAGATCGTTATGAACTGCTGTTCATGAATCCCTATACCGGAAAAGTGCTGAAGTACAAAAATATGAACAGGGATTTTTTCCGCATTGTGCTGAACGGACACTTCTATTTATGGCTGCCGCATTCAATTGGCCGGCCGATCGCCGCTTCGGCTACATTGGTATTTCTGCTAATGCTCATCAGCGGGCTGATATTATGGTGGCCCAAAAACAAAGCTGCACGCAAACAGCGATTCTCTGTTCAATGGTCGGCTAAATGGCGCAGAAAGAACTATGACCTGCACAATGTGCTTGGTTTTTATATAACATGGATTGCCATCTTTATTGCTGTTACCGGTCTTATTTTTGGTTTTGAATGGTTTGCCCAATCAGTTTACTGGGTTACGAGCGGAGGAAAAACCATGGTGGAACACAAACACCCGCTCTCCGATTCCACACAACCCCTCAACAGTATAAATATGGCCGATCATTTATGGAAGCAACACCTTACAACGCTACAGCCGAATGAAAGCATTGGTGTGTATTTTGCCAGCCTCAGATCCGACCCTGTGGAAGTAGTAGTGAATCACCTGCCCGGAACATATTATCAATCTGATTACTTTCATTATGATCAGTACACCGGTAAGGAACTGGTTACCACAGGAAGCTATGCAGGCAGGTTTAAAGATGCAGGGCTGGCCGATAAAATTGTCCGGATGAATTATGACATACATGCAGGTGCTATTCTGGGAATTACCGGAAAACTATTGGCCTTCTTTGCCAGCCTCGTTGCAGCCAGTTTACCCATAACAGGGTTTTATATCTGGTGGGGAAGAAAGTATAAAAAAACATCGAGCAGTGAAAAAACCGGTTTGGCTATCGCAGTATCGTAACCGGTCCGGAAAACCTTTTCTGAACATATTCCTCAAACTTAGGTTCTATGATATAATAGTATGTTGCCACCGGCAGGGGCTTACCTTCGTAAGTTCCATCCCAGGATTTTACATATCCGTCTTTTGCCTGAAACACCAGTTTGCCGTAACGGTCAAAAACCGATACATCTGCTGCCGGATATTTATACAGTTCAGCAATAACCCACTCATCGTGTATGCCATCCCCATTGGGTGAGAATACGTTCGGAATCCGGATGGGTTTTAATACTACGAGTTTTATCTGATCCGTAGACAAACAACGATCTGCATTGGTAACCTGAAGAGTAAGTACCTGGTCTTCTTCTCCGCGGAACACCGGATTTTTCAGGGTCGAATCGTTCAGATACAATGCGGGCGACCATTTATACGAAAGTACATCACTGCTTACAGACGGACTCAGCGTGTACGGTATTTTTGTAAATACATACTGATCTTTTCCTGCGTTTACAGAGGGAACCGGGGCAATACTTACAGTCATTGCATCACTCACTGCAAGGCATTTGCCATTATCCGTGGTAGTTAACTGTATCCGGAAATTTCCGGATACAATATCGGCGCTGGACGGCACGTAGGTTGCACGAAGATCATTGGCAGAAGGTACAAAGGTACCAGTACCGGTACTGCTCCAGACAACCTGCGAAGCATTACGGATGATTCCGTTCAGCAATACCGTGGAATCGTTGGCACAAACTCTTGAATCCGGTCCTGCATTGGCAACGGGTGCATCTGTAATCGTAACCCGTACGGCAGATACCGAAGGTCTGCAGGCGCCGTTATTGGTAGAAGTTAAAAACAGAGTGACTGATCCCGCAGCAGTATCACTGTTGCTGGGGATATATGCGCCGGTTAAATTAGACGTTGGTGCGCTGAACCTTCCGCTGCCCGAACTACTCCAGACGCCGGTAGTGGTTCCTCCCTGCACAATACCAGATAAATACACCACCGGATTATTGGCACAAACCACCTGATCAGTTCCGGCAGATGTACTTGCGGGTATATCCACATGCAAATAAGTATATGCAGTATCGCTGGCACAGCCATTTACAGTTACCGTTACTTCGTATTTACCCGTATCACTCAGGCTTGCCGAAGGAATAACCGGGTCGGGAATATCTGCAACATAATTGCCGGGACCTCTCCACTGATAGGTTGCACCGTTTACCACGGATGCCCTTAGCTGGAACACATCATTCACACAAACCGGTTCGCTGTTCACCACTACCGGCCTGTCGGGTTTTGGCAACACATTTACAACGGTGGAACGATCGGCACTGGTGCAGCCATTGATTGTAACATTGGCATTGTAAACACCAGACATGGAAGCATTAATGGCAGGAATCGTCAGCATAGGTTTATTGCCAGTGATATTCAACGGACCGGACCATTGATAAAGTGCACCGGGCGCTGCTACCACACTAAGTGTTAGTCTGCCTCCTTCGCATACCTGATCAACAGGGTTAATTACCGGAGGGGCCGGGATAGGTTTCACCGTTGTTGTGATACTATTGGCTACTCCGAGGCAGCCTGCCACCGCAACAGACACCTGGTAAACACCTGTTTTGCTGTTGTTAAAAGATGGGATTGTTACCTGTTGGGCAACCGCAGAAAAACCATTTGGCCCCGTCCAGGTATATATACCTGACTTAACCGTGTCTGCTGTCATGATCAGGGCCTGACCTTCGCATACAGGCCCGTTTGTAGTAACGTTTACAACAGATGGCAAAGGATTCACAACTGCATTGGTCACTGCGGCATCACTGGCACAGCCATTTACAGAAACGGTTAATGAATAATTGCCATCTGCGGCAACACCGGCACCGGTAATCAAAGGATTCTGCACTGCAGTGGTAAATCCGTTCGGGCCAGTCCACTGATAACTTGCACCACCCAGCGTGGGGGTATTGAATTGCAAAGAACCGCCCTCACAAATGGGTGAAGTATTACTGGCCGAGGGTTTGGCGGGCTTAGGTGTAACGGCAACAGTTACAGTGCTGTTGCTGCTCTTACATCCGCTCACCGAAATATTGGCGGTATAAGTTCCCGCATGAACCACAGTAACAGAATCAATCTGAACAGCAGCGCCGCTGTTACTGAATCCGGATGGGCCGGTCCAACTGTACACGGCACCGGCAACGGGTGCCATATTCAAAGACAATGTACTGTATTCGCAAACAATACCAACCGGACTTATTACAGGAGCCGCGGGTGTCGGTATCATTCTCAGATCAATATTATTTGTTACCCCCATACATCCTGCAACATTTACCGCCACCTGGTATATCCCCTGATTAACATTACTCATTGCAGCAATACTGATCTGTCGCGTAGACATCACCAACCCACCGGGCCCGGTCCAGAAATAAACTGCCGACGGCACATCATCTGCGGCCAGGCTCACAGGCTGCCCTTCACAGGCTGGTCCGCTGCTGGTGATCTGAACAGCGCCTGGAATTGAGTTCACCACTGCAGTGGTGACTCCGCCATTGCTGGCACATCCGTTCATTGTTACGGCAAGGGTATAATCTCCTTTTGCTGTTAATGCAACACCGGTTAATAAGGGGTTCTGCGCAACTGAGGAAAATCCGTTCGGACCGGTCCACCGATAAGTTGCGCCGGCAAGCGAAGGCGTACTTAATTGAATTGAACCACCTTCACAAACCGGTGAATTGTTTGCGGCAACCGGAACGGCAGGTTGTGGGGTCACTGAAACATTCACAGTACTGTTGTTGCTGGTACAACCATTTACGGTAACGGTGGCTGTATATATTCCGGCCCTGGATAAGCTCATTGAATCTATCTGAAATCCCTGACCGATGGTATTGAACCCAAGCGGCCCGGACCAGTTGTACGTTGCGCCTGTTACAGCATTCATACCAACATTCAAGGTTGAATTTTCGCAAACTGCACCAACCGGTTGAATCACCGGCGCGGCAGGTGTTGCTTTTACCTGTACGAAAGTGGTAGTACCGGAACTGGCACAACCATTCACCAGGGCCGATACACGATAGGTTCCTGCAACAGCTTGCGTTATATTTGAAAGCAAGGGATTTTGCAAAACAGACACAAAACCATTGGGACCTGTCCATTGATAAGTAGCGCCGATTACAATGGATGCATTCAACTGAAGCGTAGCACCTTCACAAACAGGGGATGAACTGGTAACAACCGGTGCTGCAGGAATCGGATTCACCACTGCTACGGTTGAAGTTGCAACACTTTTACATCCATTCACGGTAAGCGTTACAGAATACGTACCCGCCTGTCCGATCGCTGCATTCAATAGTTGCGGCTCGCGCAAAAGCGAAGCGAATCCATTGGGTCCCGTCCATTCATAACCAGCTCCGGCTCTTACGGGGGTCGTAAACTGAAGCGTTTCTCCTTCGCATACTGCACCCAGGGTAGCAGCAGTGGGTGCAACCGGAATCGGATTTACGGTAAGGCGGTATTGAAATGGCGTACCGGCACATCCGTTTAAACTGGGTGTAATATCGTATACCACATCAACCGGAACAGTCAAAATACTGTTCAGTGTTTCTCCAATATAAGCTGTTGTTTGTCCTGTTACTACATTATTGCTGATACCCGGGACCGCTGCTCTTTGCCACAGATAACTGCTTCCTGCAAGATCACTGGTAATGGTATACGCAGGCGAAGTGGCTGTACAGATAGCTCCGGCGGAAGCGCTTGTGATAACAGGCCGTGGAGTTACGGCAACTGTTACGGCGGTCCTCGGCCCTTCGCAGGATGCTGCAGAAGTTGCGCTTACATAATAAACAGTATTCGACTGAAGAACAGGTGTATTGTATGTTGTTCCGGAAAACAGTAAGTTCCCCGAAGAGGAGGCATCATACCATTTATACGTGCCACCAGGCGAGTAAGCGGTCAGTGTTGCGTTGGTATTGGAGCAGATCGTCGCATTGCTCACTCCCGGAGCAGCCGGCAATGGATTGAACGAAATAACCACCTGATCTGTTGCTACCGTACAGGGTCCAACATTGTCCGGATCGTTGGAGGTCAGCTGCAGAATTGCCTGCATGGTGCCAACTGCCGGGCTAAAGCGGGTGGCCAGTTGGGCCGCATCGGAAAAACTGCCTGTTCCTGAAACCACCGACCAGCTACCGGAAGAAGCGGCGCCACTTACTAGACCGTTCAGGTCAACAGTTGTACCCTCGCATACCAACTGATCAACGCCAGCGTTGGCAGTGGCCCTTGGATTAATTACAATATCATAAGTTGCTGTAGCTCCGCTGCAACCTGCTGCAGCAGGAATAATATTGGTAACAATATAGTTTCCCGGGGCACTGTTAGCCAGATCAATTTCGCCCGTGGTATTATTATTAAAAACCAACCCGGCTCCTGAAGAGAATACACCTGCACTTGCACCGGCAGCAAATCCGGGAAGCGGATTTGTTTGCATCACGCATAGCGGAGTAACATAACTGAAGGTTGCATCCGGTGTAGTATTGATGATCCGGACAGCAGCACTGCTGGTATAAGCACATGCGCCTCCCGTTACAAATGTGATGGTATATAAATTGACCGCACTGGTTGATAAGGTGATTGTACCTGTAGATGGGTCAATGTCCAATCCTGCAGGTGTTGCACTGAATACACCGGTTGCTCCGCCCATGATCACCGGACTGGGATTGGTAGCGCCGGAAACACAAAAAGTACCTCCACTGTAAGTAAATGCCGGATCCTCAAACGGTGTAACATTAACCACCACCGGTGTTCTTGTACCGGTACATCCTGCTGCAGAGGTAGCATCTACATAGTACGTGGTACCGGTTAATAAGGAAGGGGTTATATAACCTGTTCCGGTTGAAAGCAGGGTTCCCCCGGATGCAGCAGTATACCAACGATAGGTTCCTCCCGGAGCAGAAGCAGTTAAAGTTGCAGTTGTACCTGAACAAATGGTTGTTCCTGAGGCAGTAGGTGCAACGGGTGTTGGATTCACCACCATTTCCACAGCGGTTCTCGCAGTGCTTAAACAACCGTTTACTTCTGCAGATAAATAATAGGTGGTATTGGTTAATAAGACAGTTGTATTATATGCAGCGCCCGTACCAAGCAGTGTACCGGCGGTTGGTGCATCGTACCAGCGATAAGTTCCTCCAGGTGTGAGTGCGGTCAATGTACCTGTATTACCACTACAAATGGAAGGCGCATTGGCCGTTGGGTTGGCAGGCAGGGGTGTAACCGTAATGGCTACACCACTTCTGGGACCTGTACAACCGGCAATGGTGGATTGCACATAATAAATAGTTGATGCGCTCAATGATGGCGTTGTATAACCGGACCCTGTTGCAAGCAGGGTTCCCCCGGATGCAGCGTTGTACCATTCATAGGTTCCTCCCGGCGCGGTAGCATTTATTGTTGCGGTTGTTCCTTCGCAAACAGTGGATGGTGCAACTGTAGGTGCAACAGGAACAGGTGTAACCCCTACCGCTACCGATGCTCTCGGACTGGTACAACCATTTACGGTTGTTTGTACATAATAAGTTGTGGCAGCGGTTAATGCAGGTGTGGTATAAGCAGGGGCGGCTGTGAGCAGGTTACCTCCGGATGCCGCATCAAACCATTGATAAGATCCACCCGGTGCAGTGGCCGTTACTGTTGCCGTGCTTCCATAACAAACGGATGTTCCGCTTGCAGTTGGTGCTACCGGAGTAGTTGAAGAAGTTACCACAGCGCTTGCAGTAACAGCAGGGCAGCCAACCGTATTGTCATTCACCGATATGGTATAGGTTCCCGCTACACTTGTGGTAATGGAAGCAGTAACAGCACCCGTATTCCATGAATAGGTATAAGGAGCATTTCCCCCGGTTACGGTAGTGGTAAGTTCAACACTGCTTCCGGAACAGATGGTAGGATTGACAGGCGTAACCGCAACAGTCATGGGAGCTACGGTATAAACGCGAATGGTATCTCTTCTCAGCCCGGTACAGGTACCTGTACCACTTACCTCATAATCAATATATGCAGGCGCACCTGTCTGAGGGGTTACCGTAACAGAAGTTGCTCCGGTAACCGCACTTAAATAGTTGTTGTAACTACCGGCCACGCCCGGATAAACCGATGTCCAGTTTACGGTTGCAGCAGTTACCCCGGTCACACTCAGTGTACCAGAACAATTCTGGCGCAGTAAAAGATCTGCAGATCCTTTGATAATGCTGGAGGCGGTGAGGGTGTAAGTAACGGAATTAGAACCGGGTTTACAGAATGAAATACATACACTGGTTTTACCGGTAATACAGGCAGGCGTGCCAATCGGGATCAAGGGGCCGCAATCAATGGAATAAAAACTGGCACCCGTAATCTGGCTGGTTGAAAAATTCAGGAGATCCGACCCCGGATTCAGCATTACATTAAATCGTATACAGTTATTATCGCTGCCGGAGGTTCCAACACAGGCTGTACCGTTTCTTGCAGCATCAATTGATTGGGTGGTATCTTTTGCTGCGGAAAAATCAAATGTGTAGATTGCAGATGTACCTGTTCCGCACTGAGCCGTTAGTCGGGTGCCCGATAAAAACAACAGTACCAATACCATCATTGCACGAATGAATTGCATGCGCCATTGCATAACAGCCATTCCATTTCCGCTATCAGTGATATTAGATTTTACAGGGATCAACAATCGGGGGATTGATTCTGGTACAAATTTACCCCTCAAACCTACAACAAGCACCGTTTTTGGTAAAAAAAGACAGCCGTAGATATCTTACTACAAATATGTTGTTAACATCCCGGGCTGCGTTTTCAGCGTTTTGGTATCTGAAAAATCTTTAATTTATGCAGGCGGGTTTCTTCCAGATCAAGGTCATGCTCCGGTTCCTTAAAAATTTTATATAAGTTCTTTTACTTATAACGGTCCTGCAGTTGCTGCACCAGTTTATCCAGTTCATCCTTATAGCTGCGGGCAGTTGTATAACCGATTTCAAAAATAGCATCTGCCGCTTTTACATCGTACATATTGTATGCATGAAGCGGGCTTTCAATGAACACATCACACAAATGTGTTTTCGCATAAACATTCTTCGAAATGGCCAGGTGAAAACACCGATCCATATAATTCACGATCTTAAAAGAAGAATGATTGCTGATACCTTCTTCCAGCTTATTTACATAGGAGCCAATAATAATATCGCAATTACTGAGCAGGGGTTCCACCGGAAAATTATTCACCAGTCCCCCGTCTACAAGAAGATGATTGCCCATTTGTACCGAATTAAATACCACCGGAACAGAACAGGATGCAATAATGGCTTCCACCAGAGGACCCTCCGAAAAAGTTATTTCTTTCCCTTTGTTCAGGTCCGTTGCCGTGGCATAAAAAGGCATTTTGAGCGCCTTAAAATCGTCCTCCAAAAAAATGCCCTTCAGTACTTTACGCAGCATATCCATCGACAAAAATCCGTTCTGTCTGAAGTTAATGCTGCTCCAGCCAAAAAAGATATTGTCTTTCATGATCTTCAGGATTTCCTCCGGGTTTTTCCCGGCAGCATAGAGGCTACCGGCAATAGAACCGGCGCTGGTTCCGGAGATAGCATGGGGATAAATCTTCAGCTCTTCCAGGTATTTGATAATGCCCAGATGGGCAAAGCCCCTGGTACCTCCACCGGATAATACATAGCCGACTCTTTTCATGTTGCAATTTGCTTAAAGTTAAACAAAAACATCCTTAGCGGCTCAGTAAAGCATCGTACAGAATCTCCACCGGGTGCATTGCCGCAACGCCTGTGCCATCTTTGATCTGGTGCCTGCAGGAGGTACCTGCGGCTGCTACAATATGATCCGGACTCAATTTGCGAACGGCTGGAAACAATACCAGCTCCCCCACCTGTTGCGATACCTCGTAATGTTCTTTTTCATATCCAAAAGCCCCTGCCATACCACAGCATCCGGAAGGAATCACATTCACCTCATAATTGGCTGGAAGGCTCAGGATTTTTTTTATCGGATCCTGCGAAGACAATACTTTCTGGTAGCAGTGCCCGTGCAGAAAAACCTCCTTTTTTTCCTGACAGAAAGACGATGAACGAATCTTGCCTTTTTCCATTTCACTCGCAATAAACTCCTCTATCGTGTACGTATGTTTAGCCAGGTACCGGGCATTGGTCTTATTATTTTCATCGGCCAGATCAATGTATTCATCTCTCAGTGTTAACACAGCCGAAGGTTCTATACCAATGATGGGCAGGTTATCGGAAACCAATGGTGCCAACCGCGCAATATTGTGATTGGCCACCGCAGCCGCTTTCCGGACCAGGCCCTTTGATAAATAGGTTCTGCCGCTTTCCTTATGATCCGGAATCATGATCCGGTAGCCCAATGCTTCGAGTAGCAGAATGGCTTTCTGACCAACGGCTACATCCAGAAAATTGGTAAACTCGTCGCAGAACAACAGAACAGTTCCTGCATGGGCTGTTCCTGCAACACGTTTCCCGAACCATTGCAGCAGCCTCGTTTTGGGGAGCAGCGGAATACTCCGTTCTGGATGAAACCCAACCATTTTATTGGCCATCTTTCGCAGGGCTTCGTTGCTGAAGATAAAATTATATACAGGTGCAAAAGCACTGGCAAGCTTCATCTGCGATACAAAGTTGCCAATCATTTTTGCCCGGAAAGGTGTGCCGTTCTTATCGTAATAATGCTGCAGAAACTCTGCCTTCATTTTAGTGATATCCACACCGGACGGACATTCAATCTTACAGCCTTTACAACTCAGGCAAAGGTCCATCGCCTCCTTGATTTCGTTGTGGTTGTACGGGTAAAGATCATTGGCATTACCCAGAAACTGTCTTAAGATATTGGCCCTTGCACGGGTTGTGTTCTTCTCGCTCCTGGTTGCCATATAACTTGGACACATCAGTCCGCCGCTGATCTCCGACTTACGGCAATCTCCGGAACCAGAGCATTTTTCTGCAAGCCGGAGTATCCCCCCGTCTTCCGAAAAATCAAACAGGGTTTTACCAACAGAGGATCGATTGGCCGGGTTCACACGCAGGTGAGTATCCATGGCCGGGGTATCGGTAATTTTTCCTGCATTAAATAAGCGCTGCGGATCAAAGCAATGTTTTACCTGCCGGAACAACTCATAGGTTTCTTCGCCCACCATATCGGGAATAAACTCTCCTCTTAAACGACCGTCTCCATGTTCACCGGAGAGCGAACCATTGTATTTCTTCACCAATGCCGCCGTGTCTTTCAGTATACCCCTGAACTGTTTCAACCCCTCATCGGATTTCAGGTTCACAATGGGCTCTACATGCAACTCACCGGCACCGGCATGTGCATAGAAAGAGGCCCGCACCTTGTACTGATCCAGTATCACCTGCAAATCGTTGATGTAGTCGGGTAAATCATCGGTTGAAACGGCACAGTCTTCAATTAAATTTACCGGCTGGGCATCCCCTTTCAGGTTGCGAAGCAAACCCAGACCTGCCTTTCGGATATCCCAGGCGTATTTCGTATCGGCATTGTATAGAACAGGATAGGCATATCCCATCTGATTCACCCGAAGATCCGCAATCAACCCATTGATTTTTTCACTCAGCCGGTCACGGGTATGTTCCATAAATTCCACCATCAGGATGGCTTCAGGGTTTCCTTCAATAAAGAAACGGTTCTTATGATACTCCGGGTGATCAATGGTGAAATCCATGATCAGTTTATCTACCAGTTCGGAAGCCATTGGTGCATGCTTCAGGCAAATGATATTAGCTCTTAATGACTCGTTGATCGATTTACAGTGAATACAAACCACGCCCACTTCCCGGGGAGGGAGGTCCAGGAGATTTAGTTTCACCTCCGTGATAAATGCCAGCGTTCCTTCTGATCCTGCCAGCAGTTTGCAGATATTGAACGGCTGCCCGCCGGGGGTAAATGGCTCCATTGCCAGCAGGTTGTCGAGTGCATAACCCGAGTTCCTTCTTACTACAGAAGCAGCCGGAAAATTATTCCGGATCAGGTCCTGATGCCGGGGGGTATTTAATAGTGAAAATAATTCACTGCTGATCTTTCCCTTCAACCCGGGCGCTACCTGGGCATTCATCAGATCCTCCGCACCAAACAAGGTTTCCGTTCCATCACTCAAAATCACTTTTGCTTCCAGCAGATGATCCCGGGCCGCACCCCAAACAATGCTGTGCAATCCGCAGGAATTATTCCCGATCATTCCCCCGATCATGGCCCTGCTGGCCGTAGAAGTTTCCGGACCAAACATCAATCCGAATCCTTTCAGGTAATGATTCAAATCATCCCTGATTACCCCCACCTGTACCCGGACCCATTTCTCGGCTACATTCACTTCTATAATCTGGTTGAAATATTTGGAGATATCCACTACAATCCCGCTTCCTACTACCTGTCCGGCAAGTGATGTACCTGCCGCTCTCGGAATCAGGGTAATGGCATGCTGTCCGGCAAAGCGAACCAGGCGCTGAATATCTTCCGTTGTTTTGGGTAATGCAACGGCCGTGGGTTTTTCCTGGTATACAGATGCGTCCGTAGCGTACGCCATCAACTGAACCTCGTGGCCCGGGGAGGAATCAAAATAGATCTCTCCGGCAAATTCCTGCTGCAAATCCCTTAAAAAATGATCCATGCGCAAATCTAAACAGAATGCCGAATAATTGTCCCAACTTATTGACGATCTGACACGGTTAATGACCCTTTCTGCTTCATCAGGCCAAACATCATAAACAGAGCTGTAAGGATGATCACCTGTATAATCAATGATTTATCCGCAATCGCAATTTGTTGCATCTCTGGCACCGACAGAAACAGCAATATGGTAATCAACCCGCGCGGAGCAATATACAGCAATGGATTCAGGGGCAGTTTAAATATCAGGAGAAATACGCTTCTTATAATAAAAACAGAAGCGGTAATTGCTGCGGCCCAGAGGATGGTTTCTGTGTTAAACAGTTCAGCCGTTTCAATCAAAAAACCAAAAAGCAAAAAGAACAATGCCCTGACCAAAAAAGCGATTTCAGTTGTCAATTCGCGAAACTTATGTACTTCCTTATTAAAATCAACCGGATGTAGTTTTTCAATAAACTTTAAATGCCGGAGTTCATCAATATTTCCGAGGAATAATCCGAAAAGCAGTATAAAGATCAATCCGGGCAGGTGATAATATTTGGAAATGGCATAAATCAACACCACCATCAGGATAATCGGCACGTATTTAATATGATGCTTGATTTTGTTCAGGAAAAAAGCCAGGCCAATGGTAGCGATAAACGAAACAACCAGAATAATGAATAACTCCAGCAGAAATTGACCTACAGTTCCTGTGCCAATATTATCGTTCAGCGTAATAAAATTAAAGAAGATTACTCCAAAAATATCCGAGAGGCTGCTTTCGTACGTTACAAATTCACGGTGCCCTTTTATCAGATTTCTTGCACTCGGGATGGCAATGGCGCTGCTGATGATGGCCAGTGGTATGGAATTGGCCAGGCTGTTTTTAAATGAGTACCCACCATATTGCTGAAACACCCATGCAAGCCCCAGGCTTATTGCCAACATAGGAAGCAGTGCAATGAGAGAGGATTTTGCAATGAGTGGAAATTGGGTTTCATTGAGTTCCAGCTCCAGTGAACCCTCCAGTACAATCAGAATCAGTCCTACAGTTCCAAGTACCGGCAGCACCGGGCTCAGATCGGGCAGGCCGATTTCGGCAAATGAGGCCAGTTGCTTCACCAACCATCCCAATGCCAGCAACAGAATAACAGATGGAATCCTGGTTTTGGAAGCGCTGAGATCGAACAGGTATGCTATCAGCAATAAAACACAAAGTGTAATAATAATGGTTGTGGTCATTTCAGTATTTATCTGGTACTGGAAAAAGTTCCTCATTCATCAGCAAAATCCCTGCCGAAGTTGGTTTCTGAAAAATGAACTATGATATTACTCATATTTATACCCGATTGATATCATTGTTTATGAAACGCCTTCTGAATAGTTTCATATAATAATTTAAAGTAGTATATTATGCTTAGAATTGAACCCGATTTTAAGCTTGTCCTGTTTAAACCAATTTAACTATGTCAGCATCAGACATTACAAAACCAGTAGACCTTACCACGCATGCAGAAGGGACCGGTCCGCTCAGAACCCGTCAACCGGTGTACGTTGATTTCATGCCCCCCTGCAACAGTGCATGCCCGTCGGGGGAAAATATCCAGGCATGGATGGCATTTGCACAGGCAGGCAATTACCAGGAAGCTTTCCAGAAAATCGTGGAAGATAATCCCTTCCCCGCCATCATGGGCAGGGTTTGTGTGAAACCCTGCGAAACCGGTTGCAATAGAAACCATATAGATGATACCGTGAATATTCACGCAGTGGAAAGATTTATCGGTGATGAAGCCCTTCGTCAAAAATGGCCCGTTCGCTTCAAGGCAAAGCCCTCCGGTAAGAGAATACTGGTAGTTGGATCCGGCCCCAGTGGTTTGTCTGCCGCTTATCATCTGACCAGGATGGGCCACTCGGTAGAAATATTTGAAGCCGATAGTCATCCCGGAGGTCTTTTATGGAAGGGTGTTCCCGAATATCGCTTACCCAAGGAATTACTGGATGCAGAAATTGACAGGATACTGCAGATGGGTGTAACAATTCGCCTGAATTATAAAGTAACCGACCTGATTGCTGAAAAAGAAAATGGCGATTTCGATGCAGTATACCTGGGCATTGGCGCACAATTGATCCAGGATGAAGACATCCCTTACGACAGTTCTGTATTCATTAAAGATGCTTTTGGTTTCTTTAATGATGTAGCCACCCATAACACATCTGTATACATGCAGAAAAAAGTAGTGGTATATGGAGGAGGTAAACTTGCGCTCTATCTATCCAGGATATTGAAACGTTTTGGTTGCCAGGTAACGGTTTACTTCCCCGGCGACAAAAAAATGATGCCCGCCTACGATTATGAAACAGAAGACGCGCTGGCGGAAGGCGTTGAAATCAACCTGCTGCATGGACTCAGCATGGTAAAAGACAGGCAGGTGGTACTGGAGCAAATGAAGATGGAAAAAGGGAAAGCCATTGGTACCGGAACCTTCGAAAACACAGATGCGGATGTATTGATCATTGCCAACAAGCAGGAAAGTGATGCAGGATTTTTGCGGAACCTGGAAGGCATTCAGGTGAATCCGGATGGAACAGTGATAATTGACGCCCAGCGCATGACCGGATACTCCGGCATATTTGCCGGGGGAGATATGTTGCCAGGTGAAAACAGGAGCTCCACCATCGCAATCGGGCACGGCAAGAAAGCAGCCCGTTATATTAACAGCTTCCTCGAAAATACAGCGTATATCAAACCGGATAAACATCCTACTGCCGGTTACCGTAAACTGCACATGTGGTACAAAACCGATGCCCCGCAAAAAGAGCAGGATAAACAGGCACCGGAAGAAGCAATTCAGAATTTTGGAGAAGTGATAGCCGGCTTGTCGGAGGCTGAAGCAAGATTTGAAGCACAGCGTTGCCTGAGTTGCGGCAACTGCTTCGAATGTGATGGTTGTTTTGGCGCATGCCCGGAAGATGCCATTATCAAACTGGGTAAGGGCAACCGCTATAAGTTCAACCTGGACGCCTGCACCGGATGCGGTGTATGCTATGAGCAATGCCCCTGTCACGCCATTGAAATGATTCCTGAACCCGTTAATCCTGTAAGCAATGTCTAATAATAAGCATACAATCTCCACCATTGATGGTAACGAAGCGGCAGCGTATATTGCTTACCGCGTAAACGAAGTTTGTGCCATTTACCCCATCACGCCCTCCTCTACCATGGCCGAACTGGCAGACGAGTGGAGTGCCAAAGGCATTCAAAATATTTGGGGGAATATTCCCGATGTAATGGAAATGCAGAGTGAGGCCGGTGCTGCCGGTACCGTTCACGGCGCCTTACAAACCGGATCACTTACCACCACTTTTACAGCATCACAGGGATTGATGCTGATGCTTCCCAATATGTATAAAATTGCGGGAGAATTAACTTCCACTGTATTCCATGTAGCGGCACGATCACTGGCTGCACAGGGATTATCGATCTTTGGCGATCACCAGGATGTGATGGCAGCAAGAACCACCGGCTTTGCCATGTTAGGTTCTGCCAGCGTTCAGGAAGCACACGATTTTGCATTGATTGCACAGGTGGCAACTTTAAAATCGCGTATCCCCATCGTACATTTCTTTGATGGTTTCCGTACATCTCACGAAGTAAACAAATTGGAACTGCTCTCCAACGAACAGATCAAATCCATGCTTCCCGATGAACTGATCATAGCACACCGCAACAGGGGGCTTAATCCGGAACACCCGTTCATCAGGGGAACTGCACAGAATCCTGATGTATACTTCCAGGGCAGAGAAACCGTCAATACATTTTACAACAACATGTCTGACATTGTAGAAGAAGTAATGAACGACTTCTATAAAATGACCGGCAGAAAATATGAACTGTTCCAGTACTCCGGTGCGCCTGATGCAGAAAGCATTATTGTGGTAATGGGTTCAGGCGGTGAAACTGTGGATGAAACAGTAAAAGCCCTGAACGCTTTCGGAGAAAAAACCGGTGTACTGCAGGTTCGGTTATACCGGCCATTCTCCCTGGAACATTTTATCAAAACATTGCCGGCCACTGTAAAATCAATCGCTATTCTCGACCGGACCAAGGAATCCGGCGCAGCAGGTGAACCCATGTATCAGGACGTACTGGCCACTTTGGTGGAGGCTTTCCAGAAAGGGAAAATTAAACACCTGCCCAAATTGATTGGCGGTCGTTATGGCCTGTCTTCCAAGGAGTTTACACCGGCCATGGTAAAAGCCGTATTCGATGAACTGAAAAAAGAAGATCCGAAAAACGGATTCACCGTGGGCATCAACGATGATGTAACCCATTTGAGTTTATCCTATGATCCATCCTTTAAACTGGATGAATCCGAATGGCGTCAGGGCCTGTTCTTTGGACTGGGCGCCGACGGTACCGTTGGGGCCAATAAAAACACCATTAAAATCATCGGGGAAAACACCGATTTATACGGGCAGGGGTATTTTGTATACGACTCTAAAAAATCCGGAGCAAGAACCGTATCCCACCTTCGTTTCGGGCCAAAGCCCATCCGTGCGCCTTACCTGATTACCAAGGCCGACTTCATTGCCTGCCACCAGTTCAACTTCACCGAAAAAGTAGAAATGCTGGAGTTTGCCAGTGAGGGAGCCACTTTCCTGTTGAACAGTCCGTACAGCAAAGAGGAGGTTTGGAATAAGCTCACCGGGCAGGTGCAGAAAAGTATCATCGACAAAAAAATCAAATTTTATGTAATTGATGCAACCACTGTTGCGAGAGACACTGGCATGAATGGCAGGATCAATACCATCATGCAAACCTGCTATTTTGCACTGTCCGGCGTATTACCCAGAGAAGAAGCGATCAAACAGATTAAAAAAGCCATTGAAAAAACCTATTACAAGAAAGGCCCTAAAGTGATAGAGCAGAACTTCCTTGCAGTAGATGCCACACTGGCAAACATGCATGAAGTAAAATATCCCGGAACCGTTTCCGCAGCCGATCATAAACTGATGACCGTTTCCGACAAAGCGCCCGATTTTGTGAAGAATGTTACCGCAGTCATGATGGCCGATCATGGGGATCAGTTGCCGGTAAGCATGATGCCGATTGATGGCACATATCCCAGCGGCACCACACAGTGGGAAAAAAGAAATGTGTCCGATCGAGTTGCTGTTTGGGAGCCCGACCTTTGCATCCAGTGCGGGAACTGCGCCTATGTTTGCCCGCACAGCGTCATCAGGGCCAAGTTTTATCACAAGGATAATCTGAAGAAAGCGCCGGAAGGATTCAAACATGCCAACATCAATGCAAGGGGTTTTCCGGAAACACAATATTCTTTACAAGTGTACCTGGAAGACTGTACCGGTTGTAATTTATGTGTGGAAGTATGCCCGGCTACCAATCCTGCCAACCGTTCGCACAAAGCCATTAATCTGGGAGAGAAGGAACCGATCCTGGAAGTGGAAAGAAAGAATATTGAGCATTTTGAAAACATTACCTGGAACGACCGTTCAAAAATTGATTTTTCTACCGTACACGGGGCACAATTCCTGGAACCATTATTTGAGTTTTCCGGTGCCTGTGCAGGCTGTGGTGAAACACCGTACCTGAAACTTCTGTCTCAGTTGTTTGGAGATCGTTTACTGATTGCAAACGCAACAGGATGTTCTTCCATTTACGGAGGCAACCTCCCCACTACTCCATGGACCACCAACAAAGACGGCAGAGGTCCGGCCTGGGCCAATTCCCTCTTCGAAGACAATGCCGAGTTTGGATTGGGTATGCGCATTACTGCCGACAAACAACTTGGTATTGCAAAACAATACCTGCTGGAACTGAAAGATCAACTGGGCGAAGAAAAGGTAAAAGAAATTATAAACTCACCGCAGACATTGGAATCCGATATTGCCAAACAGCAGCTGCGGGTTCAGTTGCTGAAAGAGCAACTCAAAACAATAGATGCTCCTGCAGCGCATCACCTGTTGTCCGTGGCAGATCAGTTGGTTAGAAGAAGTGTATGGCTGGTCGGCGGTGATGGTTGGGCCTATGATATTGGATATGGCGGTGTAGATCATGCGCTTGCCAGCGGCAGAAATGTAAAAATCCTGGTGATGGATACAGAAGTATATTCCAATACCGGCGGACAGTCTTCCAAATCCACCCCTACTGCGGCAACAGCCAAGTTCGCGGCAGGCGGCAAAACCGGGGGTAAAAAAGACATGGCCATGCAGGCCATCTCCTATGGCAATGTGTATGTAGCCCGTGTGGCGTTCGGAGCCAATCCACAGCAAACCCTGCTGGCGATGCGCGAAGCCGAAGCCTATGATGGCCCTGCATTGATCCTGGCCTACAGCCATTGTATTGCGCATGGATACGATCTCAAAAACGGATTGGATCAGCAAAACAAAGCTGTTGCAAGCGGTCACTGGCCTTTGCTGCGTTACAATCCGACACTGAGATTGAAAAATCAGAACCCGTTTGTGCTCGATTCACCAAGACCGACCATTGGCCTGAAAGATTACGCGTACAACGAATTGCGGTACAAAGTACTCACCCTGACCAATCCGGAAGAAGCAGAACGCCTGATGAAACACGCACAGGAACTGGTAAATCTGAAATGGAAAAACTACGAAGAGCTGGCTACCAAAAAAGCAAGCGATTTTGTACCCCTGGCATAAATATAAAAAACGCACATGAACACACACGCTACATATATGGGCCTGGAGTTGAATTCTCCCATCATTGTGTCCGCCTGTACCTTGTCTAATCATACAGACAATATTGCTCAAATGGAAGACAATGGCGCAGGTGCTGTTGTTATGTTTTCTCTTTTTGAAGAACAGATCAGAAAAGAAGAAGCCAGTTTTAAGCGTATCCTATCCACCACATCCAATGCCTTTCCGGAGGCATTGGATTATTTTCCCGAACTGGACGAATACAATATGGGCAGCGATGATTACCTGGAACATATCCGTAAAGCCAAAGAAAGGGTAAAAATTCCCATCATCGGCAGCCTGAACGGGATCAGCAACGAAGGATGGATTGAGTATTCCAAAAAAATGGAACAAGCCGGAGCCGACGCCATCGAAATCAATATCTTCTTTATCCCCGCCGATCTCAGTGTTTCTTCTGCAGAGGTAGAGCACCGATATCTCAATATCATAGAAACTGTTAAACACTCGGTAAAGATTCCCATAGCAGTAAAGCTCAATCCTTATTTCAGCGCCATTGGCAATATGGCGCTGCGGATGCAGGGAGCCGGCGCTGATGCCCTGGTATTGTTCAACCGCTTTTACCAGCCCGATTTCGACATCAATGATCTGCTGATCAAAACCGACCTGCATTACAGCGATTCCAACGAAATCAGGTTGCCGCTTTTATGGACTGCTTTGCTCTATGAAAAAACCAATATGTCGCTGGCAGCCACCACCGGGGTGCAGAGCGCCATTGAAGTGATCAAATATTTACTGGCCGGATCCGATGTAGTTATGACAGCCTCTTCACTGTATAAAAATGGAATCCCTTATCTGAAGATGATGAACAAGGAATTGCAGGACTGGATGTACATGATGGGATTTGAAGACCTGAAAGCCTTCCGCGGATTGTTGAGCCAGCAGCATGTTGCAGATCCAACTGCGTATGAGCGGGCCAACTATATTAAAATACTGGAAGGCGCTTAGGATTTATTATTGGCGCTCATAATAAGGGATCTCATCGTGGCTAACAGATTCTCTTTGCTGCCAGTAAGCAGGTGTAACCACATGCCCGTCCCTGGTCTTCAACAATCGTCCGTAAATAGCATTGATGGGGTTGAATGTATAATCGCTGACGCCCACTGTATACGTTTCAGGAACCTCTACAGACGCATCAGTTGCCGCCTCTTTGGGGGCAGGTGAGGGAACAGCTACAACCACATACCCGTTGTATCCCAGCAGGTCTTTCAGGAAAGCGAGTCTTTCCGGATACACCAGCTTTTCCACAATACCACATTTGATACCGTCCAGCTCTTCAAATTCATGATTTTTATTAATAGCCATAATACAACTAATGTAATGATTGAATATAATCGTAAATCCAGCCCATCATTCCGGTCAGTACAATACCAATACTGCAAATGATCATCCCCAGTTTCACGGAAGCTCCGATCCGGATAGCAGGAACAGGTGTTTCGTTCTTGTCCATGAAGATGGCCCTAACAACACGCAGATAATAGTACAGCGAAATGATCATGTTCAGCGCCGCTATCAGCAGGTATACATAACTGCCTTTGGAGCCGCCTGCGGTCAGCAGGAACAGTTTACCAAAGAAACCCGCAGTGGGTGGAATACCGGCCAGGGAAAACAGGGCCAGCGCCATCACCCAGCTCAGGAAAGGGTTGGTTTGATACAGTCCTTTATAATCATCAATATTTTCCTTGCCGCTGTTTTCTCCAATCACCGTAGCTACCCCAAAGGCTGCCAGGTTCGAGAACAGGTAAACCAGTACAAAATATACCACAGCCGTGGAACTACCGATGTCTCCGCTGCTTACACCCACCAATATAAAACCTACCTGCGCAATAGAAGAGAATGCCAGGAAGCGCTTGATACTCTGCTGACGAACGGCAAAAAGGTTACCGATCAGCATGGATGCAACAGACAGGATCACGATCAGCAGGTACCAGGTGGCTTCGATGGGTTGAAATACTTTGTACAGTACCGTCATCAAAATAAATGCAACCGCTCCCTTCGACACAACCGATAAGAAGGCGGTCACCGGAACCGGTGCTCCTTCATAAACATCCGCAGTCCATAAATGAAACGGAACAATCGACAGTTTAAACGCAAGTGCGCTGAACAGAAAAATAAATGACATGATGAACAGGCTGGATCCATCTGCCAATTGCGGCAGTTCAGTAAAACTGATGGTACCGGTAATGCCGTACACCATGGAAATACCAAACAACAGTATGCCCGATGAGAAGGCGGAAGAAAGAATCAGTTTCATGGCCCCTTCCGAAGACCTTTTTTTATCAAGATCAAAATTGGCCATTGCGGCAACCGGTATGGTAGCCAGTTCCAGGGAAAGATAAAAGATGAGAAGGTTGCCGCCCGAAATCATCAGGTACATACCCAGCAATGCAGAAAGCATCAGTAAAAAGAATTCAGCCATGTGTTCTGTTTTCTTTAACCAGTCGGAACAAACCAGCGAAATCAGGTACACTCCCAAACCCAGTATATTCTTTTGTAAGGCAATCAATGGCGTGGTATGGTACATATTGCCAAAGAGCGATCCTTCCTGATTAAAGAAGAAACCCAGTATCACGTTCGCCAGCAAAAGCGTTTGCACCAATGGCAGCAACCGGTCATTGTTCATCCCCTTGCCTACTTTTATAAACAACAGCAGGAAAATAATGGCGGTCACCATCAGTTCATTTTTCATCAATAGGAGCAATTCGTTCATCCTGTTATAATTTATTTTCCAGCAATTCTGTTCACAATAATTTCAGCGCCCGGCGTCAGCAGATCATTCAGCCAACCGGGGGCAAGACCAATACTTAGGATCCCTGTCAGCAGTATGACAGCAGCAAGCTTCTCGTTCCAGTTGGCATCTTTCAGTTGCAGGTGTTCGGGATTGGTAACAGGGCCCATGGCCGTTTTACCAACCGCTCTGAGTATATAAACCGCTGTCACCACAATCGACATAGCGGCAGCAATGGTTGCCACCCGATGGAACACTGTATCATTTTCCCAGGACCCTACAAACACCGTCATTTCTGCCACAAATCCGCTTAAACCAGGCAGCCCCAGGGAACACAGACCTACCAAAAACAATACGGTGGTAATAAAAGGCATCACTTTCATGAGCCCGCCCATTTCATTGACCATGCGGGTATGGGTTCTGTCGTAAATCATTCCGATTACGGCAAAGAAAAGAGCCGTCATTAAGCCATGTGAGATCATCTGCATCAAAGCACCGGTGATGGCAGTTTGCGTAAGCATGCCAATGGCCAGCAGGCTGAACCCTACGTGGCTCACCGAAGAGTATGCGTTGATGTATTTCAGGTCTTTCTGCATCATGGTCACAAATGCACCATACAATATGGCAATGGAAGAAAGCACAATAATAATGTTAGCATATTCCCTGGCTCCTTCGGGCAGGAGATAAACGGCCACTCTTAAACAACCGTATCCGCCCAGCTTCATGGAGATACCCGCCAGGAACATGGAACCCGCAGTTGGTGCGGATGAATGACCGTCGGGCACCCAGGTATGTAACGGAAACAAGGCAGTGAACACACCAAATCCAAGAAACATGAAAGGAAAGATCAGGTTTTGCCGGTCTGTGGAAATCTGCGCAGCAGCGAGGTTCATGATATCAAAATCATGCCCACCCGAGAAATACAATCCGAGCATACCAACAATAATCAACCCCGAACCCATCATCAGCATCAACACCAGTTTGTTGGCGCTGTATTCTTTTTTACCGCTGCCCCAGATACCGATCAACAGGTATTTGGGAACCACTGAAATTTCGAGGAAGAAAAAGAGCACAAATAAATTGAGTGAAATGAAGAATCCATAAGCGCCCAGCGCCAGAAGGATCAGGAGAAAATAAAACTCCTTAGTCATTTTTTCAATGTTCCAGGAAACCAGCACACCGGCAATCACCACCAGCGCTGTGAGCAGGATCATGGAAACGGAGATTCCATCCACTCCTATATGAAAATGAATATTCAGCGCATCAATCAGCGGAAAATTCTGTTCAAACAGCATTTGTGCCGCCTGTCCAGCCGAGCGTTCTGCACGGAACGCAAACAGCAACAGTAAAGCGAACAGCAACTGAACAACAGATCCTGCCAGGGCAATCCGTCTAACCTGCTGTTTGCTACGAGACAGCAGTACCGCGATGGCAGTAAGTAAAGGCGCTCCTAATAGTAATAATAGATTCATCAATTCTTATTTAGCAATGGCTCTCACCATACATATATGAACAATACAGACAATACAATCACTGAACACAGCACATAAATACCATACTGTTGCACTTTACCGGATTGCATTTTCCTGATTCCCTCAGATACAGACAAGGTTATATTTCCTGTTAAATTCACCATCCCATCTACCACATTCCGGTCGAACCAGGCAGCCGGCCGGCCAACCAGGTTGAAGAGAACTTTCTTTGTAACAAACAGGTATAATTCGTCAATATAAAACTTGTGATATGCTGCAGTGTATAAACCTCCCAACGAAGCGCTGATCCTGTCTGGCCGGTCGTTTTTGGATTTGTACAGCGCCAGCGCAGCAAAAATTCCGGCCAGTCCCACTGCAACCGGTGCAATGGAGAACGACAAATGAAAATGAGATTCGAGTGGCTTTCCGTCGGAACTTACCAGTGTTCCAAAAGGAATAAATCCGGCAAACAAAGCGCCTAAAGCGAGCAATACCAGCGGCAGCGTCATTACAAAGCCTCCTTCTCCATGGTGTTCGCCATGCGGATGATACGGCTTGCTCCAGAAAATATTGAAATACAACCGGAACATATAAAAGGCAGTGATACCGGAAGTGATCAGGCCAATATAATAGATCGTTGTGTTGTGCTGATAAGCCGCCAGCAATATTTCTTCCTTGCTGAAAAAGCCGGCCAGCGGAGGTACACCCGCAATAGCCAGACAGGCAATCAGGAAAGTAATATGTGTAATGGGCAGGTACTTGCGGAGGCCGCCCATATCCTTCATTTCATTGCTGTGCACATAGTGAATCACAGAGCCCGCACCCAGAAAGAGCAGGGCTTTGAACATGGCATGTGTAAACAGATGGAAGATGGAAGCGGTATAACCCAATCCTTCTTCACCTCCGTATTTGGATACTCCCAGTGCAAACATCATGTAACCGATCTGCGACATGGTGGAATATGCCAATACTCTTTTAATATCGGTTTGCGTACAGGCTATGACGGCAGCAAAAATGGCAGATACGGCGCCAATCCAGCCAATACCTTCCAGCACTTCGGGTGTGGTAATAGCGAAAACAGGGAACAACCGGGCAACCAGATAAACACCGGCTACTACCATGGTAGCGGCATGGATCAGGGCAGATACCGGAGTAGGACCTTCCATGGCATCGGGCAACCAGATATGCAACGGAAACAGGGCGCTCTTACCTGCACCACCAATGAATACCAGCACAGCGCCCCAGGTTAATGCGGAAATACCCATGAAAGAGTAACCGGCAGCGGTTTGCAGCTCCGAAGAGCCGGGGGTGGTAAGCCGTTGAATCAGTTCAGCAAAACTCAGTGTGTTGGAACAGTAACTCAATATCAGGATACCAATCAAAAATCCGAGATCGGCAAAACGGGTAACGATAAATGCTTTCTTGCTGGCAGCCACTGCACTCGGCTTTTCATAATAGAAACCAATCAACAGAAAGGAAGACACCCCCACCAGTTCCCAGAATATATAGATCTGGAAAATATTGGTAGCCAGCACCAGGCCAAGCATGGAAAAGGAGAACAGCCCGAGAAAGGAATAATAAACGGGGAAGCGCGCTTCTCCCTTCATATACCCCAGGCTGTAAATATGCACCATCAGTGACACAAATGTTACTACCAGCAGCATGACCACCGAAATAGGGTCAATCATCAGCCCCATATCAATGGAAAGTGTTTTGGAAAATTGCAGCCATACAAATTGCAATGGAACAAACTGCTGGTAAGTGCCGCCCACTTTCCCGTACACAAAGAAATATTCATATGCGGTCTGGAAAGCGAGCAAGCAGGATATCAGCAATAGCAAAGTGCCGATTAAGCCGGCGGTTTTACTGAAATATTTTTTGCCGAATAAGCCCAGCAACAAAAAACCTGCAAAGGGCAACAAAGGAATCAGGGCTATATTAATGGCGTTGGGCATGGGTTAATACTTTAAGTCTTCTGCGGATGCTACATCAATGGACTGGTGGCTGCGGTAGAGGTTAATAATGATTGCGATTCCTACGGCCGCTTCGGCTGCAGCAATTGCAATAACAAATACCGTAAAGAAGAGCCCGTCCATTTTTCCGGGCCAGAGATATTTATTGAATGCGATAAAATTCAGGTTAACACTGTTTAGGATCAACTCGGTACTCATCAGCATCGTAATCAGGTTTCTACGGGTAAAGAAGCCATAAACGCCAATAAAAAACAGCGCGGCGCTGATGAATAAAATATGGTAAAGTCCTGGTTCCATCATTTTGTTTCCGGTTTACTTCTTAATGCAATAACAATACAGCCCACCAGCGCAGCCAGTAATAACAGGGAGATTACTTCAAACGGCAGTGCATAACCACTTTCGTTGATGTTCAGCATACTGTTACCAATATTCGCCACAGTTGGCGGCAACGCAGTTTCAGTACCTGCTTTGAATTCGTGTTGAAATACCTGTAACAGCGTCAATGCAAAACCGCAGAACACTGCCAGTGCAGAAAACAACTGCCGGTTGAGCGCGGGTTTGGCCAGCTTTTCGCCAGCCTGCTGTGTAAGAAATATGGAGAAGATGATCAATACAACGATCCCTCCCACATACACCACAATTTGCACTGCGGCAATAAATTCATACTCCATCCAGAAATAAAGGCCTGCAATACCAATCAGTGCAAAAAGCACATAAATGGCCGCACGGAAAATATGCCGGGTAGTTACAGACAACAGGCCGCAGGTTAATGTAAGCGCTGCGAGCAAATAAAATAGTATGGTTGATCCGCTCATCATTCTACACCTTCCATGATTTTAGAACCGGGGTTATTTAATATTTTTGTCAGTTTGCTTCTGTCGTACACACTGTGCTCGAAGGTCTGGGCCATTTTGATGGCATCAGAAGGGCAGGCCGTAACACAGAGGTTGCACATTGTACAGAGTTCCAGATGGTATACCAGTTTATCAATAGCTTTCTTCTTCTTTCCTTCCGGAGTAATATCGAATCTGGTAACCACTTTAATGGTACCGTTCGGACAAGCCAGTTCACAGGCGGTACAGCCCGTACATCTGTGCTCATTATTCTCATCATGCGGCATCACCACTTCCCCTTTAAACCGGTCTGCCAGTTTCAGGGTGGCACGGTTATCGGGATACTGTTCAGTAATGATTTCCTTGTGGTGCGTAAAATAGTAACCAGTGCGGCGCATACCTGTCACCAGCGATTTTACTGCTCCGTACACCTCTTTTATATAATCTTTTAAAAACATTTTATCTGTTTATATCTATCATTAAAAGTGCCAGCCCAATATGGCCAATGCTGTCATCAGCAAGAGGTTTACCATGCTGATGGGTAATAAATATTTCCATTCCAGGTTTAACAACTGATCAATACGCAGTCTGGGGAAAGTCCACCGGAACCACATGATCAGGAAAATCAGAAAAAAAGTTTTTCCGAAGAACCATATACTGGAGGGGATATAATCCATGATATGATTGAAAGCTTCCCAGTTCCCGATATGGAATGGCATCCATCCACCCAGGAACAGGGTGGCGCCGATTGCGCAAACAATAAATACGTTTACATATTCGGAGAGGAAGAACAGGGCGAATTTCATACCGGAATATTCTGTATGGAATCCAGCGGTCAGTTCAGACTCCGCTTCGGCCAGATCGAACGGTGCACGGTTGGTTTCTGCCGTAACGGCAATCATGAAAATTACAAATGCAATGATGGCAGGGATATGCCCTTTGAACAGCCACCAGCCATTGGCCTGGGACTGCACAATTTCTGAAATCTGTAAGCTGCCGGTCAGTACAACAATGGAGAGGATAGCCAGGCCGGCAGACAATTCATAGCTCACAATCTGCGCGCCGCTTCTCATGGCGCCCATGAGCGAATATTTATTGTTACTGCTCCATCCCGCCATCAGGATACTGATGACCATAATAGAGGAAACGGAAGACACATATAAAACCCCGATATTCAAATCCCAGAGTTGAAAATCTTTTGCAAATGCAATGGGAGCCATCAGCAGCATGGCCACAATCATTGCAACAAACGGGGCCAGGTTGAACAGGAATTTATCGGCGCCATCCGGAGTCATGCTTTCTTTTACCAGCAGTTTCACCGTATCTGCAGCAGATTGTAATAAGCCCTTAGGCCCTACCCTGTTGGGGCCTAGACGGATCTGGATCCATGCCGCCACTTTCCTTTCCATAATTACCAGCACCAGCCCCAGCACGGCAAACAGGCCAATGATGGCCACGCCGGCAATCACCATTTCCAAAATAAACGCAATGGCAGGATTGAAGGTTGTACTCAACCATTCATGAATTGAACCGGCTATTTGACTTAAACTCCACATATTATCTGTCTATATCAGGTATTACTAAATCAAGTGTTCCCATCATGGCAACCAGATCGCCCAGTTTACTACCAGTTGCAATTTTATTCAGCACGGAAAGATTGGAAAAACCGGGTGAACGATATTTAATCCTGTAAGGAGTTGTTCCACCCTCACTTACAATGTACACTCCCAGTTCGCCGCGGGCAGTTTCTACCCGTTGATAAAATTCTCCCTTGGGTAATTTCAATACAGCCTTGGTTTTGGCCTGATAATCTCCCTCCGGGATATTGTCAATCAGTTGTTCTATAATGCGCACAGACTGCTCCATTTCCCGAACCCTCACCAGGTAACGCGCAAAGGAATCGCAGCCTGTTTCCAGTACCTCGTCAAACTGCAGTTTATCATATATTTCGTAAGGATATATTTTACGAACATCAGAGCTAACGCCGCTTCCCCTTGTTACAGGCCCGGAACATCCGTAGGAGATTGCATCTTCGGGGCTTAAATAGCCAACACCTTTCATCCTGTTCTGAAAAATAATATTACCCGTTACCAGTTCATCATACTCATGAATCTTGCGCTTATACAGTTGAATGAACTCCTTTACTTTCCGCTGAAAATCAGGATGCAGGTCCTGCAGTACTCCTCCGGGAACCATATAGTTCATTGTCAACCGCGCGCCACAGGTTTCTTCCATGATTTCGTTGATGGTTTCTCTTTCGCGGAATGCATAAAAGAAAGGTGTCAATGCCCCAAGATCCATGGCCATGGCACCCCACCACAATTCATGGGAAGCAATCCTGGTAAGCTCATCCATGATCACGCGGATCACCTGCGCTCTTTCCGGAACTTCCACCTGCAGGCCTTTCTCAACGCACATGGCGCAGGCATGGTTATTGATATGGGCACTCAGATAGTCCATCCGGCTCGTAACATATATAAACTGACGATACGTAAGGCTTTCACTCATCTTTTCGATGGAGCGGTGTATATAGCCTAAATGCGGTTCCACATTTTTGATGGTTTCCCCGTTCAGTGTAATCACCAGGTGCAATACGCCATGCGTTGCAGGGTGTTGCGGCCCCACATTGATAACTAAGTCACCTTCCATTGTTTTGCCTATTTCTTCAACCATATCAAAGTTTGATCATATTAATAGGATCCTCAAAATCTTTTCTCAGTGGATTCTTACCTTCCCATCCATCGGGCAAAATCAGCAACCGCAGATCGGGATGGTTCAGAAAATTCACACCGAACATTTCGTATACTTCTCTTTCATGAAATTCAGCAGTTCTCCAGATTGCAGACAGGGTTTCCACCTCGGGCCTGTTTCTGTCCAGTTTCACTTTCACAACTATATTGTGACGATACTGGGTGGAACTGAAGTGGTATACCATGGTCAGATAGGTCTTCCAGTCTACACAGGTAAGGCAAAAGAGGTAATCGAAATTCAGGGCTTGATTGTTGCGCAGTTTTTGAGCCAGCACTAACAAATCTGCAGCTTCCACATACACATTCACCCATTCGCCCCCCTCTTCAAAAGTAGCGGCAGGAAGCAGTTCAGTAATGATCGCCTTCAATTCTTCGTTCTGCATAATTATTGGTTTCCTGATCTGATTTGCTCTCTGGTTAAACCGCTTTTGATTTTCTCCTGCAGGCTGATTAATGCATGCAGCAGGGCCTCGGGTCTGGGAGGACAGCCGGCCACATATACATCCACCGGAATAATATGATCGGCGCCTTTTACCACAGAATAGGTATTATAAAAGAAGGGGCCGCCGCTGATAGCGCAGGCACCCATGGCTATTACATATTTCGGATCAGCCATCTGGTCGTACAACCGCTTAAGCACAGGAGCCATTTTGTTTACAATGGTTCCGGCAATAATGATCACATCCGCCTGTCGGGGGGTAGCCCTGGCCACTTCAAATCCAAAACGGGAAAAATCATATTTAGCGCCGGCTACAGACATCATTTCGATACCGCAGCAACTGGTGGCAAAGGTCAATGGCCAAAGGGAATTGGACCTGGCCCAGTTAATCACATCGTCCAGTTTACTCAGCACAATTCCTCCGCCGGGTGTTTCATGAACCTGGCCGGGAAAATCAATGGCTGTATTGTTGGTTTCTGTCATGCTTATCACTTTATTATATCCATTTCAATGCACCTTTTTTATGCGCATAGAGGAAGCCCATGAAGAGAATAAAAAAGAAAATCAGGATTTCGGCAAAAGCCAGCCAACCGGTGGTTTTCGCTACAACGGCCCAGGGATAAAGGAACACCAGTTCCACATCAAAAATCAGGAAAATCAATGCAAAAAGGTAATACCCTACATTTAATTGAATCCAGGTTTTGCCCACGGTAGGAATACCACACTCAATGGGTTCGCCTTTTTGCTTGTTGGTGGAGGCTTTTAATACCAATCGGGAGATGAGAATAGCGATGCCGGAAAAGGCAACAGCGGCAATAATCAACACAATCAGCGAGGCAGAGCCCATATGCTTTCTATTTGTACGAATATAGGAACTATATAATAAAACAAAACATGAGAATTATCATCATTTCACCTGATTTATCCACTATCTATTTTATGAAAATCTAACAAACTGTTATTACATTTAAACCCATGAAAAAAACACTGAAACCAGCACTGTTGTTGTTCCTGGTTATTACAGGGCCCTCAACACTTATCGCACAGTTCAAACCTGCACAGATCAAGACCATTGATTCTGCATTAACTGCACTGGAAAACAAAGCGATGTTCAACGGAGTGGTCATTCTGGCGGACCATGGAAAAATAGTATACACCAAAATAGCGGGAAGTACATCGGTCGGTTCGGGGAAGCCTTTAACCCTCTCATCCTCCTTCAACCTGGCATCGCTCACCAAACAGTTCGTATCGATGATGATCATGCAACTGAAGGAACGGCAACAATTGCAATACGAAGACAAACTGCAGCAATATTTCCCTGCATTCCCTTACCCCGATATCACCATACGGCATTTGCTGACGCATACTTCCGGATTACCGGAGTATTTTGAACTGACGGACCGTTTCAACAATACGCTCGACACCATCACCAATGCCAAAATCCTGAACGCACTGAACACCCATCAACCTGCCCTTCATTTTACGCCCGGCAGCCAGTGGGAATATAGCAATACAGGATATGTACTGCTCAGCAGCCTGATCAGCCGGATTACGGGTTTGCCCATAGAAACCGTATTTCAGCAAAACATCTGCACACCCCTGGGTATGAAGAACAGTTTTGCTTATTATCATCAGATGAAGGTTCCCCTGCAACCCCATCAAACGAGAGTGCTTGGTTTTGAGCGGGTCAATGGAAAAAATCAACCCAACGACCTGATCAGAATGGATGGCGCTGTGGGCGATGGTAATTTCTATTCTTCGGCAGAAGACCTGTTGAAATGGGACCAGGCATTGTATACCGGTAAGTTGGTTTCTGCAGCAACCCTGCAGGAAGCATTCACCCCGGTAAAGCTGAACAATGGGAAGACTGAAAACTATGGTTTTGGCTGGCAGATCAACAGGAATGGCGCACAGGTATCACATACCGGCGGCTGGGTGGGATTCAGGAATTCCATCGACAGAAACCTCGATCAGCAGACCACTGTAATTGTACTCAGCAATGGAAGTAACGGAAAATTCAGGAGAATCATTAGTGATATACTGGAAGGAAGGAGGGCCGGCATTCCCTACACGCAGTTAATCACCAACGTACAAATCATCGACGGAACGGGTGTGCCTGCCGTGAAAGGCGCGGTAAGAATTGAGAACGATATCATCTCCGAAAAAGGCGACCTGCAACCGTTTAAAGGGGAACCCGTAACGGATGGACAGGGATTGGTACTCGCACCCGGATTCATCGATTCCCACAGCCACCATTTTGGCGGACTGAGATCCCAACCGGAAGCAATTCCAACTGCCAACCAAGGCATAACCACCATTGCCATCGGGCAAGACGGTGACAGTTATCCAATGGATACCCTGTCGGCCTTTTTCCGGCAACGTCCCGTTGCTGTGAATGTGGCTTCCTACACCGGCCACTCCAGCTTAAGAAGGGCGGCCCTGGGAGCAGGCAATTTGTTCCGGACAGCCACTTCCGCAGAGCTGGACAGCATGAAACTGGCGCTGGCCGCCGAAATGCAAAAAGGATCTTTCGGGTTGGCAACCGGCCTGGAATACGAATCCGCTTTTTATTCCAACAAGGATGAAGTAATTGAATTGTCCAAAGTAGCTGCACAATACAATGGCCGGTACATCAGCCATATCCGGAGCGAAGACATTCATCTGAACGAAGCCGTTGAAGAAATTATTGAAATAGGCCGCAATGCAAAAATCCCGGTGCAGATTTCACATGTCAAAATAGCCAAAAAAGGCCTTTGGAAAACCGCACCACAGTTACTGGCGCGTTTACAAACAGCCAGAGCCGAAGGCATTCAGATTACCGCAGATGTGTATCCCTATAATTTCTGGAACTCCACACTTAAAATACTCTTCCCCAACAGGGATTATACCAATCCGGCAAGCGCGGAATTTGCCGTTAACCAGTTGTTTGATGCAGACCAGTCTGTACTGATTCGCTTTGCACCGGAGCGATCCTATGAAGGAAAAACCGTCGGTGCTATTGCCGCCATCAGAAAGGAAAAAACATCGGCAACCTTAATGGCTCTGATTGCCATGGCAACCGAATTCGACAAAAAGAACCCCGACTATCCGGGGAGCACGGAAACCATTATGGGCAAGGCCATGGACGACCAGGATGTAGCCGATTTCATCAGTTGGCCGCACGCCAATATCTGTTCAGACGGTTCATCCGGCGGACATCCGCGCGGACACGGATCCTTCACAAGAATTTTAGGGAGGTATGTACGGGAACAAAAACTCATGCCCCTGGAAACAGCGGTATATAAAATGACCGGCTTATCTGCAGAACACCTGGGCATCAAAAACAGGGGCGTTATCAGCAGCGGTAATTACGCCGACCTCGTGCTTTTCAACCCTGCGACCGTAATAGATCGTGCGGATGTAAAAAACGGCACTAAACTGTCGGAGGGAATTGAAAAAGTTTGGGTGAACGGGGTATTGATTTACCAAAATGGACAGGCAACCGGAAATTATCCCGGCACACTTATCAAAAACAATCATTAAACTGTAAAAGCAAGGAAATAATGAACAATGCATTGGTATTAACAAACGGATTGCTGAAAACCAGCGATGCTAAAACAGCACATGGCCTGATCAGGGGAACGGAACGTTTCACCATCAAAGGCGTAATAGACAACGAAGCAACCGCAGGGCAGGATGCCGGAGAATTATTGGACGGGAAAAAAAGAAACATACCGGTATATGCCAACCTGGAGTCCGCTACAGGAGGGCAGGATGCGATACAGTTCCTGGTGATCGGCGTGGCTACGGTAGGCGGATATCTTCCGGCCGATATGTTGGAGATCGTTCGGGCAGCCATACAGAAAGGAATTTCCATTGTAAACGGGCTGCATGAATACCTGAACGACCGGCCAGATATAGTGGAACTGGCCAAAGACTTTGGAGTGGAACTGATAGACGTCCGCAGGCCCAAAAAAAGAGCGGATCTGCACTTTTGGAGTGGAGAAATATTCAACGTTACCTCCACCATTGTTGCAGTGATCGGAATGGATTGTGCCATGGGCAAACGAACAACTGCCAGGATGCTGAAAGAAGCTTGCATCGCCAACGGACTGAAAGCCGAAATGGTGTATACCGGTCAGACCGGTTGGTTACAGGGAGGCAAATACGGGTTCATCTTCGATTCTACCCTCAATGATTTCGTATCGGGTGAACTGGAACACGCCATTGTAAGTTGCTGGAAGGAAACAGGTGCCGATGTAATCTTCCTGGAGGGCCAGTCTTCGCTACGCAATCCCAGTGGTCCATGCGGCCTGGAACTGCTGATCTCCGGTAATGCCAAACAGGTAGTACTGGTACATGCCCCCAAAAGGATTTACTTCGACGATGATCCGCATTGGGGAAAGATTCCGAGTGTAGAATCCGAAATAGAGATCATTGAAAAATTCGGGGCCAATGTAATAGCGCTTGCCATCAATACCCAGGGATGCACCGACGAAGAGTGCTATGCTTATCAAAAACAATATGAGGCTTCCCTGAAAATACCGGCACTCCTGCCCATACAGGAAGGCGTAGAAAAAATTATTCCTGCACTGAAGAAACTGAAAGCATGAAGATCATTTCCATCCGTAGTTATTCCAAAAAACTCGCTTTAAAAAAGCCCTATACCATTGCCTACAACACCTATTCCGATGTGGAGCTGGTGTTTACAGAAATAGAACTGGAAAACGGGATAACCGGCATCGGCTCGGCAAGCCCTTCGGAAGACGTGGTGGGAGAAAGCCCTGCCCATACCCTCGTGAACCTGCAAACCGAATTTGTGCATCGCCTGACGGGGAGGGACATTCGTCATTTCAGGCAACTGATTTTCGAAACCAAAAAGCATTTTCACCACCTGCCCGGAACGCAGGCGGCCATTGATCTTGCATTACATGATGCTTTTGGAAAATACCTGGGAATCCCGGTAGTTGACTTTTATGGCAGAAAGATCAAATCCTTACCCACTTCAGTAACCATAGGAATCAAGTCGTTGGAAGAAACATTGGCGGATGCTGCGGCATACGCACAGATGGGATTCAGGGTGCTGAAGGTAAAAACAGGGTTGAATGTGGAAGAAGATATTGAGCGAATTGCAAAATTACATGAACGCTATCAGCACAAATTCACCATTCGTGTGGATGCCAACCAGGGCTACTCCATTGAGGCGCTGAGGCAGTTTATAGCAGGCACCCGATCCTGCGCCGTAGAACTGATAGAGCAACCCATGCAGGTAGGAACAGAAAAAGAATTACTGGTATTAGACGATGCTACCCGAAGGATCATTACAGGTGATGAATCCATCAAGGATCCCGCTGCTGCATTGGAATTCAGTGCAAAGCCACAGCCCTTCGGCATATACAATATTAAGCTGATGAAATGCGGCGGTTTGCTGGGGGCGCAGGAGATTGCCGGCATTGCAGAACATGCGGGGATTGAACTTTTCTGGGGATGCAACGACGAAAGCATCTTAAGCATTGCAGCAGCCCTGCATATCGCATATGCATGCCCCAATACCCGGTATCTGGATCTGGATGGAAGCCTGGATCTGGCGGAAGACCTGGTAACAGGCGGGTTCCGGCTGGAGGAAGGTCACATGCTGATCAACAACCAGCCAGGGTTTGGCATAACAAAACCAATGTAACGGAGATCAGATCTTTAACCGGAATCCGATAAAGAGATTTCTTCCCGCGCCATTAATGCCGCTACCATGCATACGGTAATCTGTATTGAATGCATTCATCAAACCCGTACGTACGGAAAGCCCCTTTAACTCATATCCTGCATAGACGTTCAACAGATACCAGCCCGCAGTACCTGCGGCCCCGATCCTGTTATCGTCTATATCCCCCTGCGCCAGGCGGTGTTGAGCGGTGGCGTAGATATTTTCGATGGAGTAACGGAACACTCCGGCCTTATACGTAAGCGCGGTTCTTCCGTTAAAAGGAGGCACCCTGCGCAGGGGTTCGTTCTTAGACGTGTTCTGGCCATAAGCATAAGAAGCATTGGTTTCTGCCATAAAACGATTGGAAAATTTATACTGAAGTTCAGCTTCAACACCACGCACATACGATTCCTGACTATTTTCCTTCACATACACATTGTATCCACCCACCTGTTGCCCGGGAACCTGCACCCTGGTGATCAGATCGGTTAACTGCATGTTGAATAAAGCAAGTGAACCCTTCCATTTATTGCCGCTGTAACGGTAGCCGATTTCGGTATTGTAAGATTTTTCCGGGCGCAGGCCATAAGCAGGAATTTCATAACGAAAATCTACGAGGCCCAGGGTACCCATATCATCAATATTGGGCGCCCGGTAACCGGTGCTGAAGGAAGCATACACGCTTTGAGTAGTATTGATTTTATACAGTAAAGAAAAGTTGGAAACAAGAGAAGAGGGCCGCACGGTAACGGTTCCCAGCTTGTATACAGAACTGGCAGTATCTTCTATGCGGATGGCGAATTTATTGTACCGGAGACCAGCTTCAATCTGGAAACGGTTCAGGGAAATATGATGCAAACTAAAGATCGAAAAATTACCAGTGCCGGCCTGATCCGGATAAAGACCCCGCTGTGCCAGTACAGCGCCGGAGCTTAGGGTGATTTGCGTTTTGGAGCTGCTCACCTTGTCGTGATAATATTCAATACCGCTGTTGGCGGTCCATCTTTTAGACAATACAGAGGAAATATCCGCGGTGAGGCCCAGGGTATTGATGATATCTTTTTCTTCATATTTGTTGGCAGCCCCGTTCTTCATGTATTTACGCTCTTCCCTGTTTTGTTGTGCAGAAGCAATCAGTGTGATGTTGCGGAGCAAAGGAACGGAGGTTGATTTTTCCAGGCGCAAATAACTCAGCTTTCTCACCTGCGGATCAAAAACAGAATACTTGAAATTTTCCAGCTTCACTTTATGATACAACGGCACATCACGCTGAACCAGTTGCTGATGTGCCATGGTGAGCACGGTGCTGCTATTCAGCGCCAGTTTGAGTTTCAGGTCGTACGATTGTTCACGATATCCCGAAGGTGCCTGCACACCGGTTCCCGCACCGCCCGGCAGGTCGCCGAAAGTTCTGGTTGTATAACCGCCCTGGAAAGCGATCTTTTTATTTTGGTAGCTGAGCTCCGTCCTGCCACTGTATTCAATGGAGGAACTAACAGCCTTACCATATACGGTAGCGCCCCATTTGGCCTTACCGGCAAATTGAGGTTCCCTGGTAAAAACCTGTATCACCCCTCCCATAGCATCGGAACCATATTGTACGGAACCGGTACCACGAACTACTTCAATAGACTGCAGATTGTAAATATCCACCGTATTAAAATACTGGTTGGGGCCATAGCGGTAAGTAGAGTTATTCAGGCGGATTCCATCAATCATCAACAGGTTCTGGTTACCGGTCAGCCCTCTTACAAAAGGAGAGCCTCCACCGTGATTGGTTTTCTGCACAAACACGCCGGCAGCGCCACTCAGCGCTTCCGGTGTAGTGCGGAACTGGTAATCATTGATCTGATCTGAACTGATTTTAACGTAGGAATAGGGGGTCTGCAAAAAACTGCCCGGGGCCTTAGTAGCCGTTACAATCACCTCTTTCAGTCGATGGGCAGAATCTGTTTCAGGGACTGTATATTTTTGGGCAGACAGGATAAACGGAAACAGTAAAAGCGAGGCAGAACCAAAGAATTTAAGCATAGATCAGTCAGTTTGAGGGTAACAATGGAGTAAAAATAATTTTACGCCCCTAAACATAGGACCGATCATTATTATCTTAAAATTAATTTAGGTGAAAGGTTCAACAAACCGTTTATACTGGCCCGGAAACTTATAAAAGCTTGTTGCTTTTCCATAAAACGGCTCTGTTGCATCTGAGAGATCGCTTAATATTCTGGGAACCGCCATGGTGTTACAGACGCTATTTCAATATTTGCAGAGCTTTCCCAATGACCGGATCATGCTGATTAGAGATCATAAAATAGCCTTGGTCTCTCCATAGATGTCTGGCGATCAACGCCTTAAACCTATTCAGAATGATCTCTTTGCCCTTTGCATTCACCGGTGAGAGGTCAATCTGATCTTTTTGGGCATAAGCCGTAAGGGCCACCCATTCTGCATTTCCGGGTACATACCCTGCACTGAAACTTTCCGGACTTTTAAATTGTCCGAACAAGGCATTGTTCTGAACAAAATACCGGTAAGCAAAATTATTGAGTGAGCCGGTCATCAGCAATTGTATAAACTGATTGCTGAAACGGGTGGAATCAAACGCAATGGCGGTATCGGGGGTAATACCTCCCCCGCCGTAAACAATTTTACCGGATTGGGTTTTAAAGATTTTCCTGGTTGAATCACCAGGCTCCTTCTTAGCGGAACTATCGTTTTGATGAAAGCGGTTGATCAGTTCATCCTGATACGCCTTCACTCCTTTATTATAAGACTTCTGAATATTGCGTCCCAGGGGAGTGAAATACCTGGCAACGGTTAAGCGAACGGCAGCCCCATCACTCAACTGAAACTGTTGCTGCACCAGTCCTTTACCAAAGGACCTTCTCCCAATAATGGTAGCCCGGTCCCAGTCCTGCAAAGCGCCAGCCAGCACCTCGCTGGCAGAGGCAGAGGTTTCATCAATCAGTACCACCAGTTTACCTTTTTCAAAAAGGCCGGGGCGTTTGCAGCGGTATTCCATCCGGGGAGCATGTTCTCCTTCTGTATAAACAATCAATTTATTGTCATCCAGGAATTCATCGGCAATATCCACTGCCTCCTTCATCAGCCCGCCCCCATTGCCACGCAGGTCTACAATCAGGCTCTGCATTTTTTGCGCCTGCAGTTTTTCGAGGTTCTGCATAAACTCCTCATAAGTCCGTTCGGCAAATTTATTGATCCGGATATAGCCCTTACCTGGTTCCACCAGATAAGCGGCGTCTATGGAATTCACAGGAATAATATTGCGGGTAATAGTAACGGATTGAATTTTTTTATTGCGCAGGTATTTCACTTTTACCTGAGAATTCAACTCGCCCCTGAACAGGGAACGAATCCTGTCTGCATCCATTTTCTTACCGGATACGGCAATGGTATCTGACACTGCCAGGAGCCGGTCCCCCGGAAGCAGGCCGGCTTTTTCTGCCGGACCATTTTTCATCACCGACATCACATTTACGGTATCGTCAATCATCCTGAACTCAATGCCAATGCCCTGAAAATTGCCCATCATTTCTTCGTTCACGGCACTCAGTTCCTTCGCAGGAATGAAAACGGAATGCGGGTCCAGGTGTTCCAGCAACTGGGTAGCCACCAGTGCATTAATGCTGTCTTCGGAAACCTTGTCTACATATTTGTTTTTGATCAATTCGGTCAGTTCCTGGATGGAAGATCTGCTGGAAACCGTCAGGAATCTGGAGGCCATTGTTTTTTCCTTTAGCTGAAATCCGATGATCATACCCGCAATCATCACCATTGCGAAGAGAAGCGGCAACCAAATCTGCAGTTTTCTGGAACCCATATAACACAGTTATTTGTTTCTGTAAGTCTGCAAATATCTATATTTATATCCGAAATAAACTTTCTCTATGTCTGCCATACTGATTGCCGACAGCGGATCTACCAAATGTGAGTGGTGTTTGCTGGAAAACGGCAAAAAAAAGAAGATCATCACCCCCGCCATCAGTCCCTATTTTGTAAGTCCTGAAGAAACTTTTTCCATACTGGCCCAAAAGCTCATACCCAGGCTGGGTAAGACTTTTGTAAAAGAAGTACATTTTTACGGCACAGGATTAAGAGATCAGGCCAATGTCAGGAACATGAAGCAGGTGCTCAAAAAACTGCTGCCCGGATCTACCATAGAAGTACAGCACGACCTGATGGGGGCGGCAAGGGCCTTATGTGGAACAGGGAAAGGAATAGCCTGTATTTTGGGAACCGGTTCCAATTCCTGCTATTTCAATGGAAAAAAAATTGAAAAAAACAGCCCCGGGCTGGGGTATGTTCTGGGGGATGAAGGCAGTGGCGCCTACCTGGGCAAAAAAGTGATCCAATACTACCTCTACAAAACATTTGACGAGGACCTGAGCGCCCGTTTTGAGGAGCGTTTCAATGAAACCCATGAAAGCATTCTGTATAATGTATATAAAATGCCCCTGCCCAACCGCTACCTGGCTTCATTCGCCATATTTCTGGCCGAAAACAGGGGACATTTCATGATTGAAAATATATTGGAAGACGGGTTGAACGATTTCTTTTTCACACACTTATATAAATATAAAGAAAGCTGGACCCGGCCCATTCATTTTATTGGAAGTATTGCATTTGGATTTAGAGATGTTTTAAAAGAACTTTGCGCCGGTTATGAACTGGAACTTGGCAGGGTTTTGAAAACCCCTATGCAGGGACTGGTAGAATATCATCAATAAAAGCAATTTATGTCGGAGTTTATAAAAGTTACAGAACAGGCGTCTACCTACAGACACCTGGAACAGATGTCGATTCACGAGTTACTTCAGAATATCAATAACGAAGACAAGACCGTTCCTTACGCAGTAGAAAAAGCCATGCCTCAGATTGAGAAACTGGTTGCTGCCATCAGCGATAAAATGCTGGCAGGTGGAAGACTTTTTTACATAGGTGCAGGAACCAGCGGAAGACTGGGCATCGTGGATGCGAGTGAGTGCCCTCCTACTTTTGGTGTTCCCTACGGTCTGGTAATCGGGTTGATCGCCGGAGGAGAAAAAGCCATCACTCAGGCGGTGGAATTTGCAGAAGACAGTGCAGAAGAAGGCTGGGCAGATCTGGAGAAACATTTCATCAGCGATAAAGACGTGGTAGTGGGGCTTGCGGCCAGCGGCACCACCCCTTATGTAATCGGAGCACTGGAAGAGTGCCGGAAAAGAGGAATTATTACGGGCAGCATCAGTTGTAATCCAAACTCTCCGGTATCCGCAGCGGCAGACTATCCGGTAGAAGTGGTGGTAGGGCCGGAGTTTGTAACAGGCAGTACCCGTATGAAAAGCGGCACGGCACAGAAACTGGTATTGAATATGATATCGACCTCCATCATGATTCAACTGGGCCGCGTGGAAGACAACAAAATGGTCAACATGCAACTCAGCAACGTAAAACTGGTAGACCGGGGTGTTAAAATGGTGATGGACAGGCTCGCTATCAGCGATTATGAGAAAGCCAAAGACCTGCTGCTGAAACACGGAAGCGTGAAAAAAGCAGTGGAAGCCGTCAGTTAAGCCATGCACGAAATAGAACCTTTTTTTAACTGGAGACATCTGTATGTAGCCGAGGAAGATCCGCGTTCGCCCTTTTACGGCAGATCCTACAGCGAATTTGAATTTTCCCAGACTGTCTACAATTTCTATATCCATCCGCAATGGGACGATTTCGGCAGCAGAACCCTGTACCTGAAAATCATCTATGTAGATTATGAACTCAATTTTGCCGTCATCGAAATGATTGGCGAATGGAATGATGCCATAGAGAATGATATCATGGAGCTGAAAAGAGAAGTGATTGAACTGCTGGCTTTGCAGGGGATCAGTAAATATATACTGATTACCGAAAACGTATTGAACTATCACAGCAGCGACAAGGAATATTATCAGGAATGGTACGAGGAAGTGAGTGAGGCAAACGGCTGGATCGTAGCCCTGAATATGCCGGAAGCCACGCAACAGGATTTCAGAAAAAAAAAGCTCAACTACTATATAGAGTTAATGGATATTCCAGACTGGCGGGTGTACAAGCCCTATCACCTGTTTAAGAAAATAGATGATCTCCTGTCTAAAAGAATCACCCTGTAAATTCGTTTTCCGTAAAAGCTTCGGTATATTTCTGATTCAACCCAACGCCATAAACAACACTGACCAATCTAACTGATCGATTTGAGGATCAGTTGCACCTGCTCGCCGGGATTGAACAGATACGTACTGGTCCTGATTTTAACCGGCAAGCCATCTGCCAAAACATGAACCATATAATAGCTGCCATAAAAATAAACCTGTTGCACAGTGCCGGCAACGGAAGTATCGGTAACCGAACCAAAGCTGAGTTGCTCGGGCCGCAACAACACTCTTTTACCCGCTACAGATTCGCCCAGCATGTTTATAAAAGCGGGGTACAAATTGGTATCAATTAAATTGTATTCTCCCAATAAGGCGGCGGTGTATTCGTCCACAGGATGGTAATACAACTGATGCGGGGTTCCCTCCTGCACCAATGATCCATTACGCATGATCATGATCCTGTCTGCCCAAGACAGCGTATCGGCAGCATCATGTGAAACAAGTATACAGGTGATATGCAGCTTGTTACCAATATCTTCAATCACCGATTTAATGGTTTCTTTGTGCACACGATCCAGATTAGAAAAAGGCTCATCCAGCAACAATAAACCAGGGGAAGTGGTGAGCAACCCAGCCAATGCTATCCGCTGCTTCTCCCCCCCGGAAAGCTCATTGGTTTTACGTTTCAGCAAATGCTGAATCTGGCAGATCACATAAACCATGTCTGCTTCAGCCTGCGGAAGTTTATTAGCCATTGCCAGCAACTCCTCAATTCGGTAATTATTCCTCAGCTCAAAATGCTGGGAGAGATAAGCAATTTCAGGATGCCCGGGCAGAAGGCGTTCCGGGGGGCCCAATACCCTTTCTCCTTCAAACAAAACAACACCGCTATCGGGCTGAATCAATCCGGCGACCATTTTCAACAGGGTACTCTTACCCGAGCCCGTTTCACCGGCAATTGCAATCCGCTGCAAACGTTCCTGCGTAAAGCTGATGGGCCGCACGATTTCGCGCCCCTGCTCCACTTTAGAAATGCCATCAACGGTTAAAAATGCCATAGAAGGAAAGATAATAGATTAATGGACAGCGGTGACATTTACTTTTTCAATACCCTTCAGGTGCACTTCAATATGACGTTCATGTGCTTTATTGTCAAATTCACTAATGACCTCCAGGATATCATAATCAATAAAATAACTCTCCGTACCGTCAATGGTCAGTATACTGTATTCAGGAATCTTATCCAGTGCTTTACGGAGTTTTACTTTATTCAGAAAAGTTACATTGGAATTCAGTTTAATCAGGAATACCGCTGTTTCATGCTTCATTTCTTTGGTCACATTGTAGTCGGCCCTGAAATTATTCAGTATGATGTAATACACAGACATCAGCAAACCAATACAAACGCCAATCAGCAAATCGGTAACAAGGATAATAGAGATGGTGAGGATAAAGGGAATGAACTGTTTTCGTCCCAGGCTCCACATGTTTTTAAACAACTTGGGTTTGGTCAGATTATAGCCTGTCACAAACAAGATTGCCGCCAGAGAAGCATAAGGAATTTTATTCAGCAAAAAAGGGATGAACAATACTGCCAGCAACATGAATACACCATGTGTTATGGCAGAAAGTTTACTCTTGGCTCCTGCATCTGCATTGGCGGCTCCCCGCACCACAACAGCAGTCATGGGAAGTGCCCCAACCATGCCACAGGCCATATTGCCCAGGCCCTGGGCAATCAACTCTCTGTTGACAGGCGTGATCCGGTTCCTCCTGTCCAGCTTGTCTACGGCTTCCACGCAAAGCAGGGTTTCGAGAGTAGCCAGTAACCCGATGACCAGGCCATCTTTCCAAACCTGCGGAACAGAAAAAGCTTTGGAAAAATCAGGGAATACAATACTGGAAAAAATATCTGCCGGCACATTCACCAGTTGATTGGATTTTAAGGCCATGCCCGGGAAGAACTGTATAAAAATAAAATTAAGCAGTACACCGGCCAGCACGCCCATCAGCGGAGCCGGGATCATTTTTATTTTTTTAGCAGCAGGATGTTGCATACCCAGCATTACAGCAAAAGAAACCACCGCAATAACGATAGCGCCACGGGTAATATGCTTATTAAATTCAGAAAGATTCCCCAATACGTTTTTGGAAGAGAACAAATCCAGAAAACCATCGGTCCAGAAATCGGGTTCGGAATAACCCAGCATCAGGGGAATTTGCTTAGACACCAGGATAATACCGATAGCAGCCAGCATCCCTTTGATCACAGCGGAGGGGAAATAGCTGGCAAACATGCCCAGCCGAAGCAGGCCCAGCACCAGTTGAAATAAACCGGCCACTATGATCGACAGAATAAATACTTTGTAATTACCGATAGAGATAATGGAAGCCGCCACCACGGTAGACAAGCCAGCCGCAGGACCGGATACGCCCAGTTGAGACCCACTGACCATACCCACTACAATCCCCCCGATAATGCCCGACATTAAGCCCGCATACAAGGGGGCACCGGAAGCCAGCGCAATTCCAAGACAAAGTGGTAATGCTACCAAAAAAACGGATAAACCAGCAGGAAGATCATGTCTGAACCAAATGAGCCGGTAATACCTGATTGTGCGCTTCATTCGACTTTTATTTTTGAAAAGAAAGCTTAAAGGTAATATTTATTAATTTAGGCCATGATCAACGATACCATCCGCTCACAATTCCTCCTCAGAAAAGATATCACATTCCTGAATTTCGGTTCCTTTGGAGCCTGCCCCAGGCCTGTATTTGACCGTTATCAGCAATACCAGTTGGAACTGGAACAGGAGCCGGTTCAGTTCATCGTAAAAACAGGACTGGAATACCTGAAAGCATCCCGGATTGCACTGGGCGCCTACCTCAACTGCCATGAGGACGATCTGGTGTTTGTAACCAATCCCTCCTATGCGGTAAATCTGGTAGCGAAAAGCCTGAAACTGGAACCCGGGGATGAAATCCTTACTACCGATCTGGAATACGGGGCCTGCGACAGAACCTTTCAATATTATTGCGAAAAAGCGGGTGCCCGTTATGTACAACAACCGATTCGTTTGCCGCTCACCGGCAAGGAACAGTTTACGGAAGATTTACTGAAAGGCCTGAGTTCCAAAACCAAAATGATTTTCATCAGCCATATCACCAGTTCTACCGCCCTGCGTTTTCCGGTGGAAGAAATTTGTGCCATTGCAAAATCGAGAGGCATCCTGGTATTTGTAGATGGCGCACACGGGCCGGCGCAAACGGAAGTTAACCTAAATACCCTGAATGCCGATATCTATACAGGCGCCTGCCATAAATGGATGATGGCACCCAAAGGATGTTCCTTTTTATACGTGAAAAGAGCATTGCAACATTTATTCGACCCCCTGGTGATCAGTTGGGGATTCAACAGCACTACCCCATCTCATTCCAGATTCCTGGACTATCATCAAACACAGGGCACCAGGGATTTTTCCGCGTTCTGTACCGTACCAACAGTCATCGATTTCCTGCAACAACACAACTGGGCCGCCGTATCTAAAGAGTGCAGAACAATGGTACAGGCCAATGCCCTTCGCTTTTGTGAGTTACTGAAAACCCAGCCACTGGCGCCGCTGAATGATGATTTCATCCTGCAACTATTCAGTATACCCATCAATACGCCGGATCCGGAAACATTGAAAGACTTATTGTTCAATAAATACAAGATTGAAATACCGTTGATGCGCAATGCAGACAAAATGTACCTGCGCTATTCCATTCAGGTGTTCAATACACAGGAGGATCTGGATATCCTGGAAGATGCGCTGAAAAACATTATTCAAACAACCAGCCTGATTAAGGTATAACCAGGCCCCGTAAAACTAAAGGGTGCTGATGTAAAGATCTTCCACTTTTTTACGGGCCCAGGGGGTTTTTCGAAGAAAAGTTAAACTGGACTTTACACTGGGATTATTTTTAAAGCAATTGATATTGATAATCCTTGCCAGATCTTCCCAGCCAAAATGCTGAACCAGGTAGGTTAGAATAAACTCCAGGGTTTTGCCATGCAGCGGATCTCTAGATTCAACAGGTTTCATGATTATGAAGATAATACAATCTCCATAATCATGAATAGGTATCACTCGGGCTTTAATAACCGCTTAATCTTTTTTACTGTGTATCGGCAGTTGGGCCATACATACCCGGTACAGGAATATCCAATAAACGCAGATATACCGTTAACTGGGCACGGTGGTGATAGAGATGGTTCAGACACCATGTACGCACTACAGATTCTTTGGGCAGGGTAAAATAAACGACATCCCCATTGCGCATAGTCCAGTTTTTAGCAAAATCCTCATCTTTTGCGTTTTGCAGAATCGCTTCAGATTTAGCCAGCAGGTCATCGAAATAATTCAGCAGATCTTCGGTGGAGTTAATTTCTCTTCTTACGCCGCTGTCTTTGGAAAAATCCAGTTCATCCTGCACCAGACACTCCTTCCACCAGCCATTGATCTCCGCTACATGAAGAGCCAGCCTTTTCAGGGTCATGGATTTCTCATGCGGTTTAAATCCGGCCTTATCGAAAGGGATGGCCGCTAAAATCAGGCGGGTATTAGCAGATTCCTGCTTTAATTCTGCTAAAAATTTACCAGCGATACTCATGTTTTAATTTTTAAGTTTAAAAGCTGAATATACACTTTCTTTGCAATTCATATGTCACTTTTCATTGCATCATTGAACTCCGGCAGCAACGGCAATTGCTATTATATAGGCAATCAATCCGAAGCGGTATTGATTGATGCGGGGTTGTCCTGCAGAGAAATAGAAATCCGCATGAAAGTGCGTTCGCTGCAGATCGAAAAGGTGAAAGCTGTTTTTGTTTCGCACGAACATACGGATCACATCAGGGGCATATCCACCCTGGCGAATAAATACAAATTGCCGGTTTACATTACACCGGAAACCGCTCAAAACGGCCCAAGATTAGTTAAACACCTGTCGCACCCATTCACCGCGCACCAACCCATACAAATCGGCGGAATAACAGTGATCCCGTTTGGCAAAGAACACGACGCAGCCGACCCGCACAGTTTTGTAGTAAGCCATGCGGGCATTAACATTGGAGTAATCACCGATATCGGCAAAGTATGTGATCAGGTTACCCACTATTTTAAACAATGCCACGCGGCATTTCTCGAGTCCAACTACGATGAAGTGATGCTGGCAAACGGGAAATATCCCCAGTTGCTGAAAAACCGGATCAGTGGAGGGAAGGGACATATTTCCAATACCCAGGCCCTGGAATTGTTTATTGCCCATAAACCGCCGTTTATGACACACCTGCTGCTCTCCCATCTTTCCAGGGAAAACAACACACCGGAGCTGGCCAAAGCAGCTTTTGAACCCTTTGCCGGCAACACAAGGGTAACTGTTGCTTCCAGGTACGAGGCCAGCGAGGTATATCATATCAGCCACCCTGAGCCAGTGGAAATTATTATTCCGAGGATACGGGTTCAGCCGGTACAAATAAGCTTATTTTAAGGTTTCCTGCCCTTTCGGAACTATTGTTATTCCGGAGATAATTGATTAAATTGTAGATGAAACAAACCAGTCCGTTATGAAACATTATCACATTGTTTCGAGGATAGCGATCTACATGCTTTCGGTTGTTCTGATCATTTTCGGCATTTGTCACTTTCTCTATCCCCGCGACCTCTTCGTTTATGTTCCTGTATTCATGGTAGGAGGAATACTCTATGCGTACATAGTAGGAGGAATTTTTATCCTGGTCGGATTATCCTTCTTAACCAATCAGTATGTGAAATTTACCAGCTACCTGCTGGTAGTACTGATGTTGATCTTCATTCTGAGTATTCATGTACCCAATTACCTGAATGCCGGCAACAGAGACATGAAGATGCTGGCCCTCATCAATATCCTGAAGGATACGGTGATCATGGGATTCGTAATGCACATAGCTGCCGGTGCGCACCACCAGCACCTTCATTTTGAAGAAAGCGACTAGATACCTATATTGAGGTATGAAAAAACAAGTCCTTCTGCTAACACTTCTTATAAGTGCATCGGGTATATTTGCCCAGGGTAAAACACCGTATATCATTTACAATTCCAAAGGTCGCCAGGTTACTTATCAAAAAATGATCCGGATACTGAAGGAGAAGGATATTGTGCTATTTGGAGAGTATCACAACAACGCCATTGCGCACTGGCTGCAACTGGAGGTCACCAAAGACCTTCATCAAAACAGACAAATAATCCTTGGAGCAGAAATGTTTGAAGCCGACAACCAGGATGCGCTGAATCAATACCTCTCGGGAAAACTCAGTTCCCGTGGGTTGGATTCCAGCGCAAGGCTTTGGAAGAATTACACAACAGACTATGCGCCTTTGCTGAACTATGCCAAATCCAGCCAACTACCATTTATAGCCACCAACATTCCTAGGAAGTATGCAGCAATGGTTAGCAAAGGAGGATTCACCCGGCTCGACAGTTTAACAGAAGCAGAAAAAAAATGGATAGCTCCCTTACCCATGGCTTATGATAAAAATCTGCCGGGTTATGTAAAGATGATGGAGATGATGGCGGGACATGGCAGCGAAAATATGCCCAAAGCGCAGGCGAGTAAGGATGCGACCATGGCGTACTTTATTTTGCGTAACCTGCAGGCAGGCTCATTGTTCCTGCATTATAACGGCTCCTACCACTCCGATTTTTACGATGGCATCAACTGGTACCTGAAACGGGAAAAGCCGGACCTGAAATACGGTACAATTTCCACAGTAAGCCAGAAAAACATAAAAAGCCTGCTCACCGAAAACAAGGGCAGAGCAGACTTTATTATTTGTGTAGATGAAGATATGACCAATACCTACTGATAAAGCAGGTACTTCTTCCGCATCGCTTTATATGCCGATAAACCCGGTTCCCAGGAAGCATAAATTTCCTGAACAGACTTGCCGGCTTCCACCTGCTGCCTGAACAAATCGGTACCGGCCAGTTTATTGATGTCTCCAATTTCCTTGCTCTGGCTTCTGTCGAAGAAATGAGCCTTATCAGGGAAATTATTATAAAGATCGATCATCCACTGAATATGGATTCGTTTGGTTTTACGCAGTTCGGCAATATCAACATTACGCAGATCCAGCCCGTAACATTCGGTATTCATGTGCAGCGGTGTTTCACTCATACCGGGAATACTGACAGGAGTATAAGAAAAATCATATTTCCCTTTAAAAAGCGGGCTGCCAAAAACCGTAAAGGGAAACTGTGTTCCTCTTCCGTGGTTCAGTACCGTTCCTTCGAACCAGCAGGTAGTAGGATAAAGCATAATGCTTTGTTGGGTATTGAGATTAGGAGAAGGCTTTACCGGCAACGTATATTCCATATCGTGCGTATAATTGGCCACTTTAATGATCTTCAGTTTGCACTGTAGTTTATTGGGCAACCATCCTTCTCCGTTCAGCATCTGCGCAAATTCGGCAATGGTCATGCCATGAGCAACAGGAATGGGATAAATGCCAATACCCGATTTGAATTTCATATCCAGTACAGGGCCATCCACCAGGTAACCATTGGGATTGGGCCGATCGAGGATCAGGAGTTCCTTGTTATTTTCCGCACAGGCTTCCATGATATGGCCCAGTACGTTGATGTATGTGTAAAAACGACAGCCTACATCCTGGATATCGAAGATCATTACATCCACATCGGCCAGGTCTTCCTTAGACGGCTTGCGTTTGGGGCCATAGAGAGAAATTACGGCAACACCTGTAGCAGGATCTTTCTCATCTTTCACATTAACCCCGGCGCTGGCATTGCCCCGGAACCCATGTTCGGGGCCAAACACTTTCACGATATTGATTCCACGATTCAGCATACTGTCTACAAAGTGCTTATTCCCCACAATCGTAGTAGGATTGGCCAGCAGCGCCACGCGCTTGCCTTTTAAGTAAGGCAGGTATAGATGTGTCTGATCTGCACCGGTAATAATCGGTTTGGGTTTCGGAGCGTTGATATTGGCACCCGCTACAATGGCAACAAAGCCCGCTACTACTAAAAGCAGCGAAGGTTTCAGGTTAAAGAATCTGAATAACCGGAGTAAATTTTTCATATGGTAATAATACGAAAAAATGTAAAAGACAGAACTACCATTCAGGTAAATCCATAACTAAACCCGGGCCAGAATATTCTTTCAGAAAAGTTTATTGTTGAATGTGAAGGCCGGAAAAATGCGCCAGGGTGCCCGGACCAATCCACAAACCAATACTACCGGCCACATCAGCGCCCAGCTTTAGGTCGTTAACGACTAAAGCGGGTTGCGTATTACCATGTACATAAAGTTTTGCAGAAGCCCCTTTTACCACAATTTTTACCCTGGTCCACGCTCCCGGTACAAGGTCAACATAAGACTCGTATTTTTCAGGGAACTCCTTTCGGAGTTTATGCCAGGGAAAATCCGGGAAGGAAATGTACTGAACGGAATGATTTCTTCTAACCTGGTCATCGGCACGGCCATTGGTGGGGCGGATATAGATGCACTCAAACTTTGAATTATCGTTGTTGATCCTGAAAGCCAATCCCACAAATCCCCTTGCCTGATCGGAAGAACCGGCGCCCGGTTGCCCGGACATTTCCACTTCAATGCTGCCGTCTTTAAAAAGGAAGTCATTCAGCTTAACAAAAGTAGTTTCAGTTGTTATGCCATTACCGGTTACTTCCAGGGCCTTTTTGCCGGCATGGTTCGTTTCCCTGGTATTTACATTTACCTGAACCAGTTTTTTATTTCCAAACAGATTGACAGGCTGCCCGGGAATCTGGGCAGCAATATTTAATGCGGACAGCAGAAAACTGCAAAAGAAGAGTATCGTTTTCATACATTAATAATACAAATACTTTTCCCTGGGAAATACCGAACTTGATGAAGGGGCGGGAGCAGTGATGAATGCATCATCAATACCTCAGGAAAAACTAATTAATTGCAGCACCCCCTTCATCTGTTTTGCTTTCTAATCGCTTTGACCAATCGGGCATTTCTTCTGTCGGCGCGTGAATTCTGCAGGGAAATAACAGCCCATATTGCAGCCGGAATCCAGCCAATCAGGGTAATTTGAAGGACCAGGCAGATAATACCTGTAATGATCCTACCCCTAAGTATAAATGACAGAAACGGGAAGAAAATAGCCAATAAGGTCATTGTAAACTTTCTTACAAGTTAAGATTATTCCGATATGATCAACGGATCCGGCGATTATTTTCCGCCAAACTTCTCCTTGTAATAATCCACCTTAAAATCGTGTACGGGTGTAGGAGAGTCTTTGTATAGCTGTTTGTTTTTCAAATAGCATTCAGACCTGGCAATGCCCATGTTAGAAGCCCCGGAAGGGGAATAAAGAATGGTTAGTTTAACAGGTCGCCCAAAAAAACGGCTATCCAAAACCGTTTCCCGCATTTCCCTGATCTCTTTGGTTATAGAAAGCCCTAAGATATCCACGTAGAACAGTTTAAAAGCATTATTCCGGCCAAAACCGCTGGTAAACAGTATTTCCCTGACCTTGCTGTTCCGGATTTCATCCCTGAGCTTCATATTCAACTCAACGGGAATCAGATCCTGATCCAACGCAGAAGGCTTCTTTCTGTCACATTGAACGATCGTATCACTGACTGCAATTTTCCGTTTGTTCAGAAATCGCAAAACACCTTCCAGTTGAATCGGTTTTTCCAACTCCGAAGGGAATGCCTCACTCAGGATCGTCCAGATACTTGCTACATTACCATAAAAAAAAGGAATAATGAAGTTATGATGGTCATGGGGATGAATCGTTCCCACAATCAATCGTTCGCTATCCTTTGCAATCGGGTATTTATCCAGGTATTGATGTACGGTTCTCATTTCTTGTATTTATTACCGGCCCCCATGATCTTTTTTCTATGCGCGGTTCCCCATTCATACATGGCCAGCAGCACTTTGTCTAACGACAGCCCATATTGAGTGATTTCATACTCCACCGTGGCAGGAACGGTATCATAAACGGTTCTGGTAATCATCTTATTCATTTCAAGGTCTCGCAGCTCTTTGGAGAGCATGCGGGGAGAAATGCCCGGCACAGAACGTTCAATTTCCTTAAACCTCTTTTTGCCCTCCATTAAAGAGCTTAAGATAGGCAGCTTCCATTTACCACTTAAAAAATCGAGGGTATCATTAACAGCCAGCGCAAACTCAACAGGGCAGTTGGGGAGACTGAGCCCACATTCCGGTTTTATCATGTTTTTTTGTTGATATACTGTAGTATACTGGTATACTATAGTATAGTAGTTACATAAGTATAGCAAAGATAGGTAATTTTGCCGCTATCAAATCACATTAAATATTATTCAAATGATTTTAGTAACAGGTGCAACAGGGCAATTCGGGAAAGCGGCAATCCAGGCAATGTTGAATAAAAGCGTACCCGCCGGCAGTATATCGGCCCTTGTAAGGGATTTAACCAGGGCAACGGATTTAAAGGAAAAGGGAATTCAGCTCAAAACAGGAGATTACGAAGACTTAGCATCGCTTTTTTCAGCCTTTAAAGGGGTAACTAAATTATTGCTGGTATCCGGGAATGATATTCCCAACAGAGCCAGGCAGCAGCGCAATGTGGTAGAAGCGGCAGTGGCGGCAGGTGTTACCCATATTGTGTACACCAGTTTCTTGCGCAGAAACGAAACAACCGGCTCTCCTATTGCAGCGGTAGCAGCCTCCCATATTGAAACGGAGCGTATCATCAAAGAAAGCGGCATCTCATACACCATTATGCGTAATAGTTTATATGCAGATGTATTACCAGTATTTATGGGGGAAAAGGTTTTAGAAACAGGGATATACCTGCCGGCAGGAAACGGAAGCGCCTCTTTTGCAGCAAGGCAGGATATGGCGGAGGCCGCGGCTGAAATCCTTACAGGTAGTGGACATGAAAACAAAGATTACATCATTGCCAATGAGCGCAATTATACCATGTACGATGTTGCCGCCATACTGAGTGAACTTTCTGGCGAAGAAATTCCCTATACAAGCCCCGCAACCGTAACATACACAGATACGCTTTCCAAAGCAGGTATACCGGAGGAATACATACAACTGATTGCCGGTTTCAGCGAAGCAATAGAACAAGGTGAGTTTGAAATCTCCCACTCCGATTTGAGTAAACTCTTAGGCCGGACACCTACGGACTTAAAAGAATACCTGAAATCCGTTTACTTCCCCACCAACTAAACCTATAACAAAATGAAAAAAGACAAAATAATCTATTGGGCAACCACAGGAATTATATCGGCCATGATGCTGTTCAGTGCATACGGGTATTTCAACAATCCGGATATCAAAGCAGGATTCACGCATTTGGGATTCCCGGACTATTTCAGAATAGAATTGGGCATTGCCAAACTTGCGGGCGCTTTGTTGCTGGTGATACCGGTAATACCAGCCACTGTTAAAGGGCTCACCTATTCAGGATTTGCCTTTACTTTTCTGTCAGCGACTCTTGCACATGCGGCAAGCGGGGATCCGGCTTCGGCCATCATTACCCCACTGGTATTCCTGGCTATCCTTACCATATCCTATGCTTACCATCAAAAAATACAATAAAAAAGCCAGTGTAGAAACACCGGCTACGCATGTATTACCTAAAATCACATACGACAACTATTTGTTAATCAGTACAACCCCTTGATGAACTCCCAATCAGTATCCTCTTTGATGGTTGCCTGATTAAGAATATTGTCTTTTCTGATGCCAAGGGCATATATATCCATCCTGATCAATTGCACAGCCAACACAAAAACAAGAACAATAATTGCGGCAAAAAAATACATGATAAGCATACTTTTATTTTTTAATTACCAAGATGTAGTTAGCTAATTCCTCCCTATCCGCATCACTGAGTTGAGAAAAGGCGGGCATCTGCGGATAGCCAGGCCTTTTCTTCCCCGGTGACTTTATCCACTGCTTCAGGCCATTTTTATCATTTGCATAAATAGCCGACATTTCTGTCATCGGCGGCCCAATCAGTTTTGTTTTTTCCAGGTGGCAACTGCTACAGTTTTGCTTAAAAACAACAGCGCCCCTGGTATCAGCACCTAAAGAACTGTCGGGTTTCAGCACTTCTTCAACAACAGGGTTTTCCCTGGCTTCCTTAGATAGGCGCTGGAACTCCGCAGTATTTGCAGCCATCAATTTCTGATGTGGTGCCAAAGCATTAGCCCTGTATACATGCCTGCCACTGCCCATAAAAACCACAGTGATAGTCAACGCAATCACCACCACCCCAAAATGGCGGTCTATATTCTCCGGGGTTCCGGAGATGGCTTTCCAGATCTGCCACATAGCAGGCAAGGCAATGGCAGCGCCACTTAGAATCATCAGCACGAGCCGCCAGTCAAATCCTTTGGTCGGAAGTGTCAGCATTACCAAAGGCCCGATGATGAACTGGGCAACCGAAGCAGCCAACGTAAGAGAATATGCATTTTTCCTGACCTCATAGCGAGTCAGGCGAGCAAAGTAAGTTTCGAAGGGGTAATTTTTTCTACCCATATACCAGAAAATGAATAGCCCGGTTACAGCCATAGAGGCAGCAATGAAATGGAGGTATCGGGGCAATACATTCGGCAATAACAACGCGCTGAAAAATCCTTTCACAGATCCCCATTTTTCGGGGAAAAGCATCAAATTTACATTTACCAGAAAAATCAGGGGAATAAACAGAAACAAAGCGGTCGCTGCGGCATTAATGGCAATACTCAAAGGTTTATTCTTATCCAGCATTTTCCAGGTGTACTTATTTAAATAAGTAAGCAGGAATGCCACTGTAACCAAAGGGATAATAGCAATCCACATGCCACCGGTAAGTGATGTCGCTGAATAAAAATAAGTGGCATAAAGAGTAGAGATACTCAACAAAGGAGCCACACCCAGAACAACGGCCAGGCTTTTATTGACAGTAATGGTCCTTGATATTTCATGAGCAAGCTGGTGATAATCCTGATCTTTCAGCCCTTTGATCTGGCACCACAAAGTTAATACCGTACTACCCAGCATCAGGTTTACAAAAATAATGTGCAACAAAAAAGAGAGAACCAGTAAAACGATCAACAGCCATTCGGGTAATGGCAGATCCAAAGGGATATCCCTCGGTACGGGAGTGCTAACCTGCAATAAGCGAAGCATAATTTTCGGTGGTTTTATTTATTGGACAACAGTGATATTTTACTCAGGGAATCAGCTACCGCATTCTGTTGCTGTTCAATCAGTGGCAATACGGCAGTTACGCTTTGGTTCGGATTCACCACTACCCCCTCATTCTGCGCACCTTCAATTACATCACCGGTTTGCTGCAGGTTTTTGATATAGGAAGATAGCGCTTCCAACTCCTTTTTGTTGCCTGGAAACTCAGGCATGAAAGTACGCCCGTTATGCATCCCCTTTGTAAAAGCAGCTATAGATACTTCATCGAAAGGTTTACCGACACCATACATTCTTTCGAATGCGAATACAATTGAATTAATTCCTTGTGTTGTATGACAACGACTACAGGTAAGAATAAATACGTTTCTCCCCGCTTCTATCTTATTGGCCTCCGTCACTTCCGGGGTGGAAGTATACACAGCATATTTCAGGATACCATCTCTTTTGTACAACGGGTAATCCTCTACTCTCAGAAGGTTGCTGTACATATAACCCCCGATCACATATGGCTTTCGGATGAATTCCCGTACCCGTTCAAAAATAGCCAGGAACCCAAATGCCGTAATGCAGGGAATAACTACCATTACCAGCCGGACTTTCTTTGGCTTAAGAACGCCCAGCGCAGCAACTATAAAAACAGTTGAAATAGCACCGGCTATTACGTACTTCAATATATTATAGTATTCTGCAAACTGCAAAGTGCCTACCGCAGTACTCATATTATCAGTCATTGCCTGCGGTATTGCCCGATAGTAAAAAACCGCCCCGCCCAAAGCTAGAGGTGTCCAATACAAAATCCATCGGGAGGATTGTTTAACCGCTCTTGCCCTGATGGCAGTATTCTTACCGGTAAATAAAATTGATAATACATAGCCGAAAACACCTGCCACCAGCATAGCAGCGGGTGTCCGGAAAATCAATTGTGGCAAATAGATTGGGTTCACAAACCCGTTTACCAGGCTACGGCCTGTATTCCAGTTTCCCGGATCCATCATAAAACCCAGGATTGCTACGATAATGGCCATTGTGATCCATGAAAAAATGGACAGAAACCATCCGAATTTTATATGGCGAAGCTTTGCCTTAAGCGATTTATTGGAGTTTTTCCATGTAAGAAAATAAATCAGGATCAGCACCACTTCAGTCACAAATACCAGCCACTCGGTAAACCATGCCCAGTAAAATACCCTGATCAGGCTGGCGATAGAGGACGGACTAACCACGGATACGGATATCCATATCCCCACTCCGGTCATCGCTCCTAAACTGGTAGTAATCAGGAAACCGACCTTCATCATCCTGTACACCATGGCATCCCATTCAGGATCAGTTATCCGGCTGCTGCCACTATGCATAACACCCTGTTGTTCCAGTTTTGTAATAAAAGGTATAAACCCAACTGCCAGACCATGGTTGATACAAACATGCAGAATGGCAATAAGCGCAATCAGGAACCTGTCGTTCAACCAATCAAGATGAAACATTGGAAAATCCATAACCAAATAACTTTAGATACAAAGATCAGCGGCACATTAGATGATACATAGAAAATACAAAGCAGGTTGATTTGAAAAAAGGAACAGGTGATTTTGATAAAACGCATTACAATTTAGAAAATCAATTATTTCTCCTTTGTAAAAGCAACTGCCTTATCCATCCATTGTTCTAAATCCTTCCGGAGTGGTTCCGGTATTCTTCTTGAAAAAAGTGATAAAATAGGAAGGGCTTTCAAAACCCAGTTTATAAGCCGTTTCTGCTACAGAAAGTGTAGTATACTGCAGCAACCGCTGCGCCTCAATAATTACCCTTTTCCGAATAATTTCTCCACCCGTTACTCCCCTGTACTCCCTGCAAAGCCTGTTCAGATAGTTGGTGCTAATATGCAATCCGGCGGCATAAAAAGAAGGTGTTTTATGCTGCATGAAATAGTCATCCACCAGCCGTTCAAACTGTATTATTTTATCCGTCTTATTGTTTTTGTGTTCTATTCGTTTGTGGGGATGTAAATTCCGGTCCAGGTCAAATAGAAGAATATTGAGATAAGAGCGCAATACCTTCTCAGCGCTTTTATGGTGCGCATTGAACTCCTGTTCCATCAAACAGAGAAGGTTCTCCCATTTCCCGGCATGTTTTTCGGACAAACGGGTATAGCTTTCAGCATCTTTTTTTAGAAAGAGAAACTGATACAAGACATTATTATTGTAGCGCAACGAGAAAAATGTTTCTGTAAAACAAATGATACTGCCATTTGCATTCCTATTGATATCCAAACTGAATACACTGTATGGTTTTATACAGATTACTTTCTGCCGGTCCAGGAGTATGGTTTGCTTATCCAGCTTCACCATACCCAAAGCTTCCTGTACATACAACAGCATATAAAATGTCTGTTTATGCGGGCACTCTAACTGAGGGAATTTTTCCAATATTCCTTCGAGGTTACCAATCCAGAAAGATTTCTCTGTACCAAAAACACTAACAGGGTATACAGCTATTTCGGCTGTTTTCATACCCATCAAATTGATTGTTTAACTAAAAAAGATTGATGTTAAACAATGGCATCAGGTGGCCTGAATATGGAACGGAGGTATCGGGAAGTGATCAAAGAAGCATCAACGCCAATGTAATCACCGTTAGAATCCTGCATACAAGCTGGGGAAGAAAGCTCAAAGGGCAAATTCTGACAAAAGAGTGTAATGACCTTTGCTTTCAGATCCGGAGATTTTTGCTGACGATCCTGGTTTTCGTTCAATGTTTTTTCCAGAACACAGGAGCCTTTGCAAAGCGGAATTGCGTCAAAGCGGTTAATACAAAGATTATCTGCAATGAAATCCCTGTTTATTTCGAATGCTGTCCATATCCATAGCTGACTTGCAGACTGCAGGAGGAAAGTGACAATCAGTAGTATGGACACAAACTTTCTCAACATAACAAAGACAAAACTAATATTCCTGCTTTAAAAGTGTGTGGATATCTTCAATGAGGCGCCGGGTTTCTTCCGGCCGGGTTCCATCGTAAACACCGCGAATATGCCTGTCCTGGTCGATCAACAACAATCCCCCGCTATGTGTAAACCCACCAGGAGCCGTACTATCGGGGTATGCTATTGAAAAATAAGATTGTTCAGCAAGACGCATAATGCTATCCTGATTACCGGTTACAAAATTCCATTTGGGAGCAGCCACCCCCAAAGCTTCGGCAAAAGCTTTTAGCCGGGGAACCGTATCACGTTCAGGGTCAATACTATGAGATATAAAACCTACCCTGTCATCAGCAGCAAATGCAAGGAACGCCTTATACATTTCTCTTGTCATCTTAGGACAAATAGTTGGACAGGAAAGGAAGACAAAATCAGCAACATAGATTTTCCCTGAAAATGTTTGATTGGTCACTACCTGACCGTCCTGATTAATCAATGAGAAGCCGGCGATTACAGGATAAGCCGTATCCTTACCTGAAATCAGTGGCTTACCGAGAAAGGGAAGCTTTGGTGATACCTGTTTGCAAGCGCAGAAAAGCATTATACTTAGTACCGCAAAACAAGATTTCATTGTTCAGATTTTGCCGGTTAAGGTAAGTAATTTTCGCTATTTCACACCAACGCCGCGCTTTCGCTATAAAGCATTGAACAAAGCCAATTATCTAGTTATCATACCCACCGGCACGCTTAGATTTAACAGGTACGGGCCATTTTTGCGGACCATTGGGGCCGTTCGGCAGTATGGCTTTTTCGGTGGAACTGCGTTCAGGATCTTCACAGGCCATGTAAACCAGGATAGCAGTGAGAATAGCATTACTGCGAACATCATCAAACACAATTTTATCGTAGGTGTCCCTGTTGGTATGCCATGTATAGTTAAAATAAGACCAATTCAAAGCACCCAGCGAAAAAGCCGGCGCACCCACAGCTACAAAGGAAGCATGATCTGAGCCACCGCCACCGGGTATTCCGGGGAAATTGGTTTTGATGGAATCTGTGATTGATTTAGGGGCAGCAGCCAGCCAGCGGCCCAGGTAGTCTTTGGCATTGGCATAACCGGAACCTCCGATATTGACAATTCTTCCGGTACCATTGTCCTGGTTGAACAGGGCCTGGAGGTTGGAAACAATCTCAGGATGATCTTCCACAAATGCACGGGAACCGTTCAGTCCCTGTTCTTCACTGCCCCAGTGTCCAACGAGGATGGTTCTCTTTGGATTAGGATACACTGCTTTTAAAATGCGCATGGCCTCCATCATCACCAACGTACCGGTACCATTATCGGTAGCTCCGGTGCCGCCGTCCCATGAATCGAAGTGTGCAGAAAGCATTACATATTCATTGGGCTTTTCAGTGCCTTTGATTTCAGCAAGGGTATTAAAGGTTGGAACCGTTCCCAGTTCTTTAGACTGGGTATATACAGAAATAGAAGGTTGTTTGCCCGACTCGGTTAAGCGATAGAGCAATCCATAATCTTCCAGTGCAATATCAACAGTGGGTATTTTTTTCGTAAAAGCAGCGAAAATTTTATTGACGCCAAAGCCACTGGACCAGTTGCTGGCCACGATGCCCGCAGCGCCTGCTTTTTCGAGCGCTTCGGCCAGTTTGGCGTTGGAAAGGCCTGTTTTGCTGATGCGTTTTTTCCAGGCATCAGCCAGCGCAGTACGTTCCGTTTTCATTTTCTCAACAGACGCTTTGGTACCAAACTCGTTCCAGTTATAATCCGGGCGGCCTGTGGGCTGCGGCATAGAGATCAGGACAAATTTCCCTTTTACATTGGGCAACCATTGTTGAAAAGCGAGAGAATCCGCAGCATCAGCCAGGATAATGGTTTCTGCAGTAACCGGCTTTTTAGTAGCTGGGCTGAATGCCAGTTGGGTTCCTTCGATAGACCGGATCCAAGGCGCCACCATATCAATATGGGTAACACCCCTGTCCCAACCACGCCAGGTACCATAGTTTTCGCGGCGGGCAGCAATACCCCATTGAGCATACTGTGCAATCGCCCAGTCGCTGGCCTGAACCATTTTACCTGAGCCTACCAGGCGGGGTCCAACCCCATCCATTAGTTCATGGGCCAGTCTTTTGAGTTGGGAATGGTCATTTGCTTCCTGAACAATTGCAGCAACAGTAGTTGCCGTATTACTCACCTGAGCGGTAACAGACAGTGAAATCAGGCTTAGCCCGACTATCAGCCGGGCTGCCCTTGTATGCAAAGTGGGGATATAATTTTTCATGGGATAATGATACAAAACAAATGCGTACTCCCCTAAGAACCCGGATAGATTGTGATGGATGGATGAATGTCCGGCTAGTCTTTTAATAATATTACGGCATGTATTTCAAAATTTTTATAGTATCTATATATAAGCTTCCAGCTAATTCGAGTGCAAAGTACAATTGAATATCCCTACGCTGTTTCACATCATTAATGGTTGGCATTATTGTATAGTCAGGCAAGGTTCCTCTATCCGGGTATTTTGCTTTTTTTACCGCATTTTCATATTTAAATTGCGGGATTTTAACAATTATTCCACTATTGGGCAACACAACTGTTTTGATTTGCCCCGATGTATTACCGTAATAGGCTCCTCCTGTTTCCTCTCCAATAAAAAGCCCCCTGTTGTTGCTTTTTGCAATTGAACAAAAATCCGCCGTAGTAGAAAAACACAGGCCATTAACCAGGAATAAAGCTTTTCCACCGAAGCTATTGATCTCTGGTTGCTGCAAGCCAAGAAGAGGGTTATCCTTTTCCCGGATTTTTCCCGCGCCAGATTCAATTGCTGAAAAATATTTAAACGGTTTATTTGTAAGATAAGCATAAAGAAGTGCCCCGTACTCGTCTCTTCCGCCTGCATTTCCCCGCAGATCAACAATTAAAGTAGCGATCTGCTCTGAATTGATTTTTTTGAATGAGGTGTCAAGAAAATCGCGAAAATACTGTTCTCCGGCCAGCCTGTTATCATCAAAGGTTTTTATAGTAAGCAAGGCTGTATTGCTTTTGGGAAAATCCAACTGCAGATCTTTTTTATTGTCCGACCCGCCCTCATTATCACATTCAATATCTTTTGCAAATGCGGCATTTATACCTACTGTTCTGATTCCCCCTTGCTTTGTTCTATACCTGACAACAAATGAATTTTTATTTCCGAAAATCCATTTGTACAAAAAAGGGAATGCCCCATTATTTAATGTCTGAATCTTTTTAGTTTCAATTTTGCCGTCGGAAGGCAAATATTGAAACAGCAGTTTTTTGATCTCCGCTATTGGTTTATCGTCAATTGACACAATCTCAGCTTCAGCGGGAAGCGCCTGAATGCGGCTACAGAGCACATAAGCTTTGTAATCGATAAAAAACAAACGAGCAGGAAACAGCTTTTCATTTTCGGCATACTGATTCATTAACAACCGTGGTACATTGGATGCGGTATGTCCATCTTCAATGGCGCTGATTAGAAATGTAATCGATTTGGCGAACATTAATTGTTTCATCGGGTGATTTAAGGCAGCAAAACAACTGTCAAACAACTTATCCATCTCTGCTTTGCTTTTATAACGGTACAAACCGGGATGTTCTTTTTGTAATATCTCCCTGAAAAAAGCAAAGTCCTGTTTTATTTGATAAACTTCAATATCCTGTACATCTGCCTTAACGGGTTCTGTAATAACAATGGGCAGTTTTTGCTGGGCCATGATTGTCTGAGCGCACCACAATATGAGTACAAATGGGGCAATAATTTTCCTATACCACCGGATGGGCAGTTTAATTGGTTTCATAGCTATCTTAAATAATTTGGTGAATTTATTTTTCTGAATGCCTGAGGAAAAAGAAATATCCCAGGAAGCTTCCGGCGATACAAAATGCCATAATTGCCAAAGAGTGGATTCCCAAGGGGAGAGTATAGTCAATAATTGTTAGCGCCAGGCCTAATCCTGCTAAAATAGCGAACCATTTAATATTGCCATTTCTATCCTCTTTTGGATTTGTTTGCATAATTGACGAAGCCACATTTTCAGGGATCCCTTTTTCAATAATTTTGTTTTTAAGCCTGTAATCCATATTCCGCTTCATTATAACCAGTATAAATATCATCAATAGGCCCACTACAAATATGGTAGCGCATATATTGAAAATTTCTTTATCAACAACCATGGAATTACCATGTTGTGCATTTGCCAGAAAAGGCGTCGCCATCACTGCCGCTATACTTAATATCTTTTTCATTTTGGTTATTTTACTTTTATGTTTCATAAGACAGCCCGTTGGAATTTATGTTGCAACGATTCACTAAAAATCCAGTGCGCGCATTTTCGCCTGATATTTTTTATACATATCAATACAAAGGAACAGTAGAAGACAAGCAACAGTGGTTATCAGCAATCCTGCCAACATTGGCGTTACACCCCATAACAGGGGGGCAACATTCTTTCCAAAGAACCAGACAACGATACAAAGAAAAAAAACAGCTATGGAAAGAGCAACGTAAAGAAGCGGGTATTCATGTGACGCTTTCCGCTGCCGTACAGGCAACTGACCGATTACCAATTCAGCCAGATCAAAATCAAAAGAAGGCTTTTCCTCCTCTGCAAGTGCATCAAACAAAATCCTGTAGCGCGCTGCTTTTGCCTTGCAGTGTGTACATTGCTGTATATGCGCAATATCAATACCATTGCTTGTTTCTTTCAAAACATATTGCTGAATATTAGTTTCGCTCAGGTGTTTATTGGTCATAGCCCTTCTTTTTTGTAAGTGAGCAATAAGTTATCTCTTAATATTTTCCTTGCTCTGAACAGATAGTTTTTCACGGTACCTTCCGGCAAACCGGTTATTTCAACTATCTCTAAATAGCTTAATTCTTCACTGTGATAGAGGCTTATTAATGTTTTATAAACTGGTGAAAGTTTATTCGTTTCGATTTTTAAAATTGCGGATAATTCTCTCCTTAGAACAAACTTTTCTGTTTCATTGCCAAAGGGATCGGTTTTATTATCCAATATTTCCGCCGCCTCATCACCGGATTCATTGTCACTGTAATAATTGACCAGTACTATTCTTTTCCTTTCCAGATAGTTTATGCAGGTATTGTAAGCTATTTGGGCAATCCATGTGGATAGTTTTGATTGAAATTTGAAACTGTTCAAATTTTGAAACACCTTTAAGCAAATATCCTGTGCTATATCTTTTCTATCCTCGCTGTTCGGGATCATTTTAAAAACGATCTGGGCCACCAACCCCTCTGTATTTTCCATAACAGTTCTGAAGCCATCTGTGTCGCCACGTAATACCTTTTCAACCAGGATTTGGTCTGCTACGCTAGTTTCGTTCCTATTGTTCACTTAAAGGATTAGACAGTCCGGGTTCATCAATGTTGCAAAGAGTGCAAGATATTTTATCTTAACTAATAGAGCATCTGAACAATTGCCACATGTAAGGCAGGCTTCCAGCTTAAATCACCTATGCAATAAGAGAATTATCCACCGGATCAGGAACGATAGGCTGAAGATATATTCGGCTCGGCAAAAACCCTTGTATATATACGGGTATCTTCCCGCAAGGAAGATTGAATTCCGGAAGGCGCAAACCAATATCCGTTTTGGTCCATGATCTGCAATCCCATTGTTCCCAGCATAAATGGCACATTTGCCCAGGGATCGGTTGTTCCCTTTAATCTTTTATATTCAAAAACAGACCAGCCACTGGGCTGTCCCGGGATATGCGGACCGGGAATACCTGTAACAGGGGACGTATAAAACCTTTGCCAGTTACTATTAGCATCCAGTAAAAGCACCAGGTTTCTGTCCAGCTTTTTCTCAAAATAGTTTTGAAACCTGAATACCGTCACATACTCACCATTCGGCGCCTGCATTTTTACGCCGTATTGTTTTGAGAAATCATCTGTAATAAAGCACCTGAAAAAGTTTCCATGCGCATCTCTGGCCCAGTCCCCGGTTCCCCAATCAAACACCGTCACATACGGCCTTGCACCTTTTTGATATACGGTAAGAAATTCAAGAGGAGCTATGTTTTTAGGTTCTGAGGTAAGATAGATCAGATCATCTCCATAAACCTTAATATCATTCCTGTTATAGATATGATACCCGAATATGCCAAAACTCGGAACATCTATCATTACCCCATTAAAACAGGTATCGTATGGATCTGCCGGCAGGCTTACGCAGCCTATCTTAAAACCACGTACTCTTTCCGGCTGTTTAACCTCTGATGACATTTCGATAAGATCTCCTTTAATTTCGGTCAGATCAAGCGCGTTAAGACTTTCTGGAATAAATGGTGTAAACATAATGCGGGTAATTTAAGTTGAGTGTTAAGGTATTTGCTGATTCAACAGTAAAATATCCTTTCTCCGGAACTTATGGCGCTTTTTACATATACAGACCAGAAGACTTCACAAAGCAGCTGAAATTTTTAACGGAACGTTCCTACATATCCGGAAACCAGTTTTCAAACACCCTGAACCGGGCATCCAGGTCTTTGATCAGCCTGCGCTTCAGCAAAGGATCTTCAATAAAGCTGTATTCAAGGCTGTTATAGACCAGTCGTTTAATGTCGGAATAAGAGAAATCTTTGTATCGCTTAGCCAGTAATACGAACTGATCCGTCATATTGGTTCTGAGTACACCTGCGTCATCCGTACTGATGACCATGGGCACGCCAAATTTTTTGTACAGCGAAATCGGATGACGCCCCTCTTTTACTTTCAGAATGAACTCATTGCTGACCAGGTTAATTTCAACAGCCACTTTGTTCTTAGCCATATACTCCAACAACTCATAGTTGTTTGCTTCCTGTGCAATATCCACCCCATGCCCGATCCGCCTGGCTTTGGCGGTATGCACGGCAGCGCCGATATGCCAGGTAAGCTCTTCGGGCAATACCAGCCCCAATACCAGCTCTCCGGCATGCAGGGAGTTTCGGACTTTTGGATAAAGGGCATTGCAGTACTTATACATTACCATGTGCAGCCAGTAATCTTTCATGGAAGTTTCGCCATGCTCCGGTGAAACAATGTTCACCCCATCAATAATCGGGCTCAGATCCGCAGAAATAAAAGCCGTCACCAGGTCGCGGAACAGATTGACCGGCTCCATAAAACGCAACACATAGTTTTGGTAACGCATAGTGAAAAGGGAATCGTCTAACCGTAGTTTATAATGCAGTTTTTCAATCAGTTCAACATTGTATTTGCGCGCATCTGCGGCTACGTCTTTTTGTAGCAGGTACGCATATAAAGTGTCCAGTGTTTTGAATACTGCTGCCTCGTTGCGGGTTGCCTGATAGCTTCGCAAACGTTCATTCAGTTGAACAAAGTTCTCCACAGAAACAGCAGAGGGAATCGTAGTAAGCTGGGTTTCAATATAGCTCAGGTTCTCCCGGATGGCCCTTTGCTTCAATTCTGTTAAGCCTGCTTCAAAGGTTCCCCCGATCGTAGCCCCGAACTTATCAAAAGACTCAAAAAATTGTTTATCGGAAGGATAGTGTGCCTCATGGTAATCCTTTACAGACCATTTACGGATCAAAAGGTCTTTGTATACATCCAACGCGCCCCGGCTTTTTACGGCAGACAAGCGTTCCCAACTTCCTGTTGCCGGGTGCGTTCTTGCAACGGTCATCGTAGCGGCGTTCACAAAATAGTCTTCTTCAATCGCATGCGCCAGCAGCGTTTCTGCATACACGGATCCGCCGTAGTGATGATGCAGGTCTCCCCCTTTGGGCATCCGGGCAAAAAAGGCAGTCAATGCAGCATCATTGTTCCTGATTTGATCAAAATACCGGTTTACCGGTTGCGCATTTCCAACAAAAACAACAATACATAAAAGAACAGAACAGCATATTTTCATGCCTCTAAAATAGAAAATACTTCAAACAGTCGGGGGATTGAATTTAATGATTGGGGGCAGCACCGGATTCAGCCAATTGTTTGAGCGCCTGATTCATGGCTACAAAACTTTTGCGGGTATCCTCCCCAATTTGTTTTAAAATGGCTGTACTAAGGATGCCGGTGAAATCTTCGCCATGAATCAGCTTCACCTGGTTGGGGGCTATTTCCTCAATACAGAAATAATGCCTGCCGTCAAACAGTCCTTTCACCCATAAGCTGCCCAGCCAGGAGAAGGAATGAAACGGAACTACTTCCTGAATAATCGGCTTAAATACCATGACTTTCTCCCCGTTTTGAAGCCTGTTGATTAGGCGTGCTCCCTGTTTCAATTCACCTTCAATACTTCTGATAAACGGGTTCCAATCAGGATATCCCCCGAAGTTGGTGAGCAATACCCACAGTTTTTCCCTGGAGGTGTTGATAATGATTTCTGTTTTAATGCGTTTGTCCATAGTTGTTGTTTTTGCAGAACAAAACTACTACCGGCTATTGCCTTCACCCATTAACAATTGTAAAGAAATCATTTGGTCGGCATAACCCTTTTGCGGATGCGGCTCAGCGAAACGGGGGTGATCCCCAAAAAAGAAGCAATCATATAATGCGGTACCCGCAATAACAGGTCGCCATGATCCGCTTCAAATTTCCGGTATCGTTCTTCCGGGCTGTCCAGAATGTAAGAAGAGAGGATCATTTGAGCATTGATAAACCGCTGTTCAGCAATTTTACGCGTCAACGTGTTCATTGCAGGCACCGCCTGGTAAAGCTGCTGCAACTCCTCATAGTTAATCACCAGCAGATCCGCATCCTCCAATGCTTCCAGCGTTTGAGTACTGGGAACCTTTCTCAGAAAACTGTCATAACAACTGGCAAAGAGGTTTTCCTTAAAGATGAATGCGGTGATATCTTCGCCGTCTTTGGTGTAATACAGGCGCAGCAATCCCTTATTGATAAAACAGACTTCCCGCGCAATCTTCCCTTCCTCAGTAAGTTTGAACTTCCTGGTCACCTGCCGGAAAGTAAAAGCATGTTCAATCAGTTGTTTTTCCTGACTGGTAAAATGAACCAGCCGGGATGCAAACGCGAAGAATTGACCGAACATGTTTTCAGCTTTTATTTACAGGTTTACAATCCCAATCCAAATTTCTTGGCAGTATCCATAGCAATTTCATACCCTGCATCTGCATGCCTGATCACACCCATCCCCGGATCATTGCGCAATACGCGACTGAGTCTTACTGCCGCATCATCCGTTCCATCTGCAACAATCACCATTCCGGCATGAATGCTGTAGCCCATTCCCACTCCGCCCCCGTGGTGCAAAGACACCCAACTGGCGCCACCGGCTGTATTCACCAGGGCATTCAGCACCGGCCAGTCGGCCACAGCATCAGAGCCATCCAGCATGGCTTCGGTTTCGCGGTTGGGAGAAGCTACGGAACCGGTATCCAGGTGATCTCTTCCAATCACAATCGGCGCCTTTACTTTTCCGGAGCGGACCAGTTCATTAAATGCAAGTCCGGCCTTCTCTCTCTCTCCCTGGCCCAGCCAGCAGATACGCGCAGGCAAACCCTGAAAAGCGATTTTTTCTTTGGCCAGTTGAAGCCAGCGCTGCAAACTTTTATTTTCGGGGAATAGCTTCCCGATCAGTTCGTCCGTAACGGCAATATCCTGCGGGTCGCCGCTCAGGGCAGCCCAACGAAAGGGGCCTTTCCCTTCGCAGAACAACGGACGGATATAGGCAGGAACAAATCCAGGAAAATCAAAACATCTGCCAATCGGGAATCCCTGTGTTTCCGGGTGAACCACCTTCTGCTGTTCATATTCCTGCGCCCTTGCCCGGATATTGTTGCCATAATCAAACGTTATGGAACCTTTGTCCATCAGTTGAACCATTAATTGCACATGCAGGTACATACTTTCATAACTCAATGCAATATACCCTTCGGGGTTAGCCGCCCGCATCTCATTGGCTTCCGCATTGCTTAAAGTATGAGGTATATAACCGATCAGCGGATCATGCGCCGATGTCTGGTCGGTGAGGGTATCGGGAATAATATTTCTTTCGTTCAGGCGCTGTAATAGTTGTACAGCATTGCAAAGCACACCGATGCTTCGCGCGAGCCCGGCAGCTTTATAGGCAAGTGCCTGGTCGATCGCCAGATCAATATCGGTGTATTTCTCGTTGAGGTATTTGGTTTCGATGCGTTTGTCGATGCGCCATTCTTCCACTTCTGCAACCAGGGCAACACCTTCGTTCATGGTAATGGCCAATGGCTGAGCGCCACCCATTCCACCGAGGCCTGCGGTTACATTCAGGGTTCCTTTCAGTGAGCCGCCATATTCTTTATCTGCCAGTGCTGCATAAGTTTCATAAGTGCCCTGCACAATGCCCTGGGATCCGATATATATCCAGCTACCGGCAGTCATCTGCCCGTACATCATCAACCCTTTTTGTTCCAGTTCGGTAAAATGTTTCCAGTTGGCCCAGTTGGGAACCAGTTGCGAGTTGGAGATCAACACCCTCGGCGCATCCTTATGCGTTTTCAGAATACCCACCGGCTTACCGCTCTGGATCAATAAAGATTCATCATTTTCCAGGCTTTTGAGCGAAGCGATGATCTGGTCCAGTGCCTGGATATTTCTGGCCGCTTTGCCCCTGCCACCATAAACGATCAGGTCTTCGGGCTTTTCGGCTACCGCCGGATCCAGATTATTCAATAACATGCGCAAAGCGGCTTCCTGTACCCAGCCTTTGCAGCTTAACGTGGTTCCGACAGGGGTCTTGTATTTGGCAAAATCGTAAGTGGCAATCATGGAATGAAAATACAGATTTTGCGGAAACTATCTCCTTTTCGGTAGGGCGGTTCAATACACCAAATCTTCGTAAGCAGCCTGCAGTTCATTGTAGGAATGCTGGTCTTTGGCAGTTTTGGCAGCGGCCATCCCTTTTTCATACCATTCAATGGCAAGCGTTTTCTCTCCCAACTGTTCCAGCAGTTTGGCCAAATGATAATAAGAACCCACATAATCGGGCGATTCCGTAAGGATGGCTTCGAACAGTTTCCTTGCCCCCGCCATATCGCCGGTTTTGATGTATTCCAATGCCAGCGCATGGCGCAGAAAATTATCCCTGGGGTTGGATGCCAAAAATTCCCTGATCCGGTCAATTCTGTTCATACAACGAAGATAGGGGCAATCTTTTTTACAGATTTGACCGAATAAAATTCTTGAAATACTTTGCAGCATTACAAACCTTACTATATTTGCGATAGTTGCATAAACAACTATTTGAAACGACAAATTAAAAACATATGAAGATTTTAGTCTGTGTCAGCAAAACACCCGATACCACCTCTAAAGTTGCCTTCATCAACGGCAATACAAAATTTGACGAAGCAGGTGTTCAGTGGATCATCAACCCATACGATGAATGGTATTCGTTGGTAAGGGCCATTGAACTGAAAGAGAAAGACGCTTCTGTTGCCATTCACCTGGTTACTGTTGGCGGAGCAGATACGGAACCCATTATCCGCAAGGCGCTGGCATTGGGTGGAGACGAAGCCATTCGCGTAAACAGCGACAGCACCGACAGTTATTATATAGCTGTACAAATTGCAGAAATCGCCAAGCAGGGTGGATACGATCTGATCTTCACCGGCAAGGAAACCCTGGACTACAATGGATCCTCTATTGGAGGTATGGTAGCAGAACTGATTGATGCACCCTATATTTCCCTCGCAACCAAATTTGACATGGAAGGAACAACCGCCACTGTTACCCGCGAAATAGAAGGCGGTGAAGAAGTGGCAGAAGTGGCTTTACCCGCGGTGGTGAGCTGCCAGAAAGGGGTTGCAGAACAGCGGATTCCCAACATGCGCGGAATCATGGCGGCGCGTACCAAACCATTGAAAGTGACAGAGCCGGTAGCAGCCGAAGCACTTACGGCTATTGTAAACTTTGAACTTCCTCCTGCAAAAGCGGGCGTTAAACTGGTTGATGCAGAAAATGTAGAAGAACTGGTTCGTTTGCTGCACGAAGAAGCAAAAGCCATCTAATTGATAGAAACCAAAACATTCATTCAAAATTCCGCAATATGTCCGTTTTAATATTCATAGACCACGCTGATGGTCACGTTAAAAAATCTTCTCTCGAAGCCCTCACTTATGGCGCTAAAGTTGCCGCACAACTGGGCACATCCGCCGAGGGTCTTCTCTTGGGTACCGTAACAGAAGACCTTGCCGCATTAGGAAAATATGGTGTCACCAAAATTCACCAGGTAGCCAATGAAGCATTGAATAACCTCGACACGCAGGTGTATGCAGCAGCCATTGCCGAAGCGGTTACCGCCAGTGGAGCAACAGTAATCATATTCTCCCACACCCCAACCGGAAAAGCAGTTGCAGCACGTGTTTCTGCCAAACTGAAAGCAGGCCTGGTTACAGGCGCCTGTGCATTGCCCGATACCACCAATGGTTTTGTGGTGAAAAAAGGCGTGTTCTCCGGAAAGGCATTTGCCAATGTAAGCATCAATACTGCTGTTAAAATCATCTCCCTTAACCCAAACAGTTATATGACCGTTGCAGGTGAAGGTACAGCTACTGTTGCTCCGCTCGCTATCAATGCAGGTACTGCCAAAGTAAAAGTAACAGCGGTGAACAAAGTAAGCGGAGAAGTACCATTAACCGAAGCCGACATTGTTGTAAGTGGCGGACGCGGATTGAAAGGGCCGGAAAACTGGGGCATTCTTTTAGACCTCGCCAAGGTACTCGGAGCAGCTACCGCATGCAGCAGGCCTGTGGGTGATGCGCATTGGAGGCCGCACCACGAACACGTAGGTCAAACAGGAGTTCAGGTTGCACCGAATCTATACATTGCTGTTGGAATCTCCGGCGCCATCCAACACCTGGCAGGCGTAAACAGGAGTAAGATTATTGTAGTCATCAACAAAGATCCGGAAGCACCATTCTTTAAAGCTGCCGACTACGGTATCGTAGGAGATGCATTTGAAGTGTTGCCAAAACTCACGGAAGCGATCAAAAAAATGAAAGCGTCTGCATAAGACAATATAAAACCGGCGATAATTTTAGCAGGTCATATTCTCAGGCAGGGTTTATACAATTTGCGGATTCCAACTGTTGCAAGCCTGTATAGACCCTGCTTTATTTTAGCCGAGCACTACCCCACCCTTCTCCCGATAGTCTTCTCTAACAGGCGTAAATACGTCCAGTATGAAGCAGTCGGTGATAGCCAGACCAGCATGAGGAACATTGGAAGGAACCACAAACACCTGACCAGGAACCAGGCGGTGAGCAACCCCATCCACCGTCAGCTCAAACTCACCTTTCAGCACATAGGAAACCTGCTCGTGCGGATGATGGTGCAATGGCAGTGTGGCGCCCGCATCAACGGTTACATGGGAATAGGTTGCGGTAACGGTATGAATGAATTGGGCAGTATAGCCCTCTATAAGCGGTTTAGACTCAATATCGCTAATCTGGAAAAAAGGCATAGAATTGGTTTATAGCTGCAATTTGCCGAATTTAATTGGTTCCGAAAAACAATGCTCCAGGCATTCCCGATGTGCTTTTTTTGAGTTAATTTCGTAGGTAATATGAAGAAAATAGAACTGGAAATTGTAGCGCTATCCCACAGCATTACACAAACCCATTCCTATGCGGTTGTTTTAGGCGAGATGAACGGATTGCGCAGGTTGCCGATTGTGATTGGTGGTTTTGAAGCACAGGCCATTGCTGTTGCGCTGGAACATATGCACCCCAGCCGACCGCTCACGCACGACCTTATGAAAAATTTCATGAATGCTTTTGGCGTGGAATTGCAGGAGATCATCATCAACGATTTGCAGGAAGGCATCTTCTATTCAAAACTGGTCTGCTTTACAGACAACGATACGGTTGAGATTGACAGCCGCACCAGCGATGCGCTGGCCCTTGCAGTTCGCTTTGGCTGCCCGATCTATACTTATGAAAATATTTTAGAGAGTGCCGGTATACTGATGGAAGACAGTGCCTCCCCAAAAACCGGTGGAGAACCTGTTGGCATAGAGGAAAGCAGCAGCAAAGAAGACCTTAGCGCCATGAGTGTAGAGGCATTAAACAACCTGCTCAATGAGGTACTGGAGCAGGAAGATTATATCCGCGCCATTGCCATCAGAGATGAACTGAACAAGCGAAAATAATATGGTGGTTTTCCCCAACTGCAAAATCAATCTGGGATTGCACATCACCGGCAAAAGGGCGGATGGGTACCATGAATTGGAAACAGTATTCTATCCTGTGCCATTGAAGGATATGCTGGAAGTAGTGCATGCCGTAGCAGCGGAACAGGAAGACATCAGATTCACTTCCTCGGGTTTATCCATTCCGGGTGATGTGGCCGGCAATCTTTGTATCAGGGCCTACCGGTTACTCAAAAAAGATTTTCCCGCCCTTCCACACATACAAATGCACCTGCACAAAAAGATTCCGATGGGAGCCGGCCTGGGGGGAGGAAGTTCCGACGGGGCTTTTACCTTGAAATTACTGAACGAAAAATTTCAACTGGGGCTCAGTTCAGCGCAACTGATTCAGTATGCCGCACAGTTAGGCAGTGATTGCCCTTTCTTCATTCTCAATCAACCCTGCTATGGCACCGGCAGAGGAGAAATCCTGGATCCGGTACAGTTGGATCTCAGCAATTACCGGTTTGTACTGATTCATCCGGGCATTCATATAAGTACAAAATGGGCATTTGAACAACTAACCCCGGCCAAAGCGCCCAGACCCGTTACCACCATTTTGCAACAACCTGTAACCGAATGGAAACTGGAACTCCGGAATGATTTCGAAGCCCCTATCCTTCAAGCTTACCCGGAAATCCTGGCCATCCGGCAGGCCTTATATAAGGATGGCGCCCTGTATGCCAGCATGAGCGGAAGCGGCAGTGCGGTATACGGCATTTACGCCGCAGATCAGCCGATTGGAATTCAGCAGCATACCGGTTACCCCTACTATATTGTTTAAACACCTCCAACACATATAGAATTTCAAGCTTTTAATTA
>DATFAP010000009.1:0-63230 GCA_035254545.1 Sediminibacterium sp. | reverse complement strand
CGGCGGAGGGTATGAACAGGTAGGAGACAACGAGGAGTTCAAGACACATATCAAGACAGGACTGACGGTAAATAAGAACGGATATCTGTATATTTATGTGAGCAACGAGACACCGAACGTTGATGTGTTCTTTGATAATGTGCAGGTAAGCCATGTAAGAGGTCCCATGATGGAAGAGACGCATTACTATCCGTTTGGGTTGACGATGGCGGGGATAAGTAGTAAGGCGGCGGGGAAGTTGGAGAATAGGTATAAGTATAATGGGAACAAGCTTGAAACTGGTGAGTTTTCGGATGGATCGGGTCTTGAAATGTATGACTTTAATGCTCGTACATATGACCAGCAGTTAGGTAGGTTTATGCAGATTGACCCCGAAGTTGAGGACGGACAAGAAAGCTGGACACCTTATCACTTTGGATTGAATAATCCAATTTTGAACGATGACCCTGATGGTAAATATCCAATTAAAGGGATTTTGAAATTAGGTAGCATTGTTATGCGAGTGATTAAAGCCGAACAGAAGCTATCTGAAATCAAAAACATCAAATTAGATGATGTTATCAAAGAGTTTGGATGGTTTAAATTCGACGAAGCAAGTCTTGCAAAATCACAGGCAAGTCTTAAGGCAGCTATAGACGCATCAAAAGAAAAAGCTGCTGATGAGGCTGGTGAGAAAAAAGTACCCAATCCTAATGGAAAGAAAGGAGGTGAAGCCCATCAAAAAGGGGTTGATGAAGCTGAGAATAATTTAAAGAAGGAAGGATATGATAATACGCAACGGGAAGTAAAGGTTGAAACTCCAGATGGTGAAAAATCAAGTAGGTATATTGATGTTCGGGGTACTAAGACCAAAACAGGAGAAACGAAAGATGTACAGGTAGGGAAACAAAATAAAAATGGCACACCTGTTGCACGCGAAAGAAGAGCAATGGATGATATAAAAAAAGAAACGGGGAAAAAGCCAGAATTTCACCCTTACAATAAACCGAATAATTGATAGTAATATGAGTTCGAAGCAAATCAATTTCTTCATAATGCCATCCGATGTTTCTGAAATCAATTCTTTCTTAAAGGAAATGGGCTGTTTATTTGTTAAGAGTAATGTAATTGCTCCAGCCGCAGCTTTTATTGATAATATTGAAACAGAATCGAAGATTACAAAACAATATTATTTATGTCCGCTACAATATAAAAATGATGTTGTTTTTAAACAGGTGAAAGATGAGCATTGTTTCTATGTTGATATTAATGCGAGTAATGTAATTGAATTTGATATTGGTGGATTGTATGATAATGACGAGCAGTTACACAGGAGTCGCCTTTATTATGTTACTGCGTATTATGATAAAACGTCAAAATTAACCTCAAAAGAAAATGTGTTTGTTAAATGGGCTGATAAGCTCGCAGCCGAATTTAAAAAGCGGTTTTTGAAGAAATATTCAGATGCAACAAGTAGCTTGTTTTCCGCAGATAGTATTAAATGGTGCGTAGAAACCAAAGCTAAATTGAAAGAAGGTGGATTGAAACTCATTTTGCAAAATAGTTAATAGCTTTTATTGTTTACAAGCCACTCAGAAATGAGTGGTTTTTTTATGCCCATAAATCAACAACACCAGGTTTTTGAACCATCTTTCGACAGGAAAGAATGTCATAGTATCCGCTTTATGCAACAAAAATCAGATTATATACATCTCAATTCCTGTAAGGATTTCAAAGACAATGGAATTAAGTCTCGACCAGAAGGTGTGACACAAGACCAATATCGCTATAGAGGAATGTCTGTTGAAGGTGTCGGTGGATTAGGCAGTCAGGATGGGACGGTTACAACATTTGCTTCTGCAAGAGACATTGGCAACGTAGGGGCAGGTTATGTCGCAGGCAGTAATGGAGAAAGCTGGGGCATGTCACGACTTGCGTTGGATGGTTACCAAATAGGTTCAGGAATGCTACGTGGAAATTTTAGTTTCAAGACAGAAGGGCGACCAACACAAATGGCGGAAAGGGTCGGTTTTAATCTTGGACAAAAAGCTTACGAGAAGGCTAATCCTCTAAAAGCACTGCTTCATCCTCAAAAGCCGTTTCCACCTCATTAATAACATTAATTTTGAAAAATGAAAAAGTTAATAATTATTGGAATAATAATAGCTCTTTTGGTTGTTTGGATTGGTGAAAAACGAAAGTTCTACCATATTGGAAACAACAAGTATGTAACTGTATGGAAAACATTTGGGGGTGTTTGTTATGTAGTTCCTGATAAGTATTATGGATTGGTAAAACCTTCGGACAATTTTATAGAAACTACAAACGACAACTATCTCGTGTTATTTTTTTCCCAAGAAGTACCGAATCAGATTATATATTGGAAAAATAGGCAGGATAAGTTGGTTAAGATAGAAAACAAGTCAACGGATAAAATTGTCTTTGTAGATTATATGAGTAATCACGATAGTCTTCGCAACTTGCTTTATAAACCTAATCCAAAAAATGTTCGTGATTTAAAAGACAACGCCTATTTGCTGGATATAGACATCGAAGCAAATACAGCATCTGATAAGGAAGGTAAAGACCTATAAACGCTTCCGAAATATTTATTACCACCTCTATAAGGGGTGTTTTTTTTATGCCCATAAACCAACAACTATGAACACAGAAAACTCAAATTGCTTCGTGTATGAGGCAGGAGAATTGAAAATAGAACTGTTAGTGTAAGTGTCCCTAAAAAGCAAACAGTTTAAATTTTTGACCTCCCCCCGAAAAACCGGAGCATTGTAACTTAGAAAAATGGGGCATTTTTTTTCTAAGTGCTTATTAGGCTTGCTTACTCTTGTTAAATCCATTCTTGTAAATAGGAGCGTAAGAATAGTTAGATGACAAAGCCCTGGAATAGTCCGGGGCTTTGTCATCTATACTCGCCAACAAAAAGGCCACGGTTTCCCGCAGCCTTTTCCAATCATCCACAACTAAACGATTTATACATGCGAAGGGTCAAAATCCGCTTCGTATGATTCATGGAAATCCTTTACAGGTTCATAGTCTTCTGTCATTAGTTCATCTACGGTCTTTGGTTTTTGTTTGGTGAACCTGTTCACCAGTTTGTCGAAGATGGCATAGATCACCGGTACAATAATCAGTGTTAAGAACAGGGAACTGATCAGGCCGCCAATGATGACCCAGGCCAGGCCGTTCTTCCATTCTGCGCCTGCACCGCTGGCCAGTGCAATGGGCAGCATACCGATCACCATGGCAATGGTGGTCATCAGGATCGGGCGTAAACGCGCGTGGTTGGCATCGATCAGCGCTTTCATGGTGTCTGCGCCTTCCGCCTTCCGCTGGTTGGTGAAGTCTACCAGGATGATTGCATTCTTGGCCACCAGACCAATGAGCATGATCAATCCGAGAATGGTAAAAATATTGAGCGAGTTGTTGGTCAGCGCCAGTGCAAGGAATGCACCGATGATGGCCAACGGAATGGAGAACAGTACCACAAAAGGATAAAGAAAGTTGTTGTACAAAGCTACCAGGATCAGGTATACCAGTACAATGGCTGCCAGCAGGGCAATTCCCATGGAACCAAATCCTTCCGCCTGGTTTTCCATATCACCACTCCAGATATAACGTACACCGGTTGGTACAGGAAGTTTTTCAAACAGCTTCTGCCATTCCGCAGCCACGGTACCGGTAGGGCGTCCTACGGTTTGCGCTTCAATGGTTACGGAGGCGCTCTTATCCCTGCGCTCTAACTGGCTGGGACCGGAGCTTTCCCTGATGGTTGCAAACTGCGACAATCTTACGGGCTGTCCCTGGTTATTGGTGAACAACAGTTTGCTTACATCTTCAATGCTGCTCCTGTTGAAATTACCGTACCGGATATTGATATCGTATTCATATTCTCCCTGGCGGAACTTACCGTTGGTATTTCCGCTGAAGGCTGTTTGCATGGTAGAACCAACGGTGGAAAGATTCAATCCGAGGGCGGCCATCTTATCGCGGTCTACCTGCACGCTGATTTCCGGGTTACCGGTTTCTACCGTCAGTTTCATTTCTGTTGCGCCGGGGATTTTTTTCAGTTCATCCATCGCAGCCTGCGCAAACTGTATGGCGCTGTCCAGTACAGGTCCGGTTACTACCAGCGCAAGCGGCGCTCTTTCCGCAGATCCTAAAATACTGATCGGAACTGTTTTTACTTTGGCGCCCACCAGTAATGGCGCCAGTTCCAGTTTGGTCTTGGCCGCAAAAATGGCGGCGTCATCCGCGCGTTCATTTTTGGGCACCAGTTGAACGGCAATCTCCGATTTATACGGAGTAGCCTGTGTTCCACCTGTACCATCGCTGGACTGTCCTACCGTGGTGATGATCCTGGTTACACCGGGTTTGGATTTTAAATAGTTCTCCGCTGTTTGGGTCATGGCATTGGTACGCTCAATTGAAGCGTCTTTGGGCAGTTCAATCTGTACCAGGAATTCGCCCCTGTCGCTTTTGGCAAAGAACTCTGCACCAATAAATCCTGCGCCCACCAGCCAGAAGGAGGCAATCAGTAAACTGAATACCAGCGCCAGTGTGGTCTTTTTATGACCCAGGCTCCATTTCAGCAGATTAGTTACCCACATGGTAAACTTGTGCAGGCCTCTTTCGAAGGCAATGATCAGTTTGCCAAACACCGTTTTTCCGGTGATGCGTTCCAGCTTTCCAAAGCGGGAAGACAACCATGGCACAATGGTGAAGGAGGAGAGCAGCGACAACAGCGTTGCAATAACAACGGTTACACAGAATTCCTTCAGGATATCTGCAGCCAGCCCTGTACTCATGGCAATGGGCAGGAATACCACTACAATTACGAGGGTAATGGAGGTAACGGTAAACCCGATTTCTTTGGTTGCTTCAAATGCTGCGCGTACCCGGTTCTTACCCATTTCCATGTGCCGGTAAATATTCTCCAGTACCACAATGGCGTCATCCACCAGGATACCTACTACCAGCGACAAAGCCAGTAAAGACATCAGGTTGAGCGAATAGCCCAGCAGGGCCATACCAATGAATGTGGAGATCAGGGAAGCCGGGATGGCCACCATTACAATCAATGAGTTTCGTACACTGTGCAGGAAGAACAACATCACCAGCGCCACCAGAATAATGGCGAGGAACAGGTCGAATATCACCGCATTGGCAGATTCCAGCGTATATACAGAACTGTCGTTCGCCACATTCAGTTTTAGCCCCACGGAAGCATAATCCTTTTGCAGTTTATCCAGGCTGGCCCTGGTTTTCTGACTCACCGCCACTGCATTGGCATCCGATTGTTTGATGACCTGTAAGGCAATGGCAGACTCCTGGTTTACACGGGCTACTTTTTCAACATCTTTCTGCGCATCCTGTACATCTGCTATATCCACCACTCTTACCTGCGCACCCCCTTTGCCGGTAGCTACTACCAGGTTTCTGAGTTCTTCCACATTCTTGTACTTACCTGATAAACGGATCAGGATATCCCTTTCTCTTGTTTGAACACTTCCGGTGGGGAAGTCGAGGTTGGAGCTCAAAATGGCCTGCTGCACCTGCAGCAATGAAAGGCCGTATCCCTCCAGTTTATTGGCATCCACGTTTACCTGGATCTCCCTTTCCTGTCCGCCGATCATTTTTACCTGTGCCACCCCATCCACTCTAGAAATAGCCGGCGCAATCCGCTGGTCTACCAGGTCGTAGAAGGCCGACTCATCCATATTGGAAGAAGCGGAAATGGTCAGGATGGGTAAATCGTCGAGCGAGAATTTATTCAGCGAGGGAGGATCCACATCTTCGGGCAATTTGGCCAGTATGGCGTTGATTTTCCGTTGTGCATCATTCAATGCATAGTCTACATTGGTTCCGCTGTTTAAAGTGATGGTTACCAGGGAAACACCTTCATAAGATTTGGAATCAATCTTTTTGATGTTCTCCATCGAGGAAACGGCATCTTCAATTTTTTTCGTTACGGTATTCTCTACCTCACCCGGAGAAGCTCCGGGATAAACGGTTACCACCGATACCACCGAAGGGGAAAACTTCGGCAGCATCTCATAGTTAAGCGATGTATAGCTTAGTATTCCACCCAGTATCAGTACAATAAATAATACAATGACCAGGGTGGGTCTTTTAATGGATATCTCTGCAATTTTCATAGCAATGGTTTATTTAATGGGCACTATTTTACTTCCATCGGAAAGGTTGATCTGTCCGCTGATAATGACGGTTTCTCCTTCGTTGAGTCCTTCCAGGATCTGCACCTGATCGCCCATAATTCTTCCGGAAATGACTTTCCGTACCCTGGCGATATTACCTTGTTCCACAATGAATACCTGGTTGCTGCTTACGCTTCCTGCAAAAGCTGCGCGTGGTACAACAATGGAGGGAACCTGTTTGGGAAACTGGAATACGGCGGTACCGTACATGCCTGCACGCAGCATATTATTGGGGTTTGATGCAATCTCAATCTCAACAGGAAAGTTGAGCGCTGCATCTGCCTTGGCTGCTATAAAGCTGATCCGGCCTTCAAAGTTTTTATCGGGGAACACACTTGCTTTCACCTGTACTTTATCTCCGGTTCTCAGTTGTGCCACCTGGTTTTCATTGACCGTAACTGCGAGTTTCAGCTTGGCCACATTCACGATCTCAAACATTTTAGTGCCGGGAGATACATAGGCGCCTGGTTCAATGTAGCGTTTGTTCACCACTCCATTGATGCTGGCATGTACATTCGCATCACTTACGCGGATCTTAGCCTGCGAAACTCTTGCCTGTGCATTCTCTACGGCCAGTCTTGCCTGATCGAGCTGCTGTTGTGTTACACCTCCTGTTTTAAAGGCATTTTCAAAACGCTGTTTGTCGCGCTGTGCATTCTGCAAATTGGCTTTTGCACTTTCCAGATCCACATTCAGTGTACCTGCGTCGATGATAGCCAGTGTTTGGCCAACGCTCACTTTGCTGCCTTCCTTTACCAGCACCTGCACTACACGACCGGAGCTTTCGGATGCGAAATCCATTTGCTGGAAGGGATAGAAATTACCATTGGTGGCAAAGTTAAGATCCGGTGATATTTTCAGCACCGGACTGGTTTTAACGGCAACATCACCCGTGGATTTTGCGACTATACTTGTTTTTTCCTGGTTCTTCTTTTTATTACCGGTTAGTACTTTACCGATAATGGCCATTGCACCGGCGATCACCACCAGTGTTATGATAACGTTTATTACAGACCTCTTTTTCATTGATTTGGTTTGTTGGTTGTGAAAGATGTTAGATTTCCCTGTTTAATAATGACCGCAAATTTCCCTGTGCCTTAATGAGCTGGATTTCCGATACTTTGTAGCTGAGCAGGGCCGAAGAATAATTGTTCTGTGCGTCGGTCAGCGAGTTTTCTGCATTCAGCAGATCGGTTAAGGTAGCCAGACCGTTTGTATAGTTGTTGGCGGTATTTTCATACACCTGACGGGCCAGTTCTACGTTTTCCTTTTGCGTATTCAGGGTGATGATACTGTTGTTGATCTGTGTTTTTGCATTTTCAAATGCAAGGTTCAGCGACAGCCGGGTAGATGAAATATCTTCGTTTAATTTCCTGAGTGCAATGTCGGCCTGTTTCACTTTTGCCTTGGTAGATCCTCCTGTAAAAATGGGCACTTTGAGGTTCAGGCCAAGGGAGGCAACATCCGACCAGTTTACACCGCTGCCTGATCCTTTGAAATAGGGGAATTTGTTGCCAAGACCGCTGTAGGAATAGTTTCCATTAAATGAAAGCGTTGGTAATCCGGTACTTTTAACGGATTCTTTCTGGTAGCTGAGTAATTTTTGTTGAGTAGACAATGCGAGCATCTCCGTGCGGCCCGATACTTCGGCCACCTCATCTTTTGGAACTGCCTGCGGCTTAATCCGGTCCAGGGATTCATCCGGAATGAACACTGTAGTTTGAATGGGCATACCCATGTAAAACTTGAGCTGGTTCACCAGCAAAGTCTCCCCGTTGGTTAATTGCTGCTTGCGGCTTTTCAGGTTGATGATATTGACCTTGTTCCGGTCTACATCTATCTTCTTGGCCAATCCGCTTTCGTACAGTTGCTGTAAAACATTCTGCATCCGTTGTGTATTCCGGATGGTGGAATCCAATACACTCATCTGTTGTCTTTGTACCAATACCTGGTAATAAGTGGTTGATACCTGCTCTATGATCTGTTCTTCGGTAAGCTGCGAATTGATCCGGTAAAATTCTGCTGTGGTTTTAGCCGCTTTTAATCCCACAAACACGGAGTTGTCGAACAGGGTTTGTGTAACCGACAAGCCAAAATTGCTGTTCCATTTCTGGCCGAAGGCAACAAACAGGGTAGTGCCCGGTTGTCCGGCCAGTTCTCCGGGTAATGCACTGAGCGGGAGAATGGCATTGTAGGTGAGACCGCCGTTTCCGGAGACTTGTGGCAATGCCCTTGCTTTCACTTCATCAATCTGGTACTGCCCGTTTTCTATATCAAGCCTGGCTTTCCTTGCATTCTGGTTGGCGTCAAGTGCATATTTTAACGCATCATTCAGGTGCAAGGGTTCCGGTGTCTGCGCCTGCAGCGAAGCAGTCACGCCACATAACCATGTTATGGTTGCGATGCAACTGTTGCGCAGTTTCCCGGTCCACCGGGATGGATCTTTTAAGGCTTTTGTTGTTTGCTTTTTTGGTTTCATTGTATTGTATTGCTTTATGTATAAATGATCTTGTCTGTTTCCAGCCCCTTGAACAATAACTCCACCAGGGCTTTTTGTTTCTGAATCAGGTTGTCTATTTCGGCCTGGCTCGGTGGAGGGCATTGTTTTCCCAGGAAAATAGCCAGTGAGGTGATGGTATCGAGGATCAGGGTTACGGTATCTAAGGCGTTGTTGGGCCTGATTTCACCCTTTCCGATAAATAATTCGATCTGTTTTGCCAATAATCCGGCTTCGGCATCTTTGGTTTCTTTCCGGATCTGTTCAATCTCTGCAGCCCCAATCAGGTCTGTCGTACTTAACTGAATGAACAACAGGTGGTATTTGGAAAAAAAATGGCGACGCATATCTATAAGTGAGAGGAATACTTCCTTGACCGGCAGTGCTTTATCCAATAATCCGGAGAGTGTTTCAATATATTCTCCGGAAATCTTAGCGGTAACACTGGCAATCAATTGCTGCTTGTCGTGATAATAGTACATCAGCGCCTGCTTGGTCATATGCACGTCTTCAGCTATTTCAGTGAGCGAGGTTTTGTTCACTCCGAAATGCGATAACCGCCTGATAGCTGCATCCAGGATCTGTTCCTGTTTAATGACGAGGCTCATGTCTTTACTTTTTGACTAACTGACTTTTTGTATTTAAAGGTCAAATGTAAGACAAAAAAAATATTAACTGCTCAATCCTTTAAAAAAAATCTCTGAAAATGCCTTTTCCTTCTCTAAAATGGCCAGAAACTGCTCTTTTTCCGGAAAAATGCTGGGATGCTGGGAAAAAAAGCTGGTTCTGTAGCCTTCCAGGAAATCATGGTACAATTCGGCTGTTTTTTCCACATCCTTGATCTGAAAGACCTTTTGTTGCCGGCCTTTCTCAATAATAGCAGTGATCCTGTTCAATTCTTTTTGGCGCAGATGGCTGAATAGTTCCTGCAGGTTTTTGGGGAGATTCGCCTGATTGAACCGTTTTAGGAATTCAACTATATTGTAGTATTTTATAATATATTCGGTTCTTCTTTGCAGAAAAATATGCATCATTTTTACCGGATCCTGTTCTTTTTCCAATAGCTGATTCGTTTGTTCCGAAGTGATTTTAAAAATGTGCAGCAGCACTGCTGCGTAAAGACTGTTCTTATCGGGGAAATAATAATACAGCAATGCTTTGGAAATAGACAAATCGCCCGCGATCTCATTCATGGTGGTTTTGCCAACCCCAAAATGAGCAAACCTTTTGATGGCTGCTTCGATGATTTGTTCCTGTTTTTGATCCTGTGCCATATCGTTTTGCTATAAATGAATCCCCATGATATAATCGTCCATTACAAAACCGTGCTCCAGTTCCAGTACTTTTTCTTCCAATACCTTCAGGCCCTGCCTTTCATAAAACTGCCTGGCGCCGTTCTGTTTATTAACCTGTAATATCAACTGTACAGCACCACTGTTTTTTGCATGCACCATTACCTGCTGCAGTAATGCTTTTCCTGCACCGCTTTTCTGTATTGCCGGAAGTACATATAGCTTATTCAACTTAAATATCCCGTTGTTTTCATCGGATACCGATGCAAAACCAATTGCCTTACCGCCGGTTTCTGCCAGGTAAAACTGGTGACCCTTGCTTATTTGTTCCTGCAAGGAAGCATCGCTGTACATCAGTTCCAGCATATAGCTGATTTGCGCTTCGGTTATAATGCCTCCATATGTTTCTGGCCAGGTTTGTTCGGCTATCTGCCGGATGATTCCGATGTCCTGCGAAGTAGCTTTACGTATTTCTGCCGGGGTATCCATTTTTGTCATTATAGTGTTTTCAAACTCTCTTCAATGGTTTGTATCCTCGCTTCCGCATCTGCCTGTTTCTTGCGTTCGAGCGCAATCACTTCCGGTTTTGCATTTTGTACAAACTTTTCATTGCCCAGTTTCTTCATCACCGATGCAAGGAAATTCTGTTCGTAAGCCAGGTCTTTCAATAAGCCTGCTTTCATGGCAGCAGTATCCAGTTGTTTTTCCGCTTCAAGGTAAAACTTATCTTTCTCTACATTCACCATAATTGTGTTGGCCACGGTAGTAGCAGTATAATGAATGGACGCTGCATTCACCTGTTTCAGCAGGATGCTTTCAATGGCCTGATACACTGCCGGATCGGTTGGCTGTATATGCAGTTGGATGGAATCTTTCGGTTTGAGCTGGTTTTTATTTCTGGCATCCCGCAGGGCAGTGATTACCTGTTTCAGTAATTCTCCCGAAGCCAATACGGTTGCATTGGCGCTGCCTGTCGGCGGATATTGTTTTACACAAAGATCATCCGCGTGTTCATTTAGCAGGTGATAAATTTCTTCTGTGATAAACGGCATAAATGGGTGCAGTAACTGCATCAGGTGCTCAAAATACTGAATGGTCTTTTGATATACCACCGGATCAACCGGTTGTTCAAATCCTGGCTTCACCCATTCCAGGTACCAACTGCAGAAATCATCCCATATCAGCGAATAGATGGTTTTCAGGGCTTCACTCAGTTTAAACTGGGTAAGCATGGTGTTTACCTCTGCGCTTACCTGGTTCAGTCTTTGCTCAAACCAGTTGAGTGCAAATACGCTTTCTGCCGGGACTTTCTGTTGTGCTGTTGCGGCGTCAACTACGGTGGCTGCATTGGCTTCATTTGCAATGCGGCCTTCCCACATTTTCACCAGCTTCAGGGCATTCCATAATTTGTTGTTGAAATTTCTTCCCTGCTCCAGCGCAGATTCATCAAATAAAATATCGTTTCCGGCAGGAGATGCAATCATGATGCCAAAGCGAACGGCGTCTGCGCCATATTGATCAATCAGCCCCAGCAGATCCGGGGAATTCCCCAGGCTCTTGCTCATTTTTCTTCCCTGCTTATCTCTTACAATACCGGTAAAATATACATCCCGGAAGGGTTTCTCCTGTTTGTATTCGTAGCCCGCCATGATCATCCTGGCTACCCAGAAGAAAATGATTTCCGGTGCGGTCACCAGTGTGCTGGTAGGGTAGTAGTAGCTCACTTCTCTATTGCCCGGATCGGATAATCCCCTGAATACTTCAAATGGCCAAAGCCAACTGGAGAACCAGGTATCCAGGCAGTCGTCGTCCTGCCGTATGTCTGCAAGCGTCCATTGTTTTTCGCTGCTGCTGTTGATCTGCGCCAATCCTTCTTCGGCAGTTTTGGCCACTGCAAATGCACCGTCAGGCGTATACCATGCCGGAATCCGGTGCCCCCACCAGAGCTGGCGGCTGATGCACCAGTCTTTGATGTTCTCCATCCAGTGCCGGTAAAGGTTCTTGAATTTGGCCGGATGAAAATGGATATCGTCGTTCATCACCGCATCCAGTGCCGGTGTGGCCAGGTTCTTCATACTCACCCACCACTGCAAACTCAACCGGGGTTCTACCACTACATCCGTACGTTCGCTGAATCCAACCTGGTTGGTGTATTCTTCAATCTTATCAATATGTTTTGCCGCTTCAAGATCGGCAACGATTTTTGTACGAACGGCAAATCGATCTTCTCCCACATACAACTGCGCCGCTTCGCTCATAGTACCATCGTCGTTCATGGTATCGATGATCTCCAGGTTGTATTTCTGTCCCAACTGGTAATCGTTTATGTCGTGTGCCGGAGTCACTTTCAGGGCGCCTGTACCAAAATCCAGGGTAACATATTCGTCGGGAATGATCCTGATCTTTCTTCTGATCAGGGGCACATAGGTATATTTTCCATGCAGGTGTTTGTATCGTTCGTCAGCAGGGTTTACGCAGATCGCCGAATCTCCGAGGATGGTTTCGGGGCGAACCGTTGCAATGGTAATATAGTCCACTCCGTTCTTCCCTTCAGTAAGCGGATTGGCCAGGGTAGAAGCTTCCAGTGCATACTTTACATAATACAGTTTGCTCTGTACTTCTTTATAAATAACCTCTTCGTCGCTCAAGGCTGTTTTTGCCCGCACATCCCAGTTGATCATCCGCTTTCCACGATAGATATGCCCCTTCCTGTATAAGTCTATGAATACATTAATTACGGAATCGTAGTAGTCCGGATCCATGGTAAATGAAGTCCGGTCCCAGTCTAAACTGCATCCCATTTTACGCAACTGCTGTAAAATGATCCCCCCATATTTTTCTTTCCACTCCCAGGCGTATTGCAGAAATTCTTCCCGGCTCAGGGAAGACTTGGCAATTCCTTTTTCGCGGAGCATGGCTACCACCTTGGCTTCTGTGGCAATCGACGCATGGTCGGTACCGGGTACCCAGCAGGCGTTCTTACCCTGCATGCGTGCACGGCGAATGAGGATATCCTGTATGGTATTGTTCAGACAGTGTCCCATATGCAACACGCCGGTTACATTGGGTGGTGGTATTACAATCGTATAAGATTCCCGTTCATCGGGCTTGCTGGCGAAATAATTTTTAGAGATCCAATGTTCGTACCATTTAGATTCAATGGGCGTTGGTAAGTAGTTTTTGCTCAATTCCATGGTATGCCTTAAACCGGTTAATTTCTTTTATTGATAAAAAAGCAAATTTAAGGAATCGCAGGGAGGGTTGTGCAGAAAAGCTTGTCCTTACCAGGTGGAGATCAATTCGGTCCTTTCAAACATGATTTCCGAGATGGAGGGCGTATAGAGCAGGCAATCCAGGTCGGGTACGCTTGTTCCCATTTCGGGCGCTTTGTGCAGGCTGTACTTCCGGGCCTGTTCGCGGGCTTTTTTTGAGATGATTTTGGCCGCATCACCCGGTACATTACAGGAAATAAAGGTTATGCCCAACATAAAAAACAGGATCGCGCTTGCAGAAATTCCCCTTTTTTCAGGATGGTTCATTGGTTTCATTTTATAGTATACGGATCAATGACAAAAAAGTTACATATCCGCTGAATAAAATAATAAGTAGCAGCAACGGTCAATATATTACAAAGGGGAGAGGATTATTGTCTGCAGATCCACTCCATATATGAAATCAATGCCACCAGCAGCATAACCACAATAGACGCATTTCTTGTTTCTTCTCCCAGCCTGAAACGTGTTTTGATATCTTCCATCACTGATGTTTTACGGTAAAAAATGGCATTGTTGGCTCAAATCATTAATTTCGATTTTTATCACTATTAAGGTAATTATAATATTTGAATTTTTCAAATATCAAGCTGTTGAGTTATGCAGTATGCGATTGTAGATATTGAAACAACGGGCGGGTTTCCACAGCAACATGGTATCACAGAAATTGCCATTGTACTGCACAACGGTAAGGAAGTGGAAGGAAAGTACGAAACGCTGGTAAACCCCCATCAGCCCATTCCGCCATTTATTGCCGGCATGACCGGGATCTCCGATGAAATGGTTGCCGCGGCTCCTTCCTTTAATGAAGTGGCTGCACAGATATATAATCTATTGAATAACAGGGTATTTGTGGCACATAATGTAAATTTTGATTTTTCTTTTGTTAAATATCATTTACAACAGGCTGGTTATGAGTTGCAAATACCAAAGCTTTGCACGATAAGGCTCAGCAGAAAAGTATTCCCGGGTTTTCGCAAATATGGCCTGGGGCATTTGTGCAGGGAACTCAATATCACCATTGAAAACAGGCACCGGGCCGGTGGTGATGCACTGGCTACCGCACAGGTGCTTGACCTGGTATTGCAAAACAATGGTCAGCGACTGATCCGGGAAATGCTGCAGAAAGAGAACAGGGAATACCTGCTTCCGCCCAATCTGCCCGGGCATTATCTCAACCGCCTTCCGGCTACTCCCGGCATTTATTACTTCCACAATAAAACGGGTAAAGTGATTTATGTAGGGAAGGCCAAAAACCTGAAGAAGCGGGTGGTAAGTCATTTTACCGGTTTGGATATCAGTAAAAAAAGACAGGATTTCCTGCGGGAAATCCATGAAATTTCGCATGTGGATTGTCCTACAGAATTCATTGCTTCTTTGCTGGAAAGTATCGAAATCAAGCGACTCTGGCCCGCTTTCAACAAAAGCCAGAAACGCTTTGAGCAGCAGTGGGGTATTTATGTGTTTGAAGACAACAGGGGATACCTTCGCCTGGCGGTAGATAAAAAACACAAACATACCCAGCCCGTGGTGTCCTATGCCATGCTGGTAGACGCGCATCGTGAATTGTGGAAAATGGTTCGTAACCATGAACTGCATCCCGCACTTTGTTTTCTCGACAGTAATCCGCCCGAAACACTGCCTGATCCGCAAAGCTATAATGCTGCAGTAAGAAGGGCACTCGATGCCATCCATGCCGAACAGAGCAGTTTTATTATTCGGGAAGCCGAGACCGTTATCCTGGTGGAAAAAGGAAAATTCTATGGGATGGGCCCGGTGGCAGAATGGTCCAGTGTGGAAGATATCAAGGCTGCGGTTACGCCTTATGCTGAAAATGAAGTGGTCCGCAGCATGATTCGTAAATACACCGAAATGTATCCCGGAAAAGTAGTGCATATGTAACTAATTCAAATTCCCTTACTTTCGCTGCCCTTAAAATTAACAGAGAACTTATTTAAACTAGAGAGATTATGTCGTTCGCTCCATTGATTGCTGCGAAGCTGGGTTTACGTGCTGCGCAGGTGGAAACCGTGTTGGATTTATTAAAGGAAGGATCTACGATCCCTTTTATTGCACGTTATCGGAAAGACAGCACCGGGAACCTCGATGAAGTGCAGGTTCAGCAGATTCAGGATGAACAGAAACTGATACTGGCTTTCACCGAGCGTAAAACCTTTATTGAAAAAACCATCACCGATCAGGGTAAGATGACGGAAGCCCTGCAGGCCAGGCTTGATGCAGCTACCACTTTGCCGGAGCTGGAAGATATTTACCTGCCTTATAAGGTTAAACGCAAAACCAAGGCGGTGGTTGCCCGCGAAAACGGCCTGGAGCCGCTGGCCAATTTCTTGTTGGAGCAGGGCGCCGGTAACCCGGAAGAAGAGGCTGCTAAATTCTTCAACGAAAAAATCACCACAGTAGAAGAAGCTTTACAGGGTGCACGGGATATTATTGCAGAGGGCGTAAATGAAAATGCTGCGATCCGTGCCCGGCTTCGTAAACTGTTTGAAGATACGGCCACTTTACAAAGTAAAGTGCTGGCCGATAAAGAAACAGAAGCCATTAAGTACAAAGACTATTTTGATTTTTCAGAGCCGATTCATAAAATCCCTTCGCACCGCATCCTGGCGATTCTTCGCGGGTTCCTGGAGGGCTTTCTGCGAATGAATATTGCACCGGTAGAAGATGAAACGCTCTACGAAATAGAAAAGGAATACATCAAAGGGATGAACCCTTCTTCGGATCAGCTCCGAAAAGCCATCAAAGACGCTTACCGCAGGTTGCTGCAGCCCAGCCTTGAAACAGAATGCAGAACTGCATTAAAGCAGAAGGCCGATGAGGAAGCGATCAATGTGTTTGCAGAAAACCTGCGCCAGCTTCTGTTGAGCGCTCCGCTGGGCAGTAAAAGAATCCTGGCCATTGATCCGGGCTATCGTACCGGATGTAAAGTGGTTTGTCTCGATGAAAAGGGCGAATTGCTTAAAACAGACCTGATTTATGTACACGAAGCCAACCGGATCTACGACAGCGAATATAAAATCAGGGAACTGGTAAAGCAATACAATATACAGGTGTTTGCGATTGGTGATGGAACGGCTGGCCGGGAAACAGAACAGTTCATTAAGAAACTGAACCTCTCCCTCCCGGTATTCCTGGTGAACGAAGACGGTGCTTCTGTTTATTCCGCCTCTGAAATTGCCCGTGAAGAATTTCCTGACCATGATATTACCGTGCGTGGTTCCGTAAGCATTGGGCGCCGCCTGATGGATCCCCTGGCAGAGCTGGTAAAAATCGATCCTAAAAGTATTGGGGTTGGGCAGTACCAGCACGATGTGAACCAGTTCCGTTTAAAGGAAAAACTGGACCAGACTGTTGTGAGTTGTGTAAATACCGTGGGGGTTAACCTGAATACGGCCAGTAAACAATTGCTGAGTTATGTAAGTGGTATCAATGAATCGGTTGCAGAGAACATCATCCAATATAGAAAATCCATTCAAAAATTTTCCGGTAGGGCCGAGTTGCTGAAAGTGCCCCGTTTGGGCGCCAAAGCTTATGAACAATGTGCCGGATTTCTTCGGATTCCGGATGCCGTACATCCCCTCGATACCAGTGCCGTGCATCCCGAAGCCTACCCGATTGTAGAAAAAATGGCGGCCGATCTTGAAACCAGTGTAAGTGCCCTGATTGGCAATGAAACCCTGCTGAAAACCATCGATGTTAAAAAATATGTAACCGAGCAGGTTGGTGCGTTGTCGTTAAACGACATCATTAGAGAATTGCAGAAACCTGGACTTGATCCGCGAAGCGAACTGGAACAGTTTGAATTTGCCAATATTTATTCGATCGAAGAAGTGAAAGTGGGTGATATCCTGCCGGGGCAGGTGACCAACCTGACCCGTTTTGGTGCATTCATTGATATTGGTGTAAAGCAGGATGGCCTGGTTCACGTAAGTGAAATTGCCAACCGGTATATTTCGGATCCGGGAGAAGCGCTGAAGCTGGGACAGAAAGTAAAAGTGAAGGTTTTGGAAGTAGATTCTGTTCGTAAGAGAATTGCTTTGTCTATCAAACAAACGGAAACAGATAGCGGTACCCGCTCTTCCGGAGGTCGTTCCGTACAGGATGGAAACCGCAGGGGCCATGGGCAAAACAACCGTGGTACCGCTGCTCCAAAGGAAGATCTGAGTTCAATGAATGTGACGGATGCTTTACAGGCGCTAAAGAAGAAATTTGGGAAATAGCTGTACCTTACCGGAATCACCCTAAACTGTCATTTATGAGAGGAGTTTATTTGCTGGCTTTTTTGTTGTTTGCCCAATGGGCTACCGCGCAGAAAACGGTTTCCCCTTTAGTCAAAGATTTTGGGCCGGTCTTTGAAGTGCCTTTTGCAGTACCCGTTACGGACCCTAAATCGGATTATAAAATACTGGTGGATGTGGTTACTGCCGGCGCTAAACCGGAACAGATCAATGAAAACCTCGAAAATGTAGCGCGCATCATCAACCTGCATGCATTGGCCGGAATTCCTGCAAAAAAAATCCATGTGGTGGCCGTGATTCATGGACCTGCCATCATGAACATACTCAATAATGAAACGTATCAGCAGAAACTGGGTGTACAGAATCCCAATCTTCCGTTGCTGGCTGCATTAAAACAGGCAGGCGTACAATTGTATGTTTGCGGACAAACCCTGTTTAAAAGAAACATTGATATCAATACGGTGAGCCCCGATGTAAAACCTTCCTTATCGGCCATCACCACCATCTCCACGTTTGTGGCCAGGGGGTACACCGTATTTAAGTATTAGCACAATGAAAAAAGAAGATCAGCATATTTTACTGAATAAACTGGGCATTGCCTCGCTGAACGAAATGCAGCAGGCTGCCGGTGACGCCATTCTGGATCACCGGGATACCTTATTGTTGTCTCCAACCGGATCGGGTAAAACGCTGGCCTTCTTACTACCCATCCTGCAACACCTCAATCCAAAAGGAAAACAGGTGCAGGTAATGGTACTGACTCCCTCGCGGGAATTGGCTATTCAAACGGAACAGGTTTGGAAAAAAATGGCTACCGGTTATAAGATCGTTTGCGCCTATGGCGGGCACGACATGCCCGCTGAAATTCAATCACTGGTTGAGCCTCCGGCCTTACTGGTGGGCACTCCCGGCAGAATTGCCGATCATTTAAAAAGAAGAAGTTTTAACCCGTCTTCCATTCGGATCCTGGTATTTGATGAATTTGACAAGTCGCTTGCATTGGGCTTTGAGGAAGACATGGAATACATTGCAAAAGCGCTGAAACCGGCCATCCAGAAGATTTTTGTTTCGGCCACCGCCGCCATCGAAATTCCTGCGTTCATTAATCCTCCGGAACCGGAGGTGCTGAACTTTTTGCATGAGCACCAGGCTACAGCAGATATCCGGATGTACCGCGTTAATTCTCCGGAAAAGGACAAGATTGATACATTGGTGCAATTGCTTTGCCACTTAGGGCCGGTTCAGGCCCTGATTTTTTGTAATCACCGCGAAGCCGTTGAAAGAACCGGCCAGTTGCTAAAAGAGAAAGGTATACCCAATACTATTTTTCACGGGGGGATGGAACAGATGCAGCGGGAGCAGGCCCTGATCAAATTCAGAAACGGTACTGCCCTCTACCTGGTTGCAACCGACCTGGCTGCAAGAGGCCTGGACATTCCGGATATCAATCATATTATTCATTATCACCTGCCTTCCACCATGGCGGAGTTCACCCATCGCAATGGCAGAACCGCCAGGATGAATGCCAGCGGCGAAGTGTATCTGATCATGTATCCCCATGAGGAATTGCCGAAATACATTGATATGGAGCCCGATGATCTGCAGTTGGAATCTGCTCCATTACCGGCCGCTTCTCCCTGGACTACCGTATACATCAACGGGGGGAAAAAAGACAAAATCAACAAGGTGGATATTGTGGGCCTTTTCATGCAAAAAGGCCGGCTGACCAAAGATGACCTGGGTCTGATTGTGGTGAAGGATCAGAATGCATTTGTTGCCGTCTGGAAAAGCAAACTCCGTCAACTCCTTCATGCCGTTCAATCGGAAAAGATCAAGGGAAAAAAATTCCTGATTGCGGAGGCAAAATAATATGTGCGTTCGTTGCATGCCTAAAATCCGTATTTTCAGGACCTGATATTATTGGACCAACATTTCTTGCTATGCGAATAATTCCTTTCCTGGTTGCTGCGGCCTGTACCGTAGGATCAGTGGTGCTTTTTAATACCCAACTTCCTGTTGGCGGCAGCAAAACGCCCCGTTTGGGCTATTTTCTTTCTCCCCAGCATGGTTTCTGGCAGAATGCAGAACCACTCAATGCCAGTTTCAACAACGATATCAAGCTGGAAGGACTGGAGGGTAAAGTGGATGTTTTTATGGACGACCGGCTGGTTCCGCACATTTATGCAGATAACGATAAGGATGCTTATTATGTACAGGGCTACCTGCACGCCAAATTCCGTTTATGGCAAATGGAATTCCAGACACATGTTGCGGGTGGGAGGCTGAGCGAAATCGTAGGACCGGAACGGATTAAAACCGACCAGTTCTTCCGCAGGCTGGGCATGGTATACGGAGCGGAGAAAACCCAGGCGGATGTGGAGAAGAATAATCCGGAAATGAAGGCGGCAATTGACGCTTATGCCAAAGGAGTGAATGCTTATATTAAATCGTTGAAGCCGGAACAGATACCTTTTGAATACAAGTTACTGGACTATCAGCCCGAAGAATGGACTTCAAAAAAAACCTACCTCTTCCAGATGTTCATGTCTTATGATCTTACTGCTCGCGGCGCTACTACCGATTTGCAGATGAGCAATGCAAGAAACTATTTCGGGTATGAAGATTTTGACCGCCTGTTTACCAATTTGCAGGATTCACTGGATCCGATCATTCCCAAAGGAACGGTTTACAATCAACCGTCTATTGTGCCGAAAGCACCTGCAGATATGGAACTGGCTTATCTGAAAAAAAACACCGGCAGTACCACTGCATCGGCTCCAGTGGTGCCGGAGAAAGGCAATGGAAGCAATAACTGGGCAGTGGCCGGAAGCAAAACCAAAAGCGGCAGGCCTATTCTTTGCAACGATCCGCACCTGGGGCTGAACCTTCCATCGCTGTGGTATGAAGTACAAATTACCACGCCTACACACAGTACTTACGGGGCAAGCTTTCCCGGCTCACCGGCTGTGATTATCGGGTTCAACGACAGTATTGCCTGGGGGGTGACCAATGCGGGAAGAGATGTAATTGATTATTACGACATGAAGTTCAGGGATTCCACACTGCAGGAATACTGGTACAATGGCGCCTGGGTAAAAGCGGGTGTTCGCAGGGAGGTGATTAAAGTGAAAGGCGGCCCCGACCAGGTGGAAAATATTGCCATGACCAACTATGGACCGGTTATGTACGATCATACTTATAAAAACAACAGTACCGAAGGAAAGAATCTGGCGCTGAGATGGACTGCCCACGATGGTGGCAGCGGGCTGCTGGCATTTTACCTGTTGAACCGGGCGCATAACTACGATGATTACCTTAAAGCCATTTCCAACTGGAATTCCACAGGTCAGAATTTTGTTTTTGCTTCCAAAACAGGAGATATTGCCATCAAACAGCAGGCTTCATTTGTGGCTCGCTGGAACAGGCAGGGCGATTTCATATTACCCGGCACAGACAGTAATTATGCATGGCAGGGAATGATTCCTGCAGAAGAGAACCCGATGATCAGGAATCCTGCAAGAGGATTTGTAAGCAGTGCCAACCAGCAATCCACCGATACAACCTATCCTTATTATTTGGGCGCTGCCGGTAATTTTCCGCTGTACCGCGGAATTATCATCAACAGGAAGTTGAATGAAATGAACAATATCACTCCGGAAGATATGCAGCGTTTGCAAACAGATAACTACAATGTATTTGCAGAGATGGCCAGACCTGTTTTATTGAAATATATCAATGAATCTGCGCTGAACGGAGATGAGAGAAAATACATTGACCTGCTGAAGAACTGGAACCTGAAGAATGATTTGAGCGAAAAAGGCTCTACCGTATTCAATGTAATCTGGGACAGTGTAGAAACGGCCATGTGGTCGGATGAATTCTCCGGATCTACATATGCAATGGGCTGGCCCGACGAATATGTGCTGTTGCAGAGCCTGATTAAAGACAGCCTGTACAAATTTGCAGACAATATTGCTACTGCCAACAAAAAGGAAACAGTGGCCGAAACCATTATGGCCGGTATAAAAAAAGCCACGCAATACCTGGCCGGTGTAGACCGTAATGGAAAACTGGAATGGGCCAGATTTAAAGATACCAGAGTGTTGCACCTGCTGAAAATCAATGGGTTGAGCAGCCTGCATTTACCCATCGGGGGAGGACGGCATATCATCAATGCCACTACCGAAAACCATGGACCAAGCTGGAGAATGATTGTGCACATGACCGACGATATAGAAGCCTATGGTGTTTACCCGGGAGGCCAGCATGGTAACCCCGGAAGCAGGTATTACGACGCGTTCATAGAAAGCTGGGCAACCGGAAAGTATTACCGGATCCTGTTCATGAACCGCCAGGATGCGCCTACCAACAAACAGGTGAAATGGTTAATGACTTTTACTAAAGCTTAAAAAAGGAAACATGAAATTTGTAGCATCGATTATATTAACAGGATTATTGGCCTATGTCTTCGGATTATTTACAACACTGCCATGGTGGAGTTTCCTGGTCTCTTCTTTTGTTGTAGCAACCGCCATTCACCAGAAGCCGGGTTTTGCTTTTTTGAGCGGGTTCCTGGGCGTATTCATCTTATGGATCTCGATCGCTTATCTGAAAGATATTGTAAACGGGCATATCCTGTCTGTTAAGGTGGCAGAGATCCTTCCTTTGGGTGGTTCTTACATCATGCTCATTCTCGTTACCGGTTTCATTGGCGGGCTGGTGAGCGGGTTGGCTGCGCTCACGGCCAGCTTCCTGCGAAAAGCCTAGCGGTACCCTGTATTGATTTGTTATCTTTGCTCAATGGATCTCAATGGATTATTTGGTTTGCATTGGCGCCGGAATTTTGCCACCTTTCTTCAGAAAGAGGATACGATATTACTTGGCGCCAGTGGCGGATTGGACAGCACCGTGCTGGCGCATCTGTTCAGGGCGCAGCAAATCCCTTTTGTGCTGGCACATATGAACTTCGGGCTCCGGGGAGAGGAAAGTGTGCGGGATGAACAGTTTGTGCGCGAACTGGCCCGGCAACTCAATGTAAGCGTTCTGGTAAAACAGGCAGATACAAAGGCCTATGCAGCCTCGCAGCAATTGTCTACGCAGGAGGCCGCCCGCGATCTGCGGTACAAATGGTTCGGTGAACTGATGCCGGGGCATCCTGAGATTTTGCCTGGTGGGGTATCTCCGGCGATAACCAGATTTGCGTTTACCGCCACTGCACATCATGCCGATGATTCGGTGGAAACGATGCTGATGCATTTTTTCAGGGGAACGGGCATTGAAGGACTGAGAGGCATTCCTGCTTTTCACAGGGAAAAGAAAATTATCCGACCCTTATTGCCTTTTACCAGGGAGCAACTGGAAAAATTTGCAGCAGACCAACAGCTCCGGTTTGTAACAGATTCTTCCAACCTCAGCAGTGATTATACCCGCAATTATTTTCGCAATCAACTGATTCCTCAATTGCAGGAAGTATTTCCGCACGTAAAGGAAAATCTGCTGCACAATATCGAACGGCTGTCCGAAGCAGCGGTATTGTATCAACAGGCCGTGCAATTGCAGCTTGGAAGGCTGATGGAAAAGCGGGGCAATGAAATACATATTCCTGTTTTGAAATGGCTGCAAAGGGAACCCCTGCAAACCATTACCTGGGAAATGATCAGGCCCTATGGCTTTTCTGCAGCGCAGACTCGGGAGGTAATGAAACTGGCAGACGCCGCCAACGGCAGTACGGTTGCCTCTGCAACACACCGGATTATCCGCAACAGGGCATGGCTGATCATTGCGCCACTGGCTGCCGAAAAAGCCCGTTACATACTGATAGAGCAGGAGGGTTCTGTTTCGTTCGAAGAAGGTTCGCTCACCGTACAACTGCTGGACCGCCCGGATATACTGCATACAGAACCAGGGGTTGAGTGGCTGGATGCAGACAGGATTGCATTCCCGTTATTGCTGCGCAAATGGAAGACCGGAGATTATTTTTACCCGCTTGGCATGACCAGGAAGAAAAAACTTTCGAAGTTTTTCATTGATGCCAAACTCAGCAAGATTCAGAAAGAAGCGGCCTGGGTACTGGAATCCGGTCAAAAAATCATTTGTGTGCCGGGACTTAGGATCGACAACCGGTTTAAATATACCGATGCTACTAAAAAGCTGTTGAAGCTTACCTATCAAAAGAAATAGTTCGGCGCAGGTTACCTCAAATAATTCCCCACCTGGTTGATGAAATTATTCAGCAGGTCGTATTCCGACATGAACCGGGAAGTGATGAAGAGGAATACGATGCCGTACACGGCCCCCCAGATATGCGCGGAATGGTTGATATTACCCTGCCCCTTATTGGCCAGGTAATAAGAAATTACCAGGTAAAGCGGACCAAAGATAAAACCGGGAATATGAAAGGGGATCGGGAAAATGCCCATGCCCAGTGTGGGATACAAGAAAATACCGGCAAAAATAATGGCAGATACTGCGCCTGAAGCACCCAGGCTCCTGTAATGATAATCGTTCCGGTGGCTTAGGTAGGTTGGCAGTAAACTGACAATGAGTGCGGTTACATACAGTATCAGGTAAAGCGCTTTGCCCCGGTCGCCAAAAAGTGTAGAGAATGTTTTCTCCACAATGTCTCCGAAGAGATAAAAAGAGTACATATTGAAGGCGAGGTGCAGAAAATCGGCATGGATCAGGCCACAGGTAATAAACCGGTACCATTGATTCCGGTTACTGATGGCCGGAGGATAAAAAATCAGGTCGTCCATCACTTTTCCGTTAGAAAAAGCAGTGAAAGAAATCACAGAAGTGAGTAGTACAATACTGATGGTGATGGTGACCATTTGAATGGATATTTATGCAGTAAATATCGGGTGATTTATTTAACTATGGTGATACTTCTCATTTCTTAATATAGTGCAGGCCCTGTAAACCTGCTCGGAGAGGATCAGCCTTACCAGCATATGCGGAAATACGAGCGGGGAGAGGCTCCAGGTAAAATCGGCCCGCCTGCTGATGCTTTCATCTACTCCAAATGCGCCCCCAATCAGAAATACCATTCTTTTAACACTTTCATTGGCCCTTTGCTGGAGAAACTGTGCCAGGGCCGGCGAAGTAAACTGTTTGCCGCGTTCATCGAGTAAAATCAGGTGATCGTCTTTTTGCAAAATAGCCTGAATGGCAGCAGCTTCAGCCTTTTTAAGATCGGCTTCGCTCAGGCTGGCTGCAATTTTAGGAGGTGGAATCAGCAGCCATTCCGCCTTGAAATATTTGTTGATCCGTTGGGTAAAATCGGCAATGCCGTCTTTTACATAGGATTCATGGGGCTTACCCACCGATGCCAGAACAATTTTCATGACACAATATTAACACCAAAGCGGCCAACTTTTATTTTTTCGAAGATTGAAAGTATCTTACGGCATAATCTGACGAGCATGAAAAGTATAGGGAACAGGATCGTACTGTTTTTAATGTTGACGATTGCAGGCTTCCATGCGGGTGCACAGGCCGTTGATTCTATGATGGCTATATATGCACAGGGCTTTCCAAAAGAGAAGATACATATTCATTTCGATAAGCAGTTGTATAATCCGGATGAAACCATCTGGTACAAAGTGTACCTGATGGCCGGGAATGAGCCCAGTCCGTTGAGTAAAAATATGTATGTGGAATGGTATGATACAACCGGGAGAATGATTAAGCAGACCGTAGCCCCCCTGTACCTTTCCAGTGCCAAAGGGTCTTTTGATGTACCTGCCGATTACAAAGGGAGTTTTATTCACCTGAAAGCCTTTACCCGCTGGATGCTGAACGAAGATACCGCTTTCCTGTATGAACGGGATCTGCTGATCAACCATGCTTCTGCCCAGGCTGCGCCGAAGAAACCGTCGCCGCAAACCACCAGTGTCGGCATATTTCCGGAAGGAGGATCACTCATCATGGGGCTGAATAGTCGTGTGGCATTTAAATCCGTGAATGCTTACGGACTGCCTGTATTGATCAAAGGGGTATTGGTGAACGATAAAAAGGAGATCATTGACAGCCTTAAAGTAAAACACGATGGTATGGGGATGTTTGATCTTCAACCCCTGCCGGGAGAAAGGTACCAGTTAAACTGGACAGATGAATTTGGTGTAAAAGGTATAACCCAATTACCTGTAGCAAAAGACCAGGGGTCTGTGATGAATGTGCGCACAACCAATGAAAAAGCGATCGTGGTGATCCAGCGTACGGCCAATGCGGCGGAGCCGCTTAAGCAGATGCATCTGATGATTCACCTGAACCAGGATTTGCTGTACAAGGTAACCATCAAAATGCAGGAACGGCTGATTCAACGTGCGGAGATCCCCATTGATGAACTCCCTACCGGCATTGTGCAGTTCACGTTGTTCAGCAATGATTGGACACCCGTAGCGGAACGTGTTGTTTTTGTAAACAACCACTACCACGAGTTCAATGCCAAGTTGAATCCTATTACGGTAGACCTGGATAAACGCAAAAAAAATATATTTGAAATTGTGGTGAACGATACCACGGTTTCCAATTTGTCGGTAGCGGTAACGGATGCGGGCGTAATTAGCCCCGATCAGCATACCATTTTCTCCGATTTCCTGATTTCGAGTGAACTGAAAGGTTATATACACAATCCCGCCTATTATTTTACCAGCGATACAGATAGTATTACCGCTAACCTCGATTTGGTGATGATGACCAACGGCTGGCGAAAGTTTGACTGGGACAAGATCAGGGCAGCCATACCGCCCCAGTTAAAATACATGCCCGAAACCGCCTATATGTCTTTGAAAGGGACTGTATTTGGTGCAAAAAATATTGCTACCAGGGAACCGCTGCAGTTGAATTTCATTTTGGTTGGGAAGGACAGCAGTAAAACCCTGTTGTTTGCTCCGGTAGACAAAGACGGAAATTTTGAGGAGCCGGGTGTATTTTTTTATGATACGGTGAAAGTGATGTACAATTTCAACGCCAACAACAAACTCTCTGCCCAGACACAGGTGAAGGTCGAAAACGGATTGTTGCGGAAAGAGCCCGGAACCACTACGTTGCTTGGCAAAGGGCAGCCCATGTATATCTGGTCCGACAGTATTTCGAGGCTGCGCATGAATTATTTCCTGTCTGAACAGGAGAAACTCAGAAGAAGCATGGCTTCTGCCACTTTGCAGGAAGTCATTGTAAAAACCAGGTCGAAGAACCCTTTACAGCTCATGGATGAAAAATATGCTTCCGGGTTATTTGCCGGAGGGGATGGGTATAGTTTCGATTTAACAACAGATCAATTTCCCGGCGCTTTGGACCTGTTTACTTATTTACAGGGTAAAGTGCCCGGATTGCAGATCAGCAACGCCGGATCGCAGCCATCCATGAGCTGGAGAGGCGCGTCTCCCGATCTGTTCCTCAACGAAATGAGGAGCGATATCGGAGCGGTTCAGAATATCAATATGTTGGACGTGGCCTATATTAAAGTATTTCGCCCTCCTTTTTTCGGATCTTTTGGTGGCGGTGCCGGCGGTGCCATTGCTATTTATACCAAGAAGGGAACAGATGCCAGGAGGGCATCTCCTGATAGCAAGGGAATGGACAAAACCGTATTGGGCGGGTATTCCAGGTTCAGGGAATTCTACAGCCCTTCTTACGAAAGACCACCTGCCAGTTTTGAAGCGGACGTGCGCAACACGCTCTATTGGAACCCCTATATCATTACCAATAAAAAAACACCCAGATTCCGGGTAGATTTTTATAACAATGATATCTCTAAAAAACTACAGATTGTACTCGAAGGCATGAACCAGGAGGGGAAAATGATCCGGATTGTAAAACTGCTGGAATAAGTTTATTGGCTGATGATTCTGCCGTCCTGCATTTGAATGATTCGTTCCGTCCGGTCCGCGAAGCCCTGATCGTGGGTCACAATCAGCATGGTTTGATTGAATTCTTTGGTAAGTTGATTAAAGATATCAAAAACGATGTCGCTGTTTTTCTTATCGAGGTTGCCGGTGGGTTCATCTCCCATAATAATCAACGGGTCGTTGATGAGTGCTCTTGCAATGGCAATTCGCTGTTTTTCTCCGCCGGAAACCAGATTGGCCTTTTTGAGCGCAAGGTGTTCAATGCCGAGTATTTTCAATTTTTCCATGGCGCGGTGCTCCACCTCAGCTTCGGAATATTTATGCAGTTTCAGTCCGGGCAGCATCACATTTTTTAATACGCTAAACTCGTTCAGCAGGTAGTGAAACTGGAACACAAATCCTATTTTCTGGTTGCGGACCAATGCAAGGTCCGCCTCTTTTTTGTTGCGCATGGAAATCTGGTCTATCAGCAACTCGCCTTCATAATCCGTATCCATAGTGGAGAGAATATACAGCAGGGTAGATTTCCCGCAACCGGATTTACCGGTAACAGAAACAAATTCCCCCCTGTTGATGGTGAAGGTTATATCCGATAATACCCTGGTCGTAACCGGGTCGTGAAAACTCTTGTTGATCTGCCTCGCTTCCAATACAATCTCATTCATACTATTTTCCCCTTATAATGATTACAGGATCTATCTTACTGGCTTTTCTTGCAGGAAGCCATCCTGCCAGGTAAGTAGTGACCAAAGAAAATACAATTCCGATCACATAAAATGCCGGGTTATAGTGTACCGGATAGGTCTTGATGGTGGGCAGGGAAGGGGTACTGAAAGGAATATGCTCAATGATATAGCAAAGCCCGAACCCGCTGATCAGCCCTACTGCACCTCCGAATACCCCGATACTCAATGCGATTACGCTGAAAATTTTGTTAACATCCGACCCTGAAAATCCGGTTGCCTTTAAAATGGCAATGGAATCCATTTTTTCATAAATCATCATGTTCAGTATATTATAAATGCCAAAACCGGCAACGATCAGCAATACAATCCCTACAGTATAAGAAATCAGGGTTCTGAGTGAACTGCCGGTTTCAAACTGCATATTGGCGGTCTGAATATCTTCGGCATCCGTTTCGTAGATCTTTGCAAATTTTTTGGCAAGCGTCGGCGCCTGGTTCACATCTTTTAATTTAACCTGAATTTCAGTAATATAGTCGTTGGATTTATTCAGTATTTTCTGAACCATACCTACCGTGGCATAACTCTGTGTACGGTCTAGCTCTTTTAATCCGGATTGAAAATAGCCGACTACTTTCAGCGGGAACTGCTCTCCTTTGGAAGTAGTGATCACCACTACATCGCCCACATTGGCCAGCAATTTTCCGGCCAGTTCATTCCCCAGGATAATGCTATTGGGTATTTTGGTGAGATCCGCACCGGATCCGGCCATGATATAATCATTGAAGTGGAATAATTTGCTTTCTGCATTTACATCTATGCCATTGATGACTCCGGTGATTTCTACAGAACCATCATTGAAAAAAACCTGCGCGGTCAGTTTCGGTGAAATGCCCAACACCTGATCGTCTTTTTTCAGGGATTGTATGATGGCGCCGCTGTTGTAGAGCCATTGCCGGCTGTTGGCAGACTTGATGGAATGAATAAAATGGTAGGCATTACTGAGGGCGCTGTCTTTTTCAATAGGCTGTATAGTACTGGGTTTGATTTCGTTGAAGATCCGAACATGCGGGGTCCTGTTCAGGATAAGGCCATCCAGCAGGTCGTTCAACCCGGCCATAAAACTCAGCAATGCAATAAACATGGCGATACTGAAAGTGACCCCAAGTGCAGCCACCAGCGTCTGGCGCCAACGGGCCATCAACAGGGATTCGGCAACGCTTATAATCAGCTTGTTGATCATTCTGCGGGTTTAATAATCACATCATTGGGTGTTAACCCGCTCCGGATTTCAACTTTTCGGTAGTCTTTTAGCCCGGTGGTAACCTTTCTTCTTTCCTTGTTCTCCAGTATTACATAATCATCTGCTGTAAGGTAGCTCCTGGGAATGGTGAGTGCACTGTCCTTTACACGAATGATGATATTAGCTTCTGTTGTAAGGTTGGGGTAGAGTACGGGGGGAGGGATTACAAAACCTGCATCAATGGTGAACGATTTGGACAGGGAATTCATGGCCGGGTTGATTTTTTCTACTACGGCAGTGAAATTTTTATCTTTATAACTGTCCATAGTCAGCAGGATTTTTTGTCCTTGTCTGATCCGGGCAATATCGTATTCATCCACCTGTAGCTCGAGGGTGAAAGCATCTGCTTCTCCAATCAATGCAAGCGCCACTTGCGGGGTGGCCATTTCTCCCTGCTTTTTGATAACGGAGTACACTTTCCCGTTGAATTCACTTCTTATGGTGAAATCACCTTTTGTACTGCTGTATATTTCAACCGCTTTTTGGGTCTGCTTTGCCTGCAAATTCAATTGTTTTTCCAACTGCCTGTAATGAAGTTTTGCAGCGGAAAAACTGTTGGATGAATTCTTATAAATCAGTTCCCGTTGGTCAAGTTCGTTTTTAGTGCCGATTCCCTGCGACCATAAATTGCGTTGCCTTTCTACCAGTGAAGCATCGTTTTCCATCTTTGCCCTGGCATTCTCAATCTCAATCTTCACTTCATTGAGTTTGTCAGCATTGGCTGCAACCGATCCATATTCGGCGGCAATACGTGCATTCTCTATATTCAGGGCAGCCGTAAGATCTGATAACCGGAAAAGCGGATCGCCTTTTTTTACCAGGTCGCCTTCATTTACATATACTTCTTTGATGAGCCCGCTGACCGAAGAAAATACCTGGTATTGTTTCCTGCTTTTCACCACCCCGGAGGCATAGACAGACTCAGTGATTTTTTCGATGGTAGGTTTTGTTTTTTCTTCTGATGTTTTGCAGGAAACCAATAGCAGAACAGCCAGCGCATGTGCAAATAGCTTCATAGACTGATTGGAATAAATGATACTTAAAAGTACGCTTATTCTGTTGTTTGGGTTAACTCATTTCCTTCAATGCTGCCACCAACTGGTCCAGTTCGGCGGTGGTGGTAAACACATTCGGAGTGATCCTGCATCCATGCACATTCGCCCCATCGATGGCTACGGTATAGATCCTGTATTTTTTTAACAGGGCCTCCGCTAAAAGCGCCGGTTTCATACCGGCTATGCCCACATTGGCTATGGCACAGGCTCTTTCCGGTTCTGCAGGCGTGTTCACCTGAACCTTACCGAAACCGCGTACTCTGGAGGTCCAGTATTGCTGTAAATAGCGCAGCCTGGCCTCTTTTTTATCGGGTCCCAGCTTTTGGTAAAATTCAATTGCTTCCCGGATGGCCAGATCGGTATGAACAGGATGAGTCCCCAGGTGATTCAGCCGGCTGATGGTTTTGATATCGGGCCCCTCGGCCAGCAAGGGCCATATTTTATTGATCTTGTTTTTCTGAACATAAAGTATTCCCACTCCCAAAGGGACGGCCAGCCATTTGTGTAAACTGGCGCCATAATAATCACAGTGCAGATCCGGTATGCTGAACTGAATATGGGCGATGGCATGTGCACCATCCACCATTACTTCAACGCCTTTTGCATGCGCCATATCGCAGATCTTTCTCACCGGCATAATCTGCCCGGTAATATTGATCATGTGTGAAACCATAATCAGTTTGGTTTTGGGCGTAATAGCATTGGCATAGAGGTTCACGATCTCCTCGTCGGAAGAAGGGTGATTGGGAACGGACAATATTTTGTTAACCACTCCATGTCGGAGGGCTACCTGGTGAAACATCTGGATCATGGCACCGTAATCCTGTTCGGCAAAAATAGCTTCATCTCCGGCTAGCCAGGGATATCCGCCAATGATCATATCGAGCGATTCGGTGGTATTACGGGTCAGGATAAACTCTTCTGTGCTGCAACCTGCAAGAGCAGCCACTTTGGCCGCCATGGCTTTTTTGTTCTCCCATTGAACGGTACGCATATAATAAGACCCCTGGTAGTTCACGTCCCTGATATGCTGTATATATCCTTCCAGGATTTCCCGTGGCAGTATGTTGTAGTAACCGTTCTCCAGGTTAATATAGTCGGGTTTCAGCAGGTAGTGACTCCTGATGCCTTCCCAGTAGGATTCATCTGCAGCAAGTGTTTCAGCAGGAATGCCAACTGCTGTATCCATCCATTTGCCCAGGGCGCTTCCGGTAAGGGGAGTGGCAAGCCCTGCCAGTGTAAAGGTTTTCAGAAAACTACGCTTATCCATAATGAATTGATTAAGAATGCTGTTGTTAATACCTGATCAGGTAATTACTGATCTGCAAAAAGATCTTTCCGGACTTAGGTCCTTCTGCCCGCATTTTTTTTCGGTCAATATCGGTATCTTTTCCCATAAAGTTGAGCGGGATCCGGATCTTTTCAATCTCAAAATTTACGACCACCTGCGAGGGAAGTATTGAAGAACTGTTTTCGTATTGCAGCAACAGGTTGTAAGTGCCGTCTTTTTTGGTGTTGATTTCCGTTTCCGCTACCCGGTTATTCTGCAAATCCAGCAGGAGCAGGGCTATGGAAAAATCGGCCCGCTTATCGGTGGGAATAATATTGATGGCCTTGTATTTTTTGCCGTTCCGGATCTCTTCGCCCCTGGGAACCGTGATGAAGGGAAATTCCATCAGGCTGTTGAGCGAAAAGTCCAGTCCCCGTTTAGGGATCATTACAAAATCTTCCGATGAAAATTTTACGGGCTTCCCCTTTGTATAATTCATCCGGGCATATTTGGCAGGCATATGAATAAAGCTCACTTCCACATTCAGTTTCAGGCTGGCCGAGAACTGTACAATGGAATCCATCCGGTGCCTGATTTTCAGCAAATCCGGGTCAATGCCCTGTGCCCTGCCGGCAGTGAGGTACAATAAGCCCCATAACAGTAATCTCCATTTCATTATCCGATATCTTTTTTATGAAACAGTACAATGCCAATGGCCATGAACAGCAGACTGTAGCCGCATAGCAACAGCGAATTGGTATATACCGTTGTCCAGTTAATGTTGAAATAAAAGAAGTTTTGCCAGGTGTCATTGAGCTTGGCAAAAAACACCCGGTTAAACAGGTTGTTCCCGAAATCTACTTTCAGCAACAGGTTGCTCAGGATCAGGAACAGGGCGGCAACGATCCAGGTTTTGGTGGCTTCCCTGAAGATAACTGCTAAAGTAAGGCTGGTTACCGAAAAGAAGATCATTGAGAGGGCGCCTGAAGCAAATGCATATTGTAAGCGTACAAAAGCATCTCCCGATGGGAAGAAGTTAAGGGTGTTGAGGTAAACAATGAGGTCGCCCTTGCCAAACAGGCTATAAGAAAGGGTAAAGGAGGTGAGGGCCAGCATTCCCACCACGGCCAGGGTAAATCCAATGGCTACAATATATTTACTCAGAATAAATTTCCATTTGCTTACGGGTTGCAGCATAACGGTTTGCAGGGTACGATCCTTGTATTCGGCTGTAAGACTGCCCGATACAATAATCATGAGGATCAGCGGCAGATGAAACCAGAGGGTGTTTAAAATCAGGTACACCAGGAGATTACCGTTTAAAAGCGATCCTTCGAAGTAAAAAGATCTTTTCAGGTTATCGAGCAAAATATCCAGGATATTTTTGCCCTGGAAATAGGCGCTGAACAAAATCACCCCTTCTATCAGCAACAGGGCAGCAAGGGCATACCATGTTTTGCTTTGCCGGAGCAGCTTAAAAATTTCTGCTTTGATCAGTGCTTTCATGGGGCAGTGGTTTCAAATAATTTTTCCATACTCAGTTCCGGTACGCAGGAAGAAATATAAATCCCTTCTTCGTGTAACTGGAAAATCAGTTCAGGTATCCGGTCTGCCGTTATATGAATATGTGCACAGGGGCCATTAAAACTTACCTCATAGGCTTTGAGTGCAAGGGAATTTTCAATATTGTCTGCACAGATGGTATACATGGTTGTATTGCCGGCAATCAACTGCTGTGCGGGGCCCTGGTTTACCATGCGCCCCTCTTTAATTACATAGAGGGTGTTACAGATTTTGCTGAGTTCGTCAATAATATGGGAAGAAAGGATAATGGCCAGCTGGTGCTGTGTTGCCAGCTCCACAATCAGGTTGCGCAATGCGGCAACACCCAGCGGATCCAGCCCGGAAAAAGGTTCGTCCAGTACCAGGCAGGCCGGGTTGTTGAGCAGGGCAATGGCAATCCCCAGCCGTTGTTTCATGCCGAGTGAAAAATTGCGAACAGGATCCAGCCTGTTCAGCGGAAGTCCCACTGTTTCCAGGCATTTTTGCAGCGCCTTTTTTGAAACATCTACGCCCTGAATACTGCCAAAGATTTTCAGGTTCTCATAGGCATTCAGGTATTCATACAAGGCAGGCCCTTCAATGATTCCGCCGATTTTCTTATTGCCGGCCGAACGTATGGCTACGGTTCCGCTGTCGGGAGTAACCAGCCCCAGCAGTATTTTAAACAAAGTCGTTTTCCCGGCGCCGTTGGCGCCCAGCAAGCCGCAGATTTCACCTGCGTCACAATGAATGCTTACCTGATCCAGTACTGTTCGCTGGTTATATGATTTGTTTAAATCATTTCCGGAGATGATCATGCCTGAAAAAGGGGTTGAAGATTGTTGTAATCAAATTTGGGCGTGTAATTCTTTTCGAGAAAAGTACGTGACCAGAACTTCTTATTGAATAGGAACAATGGTTCCCTGATCATAAAATAGGGAACATAGTGGTACCATTTAACACCCATTTCAGCATAATATTTTTTTATCTGGTTCTGCAGTCCGAGCTCTTCTGCCGCAACTTCCGCCGCCATACGCTGACATTTGGAACCAATATAGGTATGGGCAATTTTTTTATGGAAGCCGTGAATAAAGAACTGGTCTTTGGCCCGCTTGTAATTCTGGAACCTGGACCATCCGTCTGCCAGCACCAGGAAAATATGCACAAAAGAAAACAGGAAACTATAAGTCCAGAACAATACCCATAGGGTAGAGGACTCCTGGTAGGCTGCTACCAGTTTAATCCAGTAAAACCAGGCTTCCAGGATAAACAGGATCAATGCATAATAGAGCAGGCGGCCCACTCTCAGGTACGATACTATGTAACTGGGTTGTTTTATAGCTGGTTGGTTTGTGTTTCGGAAGATAGATAATTATTTGTTCAACCGGTTAAAAAATAGCGGCAAAATTGTAGGCTGCCGTAAGCCTGTTTTAGGGTAATTGAAGGAGTATGGCAGACTGCAATCCGTTTAAGCGAAAACGCCCGTGCTGATACAATTTTCCGGTCAGGAGATCTTTGTATTGCCGTTGTCTGGGTAAGGAAAAATCTGCCGGCACCTTGCCGGTATTGAAATACACCAGGATGGTCTGTTGCGCATTTTCCCGTTGGTATCCCAAATATCTGCCCTTCGCCAGGATGAACTTCATTTCGCCATTTACCAGAACAGGATGTTCCTTTCTGATTCGGATCAACTGCTGGTACCAGTTAAATTGTTCCTGGTTAAAGCTTACGGGATACTTTGCCGTTTTTTCACCTGAGGCGCCTACAGGTTGATTGTTCCGGCTTTCCGGTTCAAATTGAAATTCATTCCACCAGAGCGGCTTGCGGCAATCGGGATCATCGCCGCCCCACATGCCCATTTCTTCGCCGTTCCAGATTTGCGGTGCGCCGATACTGGTGAACAAGTGAACCAGGTATTGCCGCACACGTTGGTAGGTTTCGGTATCCGGCTTACCGGCCCTGTAACCGGGGTTTTCTCCCGGTCCGGCCTTATACTTGTATTTCCCCGGATTGTAAAAGCAGGAAAGCAGCCGGGGGGCATCATGCGTGGAGGAAACATTCATCATGGCCCGGTTGGTTTGCGGCCGAAGCCTGTTCCACTGAAACAATAAACTGTCTCTGAACTGCTCTGCAGTAACCGGAGCATCAACCTTTGCAAAAAAAGATCTTGCCGGGCGATAAACCTGGTAAAACATCACCGCATCAAAAACGGTTCCGTTGGTATAGGGGGCGGGGTTCATGAGCCGGTCGGGCCATTCTTCCCACCAGATTTCACCCAACAGGTAAGCATTGGGTTGAACGGACCGGACAAAGTTTCTGTAATCTCTCCAGAATCCAAGCCCCACATGGTCTGCCACATCCAGCCGGAATCCGTCGATACCCCTGCTGGTATCGCCATCCGGCGCCAACCATCTTTTTGAAACGGCAAAAATATGTTGCTTTGCTCCATCTGTCAGATTGCCTTCGTACGGGAGACCGCTTTTGCGGGTGGTGGTAATATTTGTTTTTTTAAGTTCCGGCAAATGTGGAATATTCAGCCAACCCTTATAGCTGAATTCATTGGCAGCAGTGGACGGGTCATCGAAGCATTGAATATCAAACCAGTTTTTGTAAGGAGAATGGGATTGATTTTTCAGCACATCCTGCCAGGCCCAGAACATCGTACCCACATGGTTCCAGGAATAATCCAGAATAATGCGGATGCCCCGTTGATGCGCCTGCCGGATCAGTTCCAGGAACAGTTTATCTGCACTGGTCCATTGCCAGGTGGAAGGATCAGCCGGATTTTCTTTGGCCATGATGGCCAAATCACCTGCGGGATCGGGCCCAAAATGAATATCGGCATGATGAAAGTTCCTTGCATCATATTTATGCAGGGAAGGCGCATCGTTGATGGGGTTCAGGTACAGTGCGGTGATCCCCAGTTGCCGGAGGTAGTCCAGTTTTTGTAAAACCCCTTCCAGGTCGCCGCCATATCGGCGGTACTGCAGCATATCGTTGAAGCTGCCATCCTGTTCCTTCCACCAGTTGTCTCTACTGTACCAGTTGCCGGTCCAGTTGCTCAGCTTCCATCCGGGCGGGGTAAACTGGTTCATGGGTGGTGTGTTCATGTGTGCGGGAACCGGATCATTCCGATGGTTTCCGTTGTAAAACCGCTCCACAAAAATCTGGTACCAGACTGCATTTTCTGCCCAGGCAGGCGGGGCTTCAAACAGGGTTTGTGCCGGCAGGGTCATGTTGCGGCTAAAACAAAACAGTAGTATCAGGCAGCAATACTTCATATTGGAAAGATTCTTCTGAAACAAGTTAAGAAACTAAGGACGTATTTTTGCAGGAATGTTCGAACTGTTTTTTACCCATATCAATCAAAAAGTAAGCCTTACCGCGGCTGAGCAGAATGAGGTAAAGACCTATTTCACTCCCAAAAAATTGCGCAGAAAGCAATACCTGCTGCAGGAAGGGGAAGTATGCAGGTATTTCGCATTTGTAGAAAAGGGCGTGCTCCGATCTTACAATGTAGACCATAAAGGTGTAGAACATATGATTCATTTTGCACTGGAAGGATGGTGGATGGCTGATATCTATAGCTTTCTTTCGGGAGAACCCTCCAATTATAATATAGATGCTATTGAAGACGCTGAATTGCTCATGATTACCCTGGATAGTTTTGAGCAGATGATGGTGCAGGTGCCGGGAATGGAACGGTATTTCAGAATACTGTTTCAGAACAACATTATTTCAAAAGAACGAAGGCTGATCAGTTCCATCAGCTATTCTGCCGAAGAAAAATACATCCGGCTGGCCGAATCCAATCCCGAACTCCTGCAGCGCATTCCCCTGAACCTGATTGCCTCTTACCTGGGGATCACTCCGGAAACACTGAGCAGGATCCGGAAACACCTGTCTCAGAAGAACTAAGGCCTTGATTCAGATCAAGTGGTTTTCTTGTCTTTGATCAAGCCGGAGGGGCAGGGCATGGTATAGCTTTGTGCTTCAATTATCATCATGGCCATGAAGCAAACCATCGCAATCATCGGGGCTGCCGGCAGGTACGGCGCAGAATTTGCAAAAGCCCTGGCAACAGGCCCATACAGGTTATTGTTAATGGATCCAAATCAGGAAGCCCTGCCTGCCATACAAAAAGAGATCAGTGACTCCGGCCGGCAACCTGATGTGGAAATGATATCCTGCTGTAAGGAAGCTTCCTGGGAATCTGATATTATTCTATTTACACTTCCCTTTTCGGAGCGGGATCACCTGGTTGCTAAAATGCAGGAAGTGGTGACCCGCAAAACCGTAATCTTCCTGCTGGAGAAACCGGAAGAAAATGCACTGGCACTTTTAAAAAAACAATTGCCCTATTCGGGTATTGCCATCGTTGCAATGTATTTGCCGGCATCAGCCGGGAATAGTGAACGCATCAGTGGAAACGATGCCGAAGCAACCCACACTGCTAGGAACTTATTACAACAGATACATATCAACGAAATCATCTCATCATTATATTAACAGACAAGCAAAAGGAATCTATGGAAAAAGCAATTTTATTTACCCCTTATGATCTCTCCGGGCTGACCCTTCAAAACAGAATGGTCATGGCTCCAATGACCCGGAGCCGTTCCAACAACGAAGGGAATGTGGCCACAGCATTAACGGCCACCTACTATGCGCAGAGAGCAACTGCCGGACTGATCATTACGGAAGGAACATTTATCAGCAAAAAAGGAGTGGGTTTTATCAATGTGCCCGGCATCTACAGTGATGATCAGGTAGCTGGCTGGAAGCTGGTGACGGAAGCAGTGCATGCAAAGGGTGGTAAAATATTTGCCCAGATATGGCATGTGGGAAGATTGTCTCATCCCGATCTGCACAATGGAGAACTGCCGCTTGCGCCTTCTGCCATCAATCCTCATGCCAAGGCATATACCGAAAGGGGATTTGTGGATACGGTAGTGCCGGCGGAAATGACTGTTGCCGATATTCAGCAAACCATCCGCGATTTCACTACTGCCACAGCCAATGCAGTAAGGGCAGGATTTGACGGAGTTGAATTGCATGCCGCCAATGGTTATCTGCTGCACCAGTTTTTTAATGGTTGTTCCAACCAGCGTACCGATGCCTATGGCGGAAGTATAGAGAACCGTGCACGCATCCTGTTTGAAATACTGGCTGCTTTAAAAGCCGTGATCCCGATGAACCGTGTAGGAATTCGACTAAACCCTTCTTTGCACAATGCGCAGGGAATGTTGGTAGATGTGTTGACCATTCCAACACATGATTATATTGTACAGCGTTTGAACGACTATGGCCTGGCCTACCTGCACCTTACCGAACCTTTTGTGCCGGTTGATGATGTTCCGCATGCTGTAACACAGGTGGCTAAACATTTCAGGCCGCTGTACAAAGGAACACTGATTATTAATAAAGGGTTTGATAAGGCAAAAGCCATTAAAGTACTGGAAGATGGGGATGCGGATCTTGTTGCATTCGGTGTGCCGTTTATTGCCAATCCCGATTTGGTGAAACGCTATGAAACGGACGTGCCGCTGAATACGGCAGATCCTGCAACATTCTATGTGCCCGGCGAAAAAGGATATACAGATTATCCTGCTCTGTCGGAATAACAAGCCAATCATTTGATCATTTAATTCATTATTCACCGGCAAGCCCGGAAAAAACAAAAACATGGAATCATTAAAAGGGAAAACAGCATTGGTTACGGGAGCAGGCAAGGGTATTGGAAGAGCCATTGCCATTGCATTGGCCAATGAAGGCGTGAATGTAGGGTTGGTAGCCCGCTCCGAAAAAGACCTTCAGGCTGTTGCAGCAGAGCTGAAGGCCACAGGAGTGAAAACTGCATTGGCAACAGCAGATGTAAGCAATATCGATGCAGTCAATCAGGCAGTAGGGGCTATTCAACAGCAACTAGGTCCTGTAGATATTCTGATCAACAATGCGGGCACTGCAGCCTTTGGAAAGTTTCTGGAGCTGGAACCGGAAGTATGGGAACGGCAGGTGAGGGTGAACCTGTTTGGTGTATACTATGCCACCCGCGCTGTGTTGCCGCAGATGATAGAAAGAAAAACCGGGGATATAGTGAATATCTCTTCTACTGCGGGTTTAAAAGGAGCAGCCGTCACCAGCGCATACAGCGCATCTAAATTTGCAGTGATGGGATTAACCGATTCGCTGATGCAGGAAGTGCGTAAGCACAATATCCGGGTAACTGCTATGGCGCCAAGTACCGTGGTGACCGACCTGGCCAAATCTGCAAATCTGATCAACAACAACGAAGACCGGGTGATGCATCCGGAAGACTTTGCAGAATTGATTGTTGCACAGCTAAAATTAAACAGGCGGGTGTTTGTAAAAGAATCATCTGTTTACTCTACCAATCCTTAAGCTGCTCATTGTCAGAGCAGCGGTATTGGTTATTAAGCAAGCGGGTCGCAGTTTTTCTGCGGCCCTTTTTAATGTGTACGCCCGGACCAATATTGTCTGGAAAATAAGCACATTATCCGTTTTCCCATCTGTTTTTTGTAACTTAACAGCAAGAAACTGTAGTAATGAAATTTCTGCTGTTAACCCTGTTTAGTTTATTTGTGTTCGGCGCTTTTTCTCAAAAAGATTATCCTGTTCCGCCAGAAACACCGAACCAGTTGTTTTATATCCAGCACAGCAAGAACCACAACACCTATGTATATGATGCTAACATGGATGCCGGCCAGAAATTACAGGAAAAAGAACCTGTAAACATTTACAGGATTATTTATACGGAAGGGGGTATCAAAAAAGGTCTGACCAATGTTCAGCGCAAACTGGCCTATGGGTTGCACACCCAAAAAATAGCCGACAATTGCTATGAAATGAACCTGGTTTCGTATCCCGGAATGAAATTCTATCTGCGGCAGAATCAGGAGGGGAAAGCGTTTGTAGAAACAGTGGTAAACAAGCAAACCATTATTTTGAAAAGACTTTTCCTGAAAACCCAGGAGGGTCTTTCAGACTTGCGTACCAAATTGCTGTATGTGCTGGTTTACGGAAGAGATCTTGCCGGCCACCATGTGGTGGTAAAGCATATTCCCTGATAAGATGCTTCGAATTTAACGGCTGCGCAATAAAAAACCCCGCACTTCGTGCGAGGCTTAGTGACCGCGTTAGGATTCAAACCTAAAACCTTCTGATCCGTAGTCAGATGCTCTATTCAGTTGAGCTACGCAGCCATTTCCCCCTTAAGGGGCTGCAAATATAAAACAAACCTTTTTATCAGCAAAATATGAGCGGAACTTTATAAACCATAAATTCCCGCTGCTGATTTTTCCAACAGGGAATCGGGTAAAATATGCGAAAAAAACCTGGTGAGTTTGTTTACAAAGCCCGGCACTACTTCGATCTTCCCGGCCAGAATCCCCGCTATGCTTACTTGAGCCACCACTGCAGGATCCATATTGAATTTCTTTGCCATTTGAACAGCTTTTTCACCGGTTACATTGGCCCGCGCTGCAAAATTGGTATCGGTAGCGCCAGGACAAATACAGGTAACGCTAACACTGGTCTTTTTCAACTCATAGGAGAGGCCCCGGCTGAAACTTAGTACAAAGGCCTTGGTAGCCGCATAAATGGTTAAACCGGGAACCGCCTGATAGGCTGCCCCGCTGGCAATATTGCCAATATAGGCCCTGGGCATTTTTTTGAGCCCGGGTAAAAAAAGATAAGTGAGGTTAACCAGGCTGGTCATATTCACCTGCATCATTTTCCGGTATTCCTCCAGGGAATAATCCTCCAGTAACCCATTTAACCCGTAACCCGCATTATTGATCAGGATGTCTATTTCCATGTTTTTAGACTGGCACCAGTCAAAAACCTCCTGAGCTGCAGTGGTTCGGGCCAGGTCAATGGCAAAATAATCCACAGTTACCTTGTACCGCAAACTTAGCTCACCGGCATAATCTTTCAATAAGTCCCCGCTTCGGGCAACCAGTAAAAGTGCATGCCCTTTCCGGGCCAGTTCTTCTGCCATGGCTTTCCCGATTCCCCTGCTTGCTCCCGTAATAAGTGCGTATGCCATAAAAATTTACTTTGGTACCCTGCCCGCCAGTTTGTGATAAAAAGGGGTTTTGCTTGTTGCGTCTTTTGGTTTGTACTTGCCGGTGATGATCGGCACATACATCACCCTTCTGCGGCTTGCTTCACCTGTTAAGGGAGATTGTTTTACCCTGTGCCAGGTTCTGCCATCATGAACGGTCAGGTCGCCTGCCTGAATATCGAACCCGATTTCGCCGGGATCATCTGAATTGTCTATGAAATAACGCTTGCCAAACAGGAGTTTTAACATGCTCTGTTTATGGGTTCCCGGCAAAACCCTCAGGCCGCCATTTTCAAAAAGGCAGGTATCCAGGTGAATCCCCACGTTCAGCATGGGCATGATCTTCTGTCCCAGGAACAGGTCTCTGGGGCTGTCTGTGTGCCAGCCCATCTGCGTAAAATTGCTGTTGGGCGTGTTGATATAGTTGTTGATGACCAATCCGTCTTTTTCATTTTCCCCGATCCTGCCTTCGTAAGGATAGAGTAGTTTAGTGAGGGCCGCCAACCGTTCATCCTGTAATAACCCGTGCAGGGGGGCGCTGTACTGAGAACTGAAACAAAACCGCTGGATCATTTTATGTCCATGCTCATCCAAACCAAATTTCAACGGAATGCCATTCACTTTTTTCCTGCCTTCTGCCAGCCAGTCGGTTTCAATTTTCTTTAGCTCATTAATGTATGCGCTAACCTGCTCCCCGGTTAAGAAGTTCCTGAACAGGATAGCCCCATGCCGGTCAAAGAAGTGGAGCTGTTCATTGGTGATGACCTTGCCCAGTGTAAAATTGGAGTCCCATTTTTTCATCCGCGTAGCGCTCTTTTGTATGAATGTAACGTTAAGTTATCATTAAATGCCAATAGCGAAATAACAACATTTTTCCAGTAGGGTTGTCTTTATTATATAATGACTATCCCGCCAGGAGTCCCTGGATTTGTAACATAAGTTGCTCTCGTTTACCACTCATATAAAATTAATGAATTATTAAGCCTTGATGTATTAATTTTGGACTATAAAACGAATTTAGTCTAAAAGTTTTAAATGAGAGAAGTTATATTCAAAGAAGATGTGATTCGTGAGGCGCAAAAGCTCTTTCAAGCCTTTGGTCTGAAGAAAACCACCATGGAAGACATCGCCAAAGCGATGGGGAAGGGCAAAAGTACCCTTTATTACTATTATCAGTCGAAGGAGCAGATTTTTGAGGATGTTTTGCTGTCCGAGCTCCTGGAAGTATTCAATGTAACCAAGTCTGCCGTAGAAAAAGCCCCGACGGCCGAAGAAAAACTCAAGGCTTTTGCAGTGACCAAGATTACCGTTTTAACTAAAATGGTCAACCTCTACAAGCTGGTTTGCGGTGAAATGATGTGGCAGCCATCCTGCTCAAAAGAACTTTTTTCGGAATACACGCAGCAGGAAATACAACTGATTGCCTCTATATTGGAGTTTGGCATTCAAACAGGAGAGTTCAAGCCGCAGCTTTCCAGTGAAATGGATATTCTTCCGTCTGTAATTGTGAGCAGTATCCGGGGAATTGAACGGGACTATTTCAACAATAAATTATCCGGTCTGGAGAACAGGATCAACGTAATCTCCGGTATCATGACCGACGGTTTAAAAAACAATCATCTATCATCCGCTAAATGAAATCTTATGAACAATAATATTCAACCGGCCGAAGGCAAGCTGGGAATACTGATACCCGGGCTGGGTGCAGTTGGAACAACCATGATTGCAGGCGTGATTGCCGTTAACAAAGGCTTGTCCCAACCGGTGGGTTCACTCACACAAATGGGGAATATCCGGCTGGGTAAAAGAACAGAAAACAGGTACCCGCTTATTAAAGATTTTGTGCCGCTTGCCAATTTGAAAGATATTGTGTTTGGTGGTTGGGACGTTTACAGTGATAATGTTTTTGAATCTGCTTCCAATGCCAAAGTGCTGGAGCCTATGTTGCTGCATGCCGTGAAGCCCGAACTGGAAGCCATTCAGCCAATGAAGGCTGTATTTGACAAAGCCTATATCAAAAATCTCAACGGAACCCATATTAAAACAGGTACTTCCAAGTACGATCTGGCCCTGCAGGTGATCAACGATATTGAAACCTTTCAGCAAAAAAACGGGTGCAGCCGGGTTGTAATTGTATGGTGCGGATCTACTGAAAAATACATTGAACCTTCTGCGGTACACGAAACGATTGAGGCTTTTGAGGAAGGCCTGCACAACAGCGACCCGGCCATTGCGCCCAGTATGATCTATGCTTATGCGGCATTGAAACTGGGTGTTCCGTTTGCCAATGGTGCACCCAATCTTACCGTTGATATTCCTGCGTTGATTGATCTGGCCAAAGAAACCGGAACGCCGATTTCAGGTAAGGATTTTAAAACCGGACAAACATTGATGAAAACCATTGTAGCACCCGGATTAGCTGCCAGGGCCCTGGGTGTACGCGGCTGGTTCTCCACCAATATCCTCGGTAATAGGGATGGCCTGGTGCTGGATGATCCGGATAATTTTAAAACCAAAGAGGTATCCAAGTTGAGTGTACTGGAAGATATTCTTCAGCCCGACATTAATCCTGCCCTTTACGGAGACCTGTATCATAAAGTTCGGATCAACTATTATCCTCCGCATGGAGATAACAAGGAGAGCTGGGATAATATTGACATTTTTGGATGGCTGGGGTACTCCATGCAGATTAAAATTAATTTCCTTTGCCGGGATTCTATTTTAGCGGCTCCGATTGTACTGGACCTGGCTTTGTTCATGGATCTGGCTAAGCGTGCAGAAATGAGCGGTATACAGGAGTGGTTGTCATTCTACTTTAAATCGCCGCAGACTGCAGCAGGGCTGCGTCCGGAGCATGATATTTTCAAACAGTTGATCAAACTTCAGAACACGTTGCGTCATATGATGGGCGAAGACCTGATTACGCATCTGGGGCTTGATTATTACCAGGACCTGGTAGAAGCATTATGATCAGACTGCATCAGGCAATAACCAGTTTTTTCGGCATCGGTTATATACCCAAAGGAGGTGGAACCGTTGCTGCCGCTGTGGCATGCATCATCTGGTATTATGCGTTCAATCAGGCCCCGTTAGCGGTTGCTGCGGGGGTAACCTTACTGATCATCACTTACGGAGTTTGGGGGGCGGGTAAAATGGAACCGCTTTGGGGAAAGGACAGCAGCAGAGTGGTGATAGACGAAGTGGCGGGTATGTTTGTAAACCTGTTGTTTGTTCCGGTGAGCATTCCTAATATCCTGGCGGCCCTGGTACTTTTCCGTTTTTTTGACATTGCCAAACCATTGCTCATCAGAAGAACGGAACAACTGCCAAAAGGCTGGGGAGTAATGGGAGATGACGTACTGGCTGGTTTTTATGGCAATATTGCATTACAAATAATGCTATATCTGCAGTTATGGTAAAATGGTGGGTTTTTATAAGGGCTCAGGCATCTTCTTTGATATCATCGGCTACCGATTTCCTGGTGACGGTATTAATGGTGGAGGTATTTAAACTGCCACCTGTAGTGGCCGGGGCAATCGGAACAACCACCGGTGGGGTGCTGAACTTTACACTGGGCAGGAACTGGGTTTTTCAATCGAAGGAACATTCGGTGCCGCAACAGGCTTTCAGATACCTGTTGGTATGGGTGGGCAACCTGTTGCTGAATGTTGGTGGCCTGGCATTGATGGTACATGTGTTCAAAGTGAACTATGTTTTTTCGAAGCTACTGGTATCCTTATTGGTTGGTATATTTTATAATTATGTTTTACAAGGAAAATATGTTTTTAAAAAATAACTACATGAAGCATAAGCTGTGGAAGCAATTTTTACTGGGGATGGTGTTGCTGTTTACAGGTGTTTTAAACACATATGGGCAGGAAACGGTGGTGAAAGGAAGGGTGATTGATTCCATCACAGGCTTGCCGATTGCACAGGCCAGTGTGTATTTTAAGGGAGGGAAAGGGCGCTCTACAGACAGCCTGGGCAATTTTATGATCATTTATTCCGGTAACAGCAACCGGCTGATCGTATCTTCTGTGGGATACCGGCAACTTCAGTTCACCATTAAGAGGGGAAGTGTAGAAGACCTGACCATTAAGATGGGACCAGATCCGGCTTTGATTACCAATGTAACGGTAAGCACCAATAAACGGGCGAAATACAGTAACCGGAATAATCCGGCAGTAGAACTGATCCGTAAAGTAATAGAACACCGCGATGAAAACCGGACCACCAGTTACGATTATGTAGAGTATGAGCAGTACGAAAAAATTCAGGCTGCGCTCAGTAATTCCACCGAGAAGCTGGCAAATTCAAAGTTGATGAAAAAGTACAGTTTCATTTTTGATAACAGGGATACCACCAAGATGGAAGGGAAGAGCCTGTTGCCGATTTACCTGGAAGAAAGACTGTCTCAGCAGTACATGCGAAAGTCTCCGGAAGCAACCAAATCCATTATACTGGGAGAAAAGAAAGTGAATTTCGGAAGTTATGTAGACAACGACGGGTTAAGTACACTGCTGAACAGGTTGTACGAAAATATAGACATCTACCAGAATGATATTCCTGTATTTACTTTTCAGTTCCTCAGCCCTATTGCCAATTCGGCACCTGCTTTCTATATGTTCTATATCCGTGATACCATCACGGACGAATATGGAACCAAGCTGGTGAAAATGTATTTTACGCCAAGGAATACGAACGATCTTTTGTTTCGGGGTAATATGTATATTACCCTTGATGGTAATTATGGCGTGCAGAAAATCAATATGTTCCTTAGTAAGAATGCCAATATCAATTGGGTAAAAGAATTACACGTAGACCTGGATTTTGAAAGAGGGGCGGATAAACGATATCACCTGAAGAAGAGTAATCTCATGGCAGATATGGGATTGAGTAAGAGCAAAAACAGCGGAGGTTTTTTTGGAGAGCGGACTGTTTCCTATAAAAATTTTACCATTAACAGTCCAAGGCCGGATAGCATATATGCCGGTACGCCTGTTGTAAGGAAAGACTTTATAGATAAGCTGCCGGATACTTTCTGGACCGTGAAGCGGCACGACCAATTAAGTCTTACAGAAGCCAGGGTATATACCAATATTGACAGCCTCGAAAAAATGCCTTCTTTTCGCAGAACAATGGCGATTGCTACTTTGCTTTTTGCAGGCTATGGTAATCTGGGCAAGTTCGAAGTAGGTCCCGTGAATACATTTTATAGCTTTAACCCCGTTGAAGGATTCCGTTTACGTGTTGGTGGAAGAACCACGCCGGCCCTGAGCAAAAGACTTTATTTTGAAACCTATGGGGCTTATGGATTCAAAGACGAAAAATGGAAATACTTCATCAGTTCTACCTATTCGCTCAACAATAAATCGATCTATACTTTTCCCATGAACTTTATCCGGATCAGTGCGCAGTCCGATACCAAGATTCCCGGACAGGATCTGGAGTTTGTTCAGGAAGACAATTTTTTGCTTTCCTTCAAGCGGGGAAATAACGAGCGATGGTTGTACAATGATATTTATAAACTGGAATTTGTAAAGGAATTCAAGAGTAAATTTTCCTATACGTTAGGTATAAAGAACTGGCGTCAGCAACCTGCCGGTGCGTTGCTTTATACCAAAACAGACAACGGATATCCGGAAAATGTACAGAACATCACCACAACAGAATTTAACGGGCAGGTACGCTGGGCGCCCAAAGAGCAATATTATCAGGGGAAAGTATACCGTATCCCAATCTTCAATAAATATCCTATTCTGACCCTGAATGTTGCGGCAGGTGTAAGTGGGTTACTGGGTGGTCAATACAATTACCAGCAACTTGATTTTAAAATTGAAAAAAGGTTTTATTTGTCTCGCCTGGGTTATGCAGATGCTACTGCTGAAGCGGGTTATACTTTTGGCAAAGTGCCTTTCCCATTGTTAACCATCCACAGAGCCAACCAGACCTATGCCTATCAGTTGAACTCCTATAACCTGATGAACTTCCTGGAATTTGTGAGCGACCGCTATGCCTCATTTACCTGGGTGCATCACTTTATGGGGATTGGATTCAACCGGATACCTTTGTTTAAAAAACTGAAATTCAGGGAAGTGGCTTCATTCAAAATATTATATGGGGGAGTAAGGCCGGAGAATAACCCGGAACTGAACCCTTCCCTGTTCCTGTACCCAAAAATCAACGGGGTAACTTCTACTTTTGCACTGGATGCAGGTAAACCTTATATGGAGGGAAGTGTAGGTATTGAGAATATATTGAAAGTGATTCGTGTCGATTTTGTGAAACGCTTTTCTTACCTCGATCACCCGGAAATTTCCCCATGGGGTATCAGAACAAGATTCAGGTTTGATTTTTAATGTAGGAATATGACAGAGAACAGGCAAATGAAATTCAGAGACAGGGCACAGCAATTGATTTATGCAGTGATCAACCCTGCAGTGAAGTTCCTGATTAAGATAGGACTAACGCCCAATGCGGTAACGGTGATAGGGCTGCTGCTCAATATTGCAGTGACGGCCATTTTCATAGAGGGAGCCGAAAAAGGCCATCGGGGAGAGCTCAGTTATATTGGCTGGGCCGGCGCCATGGTGCTGTTTGCCGGCGTATTTGATATGCTCGACGGTCAGGTAGCCAGGCTGGGTAAAATGAGTTCTTCATTCGGGGCATTGTTCGATTCTGTACTGGATCGTTACAGCGAGCTGACTCTCTTTTTGGGGATTTGTTATTACCTGATTGCCCATCATTACTTCTACAGCTCTCTGTTTGCGTTTATTGCGCTGATTGGTTCCATGATGGTCAGCTATACAAGGGCCAGGGCAGAAGGACTGGGTGTGGAGTGTAAGGAAGGGCTGATGCAAAGACCGGAGCGGGTGATCACCATTGGCCTGTCTGCCATTGCCTGCGGCATCACGGCTTATTTTATTGGCGGGGATTACAAAGTATACCTGCCCGGAACCCGGATACAGTTTTTTGAAACCATATCAGTATTCACGATTCCGATTATGATTCTTGCTTTACTGACTAATTATACGGCATTCAGAAGATTACTGGACGCTAAAGCAGCATTAGATTTGAAAGACCGGCAACAAAGCCATTAACGTGTTTTATTTACAATGAGCCAATTATGTGTAAGGAAGGCGGGAAGTATCCGCCTGGTGATGATCACAATAACCATCGCAGTCGGAATGCTTCCCCTGAAAATAACCCGGGCGGGTAAGGTCTCGGGGTTCTCTACGGAGAAAGAGGTATTGGAGCCCCAGGATACTTTTCCTGTTCCGGCAAATATTAAGAACCAATTGTTCTATTTGCAGCGAACTACCAATACCAATACGGTGATTTATGCACTGAATGTAAATGCCGCCGGAAAACTGGATGAGTCTACTCCGGTAAAAGTATTCTGGATCCGTTATCCTGAGGGTGGAATGCGAAAGGAACTGAATTTCATACAAAAAGCATTTGCGTATGGGACCATGTCGGAGAAGAACAAGGACGACAGTTATACGATTCAACTGGTGGCTTACAGGAAAAAAGAGTTGTATTTGCGTAGATCACCAATGGGCAGCAGCTATCGCATGTATACACTGATCAATCGCCGGAACGCGGAGTTGAACAGGGTGTTCATCCGGATTGATCCGGGCGGCACCTTATTTAAACCCAACGTGGTATATATTGAACTTCGCGGTACGGATATCGCTACCGGGAAAACCATAATAGAAAGATTCAAGCCCTGACCTGAAAAACATGCATGAAGATGTTACCTGATTCCATCAACCAAAAAGAAAGCCTTGGACGCAATAATATCCTGCTGGTGGTGCTGCTCAGTATCGCCTACCTGGTATTGTCTTATTTTCTTATTGGATACAAACAGGAGCAATTGCTGCTGGTGGCCTTATTTTCCGGGTGCTATTTTCTGTCTGCAGTTACGCGCAAATTCATACTGGGGTTTTCCGTATTCATTGTATTCTGGATCATCTTCGATTATATGAAGGCCTTTCCCAACTATCTTTACAATGATGTGCATATTCGCAGTCTCTACCTGAAGGAAAAAGCATTCTTCGGGCTGAACGATCACGGAACATTGATTACACCCAATGAATACTGGTTAAAAAATCACCGGACTTCTCTAGACGTAATAACCGGTTTTTTTTACCTGAGCTGGATACCCGTTCCATTGATCTTCGGCGCTTTTCTGTTCTTTAAAGACCGCAGGTTATTCTTCTGTTTTTCCCTCACCTTCCTGTTGGTGAACCTGCTGGGGTTCTGCCTTTATTATATTTATCCCGCCGCACCGCCATGGTATGTGCAGCAGTACGGGTTCAACTTTATTCCCGGAACCCATGGAAATACGGCAGGCCTGGCCCGATTTGATCTGTACTTTAATGCAAATATCTTTAAAGGTCTCTACGAAAAGAGTTCCAATGTATTTGCCGCTATGCCTTCCCTGCATTCATCTTATCCGCTCGTGGTATTGTATTATGGTATCAGGAGCAGGGCTGGCTGGCTCAACCTGTTTTTTACAATAGTCATGCTGGGGATATGGTTTTCGGCAGTATACACCAGCCATCATTATGTGCTGGATGTAATTGCAGGCATTGTGTGTGCGGTTACAGGTATTCTGCTGTTCAACGGGCTGGTGAAAAAAAGCAGACTGATGCAGGATTTCCTGAATAAGATAGTAGCGGCGGTCAGCTAAAATCGTACTGCAATAATTTTTTGGCAATCCGGTAAAAAATATAGGAGAACAGGAAGGCTGCCAGTACATCCAGCGTATAGTGTACATGCTGCAGCAGTACCAGGATCCCGATTACAAAAGAGGAAACCAGTAATATGGCTTTGTCTGTTCTGTTTTTTAAACATAGGAACATGGTAAACAGGGTGGCTGTATGTCCGGAAAAAAACAGGTCCTTGGTCACCATCTGGCTTCCGTAAAAGACACCGCTCAGGGGGTCTTTCAGTTCAATCAATCCTTTTGGCGGGTCCAGGGGAACCAGGTAAATACTGAGGATCCGTCCAAAACAAAGCAGTACATAAGACCAGATCAGTAATAAAAACATGCCCGGATCCTTCATGCACCGGTAGAGGGTAAAGGCAATCATTCCCCATATGATCAGGAAAGTAAGCACCGATACGTTAACAGGCTCCAGGCTGTTCAGCAGGTAATCGTTTAGCTCATAACCGTCCCTTTTTTCGATGTATTCAAAAAATACCGGAAACAGGGGGGTAAGCAGCGCCAGCAGTACAATTCCTGTAATAAATTTCACCCTGAAGGATTTGTTGCTCCAATACCCGCGCCAGGTTTCTTCGATCGTCATTCCCATTCTGCAATGTTACAGTAAAACTGTAAATTTATGATGTGAAGTAGGGGGAAAAGACCTGCAAGCTTCCGATACCATGAACCGATTTTTTCTTTGTTGCAGAGTTGCTGCTTTCATCTGTTTTTGCCTGTTGTTCCAGACTGCAGGAAATGCCCAGAAAAGCAATGAACTTCAGTTCATGAAGTTATCGGAGGATGATGATTTTCTCAACTTCAGGGGAGAAGGTACCGACCGGGCTTATACCAGCGGCTTGAAATTTGAAATGTTTTTTTCCAAAAGAAAAGCGCCCGGCTTTCCCTCTAATCTGCTCATGAAAGTATCCGGCAATGTCGTAGACAACCTGTACGGATGGGGTATATCCCAGTATATTTATACACCCAATGAAATTGATAAAACCACCATCCAGTATGGAGAGCGTCCCTACTGTGGAATTACGTATGCTACACATTCATTGGTTTCGACCAGTTTGGAAAAGAAGCAGAAACTTACCACAGGGCTCAGCCTGGGCGTTATTGGCAAATATTCATTTGCAGGAGATGCACAAAACATTTTTCACGGGCTCATCAATTACCAGAAACCATTGGGATGGGATAACCAGATCAAAACGGATGTCATCATCAATTACGGAATCCTGTATGAACATCTGCTTTTTAACCCCACACCTAACCTGGAAGTTATCGGTAACCTTGCTGCAAACGCCGGAACACTGGTGAACAATATCGGTTTGGGTGTTCAGTTCCGTTCGGGTATTTTCAATTCATATTTCAGTCAGTACGAGCGTCCTGTATATCATCCTGAGAAGGCTGGGGCCGGAATCAGAAAAGCATTTCAGTTTTATCTTTTCATGAAATTGAATGGTACTGCGGTAATGGACGATGCAACATTGCAGGGAGGTTTTTTTAGCCACCGGTCATCTCCTTATGTAATCAGTAAGGACAGCATCAGCAGGTTTATAATGCAGTACGAATACGGATTTATGCTTTCCCATAAACGTTTCGGATTCAGCTTTTCAGAGAAACTGCGTACTGCAGAATTCAAGGGCACTTATGCGCAGCAGGTGGGTAATATTACATTGTATTATGGTCTATAACGTTTAGAATGTAATTCCGGCAAGGCAAATTAGTAATGCCAACGGACAAAGGCCTCCATTGCCGCATACTTGGTTAAGCCAAGGGCTGCATACAAATCGGCTGTATTCGCATTTCTTTCTTCCGCACGCTGCCAGAATTCCCGGCTGTCTGCTCCCTGAAACGGAACAGCATCCTTTTGAGACTGGTGAATGAAAATACCGAAGCGTTTCTTTTTCACCTGGTCGGGGCTCATCGGGATGGCCATTTCAATTTCGGCAATATCCCATTCCTGCCAGGCGCCTTTGTATAGCCAAACCCAGCAATCTTTTACCCATGGTTCTCCGGCAGCTTTGAGGCGTTTCAAGGCCTCAAATATAGCTTCCAGGCAAACTTTATGGGTGCCATGCGGATCGGCCAGGTCTCCGGCGCAATACACCTGGTGGGGCTGTATTTTTCGGAGCAGGTCCATGGTAATCTGAATATCTGCTTCACCCAATGGTTTTTTTTCTACCGCACCTGTTTCATAAAATGGCAGGTTCATAAAATGGCAGCGGTCTTCAGTAAGTCCTACATACCTGCAGGTGGCTTTTGCTTCGCCTCTGCGGATCAGGCCTTTGATAGCGCGGATCTCCTGTGTATCGGACTGGTCCTTTTGCTTGGTAGCAATAAAGGCGCGCGCAGCCTGCAATTGCTCGCGGCTTTTGCTGTTGTCTATCCCAAACATTTCTTCGAATCCTACGGCAAAATCAATAAACCGGGTTACAAACTCATCGGATACTGCAATGTTACCGCTGGTTTGATAGGCTACATGTACTTCATTTCCCTGATCGTGCAGGCGCATGAAGGTTCCACCCATACTGATGATATCATCATCCGGGTGGGGAGAAAATATCAGGCATTTTTTTGGATAGGGTTCACTGCGTTCCGGGTGCGCGGGAATCACTGCATTGGGTTTGCCCGCAGGCCAGCCGGTGATGCTGTCGCGCAGCATATAAAAAACCTGCAGGTTAATTTCATATGCATCGCCTTTCTCTACCAGAAGATCGGACAAACCGTTTTCGGTATAATCCAGTTCGGTGAGGCTAAGCACCGATTTGTTCAGTTTGAGTGCAAGGTTCACCACGGCGCGTTTTACCATGGCCTTGCTCCAGGTACATTCTCCGGTTAACCAGGGAGATTTAATGCGGGTCAGTTCCGCCGATGCCGCTTCGTCTATCACAAATGTGCAGTTGCTGTGCTGCTGCAAAATGCTGGCCGGGATACTTTCTGTTACATTGCCTTCCACCGATTTGGCTACAATGCCTGCCTTATTGCCCCAGGCCATCAACAGGATTTTCTTAGACTGCAGGATGGTACTGATTCCCATTGTTACGGCCAGTCTCGGCACTTTGGAAATACTCGGGAATTCGTAGGAATTGGCAATTCTTGTGCCATTGTCGAGATTAACCAGTCTTGTTTTAGACAGAATACTTGAACCGGGTTCATTGAATCCGATATGGCCGTTTTGACCGATTCCAAGGATTTGTAAGTCCAGCCCGCCTGCATCTGCAATGGCCTGTTCGTAGGCTGTACAGAATTTTCGCATATCTTCCTTTGGTGCGTTCCCATTTGGCAAATGAATATTGGCAGGATCAATGTCTACATGGTTAAACAGATGGCGGTGCATAAAGCTCCAGTAGCTTTGATAGGCATCCTTGTCTATCGGGTAATATTCATCGAGGTTAAAACTGATTACATTCTTAAAACTGAGCTCGCCTGCTTTGTGCATGCGCACCAGTTCGGCATACATGGCAATGGGAGTGGAGCCGGTTGCAAGGCCCAGCACGCATTTTTCGCCTTTCGCCTGTTTTTCACGGATCAGACCGGCCACCTGAGTGGCTACCCATAATGACCCTTCTTTTGCATTTTTACAAATTTTCACATCAATTTTTTCGAATGAATCTACCATCTGTACTTTCATTTTGTTGGACTAAATTAAGCTTGTTTTAAGAAAAAATGATCTAAATCCGGATAAAACCTGCAAAAAAACGCATATTATATTGCGGTTTTGTGATTATATCAGGTGCATGACCGGTAAGAGAGCCTATACCCTGATTCCGTTTTTCAAATCCAGCCGGCTTTCTTTTGGCAATGCCTGAAATTAAAAAAGATTCCCCGAACAGAGAATCTTTTTTAAAAGTATATGAGTTGTTTTTTAGCTCACCTTGGTTAACTTAATTAGGTTAGTAGGCAGGTGCAATGATACCGGCGTACTTCCGGTATTGATGACCACATCTCCCGCTTTTACAAATCCTCTTTCTTTTAAGATATCAATCTGATCAGAGATGATATTATCCAGGCTCTCTTCTTCCGAATAATAGAAAGCCCTTACACCCCAACTCAGACTCAGTTGATTTACCAGAGATCTTTCTTTGGTAAAGATATACAAAGGAGAAGAAGGCCTGTAACTGCTCAGCATGAAGGCGGTGTAGCCGCTTTGCGTCATGCCGATCAATGCGCTCGCTTCCACATCCTCAGACATTTTGCAGGCATTGTAACAAATGGCATCACTGTGGAAAGAAGGTGAGTGCGGCTGTGGCTTAAGATCTTCGGAGCGGTTGTAGCGATATTCTTTTTTCTCTACTTCAGCAATAATTTTACGCATGGTTTCCACCACCAGGGTAGGATAGTTGCCCGCTGCGGTTTCTCCACTGAGCATTACGGCATCGGCCCCTTCCAGCACTGCATTGGCCACATCCGTGATTTCACTCCGGTTAGGCTTTACCCGTTCCATCATGCTTTCCATCATCTGGGTAGCAACAATGACCGGCTTGGCACGGTGAATACATTTGCGGATCAGTTCTTTCTGAATCAGTGGAATTTTTTCTACAGGAAGCTCAACGCCGAGGTCTCCGCGGGCTACCATGATGCCATCGCTTTCCAGAATGATTTCCCTGATATTCACCAGGGCCTCGGGCTTCTCAATTTTAGCAATGATCTTCGTTTTGCTGTGTTTTTCGTCCAGTTTGCTTCTTAGTATAACGATGTCTTTCACACTTCTCACAAAGCTTAAAGCCACCCAGTCGCATTGCTGCTCAATGATGAATTCCAGGTCGGCCAGGTCCTTCTCCGTAAGGGCGGGTAAGGATATTTTGGTGTCGGGCAGATTGATACCTTTCTTGGACGACAGTATACCGCCCAATGTGACCTGTACTTTTACATCGCCGTTTTTTTCAATACCGCAAACTTTTACTTCCAGTTTACCATCGTCAATCAGAATAATGTTGCCAATGGTAACATCTCCGGCGAGGTTGGGGTAGGAAACATAAATCTTCTCCAGGGTTCCCACACATTTTTCGTTGGTAAAAGTAAGGATGTCGCCCGCTTTTACTTCAAGTGCATTGTTCTCAATTTCGCCAACGCGCAGTTTAGGACCCTGCAGATCGGCCAGTATGGCGATATTATAGGGTTGGGTACTGTTGATGTTTCTGATATGCTGAATAATTGCCAGTTTGTCTTCGTGGCTGCCATGAGAAAAATTCAAACGGAATACGTTAACGCCAGCTTTTACAAGTTCCAGCAGTTTTTCGTAGGTGTCGCATGCCGGTCCTACAGTCGCAACAATTTTAGTTCTGTGAGAAACGTGTTGTACGCCTGCTTCCTTGTCCATGTGTTTGTGCAGGTATTTGTCCAGGTTCTTTGACATGATGTATATCTGTGTTTGGGGTTTAGGATTAAGTTGGTTGAGGTTATTTAGCTGGCCAGGATTTTCACAATTCTCAACCAGTCTTCTGAAATTTTATCTTTTGCTTTTACCGCATGATCCAGCGGGGTATAATGAAGCGTATTGTTTAAAATACCCACCATTACATTATGGGTACCGTTGAGCAGGCAATCAACCGCAGCATAACCCATCCTGCTGGCAATCAGCCTGTCTAAGCAGGAGGGGGAGCCGCCACGCTGAATATGTCCGAGAATACAAACGCGGATATCGGCCTTTGGTAACCGTTGTTTTATAATGGCTGCAATTTCATTGGCGCCTCCAAATTTTTCTCCTTCGGCCACTACCACCAGGTTAACCAGTTTCTTTCTTTTTTCTTTTTCAGATAAAGAATGAATCAGCGCTTCAATGTCCGTTGCCGTTTCCGGAATCAGAATGTTTTCGGCCCCGGTGGCTATTCCACTGTGCAAGGCAATATACCCGGCATCCCTGCCCATCACTTCCACAATAAATAAACGATCGTGTGCATCGGCCGTATCACGGATTTTATCGATGGCTTCCACCGCAGTGTTTACAGCAGTGTCGAAACCGATGGTGAAATCACTTCCGGCAATATCTTTATCAATGGTTCCGGGTAACCCGATGCAGGGGATGTCAAATTCATTGCTGAATTTCTGAGCACCCTTAAAACTTCCGTCTCCTCCAATGATCACCAGGCCATTGATGCCTCTTTTTTTCAGGTTCTCATAAGCGATCTTTCGACCGGCATGTTCCATAAATTCCGCACTTCTTGCCGTTTTTAAGATTGTACCGCCCCGTTGAATAATATTAGCAACGGAACGGGAGTCCATCGGAATAATATCATCGTCAATCATTCCATTGTATCCGCGCATTACACCAAACATTTCCAACCCATGATACAGGCCGGTTCTAACCACCGCCCTGACTGCGGCATTCATACCCGGTGCATCACCCCCGGAGGTCAGTACCCCGATTTTAGTCACTTTTTTTTCTGCCATTGCCATTTCAATTCTCAGTTAAAATACATGTGTACATATTACAAAAAATAAATGTGTAAGGTGTACACGGAGTTTCAAATGTAAGGATTTGAAAACTAATGACCATTTGTAATGGAGGTTAAGTTTTTTCGTAGCATTGTATCATGAAAGTAGTAGTGACAGGTGCCAATGGTTTTCTTGCGCAACATCTTTGCATACACCTGGCAGGGAATGGGCACCACTGTTATGCCGTTTCCCGGGGTGAACAACGCATACCTGCTGCAGAAAGGATCCATTATACCAGTCTGGAATTAACGGATTTCAGTTCGGTCAATCTTTATTTAGCGGCTGTTCAGCCGGATGTCATTGTACATGTTGCCGCCATGAGTAAGCCCGATGAATGCCACTATAACCGGGATGCCTGCCTGTTGCACAATGTTCAGGTAACCGGAAGCCTGGCAGAAGCCGCTAAAAAGGGCGGCAGTCATTTGATTTACCTCTCCACCGATTTTATTTTTGGCGAAAACGGCCCGCATGCAGAAGAAGACCAACCCGACCCCCTCAACTTTTACGGTGAATCCAAATTAATGGGAGAAAAACTGGTGCAACAACAATCAGACAATTATACCATTGTACGACCTGTGTTTATTTACGGCCCGCATTGGGAGGGGATGCGTCCGGGCTTTATTCAATGGGTCCGGCAAAATCTGCAGGCAGGTAAAACCATACGTGTGGTAAGTGACCAGTTGCGAACACCTACTTTTGCCAATGATATCTGCAAAGGCATTGAACAGATCATGCTTCAAAAAAAACTGGGAGTATACCATCTTGCCGGAAAAGATATTCTTTCTCCTTACAGTATGGCGCTTACGGTAGCGTGTGTGCTTGGTCTCGAAGCATCCCTGATTGAGGAAGTCAACAGCGATAGTTTTCCGGAATCTGTACAACGTTCCAGAAGATCCGGGTTAAAGATCCACAAAGCCATTCGTGAATTGAGATATCAGCCGCTTTCTTTTGAAGAAGGCGTCCGGAAAAGTTTTGCCCTATAGCGGTATTCCCTGTACTATTTCAGCGGCAGGAATATTTCGGCCATCATGCACCGGGCGCTTCCGCCGCCATGGGTTTCGATGGTGCTGATATCCGAATGGAGCACGGGGTTGAATTGTTCAATGGCGCTAAGCTGTCCGGCTGTTAATGAGCGGTATGCCTGCGAAGACATAACCAGCATTTTTTCTCCCTTCCGGTTATGTACCTGCAACATGTTTCCTGCAAAATGATTCAACTGATCCATGCTGATTTCAATCAGGGCTTTGCCGGTTTGGCGAAGCGCTTCCTTTACCCTGTTCTTTTCTGTTGGATCCGGAATGGATTCCATACAAATGATGGCATACGCATCTGCCACACACATCATCACATTGGTATGATAAATGGGTTGCCCGCCGGCATCCACCGAATGGAACACTACCGGTGTATAGCCCAGCCTGCTGCAAAAGTTGTGCAGTACGGTAAGATCCGTTCGCGGAGAGAGGCAGGCATAAGCGATTTTATGGTCCCGGTCCAGTACCATGCTTCCGGTACCTTCTAAAAAACGATTGTCGGCTTCGTGCCTTGTAAAATCAATCTGTTCCTGTACCCGGAACTTTGCATGAATGGCATCCAGTACGGTTTGTTTGCGCTCCTGTCTTCGGTTGGGGGCAAACATGGGATAGAGGCAGATCACTCCGGGATCATGAAAGGAAATCCAGTTATTGGGAAACACAGAGTCTGGTGTATGAGGCTCTTCCGTGTCTTTCACTACGGTTACATCAATGTCATGCGACCTTAATAATTCAATAAAGGCGTCAAATTCGGCTTGTGCTTTCTGCTGCACCTCATTGCCGGTTTTATCGGTGGTAGTCTGAAAGCGATTATTTACCGCAGTTTGTGCATTGTATGCAAACTGAACCGGTTGTATCATTAATAAATGAGCGCTGTGTTGCATGGTATTATTTTTATAGTTCAATGGATTCGCGCCAGAGGGGCATGCTCATACAATGGAATCCGCCCCTTGCCCTGGATAACTCTGCCGATGGCATCAGGATAAAAGTGTTTTCAATGGCCGCTGTGGTAGTGACTCCATCCTCAAGCTGTTGCAGGAGATCCTTCACCTCCACAATACTGAATCCGGCCTGCCGGAAGGCCTCGGTTGTTTTATCGTTTCTGTCGTACCCCAATACCACGCCTTCTTTCAATGCCAGCAGGTTGCAGGAATCGGTCCACTGTTCCCGGGCGCTGTACGGAAACTCATTGTTTCCTGAATAAATGAACCGGACCTCATTGCGGCAGTTCAGGTCATTCCTGCTGATATCAATCAGCAGGTCTTCGAGACTTTCAAATGAAACCGGGTTTTCCGGGTTACTGCGATGAAACTGCAGTATTTTGATTTTTTCTTCTTTTTTAATTTCGAGCATTCTTTCAACGGCCGTTTCATCTTCGTGCTTCACCGCCTTGCGCGAAAAGTTCCCCAGCATGACCCAGACATCTCTTTTCACCTGCGTAAAAACAGTGTCGATATGCATGTAGTCTCTTTTCTTGGGAATCTTAACGATGGTCACTTTATCCATCAATCCCATTTCAAACATTTTGTTGGTGATGCTCACCGCTGCTTCGGAAGACGTTCGCTCACTTACGCCCACCAGCAGGTGTTTATCACTTACAACCATGATATCGCCTCCCTCCAGGGTAATCTTTCGGTCATCATCATCTTTTGGTAAAAGAAAATGATGGCTGGTATCGGAGAGCTCAATGATTTTATAGTGGTAGTCAGTGAAGAAAGCATGATTAAAGAATATATACCGCGCCAGTAAGGCTTCCCTGGTCCTGGCTTTCTTGGCAGGTTTGTTCAGCAATACATGGTCTTTGATGGTAATGCCGATGTCGCGGGTGAAAATAAAATTGGGGATGGGGGCAAAGATCAGTTGTTTGTCCCTGGATGTGCCGGAAATAAAGGTCTTAGCCAGTTCCGCAGCATCGTATTCCATCAGCTCTTTCTGCAACTGATAGGTACAACCTTCAATGGCACACACGGATGCCACCAGCTTCAAACGGATATTGCTGTCGGTGAGTATTTCAGCCAGCAACCACTGCAGTTCAATGACCTTGTCCGACTTAAAAAAATGATCATGCTCCGGCTTGTAAAAATTCCTTTTGGATTCAGGATGGTCAATCCCGGCCAGCTTTCCCCTGATTTTTTCGGGGTCAAGGAAATACAAGAGGATCTTGGTGTAGTAGTCGTATTCGTTTTTTCGGATGGTATCGAGGTGCACAATGTCTTCGAACAACCAATCCTGGGCCTTGGAAGGTACCACTTTGCCCAAACCACTGTCGGGGCTATGTACCAATAATCTTTTGAGGGTGCCTATTTCTGAGGTTACTGAAACTTTCATAAATACGTTGCTTGATTGGGTTTAAAATGAATGATGATGCCAGCGTTCCTGAATCAGACCAAACTGCCTGCACAATCATCGGTTTGATGGCGATACGCGGGGGTACATCAGGGTTGTTGTTTACCGTATGCGGATTGCCCCCGACAATCCATGTAAAAAGAGTAGTGAAGTACTCAATGATCGGGCATGGAATTCAGTCCTCTGTACATCCATGCAAAGTGAGCGGTTAAGAAAGATATGGTTGAACAATGGTTCATAATGTATCTGCAAATTAAGGTTTTATTTGAAAAGGCAATTTCCCGTATAAACTACCTTCCGAATGCAGTATTTTGAATCTTACGAACATTTCTTCGCTGTACCAGTTGTCTGTTTTTGTTTTATGGATTACTTCGGCATGTTCCTTCATCCGGTAAGCAAAATCTTTCATGGCCTCCCTGTTTTCCCAGATACTGAATGTAGCCTGTTTGATCCAGGGTGTTTCGCCTATTCCGAGGGAGGTGATCAGCCCCCTGGCATTTGCCATCTTTGCGGTAACCCCGTCTACATGGCTCCAGAAGTTTTTCAGCCTGCTGTAACGGATGGTTGCCCTGGTCAGTATACCTACCGGCCCATCATAACTGCTTTGCCGGGGCAATTGCCCAAATGCAGGCAGACCATCCCATAAACCATGCCCTTCAATTGCCTCCATGGTCAGTGTCCATTTTTCGCAGTGAAAAAACGACCACCAGTGATGGAAGAATGCCGGCAGGTCCTTATCTATCTGCGCTGCATTTTGGTGTACCATCAATACGGCCCATTGTCGCCAATCCGGTATCTTACTGAATGTACCGTTCTTTCCGGAACCCATCAGTTTCCAGAAGGGGATGGATCCCCTGAACCAAAGCGGAATCCGGAACAGGGCCATGGATAAAAAACCGGCCCAACCCATCCATGGAGGATAACGAACAACCGTCAGCGTGGTAAGCATATCCGAAAATAGCGTGTTTATAAACAATTAACAGCGTAATTTCCCAATATGAAAATATTGGTCAATCATATTGCACAACTGGTAAATACCAGAACCCGTTCAAAGGTTCTGCGAGGAGATGAACTGGCTGAACTTCCACTGATCAGCAATGCATGGCTGACCATTGAAAACGGATTTATCACCGGATATGGAAGTATGTCGGAACCTGTTCCGGGAGGTAAGGACCATACCATCATAGACGCCAGGGGCGCCACGGTTTTGCCAGCCTGGTGCGACAGTCATACCCACCTTGTATTTGCCGCAAGCAGGGAAGATGAGTTTGTTGATAAAATTAATGGACTGAGCTATGCTGCCATTGCTGCAAAAGGGGGTGGTATACTCAATTCGGCAGGGAAACTGGCCGCCATGAGCGAAGATGCTTTATACGATGCCGCATGGGATCGTTTACAATCCCTGATGCGTTTGGGAACGGGGGCTATTGAAATTAAAAGCGGTTATGGACTGGATACCGTAAATGAGCTGAAAATGTTGAGGGTAATCCGCCGCCTGAAAGCAACAGCACCGATTCCGGTAAAAGCCAGTTTTCTGGGCGCGCATACTTATCCGCCTGCATACAAGGATGATCACGAAGGTTATATCCGGCTTATTCTCAATGAAATGCTTCCGGCTATTGCCCGGGAAGAGCTGGCCGATTATATCGATGTGTTTTGCGAGGAAGGCTTTTTTAGTGTGGAAGAAGCGGAAAGCATCTGCAGGGCAGGTATGCAATACGGGCTAAAACCAAAAATCCATGCCAATCAATTGCATGCATCGGGTGGGGTAGAACTGGGCGTGAAGTTGGGAGCGGTATCCGTAGATCACCTGGAATCGATGAGTCCGTCCGCTATCCATGCGCTTTCGGATGCAGCCACCATCGGTACCTTGTTGCCCACTGCCGCCTTTTTTCTGAGAATGCCTTATCAGCCGGCCCGGGAACTGCTCAAAACCAATGCAGCCATAGCGCTGGCCTCCGATTTTAATCCGGGGTCCAGCCCCAGCGGGAACATGAATTTTGTGGTATCCCTCAGTTGTATTCAAATGAAATTATTGCCTGCGGAAGCCATCAATGCAGCCACCATCAATGGTGCCTATGCCATGGAACTTGGCGATACGGTGGGCAGTATCACGGTGGGGAAGAAAGCCAACCTGATTTTTACGCAGCCCATTCCCTCTGTAAACTATCTGCCCTATGCATTTGGAACGAACCTGATTCATCGGGTGATGATCAATGGTGCGTTTATTTAATTATATTTATTAGCCGTTCTCATTGACTAAATACTTTGTATGAATTATCTAAAGGTGTACAACAAAGAAGATATATTGGGACTTACGAAAATCCGCCGCTTCGAAACCAGATTGGGAGAGCGGATTCAGGTGATCAGGGATCCGCATCAGCTCGAAGCTTCCCTGCAACAGTCTTCTGCAGACTATGTGCTGCTGGGTATACCTGAAGATTTAGGCGTGAAGGCCAACGGCGGTATAGGAGGAACTGATTCTGCATGGCTGTCTTTTCTGTACGCTTTCCTGAACATTCAGAGCAATGATTTCCTGGAAGGAAGCAATATCCTGCTGCTGGGTCATTTTGATTTTTCTGCAATAGAACGGGTGATTGAATCCAATGCATTGGACGCCGATGAAAAAACAGCCGCATTAAGGCATGCAGTGAATACGGTGGATGCAGCGGTTGAACAGATCATCCACCTGATTACCCAGAACCGGAAAATTCCACTGGTAGTAGGCGGGGGGCACAATAATTCCTATCCCTGCATCAAAGGTGCAGCCAAGGGATTTTACAAGGCCGGCGTAATTCCGATAGCCCAGATTAATGCCATCAACCTAGATGCACATGCCGATTTTCGCCCGATGGAAGGCAGGCACAGCGGTAACGGCTTCAGCTACGCTGAAGCAGACGGTTATCTCGAAAAATATTTTGTGATCGGCATTCATGAAAATTATATCACACAGAATGTATGGATGGATATGGTCAATAATCCGTTTATAGACTGCATCACATTCGAGGATATTTTTGTGCACGAGAAGAGATCTTTTTTGCAGGCAGTCGGGCTGGCCACTGCTTTTACGGAAGATACACTTTGCGGCATTGAACTGGACCTGGATTGCATTGCCAATGTTCTGAGCAGCGTGCAAAGTCCTGTTGGCATTTCCCCCCTGCATGCGCGCAAATACCTCAATTTTGTTGCAGCCGATTCAAAACCGGCCTACCTGCATATTTGTGAAGGCGCCGTTCAGTTATCCGATGGCCGAAAAGACCCGGGTACCGGAAAACTCATCAGTTATCTCATATCCGATTTTATAAAAGGACAGGCTGTGAATTAACAATACATTAGCAGTATTATTTTTTTGTGAAATATAAGATCTGTATCTTTGC
>DATFAP010000008.1:0-31176 GCA_035254545.1 Sediminibacterium sp. | reverse complement strand
TTTTTTCTTCTAACAAATTGATTATTATATATATCCAATAATCTCCTTTTGTTAAAGAATGCTAATTAAAATACGATTAAAATTAACAGATTGTTAAGGTTTTTGAGCAGCTTTTCAGTTATTTAGATGGTCAAAAAGCCTGATAAAAGGCTCACTTACCTAAAATTAACAACATGAGAAAAAAACTGCTGATGAGTTTTTGTGCCTTTCTGTTTGCCCTTGCAACAGGTTTGGCACAAACAACAACCGTTACGGGTAAAGTAACGGACGACAAAGGAAATCCCCTGGCCGGGGCTTCTATTTTGGAGAAAGGCACCAAGAATGGTGTTAGCGCGGATGCGAACGGCGCGTTCTCTATTAAAGTAAAATCAGGCGCTACCCTGGTTGTTTCAGAAATTGGCTATGAAAATCAACAGGTTGTGGCAAATTCCAACAACCTACTCATCAGATTGGCTACCGACACCAGGGCTTTGAGCGAAGTGGTGGTAACCGGTGTGGGTGTTGCTACCAGTAAGAAAAAGCTGGCGGTTTCCGTTGAATCGGTAAACCTTACCAACCAGGTGAAAGTTCCGACAGGAGATGTAGGACAGCAATTGGTAGGCCAGATTGCAGGTGCACAGATCAGCAGTACCAATGGTAACCCTGGTCAGCCACTGAATATCCTCTTGCGTGGTATCAACTCTGTACAGGGCGGTACTTCACCAATGATCCTGATGGATGGTATCCAGCTCGCTGCTACCGACCTCGGTTCAATTGATGTAAACATCATTGAGCGTGTGGAAGTGATACAAGGTGCTGCTGCTGCATCTTTGTATGGTGCCCAGGGTGCAAATGGTGTTATTCAACTGTTTACCAAAAAAGCAAAAGCTGGTAAAATCAATATTGATTTCAGTAGTTCCGCTACTACCAATCAGTTATTGAATGTGGGTAACCAGCACCATTCAGACAAGCATGCTTTTGTTACCGATGGTAGCAATAACGTTATTTCCAGTGGTGGTGTTCCATTGGCGCTGGATCCTGAATACCTGCTCTACAATGCAAACGTTCAGTACAATGCCTTAAGCACAACCAGCTATCAGGAAAAAGCGTACAATCAAAACCTGAAGTACTACGACATGTACAGTATGTTCCTCGAAAAGGGTTCTGTGCTGAATAACTCCATCACCGTTTCCGGTAATAAGGATAAAATGAACTTCCTCCTGTCTGCCTCTAACAACCAGCAGAAGGGTAACTTCAAAAACAACGGCGATTATTCCCGTTCAAACATTCTTTCCAAACTGCAGTTTGAACTGGCTAAAGGCTTATCCTTAACCAGCACCACTCAGTTGATCTACACCAAGAATACCCTGAACGATGCTACCGGTAGAGGTATCATGTTCAATATCAATAACTCCCGTCCTTTTGCAAACTATTTGCAGAAAGACCTGGATGGCAATTATGGCGCTTACTTCGGAGATGCTGTGGGTGTAAACAGTTACAATCCAATGTATCAGAACCAGTATTCCAGCACTAATATTCCTTCCGTGGATGTTATTCAGAATATTAACCTGAACTATAAGTTTGCCCGTTTTGTAGAACTCGACGCCAAATATGGCCTGAACTTTAATAGTACCAATATTACTTACCGCTACGAAAATCAGCAGTTCAATAAAAATGCTACTGATAACCAGTACTGGATCAGTTTCTATAACCCGAACGCAGCCAGTGATGGCAGCACTACCGGTGAAATAGACAACTATAGCGATCGTACAACTTTCCAGAACTTCATTGCTACTGCAACCATCCGTACAGATTTTGAAAAGGATTTCAAATTAAAAATCCCTATTAAAACCAGTACACAGTTGTCTTACGACTACCGCAAAAATGTGTACAAGCGTTTTGCCGCTTACGGATATGATGCGCCTACTTATGAACCCTGGAACGCAACCCAGGCCGGTGTTTATAAAGTAATCAGCGATTATATTCAGCCTTTCATTACCTATGGTTTCCTGGCCAATCAGCGTTTTGAATACGCCGATATCGCCGGTTTATCCGTTGGCGTGAGAAGTGACTATTCTTCTGCTTTCGGTTCCGGTGCTACTGCACAAACCTTCCCTCGCGGAGATGTTTATGTAAACCTGGATCGTTTCAACTTCTGGCAGAATGGAAGTGTTTCAAAAGTGCTGAACAGTGTTAAGTTCAGGGCCGCTTATGGTGAGGCCGGTATTCAGCCGGGCGCTTTTGATCGTTTCCCTGTATTAGGCGCTGCCAACCTCGGTCAGAACAGCGTTTTCACTTTCCCTACTTCCAGCCCTAACCCTGCTTTGCAGGTGGAGATCTCTAAAGAAACAGAGATTGGTGCAGATTTTGGTTTTAACCTCCTGAAAGGTTCCTGGTTAAGAACAGCGAGCTTATCCGCTACTTACTGGAAGCGTTCAACAGACAACGCTATCTATAATGTGGATGCTGCTCCTTCTACCGGTTTAGGTACTGTAAAGAACAATGCATTCGGACTGGGATCACGTGGTTTCCAGGCCAGCCTGAACTTAGGTATCCTAAGTACAAAGAACTTCACATGGGATATGACTACCAATTTCAGCAAACAAACATCTGAAATCACCAGTACAAGCGGTGCCGAAGTGGTTGTTACCTCTGCTGCAGGTAGCTCTAACTATGTGTTGAAGGCCGGAAATAAAATCGGACAACTGTTTGGTTTCATGATGATTCACTCACTGGATGCCGTGCATCCGGTAACAGGTGCGCCTGTGTTTACTGAAGCACAAAAAGCTAACTATACCGTTGCCAGCAATGGTTGGGTAGTGAACAAAACCACCAAACAACCTTACGCCATTCCTGGTCAGTACAGCTTTGGAGACCCTAACCCTAAATTCAACATGAGCTTTATCAATAACCTCTCTTACAAAGGTTACCTGAATTTCAGCATGCAGTGGGATTGGGTGAACGGAAGCCACCTGTACAACCAGACAAAAGGATGGATGTATCGTGATGGTATCCACAGCGATTACGACAAGATGATTGACATTGATGGTGTATCACATGCCTATACCGCTTTCTATCGTGGTGTTTACCAGGTAGGTGCTAACAACGGTACCAAGAACTACTTCTACGAAGACGCTTCTTTCTGGCGCTTAAGAAATGTATCTGTTGCCTTTGATTTTGCCAGAGCATTTAAACTGAAAGCATTCACCAAACTGCAACTGGTATTGTCTGGCCGTAACCTGATCACCATTACCAATTACACTGGTATGGATCCTGAAACCAGCTCCGGTACAAGCAACTCTGCATGGGATCGCGGTGTTGATCACAACACCATTCCTAACACAAGAGCTTATACTGTAGGCCTGAACTTTGGATTCTAATTGATAACGCTAAAAACGATAAGAATGAATAAGAATAAAATATTGATTGGGATTCTTGGTCTTACGCTCGGCGCAAGCTCCTGCAAAAAGGACCTGGATATATCCAACCCAAACCAACCAACCCCACAGAGTGCTGCCAGTGAAATTGGTGTAGTATCTCTCGGACAGGGAAGTATCTACCGGAACGGTTTTTACAGTGTAAAATATTACGATGGTGTTAACGGCCGTTTCTGGGCCGGTACTGTGGCCTACCATGAACTGATGGGGGATCTCATTGGTATGGAAGCCGCGAACGCTTTCGGCAACCAGATCGGTTGTCCGGATAAAGTGATCCTGGACAATGGTACCGTAATCCCCAATCCAAATGGAGATGCTACCCAGTACGCTTTGCTGAGAAGAATCAATTCCAATGCACAGCAGGGAAGCAACACCACCTATTTTGAATGGGCATACATGTATAACATGATTACATCTGCCAATTCAGTGCTGGATATAGCCAATAAAACTACCTTCTCCGGTGGTACGGCTGCTGCGGCAACCAAACTGGCTACCATCACTGCATGGTGTAATTTCTGGAAAGGATTTGCTTATTCCAGAATCGGGTCTATCTATTATGCCGGCCTGATTAATAATGGCATCAACGGTACTACCAACAGCAACTATGTTACAAAAGAAGCCATCCTTGCAGAAGCGGAGTCTTGCTTTGCAAAAGCGGTAACAGCTATCAATGCGGCAACTTCTACCACTGATTACAATAAAATCATGGGCGACCTGATTCCTGCATTCCTGCAAATGGGTAAAGGTACTGTTCCATCTCCGGCAGCATGGATTCGCAACATCAATACCCTGCGTGCAAGAAATATTCTGGCGAATACACTGGTTGCTGCATTAACTCCTGCGCAACTTACCAGTATTCAAACACTGACTACCAATGGTATCACAGCTTCAGATCCGATCTTCACCGGTCGTACTGATGCAAATGGTGATTTCCTTGGAACAACCATTGCTGATAAAACACAATCTGCAGCAAGTACTACGAACACCTATAAACTGAGTGAACGTTTTGTACAGGAATTCTATCCTGGAGATCTGCGGAGGGATAATAATGTGCGCGCACTGAATGCCGGTCAGGGTGTATTTAATCAGGACCGTGGCAACAGTTATAATACCCGTTGGACTTTATACAATGGTGGTAATGGCATTGCAGGAACAATTGTTTATGCGAATACTGCAGCAGGCGCTAATGAAATTACACTCGCAGGTACTTATGAAGAAAATGCACTTATGCAGGCTGAAGCACTGATCCGCCAGGGTGGCCAGTCTAATATTGATGCAGGTGTTGCATTGATTGATGCTGTAAGAACCTACCAGGGTGCCGGTCTGGCTGCAATTGGTGCAGGACAAACACAGGCTGCGGCTTTGGAGATTCTGAGAAGAGAAAGAAGAATTGCTTTGGCTTTCAAAGGATTATCTTTCTATGATGCCCGTCGTTACGACATCATTGCCCCAACCAAATCCCGCACAGGTTGTATTCTTCGTGCCGGATCTGCGGGTGTATTGAATACCAACGCTACAATTGTATATGGATTCCTGGATTACTGGGATGTTCCGGATAATGAGCTGGCTTACAATCCTCCGGCTTCCGGAAGTGCACCGGTTAAGAATCCTAAATAAGAATTTCTCTAGTTTCTCTTGTTTAATTTTTAAGTATGCGGACCCTATTCTTGGGGTCCGCTTTTTTTATCACTAAATAGCTGTAGCTTTAATAACAAGCTTTAATTTATGTATCCGAAATTCATTATTGGTTTACTGTTTTGTTGCACTGCAACAATGCTTTCTGCTCAAACAGGTGTTGGGCAAAACATCGGTAAATGGGATAGCCAGATTTATATAAGTGATGTGAATGGCCGGCCTGTTAATAACCGGTACACTGATGTAAATGGTTATCCGTTTGTTTTTGAGCATTTTAAATTGGGAACAATAGAATTGAAGAATGGTAGAAAATTTGCGGAGGTTCCGTTAAAGCTGGATATTGTTGCACACGAGGTCTTGTTTACCTCTTCTAATAGGGAGGAGGGTATCATCAGCAGCGATTTTGTGCTGCAGGTTTCTGTAAAGGATACCACACCTGCACAAATTGATACCTGTTTGTATCGCACAGGATTTCCCCCTATTGATAACTATAAATCCAGGGAGTTCTGCCAGGTGCTTGCCGATGGAAAGTTGACACTGCTTAAAACCATGCGTAAAGCTGTGGACACCCGAAAGAATGATTTATCCGGTGAAATTTATAAAGAATTTGCCCTCTACGAAGATTTCTACGTTTACCAGAATGGTGAAATGAAACGGCTCAAAAAAGACAAAGCGTTTTTATTAATGCTGATGCATGATAAGCGGGACGAAATGGTAAAATACCTGAAGCAAGATAAAAAAAACATTAAAAACCCGCAGATTCTTGCAGAAACCTTCAAGTATTATAACGGGCTCTAGGTTAATTGTCGCTTAAAAATTAGAAAATTCTTAAAAATAAATTAAACGTAATTGCTTTTTTGTTAAGTTTAAACCCCCATTAGCTGTATTCAGTTAAACGGTTCTAAACTAAACTAAACTATGAGAAAAAAACTGCTCTTCAGTTTTTGTGCCTGGTTATTTGCGTCCATGACGCTGCTGGCACAGAACAGGACTGTAACAGGAAAGGTTACAGATTCCCAGTCCGGCACGCCGCTCCCCGGCGTAACAATCAGTGTGAATGGTAAGGCAATCGGAACAACCGATGCGCAAGGTTTCTTCACACTTTCGATTCCTGCAGCTACTAAGAAATTTTCTGTGAGCTATGTAGGTTACAGCGACCAGTCTGTTACCATAACTGGAAACACCATTGCCATTGCCCTTAAGCAGGCAGATAACAAAAACCTCGATGAAGTAATTGTGGTTGGTTATGGTACCAAAACCAAAAAGGACCTTACCGGTAATATTGCCCGCGTAAAAGGTTCCGACGTGGCTAACATACCTGTACCAAACTTTACCCAGGCTTTACAAGGCCGTGCTGCGGGGGTATTCGTAGAATCACAAAGTGGTAAAGTTGGTGAGGGTATTAAAGTGAGAATTCGTGGTGCGGGTTCTATCAGCGCTTCCAATGCTCCTTTGTATGTTGTTGATGGAGTGCCGATCAACGGAGATGCTGCATCCGGAAGTTCTCTTGCAGATATCAACTTCAATGATATTGAAACATTCGATATCCTGAAAGATGCATCTGCTGCTTCTATCTACGGTTCCAGAGCTGCCAATGGTGTGGTGCTGATTACAACGAAAAAAGGTAAGGCTGGTAAAACCAACCTGAACGTAAACATGCAATACGGTAGCAACAAACCTACACATTTACGTGGATTCCTGGATGCCAAAGAATTTGTGGATCTCCTGAGAGAAGCAGCGATCAACAGCGATAAAATTGAAGGAGTAGATCCGTTGGATCCTGCTCAGTATTCCGGTTCCTGGTTGCAGTTTGCAGAAGGAAGGTTAACCCGCTATGCTGGTCATACCAACTGGAGAACGCTCGAAACCAATACCAATTGGGAAAAGCTGGCGTTTAATGATAATGCCAACAGTAAACTGATGGATATCAGTGCATCCGGTGGTAACGAAAAAACCCGCTTCTATATCAGCGGAGGTTATAATGGCCAGGACGGTATCCTGTTTGGTAACGATTTCCAGCGTATTTCCGGTCGTTTCAATCTCGACCACGAAGCAAGCGAAAGAGTGAAGATTGGTGTTAACCTTACTGTTGCAAGAACAGTTGCCAATCGTGTAGCTAATGACAACCAGTTCTTTACGCCCATGCAAATTGTTGCATTAGCCCCCATCACTCCGGTGAGAAATGCAGCAGGTATCACCAACGATCGTCCGGTGACTACTTATTACAATCCTTTGATTGAACTGGAAGCCTCCCGCTATGTTTCTACTACTTACAGAAATATCGGAAGCGCTTACCTGAACTATAAGTTCTCCAATAACCTGGTTTTCAAAACAGAATTTGGTCTGGACGTTCAGAACCAGAATGATGACGAATTTTATGGTGTAAGAAGTACAGTTGGCCAGTCTACCAATGGTTACGGCCAGTCTACCTGGTTCAGAAGAGTGAACTATAATACCAATAACTACCTGAACTATATCAATACCTTTAAAGAGAAGCATTTCATTGATGCAACCCTGGGTATGTCTTTCCAGGATTTCAAAACCGATTACACAACAGTTTACGGGCAGGATTTTCCTTTAGATGAGCTGAAAAAACTGGCCAGCGCAGGTACCATTACAGGCGGTTCCAGCACTCTGACCGAATCTTCTATTCTGTCTTATTTTGCCAGGGCAAACTACAAGTTTGATAACAAATACCTGCTCTCTGTAAGCGGCCGTATAGATGGTTCTTCCAGGTTTGGTAAAGAAAATAAACACGGGTTCTTCCCTGCTGTTTCTGCCGGCTGGATCCTGAGCGAAGAAAATTTCCTCAAAGACGTTAAAGCCCTCAGCTTCCTGAAACTGAGAGGTAGCTTTGGTTTAACCGGTAACGATGCCGGTTTCGGAGACTTTGCTCATTTAGGATTATGGGGTGCTGCCAAGTACAACAACACATCAGGACTAGTACCTACACAACTGGCTAACCCTAAGCTGAAATGGGAAAAATCTGAGCAGACTGATATCGGTATCGACTTCGGTTTCTTCAATAACCGTTTAACCGGTGAAATCGATTACTATGTTAGAAATACCCGCGACCTGATTTACGACATACCTGTTCCCGGAACTTCCGGTTTTTCAACCCAAACCGTGAATATCGGTTCTATGCAGAACAAAGGGTTTGAATTGGTATTGAACTCTGTAAACATCAATAACAAAGCCGTTAAATGGAATTCAAGTCTGAACATCTCCAGGAACAACAACAAGATTACCAAGCTGGATGGTGAACAAACCATTATCCCAGGTAACGATGGCCGTTACCTGAACTCATTGATGGTAGGCCAGGGTATCGGTGTATTCTATGGTCCTAAATTTGCCGGTGCGGATCCTGCAAACGGAGATGCTTTGTATTATAAGGCCGATGGCAAAACAACCACCAACGTTTACAATGATGCCGGAACATTTGTGGTGGGTAATCCTAACCCGGACTGGATTGCCGGTTTAAACAACTCTGTGAGCTGGAAAGGGCTGGAATTAAGCGTATTGTTCCAGGGTGTATTTGGCAACCAGATCATGAATGGCGCCGGTGGATTTATGTCTGCAAGCTTCGACTGGTTCGATAACCAGACCAAAGACCAACTGGATCGTTGGCAGAAAGCAGGAGACGTAACCAATGTTCCCCAGCTTCGCCTGGGCTACGGCAACGGTATCGGCGCTTCCAGCAGGTATGTTGAGAATGGTGATTATGTACGTTTAAAAAATATCACGTTGGCGTACAACCTGGACAGCAAATTGCTGAGCAGGTTTAAACTGAGGTCTGCAAGATTCTATGTAACCGGTGTGAATCTGGCCACTATCACTAAGTACAAAGGATGGGATCCTGAGGTTAACTCCGACTACCGTGCAGGTAATAACCGTAACCAGGGTTCTGACTTCTACTCAGCTCCTCAGATCAAATCCATCACTTTTGGTGTAAGCCTCGGTTTCTAAACTTTTAATTGAACTAATTATGAAAAAATATATTCCATTATTCATGTTTCTGGCAGTAACAGCATCATCCTGCGATAAAAAGCTGGATTTACTGCCACAACAAAGTGTAGCTGAAGAAGTAGCGCTGAGTTCCGATGCCAATGTTAAGAAAATACTGAACGGCTGTTATGATGCTTTAAGTAGCGCCAACTTGTATGGAGGGCATGTGTTATTGTTCTCAGAATTACAGGCCGCCGATGGAGAAATCCTTTGGGAAGGTACTTATAACGAACCCCGTGAAGTATATAGAAAAGACATCCTCACTACCAACAGTTATGTTCGTGATACCTGGCTTACTTCTTATAGGACCATTAATATTGCCAATAACGTGCTGGGTAGTATTGATGTAATAGCTGCGGCAGATAAGAACAGGGTGAAAGGGGAAGCCTTGTTCATCAGAGCTGCCGTATATTTTGAACTGGTTAAATTGTATGCAAAGCCTTACAGCGTCGGAAGCGTTACGACTAACCTGGGTGTTCCGTTGATCCTGACGCCTACCAGGGGCATCAATGAAAGCAACTACGTTGCCAGAAGTACCGTTGAGCAGGTATATGCAAGAATACTCACTGACCTTACAGAGGCTGAATCATTATTACCTAATACAAACGGTAGCTATGCAACCAAACCTGCTGCAGCGGCAATGCTGTCCAGGGTATATCTGCAAATGGAGCGTTTTACCGATGCCAGAGATGCGGCTGACCGTGCTATTTCTGTAGCTACTGCCAATGGCAAGTCACTGACTTCTACTTATGCTGCTGCGTTCAATAATTCAACCAATGCTACTGAGTACCTCTTTGCTATGCAGGTGAGTGCCCAGGACGGAGCCAATGCCATGCATGAGTTCTGGTCTATCCCGGAATATGGTGGTCGTGACGGAGATGTGTCCATTCAGGCAAAACACCTGGCACTGTACGCTCCAACAGATGCAAGGCTTGCCTTGTTCTATTCCGGCGCCGGCGCAACCAGAAGCGGAAAATGGCAACAGCAGTTTAAGGTACTGCCGCTTATCCGTTTAGCTGAACTGTATCTGACCCGTGCCGAAGCCAACTTCAGAGCAGGCACTGTTATTGGCGCTACGCCTCTTGCAGACGTAAACAGGATCAGGAATAGAGCAGGTTTGCTGCCACTGGTCATTGTTACACTGGCTGATATTCTTGCTGAAAGAAAACTGGAACTGGCGCATGAAGGTCATGCCGCAGCGGATCTGAAACGTCTTCGCGGGTCCGCAGACGGGTTTGCATACAATGCCAATAAGATGGTATTCCCGATCCCTCAGAGAGAAGTGGATGCATCTAAGGGCGTAATTGTACAGAATGAAGGCTATTAATAGTGTTAGCTAATGATAAAAAAAGCTCCGGTCAGACAACTGACCGGAGCTTTTTTTTATGCTGAATTTAGTACAGACTTCCGTTTGGTTAGATCTTGATTTCTTCTTCATGTTCATTGAAGAAGCGGAACTCAATGATATGATAGTTGGTGTTGGCTTTTACTTCGATCTTTGTCTTGAATTTCTTGCTCCATTTCTTAACAATAGAGTTGAAGAACCAACCCTTGGTAAGGTGTGAATATACAATCGGGTGCACCACCAGCGTCAGGTTCTTATGGGCATGCGTTGTTAAATAATACAAACGCTTTTCAATTTCATCTTCCAGAAGCAGGGTAGAGGAGATTTTTCCGGTACCATTGCATACAGGACAGGCCTCTGAAGTGTTGATATTCACTTCCGGGCGCATTCTCTGCCGCGTAATCTGCAATAATCCAAATTTGGAAATGGGTAAAACAGAGTGTTTGGCCCGGTCGGTTTTCATGAAACCTTCCATGGCTTCCTGCACTTTCTTTTTGTTATCGGGCAGTTTCATGTCTATGAAATCTACCACAATGATTCCGCCGATGTCCCTTAAGCGCAGTTGCCGGGATATTTCTTCGGCAGCCTCCAGATTGGTTTGCAGTGCATTTTCTTCCTGGTTATTGCTTACACTCTTATAACCACTGTTTACATCAATTACATGAAGGGCTTCCGTGTGCTCAATGATCAGGTAAGCGCCGCTGGGGAGGTTTACGGTTTTACCAAAAGAGGATTTTACCTGCTTGGTAATACCATAATGGTCAAAGATCGGCAAACCATTTCCCTGGAAGAGGGTTACAATATCTGTTTTATCGGGTGCAATTCGCTGAATGTAACTCTGCGTTACGGTAAAAAGATTTTTATCGTTTACCACCACTTTATTGAAATCCGCACTCAACAGATCGCGCAGGATGCTGGTTGTTTTTGTTTCTTCACTCAATATGCGTACCGGAGCCACTGCGCCCTTTAAATTCACCTGGATACTCTTCCAGTTCTCAATAATGGCCAGCAAATCCTGATGCAACTCCGCCGTACTTTTTCCTTCGGCTGCCGTTCTTACAATAATGCCGAAATTCTTAGGACGGATGGCTTCCACAATCTTGTGGAGGCGCTTTCTTTCTTCCGCTGAATGAATCTTTTTGGAAACGGCTACAATTTCATTGAAAGGGGTAACCACCACAAATCTTCCGGGTAAAGATATTTCGCAGCTTAGTCTTGGGCCCTTTGCTGCTATCGGCTCCTTTAAAATCTGTACCAGTATATTCGGCTTTCCACCCAGTACTTCATTGATTTTTCCGGTCTTTACTATTTCCGGTTCTGTTTGGAATTTGGCAAAATCAAAACCATTGGGGTCCTTATCGTTCATGGCCATCTGCGTATACTTGATGATGGACCTTACATAAGGGCTCAGGTCGGTATAGTGCAGGAAAGCATCCTTTTCAAAGCCAACATCCACAAATGCAGCATTCAATCCCGGGATCAGTTTTTTAACCTTTCCCAGGTAAAGGTCCCCGACGGCAAAGTTCATGTCGGAGCTTTCGTTGTGCAGTTCAACCAGCTTTTTATCTTCCAATAAAGCTATTTCCACGCCGGTTGGAGCTGCGTTTATAATTAATTCTTTGTTCACTTTGGCAACTTTAAAATACAAATTCACCGTCCAATTGCGGACAGTGACTACCTACTTAAACTATAAATCGTCGCTGCTTGAAGGAAGGAAAGGAAGTAAAGTTGCAGGAGAGAAGGACTCAGCGACAGTATGTAGATAAGTATTAAATGGACTGCACCGGTTGATACAGCCCATTTAAATATGTTCAACAGATAAAAGAATTATTTATTCTTTTTCTTATGACGGTTCTTTCTTAAACGTTTTTTTCTTTTGTGCGTCGCAATTTTATGACGTTTTCTCTTCTTACCACAAGGCATACCAGAACATTTTAAATAGTTAAACAATAATTTATTTTCTCAACTCAGTGATTCGTTTGTTCAGTTCTTCCTTCGCTTCCGGAATGTTCACCATTTGCTTTGCTTTTTCGTAGTAAGCGATTGCATTGGCTTTATCTCCTTTCAGATCGTATGATTCGGCTATATGAAATACAGCTTCTACATTTTGCGGATCAACTTTCAGTACGGCCTGAAAACGCTCAATTGCTTTGTCGAACTGACCGCTTTTTTTGCCCCCCAGACCTAAAACCATCTGTCCGTATACATTACCGGGGTCTCGCTGAACAACTTCGCGAATCGGTAAAATACCCTCCATCGGGTTGGTACTAAGGTTACCAAAAATATAACAGGCACCTAGCCCTATCTTGCTGGAATCATTAGCAGGATTGATTTTCAGTGCATTTTCCAAAAGAACTTTTGCGTTGCCAGCCAGCCAGTTTTGCATAGCAGGCTCCCCGCTCACCATTAGTCTGTCTAAAAACAAGCGGGCGGCAAAGGTGAGGCTTTTTTCAGAATTTTCCAACTTCGCAGCTTCGGAAGTATAATATGCGTATGGTTCAAACAATCCTGCCGAGTCTTTCCAGAACCTGGCCAGTTGGTGATATACATGAATTTGCTGGTCTTTTACGTCTCCGCGTATAACCGTATTTTCTAATGCGTTGATTCTTTGCGCCTGCTCAGGGGTGATTTTAGACAGGGCTTCTGCCAGGATATTCTTTCTGAAATCAATTTTTTCAGGAGCGTGCCCGTGACCATCATCGGCCGAATGGGCGTCTTTGCTTTTTACAGGAACGGTTCTACCTCCAAAATAAAGGCCTGCACATACTACTACAGCTATGGCCGCCAGAATAAGTTGTTGTTTTTTCACTTAGCGATTCTCTTTTGGCAAAGGTAGCTTACTTGCGTCTGCTTTTTACTTCACCAACGAATTCTTTGGCAGGTTTAAATGCAGGAATATAATGCTCGGGAATTTCTACGGCAATATTCTTCTTAATGTTCCGGCCAATTTTTGCCGCCCTTTTTTTGGTGATAAAGCTGCCGAAGCCACGTATATAAATATTCTGGCCCTGCGACAGGCTTTCTTTCACCTCTTTAAACATGGTTTCCAGTGTTACCAGAACATCCACTTTCGGGATGCCGGTTTTTTCGGAAATGTTGTTGATGAGATCAGATTTTCTCATTTGTAATTGATTTTGTATCTATGAATACTGATTAAAGTAAAATAAAAAGATTGAAATACACAAGAAAGATATAACTAAATTTACCAATTTGTGGTTACTCTCTCAAATAATTCAATCAGTTACGATTGTAAATTTGATTATATATTTGGTAATTTCTTCTTAAAATTGACAGACGCTACAAAAAATACCCTGAAAACACTACAAAAAAGGCCCAATCGGCGCTTTTCAGACAGTTTATTGCGCTGGAATCAACAGGAAAATACCCGGCAAATGCCCTGGAAGGGAGAGAAAGATCCCTACAAAATCTGGCTCAGCGAAATAATACTTCAGCAAACTAGGGTTGAGCAGGGCATGTCTTACTATAACCGGTTCATTCAAACCTACCCTTCTGTTTCCGATCTGGCCAACGCCAAAGATGAAGCTGTTTTTAAATTATGGGAAGGTCTGGGCTATTACAGCCGATGTCGTAATCTGCTGGTAACGGCCCGCTATATTGCTTTTGAATTGGGGGGTGTGTTTCCGCAAACCTATGAGGCCCTCCTGAAACTAAAAGGAGTGGGGCCATATACAGCCGCTGCGATTGCCTCTTTTGCTTTCCGGCTTCCGCATGCGGTGCTGGATGGAAACGTATTTCGGGTGATTTCCCGCTATTTTGGAATTGAAGAACCCTCCGATACAACAACCGGTAAAGCGCTCTTTGCTTCCCTTGCTGCAGATTTGCTGGATACCTCGGAGCCGGGTACCTATAATCAGGCCATCATGGATTTTGGGGCTACTGTTTGTAAGCCCGCATTGCCCTTCTGCGCCTCCTGCCCGCTTCACAAAAGCTGCGAGGCCCTGCGTACCGGAAGGGTCAATACCCTGCCACTGAAATCGAAAACCATTCTCCGGAAAAACAGGTGGTTCTATTATTTTGTTTTTCAGCACAATGAGACCATCGGAATCAGGCAACGAACAGAAAAAGACATCTGGCAGGGGCTTCACGAATTTTACCTTGTTGAATCAGGAAAAGCGATTCATTGGAGTGAAAACTCTGTTACGACCTGGTTGCAGGCTCAGTTGAGTATCCGGCATGCAGCGATCGAAGCCATTTCAACTCCTCAGAAACAGCAGTTAACACACCGGCAAATCAACGGGCAATTTATCCGGGTGCGGCTAAAAACTATTCCGGAATCACTCAAAGGGCTCGATTGGGTCCATAGCAGCCAAATGCGAAAACGGGCTTTCCCCCGGTTTATTACAGCCTACCTGGAACAGGGTACCTAGGATTGCAATTTTTACCGAACCGCTATTTTGTTATAAAAAAAGGGTATTTTTAAACTGATACTTACCGTAACTACCTAAAATGTACTTCTATGCGAGGCGTAAACAAGGTAATGTTGATTGGCAATCTGGGTAAAGATCCCGATGTTCAACATCTGGAAGGTAATATAGCCGTGGCCAAGTTCCCGTTGGCTACCACAGAAACCTATAAAGACAGAACCGGTAAACTGGTTTCCCAAACAGAATGGCATACCGTTGTTTTGTGGAGAGGGTTGGCCGAACTGGCGCAGAAATACCTGCATAAAGGTAGCCTGATCTATGTAGAGGGCAGATTAAGGACCCGTAGCTGGGAAGACAAGGACGGCCACAAAAAATTTGCCACGGAAGTGGTTGGCGATAACCTCATTATGCTCGATAAGCGGGCAGACGGTACCGGACTTCATGGTTTGGGCGACGGGCCGGAAGGGTTTGGCGATGATGCACCCAATTTATCCGATCCCGGGGAATCACTTCCATTTTAATTGTTATAGAAACAATATTTTTGTGATGTTTACAGGCCTTTACGGTTTTTCGTAATGTCCATTTTTTAATTAAAACAACCAGCTTTGGATCATCACCCGGTTACTGGATTTCTTTCATCAGTTCATTTACTATCCGCTATGCAGGCACAGGGGACTACCATACTGATTATGGTACTGTTCTTTCTGCTGTTCCTCTCTTTTGTATTATCGGGTGCGGAAGTGGCTTTTTTTTCCCTGACTCACAAAGACATCAATGTACTCCGTTCCAAGCAACAGCCACCGTATCAGCGGATTGTTGACCTGCTGGAAGATCCCAAAACTTTATTGGGTTCATTGCTGATCGCCAGCAGCTTTATCAATATCACTATTATTATCATCTCCAACCTGCTGATTGATGACCTTTTTAATTTCGAACAGTTTAATGCGGTTTGGGTGGAGTTTTTAATTAAAGTACTGGTGGTGTCGTTTGTACTGGTATTGTTTGGGGAAGTAATGCCCAAAGTGCTTGCGACTCAGAATAATATCCGCTTTGCGAAAGATTTTGGGGGCATCATTCAGATACTTACCTATCTCACCTCCGGATTAAGCAGGAAGCTGGTGAAATACTCCGACGTCATTGAACGGAAACTGACCACCCGGTCCAATGGGGCCTATAGTTTGCAGGAACTGGATCATGCCATCGATATAACTACGGAAAATACAGCATCGGAAAACGAAAAGAATATCCTTAAAGGGATTGTGAAGTTTGGCAATATCACTGTTAAACAGATCATGAAAACCCGGGTGGATGTGCATGGAATTGATGAAGAAACCAGTTTTGCCGAACTGGTGAATATCGTTCGGGAGCTGCATTACAGCCGCCTGCCCGTTTACAGGGAGGGGCTCGATAATGTGGTAGGTATGATTCATACCAAGGATCTCCTGCCTTACCTCGATCAGCCCGGTGATTTTAACTGGAAGACCCTGCTGCGCCCGCCTTATTTTGTGCACGAACAGAAACTGATTGATGATCTGTTGAGTGAATTTCAGTCGAAGCGGATCCATTTTGCAGTGGTGGTTGATGAATTTGGAGGAACCAGTGGTATTGTAACGCTGGAAGATATCCTGGAAGAAATTATCGGAGAAATCAAAGACGAGTTTGATGATGAGGAAACCGGTTATAAAAAGCTGGATAACCTCAATTATGTTTTTGAAGGTAAAACCATGATCAATGATGTATGCAAAATCATGGGCCTCGATGCAGATACATTTGATTCGGTAAAAGGGGAAAGCGATTCGCTGGCCGGCCTTGTACTGGAATTAGCCGGAGAAATACCTGCGGAGTCTGCAGTTGTGAATGCCGGTGATTTTGATTTCACGGTATTGGAAGTAGCCAAAAACAGAATCAATCATATTAAGGTGACCATTAAGGAAAGAGGAGAATAGGGCAATGGATAAGGTCGTTAAAAACATTAGCAGTCTACTGGTTTGTATTTCGGTTGCCGGATGTATCCTGGTTTCCTGCAACAGTCCGTTTACCCCCAAACCCACCGGGTATTTCCGGATATCATTCCCCCCAAAAAAATACCGGTTATTTGAGCAGCCGGGCTACCCGTATACGTTTGAGTATCCGGTATATGCCACTATTACCAAAGACAGTATGTTCTTTGGTGAATCAGCCGAAAATCCCTGGTGGATTAATGTGAATTTTCCGCAGTTCAACGGAAGAATTTATGTGAGCTATAAGGATATCGGAACCAATAAGTTCGATACGCTGGTGAAGCATGCCTTTGCCCTGACCGGCAAACACAGCTCCAAAGCCTACTCAATAGATGATTCGCTGATCCATACACCCAATAAGGTAAATGGTGTTTTCTTTACTGTTGGCGGAGACGTGGCTACTGCCAACCAGTTTTTTCTGACAGATTCTTCCCGCCACTTTCTGCGGGGTGCATTATACTTCGACGCAGCGCCTAATGCAGATTCCCTGGGTATTGTGAACCGTTTTCTGATAGAGGATGTAAAACACCTGATCAATAGTTTTAAATGGCGGGGCAATTGACCCGGTTAATTAAACGCCTATCTTTACTTAAATATACTTTCTACAATGATTGCAATTGATCATATTCTCGTGAGCGACGAAGTAGTGGAGGAGCAGTTTGTTTGTGACCTGAATAAGTGCAAGGGCGGCTGCTGCGAAGATGGCGATGCCGGGGCGCCGATGGAAATGTGGGAACTGAAAAAGCTCGATGAATTTTACGAAGTGATTGAACCGTATATGACTAAGGAGGGGATTGCCGAGGTTAAGCGGGGCGGTAAATATGTATACGACCAGGAATTTGGCTGGGTAACACCTACCATAGACGGTGCCATTTGTGCTTATGGTTATAAAGACGATATGGGCATTATTAAATGCGGTATAGAACAGGCCTATAATGAGGGGAAGCTGGACTGGAAAAAACCGGTAAGCTGTCACCTGTTCCCGATACTTGTCAGGAAAAGCAAGCGGGATCCTGATGTGGAATATGTGAATTACCAGCCAAGGGAAGACCTTTGCAAATGCGGCTGCAACCTGGGTAAAAAACTGAAAGTACCGGTGTATGTTTTTTTGAAAGAAGCTTTGATCAGAAAATATGGCGAGGATTTTTACAACGCTTTGTCTGAAACAGCAGCGCATATGAAAAATAATAGAAGCAATGATTAATACCGCTGCCTCATTCTTAGCCAAAAGCACCATCAGGGCTGCAGACCTGGATCATCGCAGGAAGATCAATTTCAATATTGGTAAATACAATTCGGTAGTGCCGTTGGGTAAACAACAATTTACCGATGTAAACATTACCAGGGAAGCGGCAAAGAACAGGAAATGGGATGCCATTGAGCACCTCGATACATACCTGGAAGAATTTGAGCGGAAAATTACAGCCCGGGGGGCAAGAGTGCTTTGGGCCGGCGATACCCGGCAGGCACAGGATTACATCGGTGCTATCTGTCGTGAAAAGAACTGTAAAACCCTTGTGAAGAGCAAGAGTATGGTTACGGAAGAAATTCACCTGAATAGTTACCTGCAAGAACAAGGCATTGAAAGTGTGGAAACCGACCTGGGAGAGTATATTCAGCAATTGGATGGTGAACCTCCTTATCATATTGTTACACCTGCCATGCATAAAAGCAAGGAGGATGTAGCCAAACTTTTTGCACAAAAACTGGGTACACCCGGCGGGTTAACCCCGGAGGAATTAACCCTGGTGGCCCGGCAAAAACTCCGCGAAAAATATGTACAGGCAGAGGTTGGGGTAACCGGCGCCAATTTTATTTTGCCGGATATCGGCGGTATTGCATTAACGGAGAATGAAGGCAATGCAAGATTAACCTCTGCCTGGCCTAAAACACATATTGTGGTGGTGGGTATAGAAAAAGTAATCCCCTCTGTACACGATCTGCATTTGTTCTGGCCCCTGCTTTCCACTTTTGGAACAGGTCAGAAAGTAACCGTATACAACACCATTCTGTCTGGCCCGCGCCAGCCCAATGAAACCGATGGCCCCGAAGAAATGATCGTGATTTTGCTGGACAACGGAAGAACCAGGCTGCTCAGCGATCCCGTTGCAAGAGAGGCGCTCTATTGCATTCGTTGCGGGGCCTGCCTGAATGCCTGTCCCGTATACAAAAACATTGGCGGGCATGCGTATGAAACCACCTATAGTGGTCCGATCGGTAAGGTGATTACGCCCTACCTGCGTGGCGTGGAAGAATACAAGCACCTGAGTTATGCGTCTTCCCTCTGCGGCAACTGTACAGAAGTTTGTCCTGTAAGAATTAACCTCCATGAATTGTTGCTCCACAACCGGCATGAAGCAGTGAAACAGGGCAATAGCAGCCTGGCCGAGAGGCTGGCATGGCAGGCATGGAAAACAGCCAGCCTTAGCAGGTTATTGATGAATAGCGGTAATGCGAGGATGAAGAACTGGGTCGTAAACAACGTATTTAAAGGCTGGACTACACATAGAAGCGAACTGGACTTCAGTAAAAAGACCTTCAATGAGCGCTGGAAAGAAGAGCGAAAGGCTTAACCTTTGAGCAAATTTGAAAACCTATTCCGATACAACCTTGTTGATTTATGCGGATGCGCCCCATCCGCGACTGGAGTATATCGTAGCCACCATCTTCCCTTTTGATACGGCGCTGACGGATTCAATGGAAACGTTGCTGGCACACAACGGACCCAAAATGAATTACTCTGTTCTGCAATCTGATAAAATGGTTATGCAGGTTGTTCCGCATGGATTACTCTCTGCGCAGGATATTCGGCCCCAACAGATCGAATGTTTTGAATGGCAGGGCCTGAAAGCATTTTTTCCGACCCCTGGTGATCTTCCTTTCGATTTCCTGGCCGCGGCTTTTTACCTGATCAGCCGTTACGAAGAATACCTGCCGCATACCAATGATGCATTGGGCAGGTATGCCGTTGAAAACAGCCTGGCTTTCCGGGAAAACTTCCTGCACCAGCCGCTGATCCAGCTTTGGGTACAGCAAATTACCCAACAGTATTTTATTGCTGCTATGAATAAGCCGGAAGTAAAATACTGGCGACCATTTTCTTTTGTACCTACTTATGATATTGATATCGCTTACAGTTATCTGTATCATTCCACTTTCAGAAATGTAGCCGGATTCTTCAGGGATTTTATGCAGGGGAAAATGCAAGCAACCTCGGAGCGGCTGCAGGTACTGAGCGGAATACAAAAGGATCCCTATGATGTATATGAATGGCTGGACCTGTTACACAGCAGCCTGCAGTTGAAGCCTGTATATTTTTTTCTGCTGGCCAGGCAACGAAAGGGGGCCGATAAAAACCTGCACCCCGACCGGGAGGCGCTCATTCAATTGATCCGACGCCACGCAGCAATGTATACAACGGGAATTCATCCCTCCGTTCAATCCAGCAATAATACGGCATTGTTGCAGGAGGAGATCGCCACCCTCCGTTCCATCACAGGAAAGGCGGTAACCGTTTCGCGACAACACTATATTCAGATGAGTTTACCCCATACGTATCAGCGGTTATCGGCCGCCGGTATTCAACAGGATTATTCCATGGGATACCCCGTTGCCAACGGATTCAGGGCATCGTATGCCGCTCCTTTTTACTGGTTCGATCTTTCTCTTAATAAAGTAACTACACTTAAAATTCATCCGTTCTGTTATATGGATGCAACAGTTATTTTTCAGGAGCGCTCCGATATAGCAAAAGCGGCGGATGATCTTCAGTATTATTTTGATACCGTCAAAACTACAGGCGGGGAATGCATCACCATTTTCCACAATAACTTCTTAACGGAACAACCTGCATTTGATGGCTGGAGAAAAATGTATGCAGATTTCCTGCTGCGCAATCTTACGCGTTGAAATTATTCGATCGGTTCTGTCAATGCCTTTTTTTCCTTCTTCAGGCTTTGATTCACTATATAAACACCTGCCAGTGTAATAACAGATCCGATCATGATATTGGCAGTGAGGGCTTCATTGATCAGTAATGAGCCGATGATGGTTGCCACAATTGGATTGATATAGGCGTAAAGTGCTGCTACAGACGGCTCCAGGTATTTCATGGTATAAATAAAAGCGGCATACGCAACTACTGATCCCATTAATACAAGGTACCCGATAGACAACCATGTTTGCATGGGTATACGGCTGATCGGTACCGTATCCCCGGATACAGCGGCCATGATTGCCAGGAAAAAAGAGGCACAAAACATCTGCAGGCCGGTTGCATAATATGGATTAATGTTCAGTTTTTTCCGGGTGATCATGATGGTTCCGATGCTCCAACTGAGCATGGCGATCAATGATACCACCACACCGAAAATATAACCAGGCCCCTGCTGGTGAAATGCATTTTCATAAAAGACCAGGGCAATACCGCCAATTCCCAGAAAGATTCCAAGAAAAGTAAATCCGGTTATTTTATTGTTTTTGAAGAAAATACGTTCAATGATCACTACACTCAGGGGGTAGAGCGCAGCAATCAGTGCGCCCAACCCTCCTGAAATATATTTAAGCCCGATTGTAGCCATGCCATTGGCAGAAACAAATAACAGGATCGACATGATCGCCATCCATTTGAACTGGTGCCAGGTAGGCAGTTTTTCTCCTTTGATCAGGAAGAACCCTACAAATAAGAGACCGGCCAGCCCCTGGCGGATAGCGGCTACCTCAAATGCAGGTGTATATTGTACGGCAATCCTGCTGCCGATCCACGAAGTACCCCAAACAATACTTGTGATGCTTAATGCTGCATATGCTTTTTTCTTGTTGTTCAATTGAGCTACGAATTCATTAGTGCCTGAAATGTCTTGTTCCGGTCATTACCATGGCCAGGCCGTTTTCAACCGTATAATCAATGCTGTCTTTGTCTCTTACAGATCCGCCCGGTTGTATGAAGGCCTGTATTCCTGCAGCATGTGCAATCTGAACACAGTCGTTGAACGGGAAGAACGCATCAGAAGCCAGTACAGCTCCTTCCAGGTTAAATTTGAACTGCCGTGCCTTTTCAATTGCATGGCGTAAAGCGTCTACCCGGCTGGTTTGTCCGCAGCCCTTGCCTACCAGTTGCATATCTTTTACCAGGGCGATGGCATTACTTTTTAAATGTTTACATACGATATTGGCGAAAACCAGGTTGGCTTTCTCCGATTCAGTGGATGGCCTTCCGCCCACTTCGTCCCATTTTTCATAATTGCCTGTATCGCTGTCCTGCTCCAGTGAACCATTGAGGATCGATTTCACCATCCTTGTGGTTTTGAAACCACTGTCTTTTAATTGCAGCAGAATCCGGTTCTTCTTGCTTTTCAGAATCGCCAGTGCCTCCTCATCAAAGGAAGGAGCAACCAGTACTTCAAAAAATATTTCGTTGATGGCCTGGGCTGTAGCTGCATTAATGGTTTTGTTGCAAACCAGTACACCCCCGAACGCGCTTTCGGGATCTCCTGCAAGCGCTGCATCCCAGCTTTCCTTTACAGATGCTCTTGCCGCAATACCACATACATTGGTATGTTTGATGATGCCAAATACCGCTTCCTTTGCCTCGCTGAAATCTCCGATCAGTTGAATGGCTGCATCTACATCCACTAAATTATTATAGGAGAGTTCCTTTCCGTTGAGCTGGGTGAATATTTCCGCAAGATCTCCTTTGAATACGGCATTCTGGTGCGGGTTTTCTCCATAACGCAATACCTGTTTCTGCAAAGGGTTAAAATAATTGCTGATGGCAATATCATAGTGCATCACCACTTCAAATGCTTTAGCGGCAAATGCCCTGCGTTGTTCCAATGAAAGTTCTCCTTTTTGGGAAATCAGGAGCTGCTCCAGCGCGGTATAATCTTCTTTGGCTGCAATGACGGCAATGTCTCTGAAATTTTTGGCCGCCGCACGAATCATGGAAGGGCCGCCGATATCAATTTTTTCAATGATGGCTTTTTCTTCGCTGGTATTTTTCAATGTTTCTTCAAAGGGGTAGAGGTCCACAATAACCAGGTCAATCTCCGGGATATTATACTGTTTCATTTCCACCAGATCCTGTGGCTCATACCTTCTGCCCAGGATTCCGCCAAACACTGCCGGATGCAGAGTCTTCACCCTCCCACCCAAAATAGACGGGTAAGTTGTTAAACTTTCCACCGGTACACAGGTAATGCCCAGGTCTTCCAGGAACTGCTGGGTTCCTCCGGTAGAGTAAATAGTGATTCCCAGTTGCTGTAACTGTCGGGCAATGGGTTCCAGGCCGTCTTTGTAAAAAACGGAAATCAGTGCAGATTGAATTTTCTTTTGCATGTGTGGTTACTTGCGGCGGTAGCCGGTTTAAATGGAAGTAGTCGCTTAGAGATTGAACTCAAACGCACCCGAATCGGGTACTGAATGACGGCGCAAATGTAAGTTCTCTGCTTCTTTTTTCCATTTTTCTATTTTCCACAAATCATTGCTGCTGTCAAATACATAATATTTGCTATTTGTGTACCGGTGAATTTCATCCAGTTTTATATTGGGGTTGCCGCTTATAATCACCAGGTCGATCTTGTGCTGAAATGGTTTGAACGGAAACGGGAGACCGGGCCGGACAATTAAAATGGTCTTGCTGCCGCCGAAGAGGAAGGGTGCACGAACAATCGTATTTGTTAACGCAGTTGCCCGGGTGGCACGGTACAATGTTCTGGTTGGGTTCAGGTAATTGCGGACCAGTAGCGGACTTTTATATACTGCCGGGCTCCCCAGGTACCGATGCGTATTTCCTTCCAGTATATCCAGGGCTGTTGTTTTGGGTATTGCATATACAATGAGTTTCTGCTGTTGCATTGCAGTTATTTTTCCATAAACAGCCACTCCGGCAAATGCGACCAGGCTGGTCATCGCAGCCAGCAATGCCCGTGGTTGCTTCAGCATTAACCAGACCCCCAGCATTGCAATCAGCAGATACAGTAAAACAACTTGTACCAGGTTAATCTGTATTTGGTCACTCACACCAAATGGAATCAATGCGGCATTGCTGATGATCCGGTTCATGACGCTTAGCAAAAAGCCGGTGTATTGGCCGGCATATAGGGCAACTGCATTGAACGGGCTGATTATCAGCAGGAAAATTTCCAGATAAAGAATAAGGCCTGATAAGGGTATGGCAATAAAATTGGTCAATATAAACAGGTAAGGGAACTGGTGAAAATAGTACAGCAACAGCGGCAGGGTCAGCAACTGTGCCGCTATTGTTACGGCCGCCATCTGCCAGCAATGCTGCAATAGCCGGTTGGGAGTGAATAGCAGGCCCGTAATGGGCTTGGCAAAAAGACCGATACCGAGAACGGCGGCATAGGAAAGCTGGAATCCGATATCCCAAAGCAACAACGGCTTATAGCAGAGCAAACAACATGCAGCGGCGGCCAGGCTGTTGAAGAGAAATGTTGACCTGTGCAGTTCTGCCCCAATGATTACAAAACTAAACATGACCGCCGCTCTTAAAATGGATGCGGAAGCTCCTGTGAGTATGCTGAATACCCAGATAATCAACAGTACGATCAGTGGTTTCAGCCAACCACATCCTTTGATGGCATTCAGCGGTTTTAACAAAAAAAGCAACAGGCCATAAATCATCCCCAGGTGTAAGCCACTGATGGCGATGATATGAACCACCCCTGTGTTGCTGTATGCCTGCAGCAGTTCTTTGTCGAGATTTTTCCGGTACCCGATTAAAAGGGCTTCTGCTACAGCAGTTTCTTTTTTGCCGGGGATATAGCTGTTCAGGGTATGCAGTATTTTTTTTTGCAGCGTCAAAATCCATTGTTCCATCACCCCCGTTGGTCTCTTCCCTGTGATCCTGAATTCGGCCGGATGCAGCAATACCTGGTAAAATATCTCCTGTGTTGCCGCAAATTCCCTGAAATTAAATCCGCCGGGATTTCCTGTTGCAGTAATGATGGCGGGCTTTTTTAAAAGCAATAGTTCCGTACCCGGTTGTATTGCGGGGTTTGCCCGGGTATCTGAAAAATACAGGAATGTTTTTCCTGTTGGCGTTACTCCTGTTGTTTTAAATGTTTTACCTGCCCTTGATAAAGGCTCCTGTACAATAACAGGAATGGGGAGTTGAAGAAAGGGCCGGGGTGTTTTGGTATGCAGTTGCATCAACCGGCAACCCAAACAGCAAAATACCAGGTGGATCGTTGTTCCTGCAATCCATTGCATCCGGAATTGTTGTTGGAGAGACAGGAGATGATAACCAATAAACAAACCTGTGACTGTTACTGCAGTTGCCGTTAAGAACAATGGGGCAATCGCTGCATATCGCCCTATCGTTATGCCTGTGATCAAAGCAAGCGTAGCGCGTACAAAAGGTAAACGGTACCAGGGGATCGGTTTAAAAACTTTTTGCATCCCGCAACCTAAATAAAACAGCCACAGCAAGAGCTGTGGCCGTTAAAAAAGGTTATAAAACAGGTATATCTACTTATTTACTCAGGTTCATACTGCGCTCTTTATAGAGCGTACGGAAATAAGGATCTCTCAAATCCTTGATGAAACGAATCGCTTCTCCGGTACTCTTCATTTCAGGCCCGAGCTCCTTGTTTACACCAGGGAATTTTTCGAAACTGAACACGGGTTCTTTAATGGCGTACCCGTCCATCTTCTTTTCCATGGTAAACTCTGAGAGTTTAGCTTCTCCCAGCATTACTTTGGTGGCAATATTGAGGTAAGGAATCTGGTAAGCCTTGGCGATAAATGGTGTGGTTCTGGAAGCACGCGGGTTGGCTTCGATCACATATACTTTATCGTTCTTAATGGCAAACTGAATATTGATCAGCCCCCTGATATTTAAAGCCTTGGCAATTTTTTCGGAATAGTATTCCATGGTTTCTACCACCAGAGGGGTAAGATTGAAGGCAGGTAGCACCGCATTACTGTCCCCGCTGTGAATGCCGGCAGGTTCAATATGTTCCATCACTCCCATAATATGGAAGTTCTCGCCGTCAAAGATGGCGTCTACCTCCGCTTCCTGGCATCTGTCGAGAAAATGGTCAATCAGGATTTTATTTCCGGGGATATGCTTTAAGAGGCTGATTACCGCTTTCTCCACATCTTCGTCGTTGATGACGATCCGCATCCGCTGCCCGCCGATTACATAGCTGGGTCTTACAAGAACCGGGTACCCGACTCTGTTGGCTACTTCAATGGCTTCCTCTGCATTGTACGCAGTACCGTATTCAGGATAAGGGATATTGAGTTCTTTCAACAGGTCACTGAAACGACCACGGTCTTCAGCGATATCCATGTTTTCAAAAGAGGTACCCATTAATTGAACCCCTTTCTCATGCAAACGCTTGGCCAGTTTCAATGCTGTTTGACCTCCCAGTTGCACAATCACGCCATCGGGCTGCTCCAGTTCAATGATCTCCCATAAGTGTTCCCAGAATACCGGCTCGAAATACAATTTATCGGCCATGTCAAAATCGGTGGAAACGGTTTCGGGGTTACAATTCACCATGATGGCTTCAAAACCACATTCTTTAATGGCCAGTAAGCCGTGAACGCAGCAATAATCGAACTCAATGCCTTGCCCGATTCTGTTTGGGCCACTGCCTAAAACAATAATTTTCTTCTTTTTGGAGGGGATTGATTCGTTGGAGTTGAGTGTCGGGTTCATTTTCTTCAGGAATTGCGCGAAATTACGATTACCCGACAATTTTGCCGGTTATTTTTTGAAAAAGGCCCGGTTATTGATCTCTCCGGACTATCCCTGTCCGATTTTGTAGTTTTGCAACGGTCAGAAACAGCGCAATTATGAAAAAAGGACTGAGGACTTTCTTGTTTGTTACAGGTATTTTAATGGTACTGCTGGTATTGACGGTGTTGTTTATCTCCCCGATCACCAGGTACCTTATTGAGCAACACAGTGAGGAGTATACGGGCAGGAAAATCACGATGGACCAACTTTCCATCAATATTTTCAATGGGAAGTTGAGGGCTAACGGGCTGAAAATCAATGAAGCCGGATCAAAGTCTGTTTTTTTTGCATGTAATGAGCTGGAACTGAACCTGGCCGTTTACAAACTCTGGACTGCGCAATACGATATTACATCTCTGCGGATCAGCCAACCTTATGTGCAGGTAATTCAGAAAGGAACCCGGTTTAACTACGACGATCTCCTGAAAAGATTTGTATACAATGATGCAGCCGGCAGGAAAGATACCGCCACCGCTCCCGCAAAGTATTGGGTGAGAAATATCCGTATTGAACAGGCGAAAATGCTGTATACCAATACCAAACCACTGACCCGGATTGAATTGAAGCAGGTCAATATTCATGTACCGCAGATTGCCTGGAATGATCCGCTCTATCGTGTTCATGCTTCCTTTGTTCTTGGCTCGGGCGGAAATGGCCAGGCCGATCTTTTACTGAATGCCGATACCTATGATTATGTCTTAGTAACAAAGGCAGCAGGGGTGAATATTGGGTTTATGTACCCTCATCTGAAAGATTACCTGAAAATCAATTCACTGAACGGTTTGATCGGGGGAGATATCCGCCTGAAGGGAAATCTGCATCAACCCACTGCAATTGCAGCATCCGGAGAAATCAGTGCAGGCAAATTTGCACTGGTAGACAATACCAGTGAGTTATTGACCGCCATTGAAGAAGCAACCGTAAAAATTGACACGCTGAACACTGCCAGGAATATGTTCAATTTCAGTGAGATCAGTTTGAAGCGCCCTTTTGTACGCGTAAGCATGTACAACAAGGGGTTCAATTATGAGCGCATCATGACAACCCCGCTGGCAGTATCCGGAGATACTTCCTCTAAAGTATATTCCAATATTTTCCTGATGATGTCTTCTTATATACAGGAAATTGTTCGCGAATATGATGTCAACAATTATAAGATCAACAGGCTCAGGATTACCGGCGGGCAGTGTATTTTCACTGATTATACGCATGGAGATAAATTCCGCTATGTGCTGGACTCGCTGAATATGAGCAGCGACCGGCTGAACAGCAATAATCCCTTCCTGGTTTTTGCCGTAAAAGCAAGATTGAATACCTCCGGTAAAATGCAGGGTACGCTCAAAGTAGATCCACGGCATTATAAGGACATTGATATAGATGCTTCCATCAAAGACCTGCTGATCACCGATTTTAATCCTTATTCCAAATATTATGTGGCAACTCCTTTCCTGCAGGGAACCATTTCTTATGTGAACAGAACTACGGTGATGGGTGGAAAGCTCGATAGCAAAAATGTGCTGGACGTAAAACAAATCAAAACGGGGAAAAAAGTGAAGAATGCCACTGCCATGAACCTGCCTGTGCCATTGGCTGTTTCTCTATTGAAAGACGTGAAGGGGGATATTCACCTGGACATTCCTGTAAAAGGGAGCCTGGATGATCCCAAATTCCGTTGGGGCAGAGTGGTTTGGCAGGTGGTGAAGAACCTGATTGTAAAAGCAGCCACCGCTCCGTTCAGGCTGCTGGCCAACCTTTTTGGCGGAAAGGAAGAAGACTTTAAAGAGGTACAGTTTGAATATGTTCAAACCGATATTCAGGCTAACCAGCAGATCGTACTGGACCGTCTTGCACGGGTGGCTGCAGATAAGCCCGATCTTAAACTGGAACTGATTCAGGCGACCAATCTTCAGGATGAAAGAGAAGCGCTGGCTGTTTATGAAGGCAAGAAAAAATACCTGGGTATTGGCAATGACGCATTCAGCAGGGAAGTTAAGCTTCGCACGGACAGCGTAAGCAATAACGATTCCCTTTTTGTACAATACATCAATGCAAGAACGGGCAATTCGGGCAGCCTGCAGTCTACCGAAGAAAAATGTGTACAGTTGATTGGCAAAGATAAACTTGACCCTGTGGTACAGTCTTTAATGCTGCGAAGGAATGAGGCTGTGATGAAGTACCTCACCCAACAAAAAGGGGTGCCCGTTTCCAATGTGGTGATATCCAATACGAAAGAAGTCAACCAATTGCAAAAGAGCGCCCCTCCCAAATATGTGATTAATGTTGCGGCTAAGTAGTAAGCTAATTTGCGTATTTTCATAACAGCAATCTCAAACCTGTTATATGAAAACCTATTTGTTCTCCTTACTGGTAACCGTTTTTCTGGTGGCCTGCTCCTCCATTAAGGTGGCTAATGTAACAACTGCGCCTGGCGCAGATTTCAGGCAATACAAAACATTCGGATTTTATGAATTGCAGGCTTCGGGAGATACGGTTTCCATTCATTTTGCAGAAAGGGTGGGTTATCTGAAAGATGCTGTTACGGCAGAAATGACCCATCGCGGATTTACTGCATCCGCCCGGCCCGACCTGCTGATCAATATCGGGATAGTGGTTAAAGAGGAAATCCAAACCCGGAAAACAGACTGGCAAACGGATGGCCGATATACCTATGTTGGTCAGCGTAACTATAAATGGGAGTCCAAAGAAATAGAAGTAGGACGATATCGCAGAGGTGCGGTTACACTGCATATGGTAGATGCAGTAAAGAATACCCTGTTGTGGGAGGGAACCGTCAAGGGCATTATGCCTGATGCAGAAAAGAATTTACCCAAAGCGGTTGCTGCAGGTATGAAGGAACTGTTCCTGCAGTTCCCGGTTCCAGTGCAATAACAGCTAGTTTACGATACAAATTTCTTCCCAGCGTGTTGTATATCGCGGGCTCCGGAGTTCCTGGCGCATTTTCCAGTTGCGGGTGGTGCCCGATGCGGCAAACTTTACCACATCGTTGCGCATGGAGAAGTTTACATTGTCGATGGTGCTCATGAGCATCCTGTTTTTACCTGGTTTGGGATCTGTAAACAGGTTGCCCTGAACAGATGAATCCGGCACAATATTACTCAGGATAACCCCTGCCTTTTTATACAGCGTTCCCGGTTCAAAAATTTGTCCGGCCATTTCCAGCGCCGGTTTGATCAGTTCGTTGGTGGAAGAACTGGCCTGTGGAAGATGCACATAAGCGCTTACAGAAGGGCCGTGCCGGAACCGCCCGGTTTGCGGAGGTTCTTTTGGTACAATGAATACACTGATAACTGCTGCGGCGCCATGTTGCCGCCTTAGTTTTTCTGCAGCTTTGGAGGTATAAGTGGCAATGGCTTCCCTGATTTCTGCAAGGGTACCTACCGGGGTACCGAACATGCGGGTGGTGGCGATCATTTTTTTGGTGAGCCGCTCTTCATTCATTGGCACGCTTTCATCTCCGTTCAACTCCCGAATGAGACGTACGCCAACAACTCCACCCATTACCCGATACGCCCATTCAATATTTTGCCTGCTCAGATCCAGTGCATTATTGATATTATACAAGCGAAGTTTGGTGCTATATTGTCGTCCTACTCCCCAGATGTCTTCTACCTCCGTTTTTTGGAGGGCCTGTTCAATTTTCTTTTTTGTATTGAGTACCAGTACGCAATTGGTAATGTCTTTGTGTTTTTTGGCCAGCCGGTTGGCAACCTTGCTCAAGACCTTGGTAGGTGCCACGCCGATGGATACTTTAATGCCGGTCCATTGTTCTACCGTGTCTTTGAGGTGAGTAGAAAATGATTGCAGTTGTTCATCGGGAATATGGCTCAGATCCACAAAACATTCATCCACCGAATATACTTCCACCGCCCCGGGAGGAAGCAGGGTGCGCAAGGTTTCCATCACCCGCCAGCTAAGGTCTCCGTACAGGTTGTAGTTGGAAGAAAAAGTAGCTACGCCATGTTTCAGGATTAATAGTTTGGCCTTAAAATAAGGGCCGGCCATTTCCACCCCCAATACCCTGGCCTCATCGCTGCGCGATATAATGCAGCCGTCATTGTTGCTGAGTACTACCACGGGTCGGTTGGCCAGGGCCGGTTGAAACAACCTTTCACAGGAGCAATAAAAACTGTTGCAATCTATAATGGCTTTCATGTTGCCGCATGTATTGAATAAGTTACTACACCCCAAACATGGGCTCTGTCGTTGAAACTGTTCAGGCTAATATTTCCATACCTGCTGTTTTCTGCAGCGAGGGTAACGCTGTTCGGTTGTTTCACCAACCGTCGTACCAGTAGTTCTCCGTCCAGAACGGCGATGATAATCTTTCCGCTTACGGCCCGGATGCTTCTGTCTACGATCAGGGTATCTCCCCTGAAAATACCCGCCCCGACCATGGCATCGCTGTTCATACGGAAAAAGAAAGTAGCCGGTTTGTTTCGGATCAGTTGTTCATTAAGATCGATGCCCCGTTCCATATAGTCGTCGGCGGCGGCGCCAAAACCGGTAGCATTGGCAGTGGGAACCTCCCACTGCGAAAATTGTTTGGAGCCTTTATAGGCGGCCTCCTGCCCGTTTTCTCTGTACATGTATAAAAATTCTT
>DATFAP010000007.1:0-77985 GCA_035254545.1 Sediminibacterium sp. | reverse complement strand
ATTTCTCTCTTCTCCAACATCACCTGGCGAAGCAATCAATATTCTAAAAATTTTTCCGTCAAAAGGCATATAAATATGATTTAGTGTCTGTTTTAAATAGCAGGTAACTATTAAATATACGAAATAAAAATATCTATTATTAGGCCTATCTACCCAATTTCACCGGATTTCCGCAACCGTATCATTCATAGTATTCGTATCATTAGCATCCTTTGTATATCATACCGTATCATTGGTACCCATAATTCATCCCTCACTTCCCAAATCAGGTACAATAAAAAAGTAGTAACAGAATAGTCACTAAGATCTGGCTACTAAAGGCAGGAAAAGGCAAGTACAATCCATTGAGAATGAAAGAAAACCACTGTAAACGCGCAATCTTTGCTAAACAGCCATCCCACCTTGTGGGATGACTTCGGTTCGCTAACGCTCGCCTCGTCACTTCCCGATACAAAACTTACTAAAAATAAAATCCAGTTGATCTTCGTGGGTAATTTGCCCGGTGATGGTACCCAGGTGATGCAGGCATTCCCGGATGTCGAGGGCCAGCAGGTCGCCGGGGATATGATTATCGAGCCCGTCTTTCACTTCCTGCAAGGATGCAGCCAGTTGCATCAGAGCCTGATAATGGCGGGCGTTGGTAACAATGGTCGACTCAGCGTGTATATTGCCAGTAATGGTTTCTTCTACCAGCTTCTTTTTCAGCCGGTCGATATTCTCGTGCGATTTGGCTGAGATAAAAATGACATCGGGGAATGCACCGAACTGTTGTTGCAGTTTTTCTGTTCCGGTGTCTGCCTTGTTTCCTATGAGGATATAGTTGATTTGCTCCTGCTTAAATTCATCTACTACCTGTTGTAATGCTGCAGGCTGCATTTCCTGCACATCAAACAAATAAAGCACCACTTCTGCGGAACGCATTTTCTCCTTGCTCTTGCTCACGCCTATCTGCTCAATACTGTCGGTAGTATGTTCCCGTATGCCCGCCGTATCTATCAGGCGGAACAATACGCCTTCTATGTTCAGCACTTCTTCAATGGTATCCCGGGTGGTGCCGGCAATATCACTTACAATGGCCCTGTTCTCGTTCAGCAGGGTATTCAGCAGGGTGGATTTCCCGGCGTTGGGTTTCCCGATAATCGCCACCTGCACACCGTTCTTGATCACATTCCCCAGTTTGAACGACTGAACCAACTGCCCGGTAGTGTTCATCAACTCATCAATCAGCACTTTAAATTTGGTGCGGTCGGCAAACTCCACATCCTCTTGCGAAAAATCCAGTTCCAGTTCTATCAGTGCAGAAAAGCTGATCAAAGATTCCCGCAATTTGGCCAGATCGCTGGAAAAGCCCCCGCGCATGGTATGCAGGGCGGCCCGCTGGCTGGCTTCCGAATTGCTCGCAATCAGGTCGGCCACCGCTTCCGCCTGCGCCAGATCCATCTTCCCTTTCAGGAATGCCCGTTGGGTAAACTCTCCCGGTTTCGCCATCCGAACACCGCGGGTGGTTATTGCCTGGATGATTTTTTCCTGTATGAAGGGCGAGCCATGACAACTGATTTCGATCACATCCTCCCCGGTATACGACTTAGGAGACCGGTATAAAGACAGCACCACTTCGTCCAGCACATAGTCTTTGTCTTTCAGCAAACCTACATGCAGGGTGTGCGAGGGCTGAACCAACAGATTTTTGGAGGGGAACATTCCACCAATCACTTCAAATGCCTGTGGACCACTTACCCGAATCACACCAATGGCTCCTATTCCCGGAGCGGTTGCCAGCGCCACAATGGTATCGTCCCAACCCTTTAATACTGTGTTCATGCTGCAAAGGTACAGAAACTGGCTGCATCCGGCGCTTCCGGGCCTGGTACTAGTCCTCCGTTACCTGGAAAGTGATGCTCTGCCGGTGCCGATAAATAACGTTACGGCCATTCTGGATCGCCGGTTTCCAATGAGGTCCTTTCGCAATAACCCGGATGGCTTCTGCCCTGGTTCCGTAACCCGGATCGTTCTCCGCAACTACATCGCTAATACTGCCGTCTTTGGATACAATGAAGGAAACGATCACCGTGTATTTTGCCGGAGGTGCCCCATTTTCTACGGGGATGGAACCATTCAGATTTTTCTGCAGAAATTTAACCCACCCCTCTTTTCCTCCGGGGAACTCTGCCGGTACCTGAACGGTATAAAAGATCGTCTCCTCTTCCAACCCGGGCTTTATTGCTTCCACTCCGGCAATGGATTGCTCTACCGGTGCAGCTACGATGCCATCGGATTTATCCCCCTCCATATTGAAATTACTGATCTGTACATGCTCCAGTTCGTCCACCGGCTTTACTTCATCCTCCGGATTAACTTCCGCATCCTTCACAATTTTGGGAGGAGTTACCGCTACTGTTTCCAGTTTAGGCTGCTCTTTTTTTTCAGGCGGCAACTGTACTTCTTCTTTAGGCTTTTCAACAGACTCCAGGAATATATCTGTTACCGGCAGCAGGTTGGCCGTTTCATTGGATGATTTCCCTGCAAGCAATACGCCGGCAATAAACAGTAGTACAATGAGCAATGTGCCGGCCATCGCTTTCGTAATTCTACGGTTATAGTTTTTGCGCAATTCATATGCGCCATAATTTTTATTTCTACCGTCAAACAAGATGTCGAGCAGATCGCTCTGCAGAATGAATTGCTTTTCCATGGTAATTGATTTATATATGTGATTCATCAAATCAATTTTTTCCATAAAGCAAAAAAAAGGCTGCCTCATTTGAGACAGCCTCTGTATAGTCTGTTTGTATGAAATTACTCTTCAGAAACCATGAAGGTAATGCTCTGCTTGTGGCGATAGATTACGTTTCTACCGTTCTGTACTGCAGGCTTCCATTTTGGTCCTTTAGTAATAACACGTACTGCTTCCGCTTTTGTTCCATAACCCGGATCATTCTCAGCAACTACATCGCTGATGCTACCGTCTTTGGATACAATGAAGGAAACGATCACCGTGTATTTTCCCGGAGGCGCACCGTTTTCCACAGGTAAATCCCTGTTCAGGTTACGTTCCAGGTACTTAGCCCATGAAGACAATCCACCAGGAAATTCTGCAGGAATCTGTACTACGGTAAATACCTTGTCATAGTCTTCTTCCTGTTTAGGGGCTTCAACTACACCAGTACCGGATTCTACGGGAGGAGCAACGATACCTTCATCTTTTGTACCTTCCTGATTGATGGTACCGATCTTGGTATCTTCCAGTTTTTCTACCTCTTTGATTTCATCCTGTTCTTTCACTTCTTCATCCTTCACAATTTTGGGAGGGGTGAATTTAGTGATCTCCACTTTGGGAGGTTCTTGTTTAGGTGGTGGCGGCGGCGGCGGTGGCTCAGGTCGTTTTTCTTCCTGCTGCACGTTCTCCAGCGACACATCCTGCACGATCAATTCTGTTTTACCTTTCTTACCGTTGCCGGAAACCAGGGAGGTTACAAGAAATAATGCGCAAATGAGCATAGTCCCTATCAGTGCATATGTAATACGCTTGTTGTAGGTCTTACGTAAATCATAAGCACCGTACTCCTTATTCCTGCCCTCGAAAATGATATCCAGAATATCGGCGGATAGAATTTTATTTACGTCCATTGTAAAGTGTTATTATTAGTTAGTTGCTTGATGATGCTTAGTTGACCGCTGCTGTTGCGCCTGCTGCCTGTGATCGCTTCACCAGTTCTTCTTCAATTGGTGAGATATCTACCAGTGCATAACGCTTCAGCACATTGATCGCCATTTCATCCAGAATATCAACCACATTCCTGTAAGTACATTCAGAAGATGGCTTGAGAACTACAACGAGGTCCTTTTCAGGTGTACGACGTTTTTTGTCTATCAAGACTGATCTGATATCCTTAAAGTTAGATGATTTGAAATTCGAAGCAGTGTTATCCAGTTGCCCTTCAAAGTAGAACACATTGTTGTCCTTACCCAGAAGAATGGTGATAACGCCTGATTCCTTCGCCTTATTCTGGTCTTCCGGCTTATCTGCATCTTTTGGTAAAAAGAGCTTCATAGCGGTCGGCTGACTCATTGTTGTGGTGAAGATGAAAAACGTAATCAACAAGAAACCTAAGTCCACCATGGGTGTTAAGTCAACCCTGGTTGATAATTTTTTCCCTTTCTTGACGCCGGGGCCTTTCTTATGTCCGCCGCCGCCCGAGGTATCCATTTCTGCCATGTCGGTAGAATTTAGTTTTCGTTTAAAATATTACTCCTCAATCTTTTGTCCGGATTGATTCAGTTTCCATAAATCCGTTCCCACCGGAGCTGCTTCCGGATTGGTAATCATCTGAAACTTCAGGATATCATTCTTCTTGAACGCATCAATGATCGCCTTAAATGCAGGGAACTTGGCCATATTGTCTCCTTTTAACAGGAAAGCAGGTTCTTTCTGGCCCATATATGCATCTTTTACTACACGCATCCAGGTAGACAGTTCGTTGTTGGCTGTATCCTGAACCGGGATACCAGGGAGGCTTTCGCCTTTACGCTGATCTTCCGGTAAGTTCAGGAATGAAGCCATACCGCTGAAAGGTGCTCCAAAAAACAGGGCTTTTTTGAAAGCAGGAACACTCATATTCAGATTTTTCATGGTATTCAGACTGTTGGCCATCACTTCTTTCTTGGATTCGTCGTCCATTTCAAGAAACACTTTGCCATTTTTATCCAGAATAACCATTACATAATCCTTCTGCGGCGCAACCTTTGCGGCTACTGAATTGGGCGTAGTAACAGCTATTGCTTCTGCAGGCTTAAACTTGGTCGTTAAGATAAAGAACGACAACAAGAGAAAGGCCACATCGCACATCGCCGTCATATCTATACTCGTACTCTTACGAGGTAATTTGGCTCTACCCATTGTTTATTTTTTAACTATTTCACAAATAAGATTCAAAACTTCGCTTTTTTCACAAAAAAAGACCGACTATTTGTAGTTAGCCGCAAAGCTTTGTGTTAATGTGAAACCAGATTCATCAATACCGTAAGTGATACCATCAATACGAGTAGTAAATACGTTGTACATGATGATCGCTACCGCTGAAGTACCGATACCCAGTGCGGTGTTGAACAACGCCTCGGAAATACCTTTAGACAGTTCACGTGCAGCATCACCACCACCTTCATCACCTAACGCAGAGAATGATTTGATCATACCCAATACGGTACCGAACAGACCGAGGAGGGTTGCAACGGATGCAATGGTAGAAAGGAATACCAGGTTCTTTTCCAGCATAGGCAGTTCCAGTGCAGTTGCTTCTTCAATTTCTTTTTGAATATTCAATACTTTTTGTTCTGTTTCCAGTTCTGTATTGGTAATCATTTCCTTGTACTTTTTCAGACCGGCTTTCATCACATTACCTACAGATCCTTTTTGCTTATCGCAAGCTGCCAAAGCCTTGTCTACATCTTTGTTGGCCAGGTGAAATTGTACGGTACGAACAAACTCAGTGTTGCTTCCGGTACCAGCAGCCTTCATAACAGTCAGTAAACGCTCAATTACGAAAATGATAACGATGATGAAGTTACCAATCAATACAGGTACAACGATACCACCTTCATACATTTTGCTTAAGCCGGTTTTAGGTCCTTTGTGGTTGGGCCAGAAACCGCCGGTTAAATCAGGATTGGTAAAGTTGTTGTCAGCACCCAATACAAATCTCCAGATAATGTAACCCAATACAATTCCTGCAAATGGAGCAATCCAGGAAATAATGTTGCTGCTCTTCTTCGGTTGAACTGAAGATGCACTCTTTGCTGCTGCGGTTGGTTTTGTTTCAGCCATGACTCAATTGATTTTGTTTTTTTTAAAAATTACAGTTGGTTTTAAAATTACCTCACAATGCTACTGAAAAATGTTTTGAAATAATCAAAAGAATTTGTTCGCATCCAAAAGGGCTTACAAATTAGGTATTTTATTTAAAGCAGCAAATTCGATCGGTAGAAACTTATTCAAATTCCGGCATCAGCCCAAATGACTAAAATGCTTTATACGTGCCCGATCGGGCGGTTTTGCCGATTTTTTCCCCTTCCTGCGAACCACTCATCCCAAGTAGCCACTAAAAAAATTATTGATATGTTCACATAGTTACCTTTACTTCATAAAAAATCATCTATTTAGCAATGAAGAAAATCCTCTTATCATCTGCGGCCCTGCTGTTTGCAGCTTCCATGATTGCACAGCAACGCCCTCAAACCCCACCCAACGGGCAGCTTCCCGGCGCTCCGGCCGGTGGCCCCAACAATGTTCCGGCCGCCCGTACCGGCCCTAAACCGTATAAAGAGGTGATCACCGATAAGGCCGTTACCCAAAAAGGATTGTTCACCGTACACAAGATCGAAGAAAAGTACTATTTCGAAATTGCCGACTCCATTCTTGGCCGTGAAATCCTTGCTGTAGCTCGTTTTGCAAAGGTTCCTGCCGGTGCCGGTTATGGCGGTGAAATTGCCAATCAGCAAACCATTACCTTCGAAAAAGGACCTTCCAACACCGTTTTCCTTCGCACCATTACACTGGTAAACACAGCCGATGCAGACCAGAAAATCTACCAGGCTGTCAGCAACTCCAATGTGAATTCCATTGCAGCCTCCTTTCCGGTTGCAGCTTTCGGCAAAGACTCCGCCTCTGTTGTGATTGATGTAACGGATTTCTTTAAAGGAGACAACCAGACGGTAAGCATCCGTCCTGCCAGCAAACGCCGGTACAACCTTACCGCCCTGGCCCCGGACAGATCCTTTATCAGCAAAATCTCCACCTATCCGATCAATACCGAAATCAGATCAGTCAAAACATTTTCGTCCAGCCCCGCAATGGGTGGTGGCGCGGCTCCTGCCGGTATCCCTTCGGCCAATATTCCTGCTGCAAACGATGCCGGTGCCGTAACCATGGAGTTGAACACCTCCCTGCTATTATTGCCCAAAGTGCCAATGCAGCGCAGAATCTGGGACAAACGGGTTGGTTTCTTCCCGGATGATTTTGTTCGCTACAGCGATCAGCAGCAACAGGTGGAGAATGTACGTTTTGCCGTTCGCTGGCGCCTGGAGCCCAAAGACGGCGAGTGGGAGAAATGGAGAAAAGGCGAACTGGTGGAGCCTAAAAAGCCCATTATCTATTACATTGACCCTGCTACCCCCAAGATATGGCGGAAGCACCTGATTGCCGGTATCAACGACTGGCAGGCTGCCTTTGAAAAAGCCGGCTTCAAAAATGCCATCATGGGTAAAGAATGGCCCGAGAACGACAGCACCATGAGTACCGAAGACGCCCGTTTCTCCGTTGTCCGTTATTTTGCTTCCGATATTGAAAATGCCTATGGCCCCAATGTACACGATCCCCGTAGCGGCGAGATCCTGGAAAGCCATATCGGCTGGTACCACAACGTAATGAAGCTGGTTCACGACTGGTACATGGTACAAACTGCAGCAGTTGATCCGGGTTCCCGCAAAATGAAATACGATGAAGCCCTGATGGGCGACCTGATCCGTTTCGTTTCTTCTCACGAAGTAGGTCATACACTGGGCCTGATGCACAACATGGGCAGCAGCAGCAAAACACCTGTTGATAAACTGAGAGATAAAGCCTGGGTGGAAGCCAATGGCCATACTGCATCCATCATGGACTATGCCCGCTTCAACTATGTGGCACAGCCGGAAGACAATATCAGCCGCGTTGGTTTATATCCCCGCATCGGAGATTATGACAAATGGGCTGTTCAGTGGGGCTACGGGTTCATTCCGGGCGCTACCGATGAGGAAACCAAAATCAACAGCAGCAAGCTGGTTACTACCGCACTGAAAGAGAATCCCCGTCGTTGGTTTGGCACTTATGAAATGGGCAACAGGGCTGATCCCAGAAGCCAGAGCGAAGACCTCAGCGACAATGCGGTGAAAGCCAGTGAATATGGTATTATGAACCTGAAACGCATCATCAAAGGGCTACCCGAATGGACCAAAGAAGACGCCGATCAGTATGAAAACATCAGCACCATGTATGGTCAGTTGCTGGGCCAGTTCCGTCGTTATATGGGCCATGTAACTGCCAATGTTGCCGGCGTTTATGAAACCTTTAAAACTTCCGATCAGGACGAAGCGGTTTATGAAATAACGCCAAAGTTTCGTCAGAAAGAAGCCGTTGCATTTTTGAACAAACAACTGTTCGAAACACCGCATTGGCTGATCGACCGCAGCCTCTGGAACAGGTTCAACAACCCTGTTAGCAATGATCCGGTGATGAATGCACAAGACGGCGTTTTAGGTTCCCTGGTAAGCGGAGACAGATTACACCGCCTGCAGCTCAGTTCCGAGCGTTTTGGTACAGATAAAGCCTATACTGTTTTTGAAATGCTGAACGATGTACAGGGTGGTATTTTCAGCGAACTAAACAGTAAAAAAAGCATCGATACCTACCGCAGGCTGCTGCAAAAATCTTATGTAGACCGCCTGGTTAATATCCTGAACCCGCCGGCTTCCTCCACAGGTACAATCACCATCTCTTTCTTTGGTGCCAGTGCCCCAACAGACCTGAAGAAAACCGATATACCTGCCATTGTACGCGCGCAGTTAACCGGTCTGCGTACTCAGATTAATGCTGCCGCAGCAGGATTTGGAGACAAACTGAGCAGGGTTCATTTACAGGATCTTTCCGAGAAAATCAAAGTAGCGCTGGATCCTAAATAAGGAGTACGCCTATTCATTCAATTCAACCTCACAGACATGAAAATCTGTGAGGTTTTTTTATTTACTACCTTCGTAAAAAAATCTGTGATGCGAATATCCTTGTCCTTGTTTTTTGTAGTCATATTTTCCTGTTCAGTTCAGGCACAAAAGAAGAATATGATTGTTGGTGTTTTAACCGACAGTACTACCAAAGAACCGGTTGTACTGGCCAGTGTTTCAAATCTGAATACAAAAAGAACGGTAATGACCAACAGCCGGGGAATCTTTAAGATTGAACTGGTGAACGATCAGGTACTCTCCTTTGCCGCAGTTGGTTATTATTTCGACACCATCAACTTTCAGCAGAAGTTACTGAAGAACGATACCCTGTTCCTGGAACTAGCACCCCTGGTGCGCTCTTTGGGGAATGTAACGGTTACTGCAAGAGGCATGAATGCGTACCAGTTAGACAGTATGGAAAGAAGAACCGATTTCATGGAAAACATCGTGAACTATAAAATTCCGACTGTGTCCGGTTCCAATTCCGGTGCGGGTATCGCATTGAATATTGACCATTTTTCACGCAAGGAAAGAAATAAAAGAAAGGCCCAGGCTTTTTTTGAAACCAACGAACGCGAAGCCTATATCAACTATCGCTTTCCGCCTGCCCTGGTTACCAGATACAGCGGCTTAAAAGACGAGGCTCTGCATATGTTCATGCAGTTATACCGTCCTTCCTATGAGTGGCTGAGGGCCAATAAAACAGAAGAAGACATCAAGTACTATATCAACGATAAGCTGAAGGAGTTCAACAAAAACAAATAATTACTCGTACCGCAGTGCAACAATCGGGTTCAGCCTGGCTGCCTTCATTGCAGGGTAAATTCCCGCACCCAGCCCTACCAGGGAACAAATGATGATGCCAATGGCTACCCATACCCATGGCACTACAAACCCTGTGTTCAGAATGATGCCGAACAGGTTGCCGACCAGTACCCCAAGTATGATACCGCAGATGGCGCCCAGCAGGCTGATGATCATGCTTTCAAATAAGAACTGCTGGCGCACATACCGGCTCTTACCACCGATGGCTTTGATCAGGCCCACTTCTTTGGTCCGCTCATTCACGGCTACCAGCATGATGTTCATCAGGCCAATGGCTGCGCCGATCAGGGTTATTAAACCAATAGCGCTGGCCGCTCCGGTAATGCTGCCCAGGAAGCCGATAAACATTTCGGCAAACTTGTCGCTCTTTTCGATCACAAAATTATTTTCCTCCACCGGTTCCAGCTTGCGTACCGCCCTGAAAACAGCAGTAGCTTCGTCTGTTGCTACCGGCAACTCATTAATATTCTGTACAATAACGCCCAACAGATAGGAGGCGGCTGTATTGGTGAATTTGCGTACGTTGGTGTAGGATGTAAGCACCATATCATCCTGGCGGAGCATGGCACTCGAACCCTTGCTCTTGAGCAGGCCGATTACCCGGTAAGGGTTGCTGCCGACCCGGATGATTTTATCTATGCATTTTTCGGGCTTATCCCCAAACAACTTAGTAGCCACATTGCTGCCGATGAGGCAAACATTTCTTCCACTCTGAACATCCAGGCTATTAAGGTTTCTTCCGAGGTTGATGGTATAGCCATTTACAGCAAGATAATTCTCATCTCCCCCCCAAACAGTGATCTGGGGATTGGTTTTCTTATCCTTATAGTGCAATTCCTGCGAACTGGGACCTCTGCGATAAATAGCCACCGCTGCTCCGGGAAACTGGTAATTGGCTTTGAAAAACTCGGCTTCCTCCAGGCGGATGGGTTTGCCAAGGTTCGACTTCTTCTTTTTCAGACCGCGCTTGGTCTTTTCCACCCCGTCTCCGTCTCCCGGGCCAAACCGGGCCCTGGACTCTTTAAAACGGATACTGAAGGCATTGGCGCCCATAGAGGAGAAACTCTCTTTCAGGCTCTGATTCATGGCTTCTATGGCTGTAATAATGCCAATCAGGGCCATAATACCAAATGCAATAATGGCAATGGTAATACCGGCTCTCAGCTTATTACTGCGGACAGTCCGCCAGGCCAGGTTAAATGAATCAAACGCAGTCATGAATTTCAGTTTACATCAACTATACACCTTAAAGGTAACAGGAGATTGTGTAAACCGGCAATGCGGCCCCTTAAATTATGAAGAGTGGTTAAAAATAGAACCAATTGAGCACTATTGAAGGAAGAACGCCGACCAATATTACGGCAGCGGCAACCAGAACCAGGCCGGTTTTGAAGGATCCGGTGATTTCCAGCGTTTCGGGCTGGCCTTCCCTGAAATACATGGCCTGGATTACCTTAAAATAATAGTACACGCTGATGGCGGCAAAGAGTACGGCTACCACCACAATCCACAGGGAGCCGCCGGATTTTACCACGGATGCCAGCATATAGTATTTTGCAAAGAAGCCGGCAGTTAAAGGAATTCCGGCCAGGGACATCAGGAACACGGTTGCGCTGAAGGCAAGAACCGGCTGGGTTTTTGCGAGTCCGTTGAATCCGTCAAAAGTATAGTCCTTCACTTTAATCAGCACTGCAAAGAACCCGATGGTGGCCAAACAATATGCCACTGCATACAACAGGATCCCCTCTTTGGCCAGATCATTGAAGCTATACAAGGCAAACAACATAAAGCCGGCTTGTGCAATACTCGAATAAGCCATCATTCGCTTGATACTTTGCTGGAATACGGCTGTGATATTACCAATCAACAGGGTAGCAATAATAACAAATGACATCAGGAGCTTCCAGGTGGGTCCCAGTAATTGCGCATTGGATTCGAAGAGATTCAAGAAAGCAAAGAAACCGGCTGCTTTTACGATGGTGGCCATGAAGGAAGTAAACACACTTGGTGCGCCATCATATACATCTGGGGTCCAGAAATGGAACGGAGCCGCAGATACTTTAAAACACATGGATACAAACAACAGGATTAAACCCGCCATTTGTAAAAAGGAGGAAGCAGGCATTCCGGCAGATGCTGGTGAAGAGGCCGCCACATTCAGGGAGAAAGACCCGGTGGCGCCATATACCAGCGCAATACCCATGAGCATGATACCGGTAGAAAAACATCCCATCAGGAAGTATTTCAGGGAGGCCTCGTTGCTTTTCAGGTTGCGCTTGTCTGCGCCGGTCAGTATGTACAAAGGAATGGTCATGATCTCAATTCCCAGAAACAACATCAGCAACCCGTTGAACGAAGTCAGGATGCTGGTACCGCAAAGCACAAAGAAGATCAGTGCATAGTAATCGGATACATTGGCGCCTGCCTTTTCAATATCTTTTCCGCTGAGCAATACAAACAATAAGGCTGCAGCGATCAGAATGGAGTTAAAGAACAATCCGAACTTATTGAAATGCAACAGGCCGTGTGTATCTATATTAATGGAAAACACACTGTAAATATTACAAAGATTGGCCAGTAATAAAACCAGCAGAGAAACGATTGCCGTTGTAGTAACTGCAGATTTATTGCGGAGAATGATGCCACTGAACATCATCACCACACCCAAAACAGCTGAAAATATAATTGCGTTCATAATACGTTAGATGTTCATTTACTTTTTTACAAATAAGCCTGCTACTGTATCTTTTGTTAAATCGATCATTGGTTGCGGAAACACGCCGAATACAATAATGACCACAGCAATAATGATCAACGCCAGTTTTACATTTCCGCTGATGTCTGCTGCATTGGCGCTAACAGGGCTGATGGCTCCGTAAATCACTTTCTGCACCATATTCAATGTGTATACTGCCGCCAGGATAATGCTGATACCTGCTGCTGCCGCCATCCACATGTTGTACTGGAAGATTCCGCTAAACATCAGGAATTCTCCGATGAAAGCGTTGGTAAGCGGCAGGGCAATGTTGGCCAGTGCCATCACCACCAGCAATATAGCCATCGCCGGCGCTTTCTGTGCCAGTCCGCCGAGTTCACTCATTTTCCTTGTGCCGAGTTTTTGCTCAATCTGATCTGCAATGATCCACATGCCGATCACGTTGATACCATGGCTGAACATCTGGATCATGGCGCCTTCCGCTCCGGACTTGCTGCCCGAGAACAGGGCCGCACACATCAGGCCAATATGCGCTATGGAAGAATAAGCAATCAGTCGTTTAATATCATCCTGCCGGATAGCAATCAGCGATGCATACAACATACCTACGACAGAGAGGATCATAATCACATTACCAAACTGCAGGGCGGCCTGGGGAAATATGGGCAACAGCCAGCGTACCACGGCAAACAATCCCATTTTTACCATCACCCCACTCAGGATCATGGTAGTCGCTGTTGGAGATTGTTCGTATGCATCCGGCTGCCAGGTGTGCAGCGGGAAAATGGGCATCTTGATGGCAAAAGCGATGAAGAATAACCAGAAAGCTACCGTTTGCTGAGTGCCGCTCAGTTTAACCTGGTAGAAAGCTTCCATTGAAAAGGAATGTCCGGTAGTCTGGAAATACACCAACAGGATTCCCGCCAGCATCAGCAGGGAGCCTAAAAAAGTATATACAAAGAATTTGAACGTAACGGCAATTCGTTTCTCCCCTCCCCAAATGGAAGAGAGAAAGTAAACCGGGATCAGTGCCAGTTCCCAGAAGAAATAAAACAGCAACACATCTGCCGCCAGGAATACACCCATCAAACCGGCCTGTGCCAGCAGCATCAATCCGTAGAAGGAAGCCGGCTTTTTATACTCATTGTTGTATACTGCCGCAAAAATCAATGGATAAGATACGGCTGTAAGCAGTGCAAGCAGTTTGCTCAGTCCGTCCATCTTTAAACTGAACCGGCTCCCAAGGTCGTTCAGCCAGGCTACATCGTATACTATGGCTGAAGAACTGCCAACAGCGGCTAATGCCAACGCCAGCGTCAGTACCGATGCCAGTAAGGAAAATTTCTTTGCTGCTGAACCCTGTTGCATAGCAAAGGAAGCCAGTCCTGCTGCTAAAGGGATTAATATGAGTAATAAGGCTATCATTGTTGCGGAGATACTTAATGAACGAATTAAAATAATTTATTGAAAAACCGGATGATGGTTGCATCATTGAACCAAATCAGGAAGAATACCACCATCGCCAGTACCATGATCAATACATAACTGCTTACCTGGCCGCTCTGTACCAGCCTCAGTTGCCTTGAACCATAAGCTACCAGTTTGCCTACCCCATTTACGGCGCCATCAATACCACTCTTCTCAATCACATTTTTACAGAACCCGGCAAATGCATTCAGCGGGTTTACAATAACGGCGTTATACAACTCATCCATGTACCATTTGTTGGCCAGTACTTTTCCAAGCCCCTGCTCCTCCTGTTCATTTTCACCGGTGTATTTTTTAAACCTGCCCACTGCATATAAAATAACTCCCAGGATCAGCACTGTAGCCGTACCCATCATGAGGTATTCCTGTGAATGGCTCAGGTGATGTGCTTCCGACAGCTTTGCTGACTCTGCAAACACCGGCGCCAGGAAATGTTCCAGCCAGTGGCTGTTTGCCGCAAATGCTTCGGGAATACCGATAAAGCCGCCCACTACAGAAAGAATGGCCAGTACAATCAACGGAATGGTCATGGCCGAAGGACTCTCCTGCAAATGATGCTCCTGCTCATGGGTGCCCCGGAAATTACCGAGGAAAGTCATGGTATACAAACGGAACATATAAAAGGCGGTCATCAGCGCACCGGCAACACCCAGGTAGTAGTACAATGGATTTACGGCAAATGCGGCTGCCAGTATCTCATCCTTGGAGAAGAATCCGGAGAATGGAGGAATACCGGCAATGGCCAGGCAGGCCAACAGGAAAGTAATATGCGTTACAGGCATATATTTTTTGAGGTTACCCATTTTCCGGATATCCTGTTCGTGGTGCATTGCATGAATCACCGAACCCGCACCAAGGAATAACAATGCCTTGAAGAAAGCGTGTGTCATTACATGGAACACGGCTCCAGTATAAGCGCCAACGCCCAATCCGAGAAACATATAGCCCAATTGGCTCACCGTAGAATAAGCCAGTACTTTTTTAATATCGTTTTGTTTCAGCGCTATGGTTGCAGCAAACACGGCTGTTGCCAGACCGATCACTGCTACCAGTGTTTGTGTTGCAGGCGCCAGTGTATACAATATGTTGCTGCGCGCAATCATATAAATACCTGCGGTAACCATGGTAGCAGCATGGATGAGAGCGGATACCGGCGTAGGGCCTGCCATGGCATCGGGCAGCCATGTGTACAATGGAATCTGTGCACTCTTACCCATGGCACCGATAAAGAGCAATGTGGTAATGCCGGTGATATCTGCAGCAGAAAGCCGATCTGCATTGGCAAATACATCTCCATAGTTTACCGTTCCCAATCGGAACAACAACCAGAACACCGCCAGCAGAAAACCGAGGTCTCCGATGCGATTCATGATAAATGCTTTTTTGGCAGCGTAATTATAATCGTTGTTTTTAAACCAGTACCCGATTAGCAGGTAAGAACAAAGACCTACACCCTCCCATCCGATGAACATGATCACATAGTTGGCTCCCATTACCAGGAGCAACATGGAGAACACAAAGAGGTTCAGGTAGGCGAAATACCTTCCATAATGATGCGACTCCTCGTCTTTCATGTATGCAGTGGAGTACAGATGAATCAGGAAACCAATACCGGTGATGATCAGTAAAAACAAAACCGACAACTGATCTACCTGAAAGGCAAACGGTATGGTAAACGCGTCCACCGAAATAAAGTTGAATAAGGTAACAACCGTTTCAAAACGCTGTTCCCCGCCTGCACCTGCGGCAACCAGTGTAAAGAGGTAACAGGAGGTTAGGAAGGAAAGTAAAATTGCTCCGGAACCTATGATTCCAATAGCAGGTTTCGACAGCGACTTCCTGCCCAAACCGTTGATCAGAAATCCCAGCAAAGGGAAAAGCGGAACTAAAAATGCTATCTTACTCATATTAATTTTTCAATCTGTTCAAAAAGTTAATGTCCACTGAATGGGTGTTCCGGTACATCATTACAATAATGGCCAATCCCACACTTACTTCCGCAGCAGCAACCACCATAATAAAGAATACAAACAACTGCCCGTCTATCCCCGCCGTGGTTGCAGGATTACCAGCCAGTGCTGCACCATGATGCATTTTGGAGAATGCTACGAGCAACAGGTTTACCGCGTTCAGCATCAGCTCCACGCACATGAAAACAATGATTGCATTTTTCCTGGTCAGTACCCCAATGATACCGATCGAAAATAGTGTTAAACAGAAGTAGATATAGTATTGTATTGGCATATGCTAAATTTGATAATCTTTAATCTTTCTTTCCTATTACAACAGCGCCCACCATTGCACTCAGGAACAATACGCTGCTGATTTCAAAAGGGATTACAAAATCTGTGAACAGGGCTTTACCCAGGTTCTTGATTAAACCGATATTTCCTTCCTTCATCATCACTGTTTTCCCGGTCAGCTCCACTGTTTGCCGTACCAGCGAAATCAACACCATCAGGAAACATCCGCCCGAAATAACGCCGGCCAGCTTCATCCAGAGATTTTTGCGGGGTTCAGAATCTGCATTCAGGTTCATCAGCATAATTACGAACAGGAACAATACCATGATGGCGCCTGCATATACAATCAGGTTTACAATGGCCAGGAACTGTGCGTTCAGCAGAATATAGTGTCCGGATATGGCAAAGAATACAGTAATGAGCCACAACACACTGTGTACGGGATTCTTACTTACCAATACCATTACAGCGCTGAATATTGCCAGTACGCTTAAAAAGAAAAATAATACTTGAATCGTATTCATCTTATTGAATTACCAATGATTAATTGTTAGCCCGTGGTTGACCCTTTGCTTTTGCATATGCTTCAGGTTCCGTTTTGGGATTCGGAATTAACAGATCATCCTTACTGTAAACAAATCCTTTTCTATTGAAATTTGCCGGCGCAAAGGTTTCACTCAGGTAAATGGCATCTTTAGGACAGGCTTCCTCGCACAACCCGCAGAAAATACAACGAAGCATATTGATTTCATACTTCGCCGCATATTTCTCTTCTCTGTACCTGTTCTCTTCACCCTCCATACGCTCGGCGGCTTCCATGGTAATGGCTTCAGCCGGGCAGGCTACTGCACACAACCCGCAGGCAGTGCAACGTTCGCGTCCTTCCTCATCCCTGTTCAGTACATGCAATCCGCGAAAAACAGGACTGAATTCTCGTGTCTGCTCGGGATATTGAATGGTGGGCTGTTTTTTGAAAAGGTGACTGAAGGTAATGCCCATGCCTTTAAGGATAGAAGGAATATAGATCCTTTCCATAAAAGTCATCGGCTCCCTGCTGACCTCTTTCCTTCTTTTTGTTAATGCTTGCATGTATCGCTTTATCTAAAAGTTTTCAAAATTATTTTTATCTGCCAGAGTATCCAATTTTATTCAACCTATCCCTGCTGCCAGAGAATAACCGCGCCGGTTAACAGCATATTGAACAAAGCCAGCGGTATCAGGTTTCTCCAGCCGATATTCATCAACTGATCGTACCGGAAACGCGGTATGGTCCACCTGATCCACATGAACAGGAACAGGAAAAACACAATCTTTACCAGGATCGACACCACACCCAGTATTGCTGCAGTATTCACCGGCAATGTACTTTCATCCAGGAAAGGAATATCATATCCGCCAAAAAACAGGCAGGCCATGATTGCGCTGCTCATGATCATATTTACATATTCTGAAAACAGGTAGAAGCCCAGTTTCATGGAGGAATATTCCTGGTGGTATCCCATGTTCAGTTCGTTCTCCGCTTCCGGCAGGTCGAACGGTGTTCTGTTACACTCTGCCAGTGCACAAATAAAGAAGATGATGAATCCGAGTGGCTGATAGATGATATTCCATAACCCGCCATCAGCCATTTGCCCTTCTACAATTGTTTTCAGACTCAATGAGCCGGAGATCATGAGTACGGCTATCAGGGAAAGCCCCATGGCCAGTTCATAGCTAATGGCCTGCGATGCACCGCGGAGCGCGGCCATCAGGGAAAATTTATTGTTGGATGCCCAGCCTCCGATCATAATACCATACACGCCAAGGCTCACTACGCCAAATACATACAGCACTCCAATATTGATATCGGCCACCTGCAAATCAATCTTACGGCCTCCTATTTCAATATAACTGCTCCATGGAATCACGGCACAGGTCATCAGGGCAGCGGTCATGGCCAGTCCGGGTCCCAGTATAAAAAGCCCTTTATTGGATGTGTTGGGAATGATCTCCTCCTTCATGATCAGCTTCAGACCATCCGCAAACGGCTGAAACAATCCAAAGGGGCCGGCCCTGTTCGGACCCGGACGATCCTGCAATGCACCCGCCACTTTACGTTCTGCAAAAGTGGTATAAAGTGCAATACCTAAACTGGCTAAAACAATGATTGCAATCAGAATCAGTTTTTCCAGTAAAAATGCCCAGTCAAATGCCAATAGTGTCATCGTATATCAATTAGTCTTGGTTAGGTTTAAAGTCGGTGGAATGCGCAGGGCGGTCCAGCTTGCTCAACGTTATTTCCGGCCTGTTTACATTACTCACCGAATGTATATCCATCAACAGTTTAGGCTTCCGTCCGTTGTGTACAGCCTCAAATGTTTCTTTTGGTTTGTGCATACCAATGGATCCTGCATAATGGCCCTGCGCAATCACAGAGTGCCGGTCTATCAGTCTTGGTCCTTCAATCACCCAGTCGCCGGTATTCTTTTTTTCGAATCTGCAGGTATTGCAGATCCAGTCTTCCACTTCTCCCCACTGGTCTTTTCTTGCGGTAACACGGTACACTTCGTCGCCCCTGTTCCACAGCGTTACTTTACCGCTACAGGTTGGGCAATCGCGGTGTGCATCCATGGGTTTCAGGAACCATACCCTGTTTTTAAACCGGAAGGTCTTATCGGTCAGTGCACCCACCGGACATACATCAATTACGTTTCCGATAAATTCATTGTCGAGACTCTTCTCAATAAAGGTTGCAATTTCCGCATGGTCTCCCCTGTCGAGCACACCATGCTCGCGTTTTCCGGTCAACTGGTCTGCTGTAAATACACAACGGTAACAGAGAATGCAACGCGTCATGTGCAATTGTATGTACGGACCGAGGTCATGTTTTTTGAATGTTCTTTTCTGAAACTCAAACCGGGTTCCTTCTTTTCCGTGATTATAACTCAGGTCCTGCAAATGACATTCGCCCGCCTGATCGCAAACAGGACAGTCGAGCGGATGATTGATCAGCAGAAACTCCACCACACCATTCCTGGCGTCAATCACTTTTTCACTGGTAATATTTTTTACTTCCATGCCATCCATCACGGTTGTTCTGCAACTTGCCACCAGCTTAGGCATGGGGCGGGGGTCTTTTTCTGATCCCTTGCTTACTTCCACCAGACAGGTGCGGCATTTACCACCACTTCCTTCCAGCTTACTGTAATAACACATTGCCGGAGGAGCAACTTCACCACCAATCTTGCGCGCTGCATTCAGGATGGTTGTTCCCGCAGGCACTTCAATCGTAATATTATCGATCGTTACTTTAAATAAAGGTTGTTCAGACATAATCTAATTAAGCTGGTACATGAATCGGATCGGCGTAATGCGCCAGTCCGTAATTTCTTTTCTGAGCCTCTTCCGGATGTTGTATATGCCATTCAAATTCGTCCCTGAAATGACGGATTGCAGCGGCCACCGGCCATGCTGCCGCATCACCCAACGGACAAATGGTATTCCCTTCTATCTTACGCTGTATATCCCAAAGAAGATCGATGTCGCTCATTTTTCCCTGCCCTTCGTCTATTTTCTTCAGGATCTTCTCCATCCAGCCGGTCCCCTCCCTGCAGGGTGAGCACTGTCCACAACTCTCATGACGGTAGAAACGCGCCAGGGTATACGTATGCTTCACAATACATTGGTCTTCGTCCAGTACAATAAACCCGCCGGAACCCATGGATGAACCTGTGGCAAAACCACCATCAGCCAGGCTTTCATAGTTCATCAGTCTTGGTTCGCCCTTGGCGGTTTTCAGCAGGAGATTGGCCGGAAGCACGGGAACAGATGATCCGCCGGGAATACATGCTTTCAGCTTTTTGCCGTTGGCAACTCCACCACAATATTCATCCGAATAAATAAACTCTTCCACAGAAATGGTCATGTCTATTTCATACACGCCCGGCTTATTAATATTACCACATGCAGATATCAATTTGGTTCCGGTTGATCTGCCAATGCCAATTTTAGCATATTCCTCACCGCCTATGTTAATGATTGGAACAACTGCACTCAGGGTTTCCACGTTGTTCACCACTGTAGGACGCTGCCATAAACCCTGGATCGCAGGGAACGGCGGCTTGATGCGCGGGTTACCACGCTTTCCTTCGAGGGATTCAATCAGTGCGGTTTCTTCTCCGCAGATATAGGCTCCCGCTCCACGCTGTACGTGTATGTTACAATCAAAACCCGTACCCAGGATATTCTTCCCAAGGAAGCCGTTTGCCTTTGCTTCTTCAATCGCCTGTTCCAGGATATCCGGAATCCATGCATATTCTCCGCGGATATAGATATAGGTATCATTACTTCCCAGTGCAAACGAAGAAATAATCAACCCTTCAATCAACAGGTGCGGAATATGTTCCATGAGGTACCTGTCTTTGAATGTTCCCGGCTCACTCTCATCTGCATTGCATACCAGGTGACGCGGCATGCCTTCCGGTTTGGCAATAAAACTCCATTTCATTCCCGCCGGGAAACCGGCGCCGCCTCTTCCCCTCAAACCACTCTTCTTCACTTCTTCCACAATGGATTCAGGGTTCATCTCCTTTAAAGCCTTTTCCACAGCCCTGTATCCGCCTTCCCGGCGATATACTTCAAAGCTTCGGATACCTTCTACATGCGCTTTATCCAGTAATAATTTTACACCCATATTTTAATTATTTGCTGCAGCATTTTTTCTGCATTCTTCAATAATGGCGTCTACTTTTGCTTTGGTCAGGTGCTCCCTGTAATGTTTTCCCAACTGCATCATCGGCGCATATCCGCATGCTCCCAGGCATTCCACCGTTTTCAAAGTGAATAATCCGTCTGCAGTTGTTTCTCCCGGCTTAATACCCAGTTTCTCGCGGATGTATGCTACAATATCATCGCTGCCATTGATCATACAAGGACCGGTCTGGCAAACTTCAAAAAGATATTTGCCCACAGGTTTCAGATTGTACATGCTGTAGAATGTGGCCACCTCATATACTTCAATCGGTTTGATCTTCAACAGCTCTGCCACATAATCCAGTGTTTCCGGGCTCAGCCACCCGCCAAAACTCTGTTGCGCAAGATGCAATACCGGAAGCAATGCACTTTTCTGTTTGCCCTCAGGATAACGGCTCACCAACCGGTTGAATTCTGTTAACTGTTCTTGTGAAAATTGTACCATCTCATCTGCTTTATAAACCTTAAAAACTGTATTGATCTGTTATGCGTCCATCTCACCTGCAATCAGGTTGAGACTACTCATTGTCAGGATTGCATCACTCAGCATGCTTCCTTTTACCATCTCCGGATAAGCCTGGTAGTAAATAAAGCATGGCCTGCGGAAATGCAGCCTGAATGGCGTTCTTCCCCCGTCACTGATCAGGTAGAATCCCAGCTCCCCATTTCCACCTTCCACCGAATGATATACTTCGCCTTTTGGCATATCCACTTCTCCCATAATGATTTTGAAATGCCAGATCAGCGCTTCCATCTTGGTATACACATCTTCTTTTTTAGGAAGATAGTATTCGGGAACATTGGCATGGTATACTTCGGCTTCTTCACCTTTGAATTCCTGTATCTTCTGATAAGCCTGTTTGATGATGTGCATGCTCTGCCACATTTCTTCGTTGCGCACCAGGAAACGATCGTAGTTGTCGCCGGTTTTACCTACCGGTATGGTGAAATCAAAATCTTCGTAACTGCTGTACGGGCTGTGTACACGCACATCGTAGTCTACCCCTGCCGCACGCAGGTTAGGTCCTGTAAAACCGTAGTTCAGCGCACGCTCTGCACTGATCGGACCTCCGCCAATGGTTCGGTCCATAAAAATCCTGTTGCGCTTCAGGAGGCTCTCCAGCTCTCCCAGCGCTACCGGGTACTCTTTCAGGAATTTCTCGAGTTTCGTGAATGCCGTATTAGAGAAATTCCTTTCAAAACCGCCAATACGCCCAATATTAGTAGTAAGGCGGGAGCCGCATACTTCTTCAAATATTTCATATATCAATTCGCGGTATTGCATTACATAAAGGAATCCCGTAAATGCACCTGAATCCACCCCAACAATGGAGTTACAGATCAGGTGATCCGCAATACGCGACAGTTCCATAATGATCACACGCAGGTAGTCTACGCGCTTGGGCGTTTTTACGCCAAGGAGTTTCTCACAGGTAAGGTGCCAGCCCATATTGTTGATGGGGCTGCTGCAATAATTCAGGCGGTCGGTAAGCGGGGTAATCTGGTACAGCGGCCTGCGTTCTGCAATCTTCTCAAAAGCACGATGGATATATCCGACCGTTTGTTCGCTGGATACCACACGCTCGCCATCCAGTTCCATAATATTCTGAAACACCCCATGCGTAGCAGGGTGCGTAGGACCCAGGTTCAGCGTAGTAGTATGCTTTTCAATTGACCCTTCCGGTAATATTATATGGTGCTCATTCATACCCGAGACCCCAACGGGGTTAATTTATTTGATGTCTAAAAAAATCTGTTCCTATCCCCTTCCAAACATTTCATCGTCTTTATCGATCCTCGTCTGGTCTTCCAGCGGATATTCTTTCCTCAGCGGGAAATAATCCATCTCATCTACATTCAGGATTCTCTTTAGATTAGGATGACCAATAAAATTCACGCCATAGAAATCGTAGGTTTCACGCTCCATCCAGTCTGCCGCTGCATACAATTTAGACGCAGTAAAAACATCGGGATGCTCTATGGAAGTAAACACTTTAAAACGAATGCGCACGTTCTCCTGTAGGTTATGCAGGTGATACACCACAGCAAGCTCCCTTCCCTTATTATCCGGATAATTTACCCCGCAGAGGTCGGTTAAGAACCCAAACCCCAGGGATGGCTCATCCTGCAGGTACTGCATCAGTTTCAGGTTGTTCTCCTTGGGTGTTTCAAAACTGAGCATGCCGTAATTTTCTTCAAAATTATAAACGGCGTCCCCGAATTTTTCGGTCAGTTTCTGCTGTATGTATTCGTTTGTTATTGCCATTGTTCTCTCTATTATTACTGTATTCCGTAACCATTCAGCAATGCTTTATATTGCTCACCGTTTCTTCTGCGGATGCTTTCCTGGCCTACCAGTTCCTGAATTTTCATGAACCCGTCCAATATGGCTTCCGGCCTTGGAGGGCAACCGGGCACATATACATCAACCGGGATAATCTGATCTATCCCCTGTAATACACTGTAAGAATCGAATATACCACCACTGGAAGCGCAGGCGCCAACAGCCATCACCCAGCGGGGCTCTGCCATCTGCAGGTATACCTGGCGCAATACCGGCCCCATTTTTTTAGCAATGGTTCCCATTACCATCAGCAAATCGCACTGGCGGGGTGAATGGCTCATTCTTTCCGCACCAAAACGACCCAGATCGTAGTGAGAGGCTGCGGTTGCCATGAATTCGATACCGCAACAAGACGTTGCATAAGGCATGGGCCACATGGAATTCTTGCGGGCCAACCCTACCACATCGCTCAGCTTTGCAGTAAAGAATCCTTCTCCGGCATAACCTTCAGGTGCATCTACATAGGTAATAGCATCTGCAACTTTGGCTTCTATCGGATGAATATTATATCTAACCGGACGTGACATAAACTTTGGTTAATTAGTTAAGTTGAATAACAGTTAAATGGGCAATACAGTTGTTTAATCTTCCCATTTCAGCGCTCCTTTTTTCAGGATATACACGAACCCCGTCAGGAAGAACCCTACAAACATAATCACTGCCAAAAATCCATTCCATCCCAGCTCACGAAAATTAACCGCATAGGGGTAAAAGAAGATCACTTCCACATCAAACAATACAAAGAGGATGGCAATCAGAAAGTATTTAATCGCCATTGGCTGCCGGGCATTGCCATGACTCCTGATCCCGCTCGTAAACCCCTCCAGTTTGTCGGCCGTTTTACGTTTGGGGCCAACCAGGGCCGAAAAACCGATCATGAAAGCTACAAAACCCGCAGCAAAGATCAACTGAACACCTATTGGAAAGTAATTAGCGGCCGAATTGGTGGCGCTTGCGTCTAGTAATGAAGAAAACCAATCCATAATCTGAATTAAGTCACAAAAATAAGCTTGATTGGCTTAAAAAAAGAAAAACTCCTCAAATTGAGGAGTTATTTCTTAGAATATTTTCAAACCGGCTTATTTAGGTTGCTGTTTACCGGGAGATTTGGAATAATAATCGATATTCTTCTGAATAGCAGCCCTTTGTTCGATAGCAAACTTGTTGTTTTCATCTGCCGCATCCGGATACAATTCGAGCATTTTATCAGTTACTTCAAGCGCCAGTTGACAGGTTGCGAGGAATTCGTCTACCACTGCGGTACGGGTACCATCGGATTTCACCTTGAAATCGGAACTTTTCTTTAGGTTATTGAACCTGGTTACATAGTAAACCAGTTTGAAATACGCGTTTCTGAAGATGTCCTGCTTGTATTTAACCTTATCTACTGCAGCATACACAGAATCGAGGTAATTGAGGTTTTCAACAATAACGGCTGAATCGCTGCTTACTGCCATGGCAGCTCTCTTGAAGAACATGTACGGCTGTGATTTATCCGGAAATGCCACCATATACGCTTTGGCAAATTCCAGTGTTTGCGGATACGCTTTCGCCGCAAATGCTGCTGCTGTTAATCTATAATGATCTCCTTCGCTCATAGCGCCTTTGATCTCCATCTGTTTCTTCATCCACTTCAACTGTTCGGTGTAAGCTTTGGCTTTGCCGAACATATCGGCCGCCGCATTGATCAGGGCAATTCTGTTGGCTTTGATGGTATCCAGTTCCAGCGCTTTTTCAATATACCCCGAAGCCTGGGCTTCATTACCGGGAAATTTGGTAGCAATATGCGCTCCCAACTGATAGTCGGCTGCTCTTTTTTCTGCATCAGGCGCAGTTTCCAGAAATTCGTTGATGTATTTCTGAGCCTGGAGGGAGTCTCCCAGCCTGTCGTAGTTATAAGCATATACCACACCCAGTTTAGGAAGTGTTTTTAACCCTATAGCGGCATCTATTTCCTTGGTTTTAGCCAGGGATTCATCATATCGGCCCGCACGAAACAGGTAGTTGGCCAGGTACAGTTCATTGCGCGGATCCTTATCGGCTGTAGCAACATATTTATCGAGGTAGTCTTTTGCCTTTGTAACATCCCTGTTTTCGTAATAGTCGTAAAGGGCATAATATACCGGCGGAAAGGCAGGATCGGCCGCAATGGCATTTTCGAAGAACTGCTCAAACAACTCTTTGTTATTCTGAGACATATAGATTCTTCCAATCCGGAACATGGCCAGTGCATTTTTGGGATCTCTTGAAATGGCTTCCTGGTAAGACTTTACAGCATCCCCACCATTTTCTCCACCTGTTTTCTGGTAGTTGATTCCCATGTAGACATAGATATCCGGATTCGTCAGGTCAATTGTAGCTGCCTGCTTTAATTTATCAATAGCATATACCGGATCTCCCATGGTACTCGGGCCATCTGCATTGGCTCTGCCAATTGCTGTAAGAATGGCGGCGCTGGGCTTTCCTTTATTCTTACCCCTTGTTTCCGTAGTGGCTGTAATGGCCTGCTCAAATTTCTGTTTGGCGGAATTCAGATCTCCGCCTTCCCGAATTTCCACATGCCCCATACCAACCAGCAGCAACGGATCGCTGCCAATTTCCTGAAGTCCCTTCTGATATACCGCTTTAGCTGCAGCTATATCTTCTTTTGTTACTTCAATGCCGTTTCCAGCCAGGTAAGCCTGCCCCATCCAATAAATATGCTGAGGATCTTTCGGGTTGGCCTCATAGAGCTTCTTGAATACCTCTTTTGCGCTGGCATGTTTGTCGTAGTTTAACAGCTTAATCCCTTCTGCTATTTGTGCGGTCAGCACCTGTACAGCAAATAAAGCTGCAAACATCAAAGCAACATTTTTCTTCATGTCTCTCTCTTTTTTATAGTTGGTATGTTATTCTTCCTGTTTGATACTTCCCGCCCTCCGGTGAAAAGCCATTTTTGCCGGAGCCAGAAACGCCCTCCTGAAAATCAGTTGCCCGCGTTCGAGGCTCATAAAATTCATAAACCCGGTGCCCAATCCTGCTGCATTTTCTTTTAACACATAGTACAATGGCCGTGCCAAAGGGTATTCGCCTCTTGTAATGGTGGCCTGTGAAGGCTTGGCGTAAATATCCGGTTCAAGGCAGGCGGTGCACTCCACCCTCGATAACCTGATCTTAGACAGATAAGCCACCTGCCTGGGATCATAGGAGTCTCCTACCCAGCTCAGGCCAACAAATCCGACCACATCGGTTCTTTTTGCAACTATATCAATGACCTCCTGGCTGTTTTCAGCAGCCACAACATTCTTTCCGAATGCCTGATTCTTCAACACACTGTCTTTCAGGTAACGAACGGTACTGGTGGCTGATTTACCATCCATAACAGCCGTTATAGCCTGCTTCCCGCTCAGTATTTCCTGAATATCCCTGAAACTGAAAATACTGTCTTTTGCCGCCTTGTTCACGATTACGGCTACAGCATCATAGGCCAGTTCGGCATATTGAGGCTTGTAAGATAATGTGCTTTTGTAAAACTCCGCCTCTTTTTCGGTCAATCCCCTCGCAACAATAATCATTCTGGTGCTGTCTTTCTGAAGATCCCGGAAGCAGTTTGCCTCGGATGTATAAGTTGCAATGATATTTGCTTCCGGAAACTGGGAACGGTGCACTTTCAACTGTTCCTCAATCACAGGCTTGAAACTCTCATCTACACTAATCCGGATGGTGCCCTTTTCGGGCGTATCCCTGTCATCCACCACCTTATCCCCGGAACTACAAGAAACAAAGAACAAAGAACAGATTAGTAACAATAAATTAATAGTGTATTTTATCATATTCTATCTGTATGCTTAATACCTCTGTACAAACGAAAGCCTCCGTACAACAAACAAATGCTTCCGAAGAAATAGCGAAATCCGGTGTCTTCTACTATCGCAAGATCTGCACCGAGACGTTCCAAAAAAAACATAGCCACCCCCATACTCAAAAACAATAAAGCCATTGAAATATCATACAAACGACGAAAATTGGAATAACCACGCCTGCTTCTATCTCTAAGACTATTTTCCATATATTCTTTTAATGGGAACGGCAATTTATTGAAATATTTTTACTGAGATGCAGTTTTTTTGATATTCCATAATTGATGAATATCTGTATCCTGCCTGCACTTCAGATCATTCACCCGGTAGTATATTTGCTCATATGAAAATTTTAATGGTCTGCTTAGGCAATATCTGCAGGAGCCCACTGGCAGAGGGAATTTTACGCCACAAAGCCGAAAATGCAGGCCTGGATTGGGTTGTACACAGTTCAGGCACATCAGGTTTTCACATCGGAGAGCCGCCTCATCTGTTATCACAGAAAGTGGCCAGGGCAAACGGGATAGATATTTCCGGTCAGCAGTGCAGCCAGTTCAGGAAGGAAGATTTACGGTTTTATGACAAAATTTATGTAATGGACCGCTCCAATTATGCCGACCTCAATCGTTTGTGTGGCACAGATTGGATACCCGAAAAAGTTGCCCTGATCCTCAACGAACTGTATCCCGGAGAAGATCGCGAAGTGCCGGATCCCTGGTATGGCGGCGAAGCCGGTTATCACGAAGTTTTCAATATGCTGGAGAAAGCCTGCGAAAAAATCATCGAAAAAAGTAAATAAACTACTTTTGTCCCAATGAGCAAACCATCCATACCGCAAGGAACCAGAGATTTTAATGCCGCTGTTGTACAAAAGCGCAATTATATTTTCAATACCATCCGCACTGTTTTTGAATTATACGGCTTCCAGCCGCTGGAAACACCGGCCATGGAAAACCTGGATACCCTCATGGGTAAATATGGAGAGGAGGGAGATAAACTCATTTTTAAGATCCTCAATAACGGGCTGGATAATGCTGCTAAAAAGGAACAGGCTTTACTGGATTTCGACAAGGTTTTAAACGGCAAAAACACCAAAGGCATTACAGAAAGAGCATTGCGCTACGATCTGACCATTCCGTTTGCGCGTTATGTAGCCATGAACTACGGGCAACTGACGCTCCCCTTTAAACGTTACCAGATACAGCCTGTATGGCGCGCAGACCGTCCGCAGAAAGGCCGCTACCGCGAATTCTACCAATGCGATGCAGACGTGGTGGGCAGCAATAGTCTGCTGAATGAAGTGGAACTGGCGGCCATCTATTCTGCTGTTTTTGACCGGTTGAACCTGCCGGTTGAGATCAGGATCAACAGCAGAAAAATTCTGGCTGCACTTGCGGAAGTTTGCGGCGGCGCAGACCAGTTGGTAAATATTACTGTTGCCATCGACAAGCTTGATAAAATAGGGCTGGAAAAAGTGAAGGAAGAACTGGCAACAAGGGGGCTTTCTGCCGCACAGATTGCCACCATTGAACAATACCTGAACATTACCGGAACCGATACAGAAAAAATTGACCAACTGAAGCATTTGCTTGGCAATAACGAAACCGGGCTGAAAGGTATTGAGGAAATTGAATATGTGCTCCTTCGCCGGGTAACCACCGGAGACGCTGTTGTGGTAACCGATTTTACCCTTGCCAGGGGTTTGAATTATTATACGGGAATCATCTTTGAAGTAAAAGCCATTGGCGCTCAGATGGGCAGCATCGGCGGCGGCGGCCGGTACGACGACCTGACCGGTTTATTCGGTGTTCCCAATGTGCCGGGTGTTGGCGTGAGTTTTGGTGTGGACCGTATTTATGATGTACTGGAGGAACTACAATTATTTCCACAGGAAGTTGAACGCGGAACCAAACTGCTGTTTTTTAACCTGGGTAAAGCAGAGGGTGAACGCGCTTTTGAGCTGATGCAGGAACTGAGAGAAAGAGGTATAGCCTGTGAGCTGTTTCATGAAAACGCCAAACTGGACAAGCAATTTAAATATGCAGAGAAAAAGAATATTCCTTTTGTGATAGTACTGGGCAGCAGTGAATTGGAACAGGGCACCTGCAATGTTAAAAACATCCGGACAGGGGAACAAAAAACGATTCCACAAGCAGAGCTGGTGGAATCGGTATTCTAAATTCTGTATGGATTGTTCTAGGGCTTCTTCTGCAACACTGTAGTTTCCTCCCTTGTTCCTTCCAGCGTATAGCCCATTGCAAAAATGTTTACGCCAATCACTTTCTTCTCCTCGTTTCTTTTGAACGTAGCCGTTCCCTGAAATTGTACAATGGCGTAAATATCCTCTCCCTGCTTTTCCAGCACAGAGTTCCCTACGGCAGAAGCCATGGTTAATACGCCGTTTTCGATTGCCACGGTTACATCGGTCACAGGGCTTCCTTCCGGAAATTTATACTTGCCCAGGTATTGTTTCAATACCGCGGTATCTGTAGATGGTGTTTGCGCCGTAGCAGCAAAAGAAAGGCCCGTCAGCAACAGGGCAAATAAGAGCATTTTTTTCATGGCTGTTTTTTGTGGTTATTTTCAGGTAAAATAAGGGATTACCCCGAATAGACCCAATAACACGGGAATCATTTTTTTGTTAAGCCCCTTCAAAAATAATCGCAGCGCCCTGCCCTACCCCTACACACATGCTTGCCAGTCCGTACTTTGATTTCCGGCGATGCATTTCGTGCAGTAAGGTGCCGGAAATCCGCGTACCGCTGCATCCGAGCGGATGCCCCAATGCAATTGCCCCTCCGTTTACATTTACCTTTTCCGCATCCAGTTGCAGATCGCGGATACAGGCAATACTTTGTGATGCAAATGCCTCATTCAATTCTATCAGGTCCAGGTCTTTTACGGAAAGACCGGCCCTTTTCAAGGCCTTATTGGTGGCAGGAACAGGGCCAATACCCATGATGGCCGGATTTACACCGGCTACACTCATGGATACCACACGGGCCAGGGGTTGTAGCTGAAACAGTTTTATGGCTTCTTCGCTGGCCAGCAGCATTGCTGCCGCGCCATCGTTGATCCCGGAAGAATTTCCGGCAGTTACCGTTCCATCCCGGATAAATGCCGGTTTCAATGAGGCCAGCTTTTCCAGACTGGTTTCCCGTGGATGTTCATCCTGGTTCACCCAACTGATCATGCGGTTGCTCATCATTTCCACTGCGGTGATTTCGTCTTCCCACTTACCCTCCTTTAGCGCTGCTGCGTATTTCTGTTGAGAGCCAAACGCAAACAAATCCTGCTCTTCGCGGCTGATGGCCCATTGTTTGGCTACGTTTTCTGCGGTTTCCCCCATACTGTAGGGATGGTAGATTTCCGCCAGCCTTTTATTAATGAAGCGCCAGCCAAAGCTGGAATCATAGGTTTCTGCTTTTCTGCTCCAGGCTTCTTCGGCCTTGGCAGTTACAAAGGGGGCTCGGGTCATGCTCTCTACTCCTGCTGCAATATAAAACAGCCCCTCATTGCAGGAAATGGCCCTGGTTGCGTCCATGATGGCCTGCATACCGCTGGCACAGAGCCGATTCACGGTGTTCCCGGCTACGGTTACGGGTAATCCGGCCAGCAGGGCCGCCATACGGGCCACATTCCGGTTGTCTTCTCCTGCCTGGTTGGCTGCTCCGGCAATCACATCTTCGATGGCCGCCGGGTCTATTCCCGGATTTCTTTCCATCAGCGCACGGATGGCATGAGCCAGTAAATCGTCCGGGCGCACACTGCTCAGCTTCCCTCCAAAACGGCCAATGGGCGTCCTTACCGCATCTATCACATAACAGGCATTCGTCATATTTCGGTCTTTATAATGTTCTGCAATATATAATTTACCGCATAAATAGCGGTTGGGGGCCCGTTCGGGTTATCTTTGCCAAATGAGCGCCCCTTTACCCAATATTCGCCACCTGCAGCCTGCCGACTTAGAGGCCTATTTCGACCGTATTGGCGAAAAGAAGTTTCGCTTAAAACAGGTCCGGGAATGGCTCTGGCAAAAGCACGCCCATAGCTTTGATGCCATGAGTAATCTCAGCAAAGAGCTGCGGAGCAAACTGGCCTCCGATTTTTCACTTCCAGCCTTAACCGTAAACGCCACACAGCACAGCGATGATGGTACCGTGAAAAGCCGGTTCAAAACCTTCGATGGACACTTTATTGAAGGGGTGCTGATTCCTACCGATGAGCGGAAAACAGCCTGCGTTTCTTCACAGATCGGCTGTAGCCTCAGTTGTAAATTCTGTGCAACAGGTTATATGGACCGAAAAAGAAACCTGACTTACGATGAAATTATGGACCAGGTAGTGCTCATCAACCAGCAGAGCGAACAGGTTTTTGAGAAAAAACTGACCAATATTGTGTTCATGGGCATGGGTGAACCCCTTATGAACTACGGCAATGTAATGAAGGCGATTGAGCGCATTACCTCCGAAGACGGACTGTTTATGAGCCCCCGCAGAATCACGGTTTCTACGGCAGGGGTGGCCAAGCAGATCAAAATGCTGGGAGACGACGAGGTTCGCTTTAAACTGGCCCTTTCCCTGCATGCACCCAACGATGAAAAGCGCAACCAGATCATGCCGATCAACGAAACTAATAATATTAAAGTGCTGGTTGAGGCCCTGAATTATTTTTATAAGAAAACAGGCAATGAAATCACTCTCGAATACATCCTGTTCAAAGACCTGAACGATTCTCCCAAAGATGCAGAAGAATTAACAAAGCTGTTTCGCCAGATTCCTGCCGACCTGATTAATATTATTGAATACAACAGCATCGACGCATTCAAATTCACCAAACCCGATGAAGAAGATGTTCAGCGTTTCATGAACATTCTCGCTGCCAATAAGGTAAACGCGCGTTTACGCAGAAGCAGGGGTAAAGATATAGATGCTGCCTGCGGACAGTTGGCCAATAAAGACAAGGCTTAATTCCGCATTCACTTCCTGTTGTAAAACAGCAAACCGATCAACATGCAAAAAAGAACAGACAACTTCAACAAATTCGCCGACAAGAAAAAAGGCAGTGCCGTTAAAGAAGCTTACCGGCAGGAAAAAAGAAAAGTAAAAGCCGAAGCCCGCGCCGCAGGTGAAGAAATGAGGGCCAGAAAAAAAGCCAAAGCCCGGGGCGAGGTTTGGGAAGACCCCAAGCCGAAGAAACGCAGCAACGGCCAACCCCTCAGCAAGGATCGCACAAGGGAACCCGCTTCCGACCGTAAAGCCCGCCCGATTGTTCCTGCGGGAAAACGTAGCGCCAAACCTGCAGCAGGCAGCCAAAAACCAAACTACCCGGAAACCGATCAGCAAACACAGGACAGTTTAATTCCGCTGAATAAATTCATTGCACATGCTGGAGTATCTGGCAGAAGAGAAGCTGCAGAACTCGTAAAAGCAGGTAAAGTGACCGTAAACGGAGATAAGGTATTTGAACCGGGATACAAGGTATCACAGGCCGATAAAGTAACGGTAAAAGGGAAGGAAATCTTCCTGCAAAAGAATTCCGTGTACATTTTACTGAATAAACCAAAGGATTTCATTACTACAGCCAATGACCCGCAAGGAAGAAAAACCGTACTGGACCTGATTAAGGGCGCCACTCCGGAAAGAGTGTATCCGGTAGGCCGCTTAGACAGGAACACCACGGGTGTACTGCTACTGACCAATGATGGTGAACTGGCACAGAAATTAACCCACCCCTCTTTTGAGGTAAAAAAGATTTATGAGGTTACCCTCGATAAACCGGTTACCAAGAAAGACCTGGACCAGATTGTGAGCGGCGTAACACTCGAAGATGGTTTTGTAGCCGCAGATTCCGTTGGTTATGCCGATACTAAAAGCAGGCATGTGGTGGGCATTGAAATTCACAGCGGCAGAAACAGGATTGTGAGAAGAATTTTTGAACACCTGGGGTATGATGTTAAAGCGCTGGACAGGGTCATGTTTGCCAACCTCACCAAAAAGAATGTAGAAAGAAGCAAATGGCGACACCTGAACGAAAAAGAGGTCCGGCTGCTGAAATACATGAACAAATCATTTATCAGAAAAAACAAGGCATCAGAATAATATGCACCTGGAGATCATTCTTGAGAACAACGACTTTGTTGCTGTAAATAAGCCCTCCGGTTTACTGAGCATCCCGGACAGGATGGGGGTTGAGATTTCATTGAAAGACCTGCTGAAAGAAAGGTATGGAAATATATTCACTGTTCACCGACTTGACCGGGATACCAGCGGGATCATTATCTTTGCAAAGAACGAAGTTGCTCACAAGGAGCTTTCCAGGCTTTTTGAAAGCCGGGAAATGGAAAAATTTTATGTGGGACTGGTAAACGGGCAGATGATCAATGAGGAGGGCAATATTGATGCAGCTATTATGGAGCATCCGGGTAAAGCCACCAAAATGGTCACGCATGTGAAGGGGAAGCCTTCACTAACCGATTATAAGGTACTCGAATCTTTCAGACTGTACTCCTGGGTGCAGTTCCAGATTCATACCGGCAGAATGCACCAGATCCGGGTGCATATGCAACACATAGGACATTCCATCATTTGTGATGACATATACGGCGATCCTAAGCCGATTTTATTATCCTCTATCAAAAGAAACTTCAAGCTGGCAAAGGCAGCGGAAGAAGAAAAGCCTATTTTATCAAGACTGGCACTTCACTCATTCCGGCTGAACTTCAGTATGAATGATGAACGCTTTGAGCTGGAGGCGCCTGTTCCAAAAGACTTAAAGGCGCTGTTACAGCAACTCAGAAAATGGAAAGGATAATAAACGGAAAAACACAAAAGAACAACATACGACCTTTCAGGTTCATCCTGCTTCTTTCACTACTCCTCATGCTGGTGCTTTTCTTTGTGCAGTCACGTTCCGATAAAAGTATCAGGGCCATGCAAAAAGGCAATGAGCTGGCCGTTAAAACCTTCCACATCAACAATACCCTGCAGGAAATCATTAACCACGTGTATTTCCTGGAAAGCCAAACCCGCAAACAGGTTAATGAGGGCAATATCCGTTTCACCGGAATCATCAGCGATACCCTGGACGGAATGGATAAGCACATAAAAAAAATTGAAGCCCTGGCCGGAACGGGAGAAACCGGTAAATCATTTGCGGTACTCAAAAAATTGTTGCAGCAAAAAGTGGCGGTCACCAAAAATATCCTCGGGCAGAGTCCAAATGCAACAGTTGCAAAAGAAAAAATGGCGGGGGAACAGAATAAAAACCTGATCGATAGTATTTACCTGGCAGCATCAGATATACAGATCCTTGCAGAAAAAGAGTTGCAGGACACCATCATTAAAAATTCGGCGGTTTCCAATCAGGTGCTGATCATCAGCCGGTCGCTGACCATATTTGCGTTGTTCACCATTGTACTCTCTGCCACGCTGATTATCCGGCACCTGAACCGGAACAACAAGCTGATCCTGGAATTGGAGCAGGCAAAGGAAAAAGCAGATATCGCCGGCAATATCAAAGAACAGTTCCTGGCCAATATGAGCCATGAAATAAGAACACCACTGAATTCCATCATAGGTTTCAGCAACCTGGCCAATAAAACACCACTGAACCCGGAACAGAAAGAATACATCAGTTTCATCAAGAGCTCCAGCGAAAATTTGTTGTATATCATCAATGATATCCTTGATTTTTCCAAGCTGGAAGCAGGCAAGCTGCAGATTTCAAAAGCACCCTTTAACCTGAAAGACATCTGCCATTTCATTGAACTGCTGTTCCAGGTACAGGTAGCTGATAAAAAAATTAATTTCTCCTGCCAGATCGAAGAAAATATTCCTCTGAATCTCACCGGAGACGATGATCGTTTGAAACAGATCCTGACCAACCTCGTATCCAATGCGGTGAAGTTTACCGGCATAGGAGGAAATATTTCAGTCAGGGTAAATCTGGAAAAAAGGGAAGAGGATATTGTTCATGTCCGTTTTGCAGTCAGGGATTCGGGGATAGGTATTCCGGAAGAAAAATTAAAAACCATTTTTGAAAGGTTTGAGCAGGCAGATTCTGCCACAACCCGCAAATATGGAGGTACCGGACTTGGGCTTTCTATTGTTAAACAACTGGTAAGCCTTCAAAACGGAACAGTGGAAGTAACCAGTAAGATCAATGCCGGTTCGGAGTTTATCGCAATCATTCCATACAGCATTAACCAGCTTGCCGGGAACAGTATAGAATCGGGCCGGCACGCTGTTGTTGAAAGAAGATACAATAAAAAAGCCAGGCTGCTGATTGCCGAAGACAATAAGATGAACCAGATGCTGCTGAAATACCTGTTTCAGAACTGGGGCATCCAGATTACGCTGGCCCACAACGGGCAGGAAGCCATTGAGTTGATTACTGCAAATGATTACGACCTCATTTTGCTGGATATTCAAATGCCGGTAATAGATGGATATGGTGTGGTTAAGTGGATCCGGGAAACTAAAAAATCCACGGTGCCTGTCATTGCCATGACAGCACACACCATGCCTACAGAGATTGAATTATCCAAAGCTGCCGGAATGGATGATTATCTGCCCAAGCCACTGATTGAAGAAAATGTAATCCGCATCTTCAACAGGTATATCCCATTAAAGGATGCTCCACCAGAGCATACACAAACCAGTTCCAGGTATGTTCATCTGAGTAATATGAAAAAGTTATTCGGAGATGACGCCGATGTAATCGGGGAATTGTTGAATCATTTCAGCAAAAACTATCCTGAAGAATTAAAAGCGCTTAACATCGCCTTCAACAACAAGGTACTGGAGCGGGCCTATACCATTGCCCACAACCTGAAAACAACGGTCGGGGCGCTCAATGCCGATTCTGAACTGCTGCCTCCGCTGGTAGAAATAGAAGCATATAAATTCAAAGAACCCGATTGGGATCAGATCGGAATACAGATAGCCCTGCTCAATGAAAGTGAGGCGGATGTGGAGAGGGAAATCAGTGAATTACAACAAATCATCAGAAATTAATTCATGAGAAAAACATCCATCCACCTCTTTCCTGCACAGGCCAGATACCTATACCCGCTTTGGGCGGTTGGCACCATGATGTTCATTTACCTGAGCCTTCCTTTTTTCAGGCAGGGTTCAGGTATGTTTCTTCCGGATGTATTGAATACAAGAGGAAAGTTTCCACTGGTCAAAAGAAAATCAGAGCAGGTACAGAAAGAAAAAGGGGTAAATGAAGCATACCTGTTTGTAAACATTCACCAGAAACATTTCCTGACAAGGTTTGTAACCTATATCTCCGATGAGGAGCTTGCTGCAAGGGCTGTAAATGACAACAACGGAATATCCAATAACCGTTCTTTCCTGGTAGTAGACAAAAAAAAGTCTGCTAAAAAGAGCAGGGAAAGATCAGATTTTTTTATAGGCAGCGCACCAAAAATATAATTAATTATGAAAAGAATGAACCCCGGCGTTTTAGTAATTTCTCTCAGTTTGTTGCTCTCAGCCTGCTTCAGCAGTAAAAAAGCAAGAATACAGGACAACCTGAACCAGGTTGCCGCGCTGGAAAAAACAGAAACCAAAACAGTGGAAGATACCAGGCAGAAAGTGGAAGACCGTTTGAAAGCAGAAGTGATCGATTCGGAAATAGCAGACAGCATCCGTTTTAAGATTAATAAGTATGCCGCAGGACTCGATTCTTTTAAAAACGCCATTCGTTTCATCAGTGATAAAATCAATACTTCCGGAAGAGCCTACCGGCAAAACAGGGATAAGATTGATTCTTCCTTTGGACTGATTGATCGCTACAAAAGTGGCGCCAATTACCGCCTCCGCCGTTTCATTATGATCAACGAATCGCTCGACGTTATCGTAAATCAGCAGCATATGTTCGACCTGGCTGCTTTCTTCGGGCCCGGCAAGTTTGAGATTCCAGACGACAAGAAAGAGATCGCAGAGAAAACATTTTCTCCGCTGATTGATTCGCTGGTGAAGTTCTACAATAAATATTCAGACGTAGAAAGGAAAGCCACTCTGGTGATTCTGGGTTATGCGGATGGCAGTGGTTTCAACCTTGAATCGGATATATTTTCCGCATTAATCGCGCGATTAAACGACAGTACCGCAAGCAAGGAAAAAATGAATCAGCAATTGTCTGAGTGGCGCGCAATCAGTATCGGAGACCTGATGGAGTATTCACTGGCCAAAAAAATTCCCGGGTATGCAGAGGTAAAAAATATGGATTTTCTCTTTGTGGAAAAGGGGAAGGGAGAAGCCTATCCCAGTAAACTGGTAACGGATTACAAAACAGAAGATGAACGAAGAAGAGTAGTGCTGTTATTCTGGAATATTCTTCCAAAATAACAGCACCGCCCCGCGGTTATTTTACATCCTTGTACACAACTCCGTTCTTCATTACAAACTTCACTTTGCCCATGCTGGTTATATCCTTCACGGGATCTCCATCAACGGCAATGATATCGGCCAGCTTGTTTTTTTCAATGCTGCCAATTCTTTCTTCACCCAGCAGATCTGCGGCATTAACAGTTGCCGCGTGAATGGCCTCCAGTATAGGCATGCCTGCTTCGGTCATATATACAAATTCCATCCAGTTCTTACCATGCGCGTATACTCCGGCATCGGTACCAAAGGCAATCTTTACGCCGCGTTTATAGGCTTTGGCAAAAGTAGACTGAATATAAGTGCCGATAACCAATGCCTTTGCCCTGACCATGTCGGGGAAATACCCCGGCTTTTTGGCAGAGTCGGCAGATGACTTGCCGGCAATGATGGTGGGAACCAGGTAAGTGCCTTTTTCTTTCATCAGATCCATTACTTCCTCCGACATATAAGAACCATGTTCGATGGAATTTACACCACCCAGCACGGCGCGCTTCATTCCTTCCGCACCATGTGCGTGAGCGGTTACCTTAAAACCATAATCTTTGGCGGTTTCAACAATGGCTTTTATTTCATCTACTGTGAACTGCGCACCACTACCATCCTTTGCCATACTCAATACACCGCCTGTTGCCGTAATTTTGATCAGATCAGATCCTTCTTTGTATCGCTGGCGAACGGCTTTGGCAGCATCTTCCACACTGTTTACCACCCCTTCTTTTGGACCGGGATCGCCCATTAAATCCTTTCTGTAATTATTGGTCGGATCTGCGTGCCCGCCGGTGGATGCCAGTGATTTACCTGCCGTGTACACGCGGGGACCTTTGACCCAGCCTTTGTTGATGGCATTTCTCAAAGAAATATTGACGCCGCTGCCGCCCAGATCGCGAACAGTGGTGAAGCCGCTCATCAGTGTTTTTTCTGCAAACACCGCCGATTGAAAAGCAAAGTCGCCCGGGTTCCAGGTAAATCCGTTTAAGTAATTGGCCGGCCCTGTTTCACTTTCCATATGCACGTGCATATCGATGAGTCCGGGCATTACCGTTAGTTTCTTCAGATCAATCAACTGCTCTCCTGCTGCTGCAGGGCTGTATCCTTTCCTGACGTCTACAATGCTGGCGCCATCGGTAACGATGGTCATTTCTTTTAAAACAGTCTGATTTTTTACATCAATCAACTGGCCGCAGTGAATGATACTTTTTTGTGCCATTGTACAAACCGATACAATGGTGATACTGAACAGTAAGAAGGCTTTTTTCATATGCATTCGTTTTCGGGAAGTTAAGTGAAATAACCCGGAAACTAAAAAGCCCCGGTAAAACCGGGGCAAAGAACAAGTACCAAAACAACTGCGCTTATTTATTGGGTTGCGGCGTGTAGCGCAAATAAGGCTTCACCACTTTAACCCCTTTTGGGAATTTTTGAATGGCATCTTCTGTGCTGATCGCTGGAACCACAATCACATCCTCTCCCGCTTTCCAGTCGGCTGGTGTTGCTACGCTATATTCGGCGGTCAGTTGCAGAGAATCAATTACCCGGAGCACTTCATAAAAATTTCTTCCGGTAGAAGCCGGATAAGTAATGAATAATTTCACTTTTTTATCCGGGCCTATAATGAACAGGGAACGCACGGTAGCAGTAGCTGATGCATTCGGATGTATCATATCATATGCAGTTGCCACACTTCTGTCCTCATCCGCAATAATGGGGAATCCTACAGTTGTATGCTGCGTTTCATTGATATCATTGATCCAGCCTTCATGCTTATCAAGGCTGTCTACACTCAGCGCGAGGACTTTTACATTGCGCCTTTCAAATTCGGCCTGCAATTGGGCAGTCCTGCCCAATTCCGTGGTACAAACAGGCGTATAATCGGCCGGATGAGAAAACAACACACCCCAGCTATCTCCCAGGTATTCGTAAAAATCAATATCCCCTTTACTGGTTTTTGCCTTGAAATTGGGGGCTGTGTCTCCTAGTCTTAAACTCATACTATAATGATTTAGAAGTCAAATATAGTATTTCCTATCAAATAAGTAGACTATTTAATATTAATTTTCCATTGTCCCTCCCCGGACAGTCCTGGCTTTCTGCAGGGCATTTCTGCCATACTTATTCTTTACCGCATCAATGGCTTTATAGAGTTCATCCTTTTTACCCCCATCGTCAAAAAGGCTTCCCTGCAGTACATGGCTGGTCAATTCGGAGAGCCGGACGCCCAGTAACCGAACGGGCTGCCCCTTGCGGTATAACTGGTGAAACAGATCGATGGCTACCGGAATCAGTTCATCATCGCGCAGTGTATAATCGATGGCAGTTTGACGGGAGGTAGTTTCAAAATCAGGGTAACGGATTTTCACCGCTATACATCCGGTCAGTTTTTTATCCTGTCTTAATTCAAACGCTACTTTCTCGGTCATGCGGACCAGCTCGCTTAACAAAAAAGGTAGATCCGTCTGATTCTCTTCAAAAGTATTTTCCGTGGAAATTGATTTGGATTCATGATATGGATGCACTGGGCTTTCATGAATACCCTGCGACTTTTTCCAGAGATCCGGCCCGTACTTTCCAAGCTTCTTCTCCAGCACCGATACCGGCGTTTCGCTGAGCTGCTGAATGGTATGGATCCCCATCTGCTGCAGTTTTATATGGGTACGTTCCCCAACCCCCGAAAATTTATTGACAGGCAACGGCGCCAGAAAAGCCTTTTCCATACCGGGTTTTACAAAGAGATATCCATTGGGTTTGGCTTCGTCAGTAGCAATTTTCGCAATCATTTTATTGGTAGCCAATCCAAAAGAAATAGGCAGTTGCGTTTGTTCCATGATTTCCTTCCGCAAAGCGATCGTCCATTCAAAAGGATCAAAAAACCTGTCCATGCCGGTGAGGTCAATAAAAAACTCATCGATGGATGCTTTCTCGAACAATGGCGCTTTTGCCGCGATAATATCGGTTACCCAGCGGGAATAACGGCTGTATTCTCCCCTGGTACCCCGTACAATCAAGGCCTGCGGGCAGAGTTTCATGGCCGTACGCATGGGCATGGCGCTTCGCACGCCAAATTTCCTGGCTTCATAACTGCAGGTAGTTACCACCCCCCTGTCTCTTGAGCCACCAACAATTACGGGCCGCCCCTTCAGGGATGGGTCGTTTAGCACTTCCACGCTTACAAAAAAAGAGTCGAGGTCTAAGTGGGCTATATATCGCTGCGGTGCATTCATTTGACAGCGGAAAGTTAGAAAGATTCCGGGATTACGCCACTCAACGGTATCACCCGTTTATGTGACCGGCAGTATCCGGGATCAGTGCTAGTTTTGCTTTTATTTGAAAATGATGAAATTCCTGTTACCGATAATCGCCTTATTACTTCACACAATGGTCACTGCTCAAAGCCCTGTTGTGTATGCGAAGGACCCTGTGCCTGGCTTTGCCTATCAGCGGATTTCAGTGGAAGACATGCGATCGGATATCATTTTCTGGCAACAGATCATGGAAGAATCCCATGTAAACCTGTATCATTCCATCAGCAGGGATTCCCTTGAATTACTCGGAACACAGTTGCTTGCACCCTATAAAGACAGCTTAACACATGCAGAGGCGGTACTCCTGATCGGCAGGCTGGCTGCAGCGCTGGACGAAGGGCATATTGGCTTACCCTCCTGCAGCATCTCCGACAGCCTGTATAGCAATGCAATTCGTTTCCCTTACTTATTAAAGAGTGTTACCGATGGGGAATGGATTGTTGACCGGGAAATCAGTTATAGCCCGCAACTGGAGCAGGATTCACGGATCATTGAAGTGAACGGCATTCCGGTTGGCCAGCTCAATAAACGGTTCCGGAATTATTTTGGCGGCATGGAAAGCTGGAGGAAGCAACAGATCGGTAACAACGTCCGCAAGTTGGTTTTCCTGGAAGGAATACAGGCCCCCTATCGGATCAAAGCCATCACGCAGGATAATCAAAATATCAGCTTACAGGTACAGGGATTTGACAAACAGGTAGCAGACAGCATGAATAAACGCTTCGCTGCCGGCATCAAACGCAATGAGCCGTACACCTACCGCTTACTGCCGGAAGGCATTGCCTATATCAATTACCGGCAGATGGTAAGCCCTGCCTCTACCCCTTTTGATTCCTTCCTGCATAGAAGTTTTACAGATATTAAACTACACCAGGCCAAAGGGCTGATCATTGATCTTCGTGAAAACGGCGGCGGCAATTCCCAGTTGGGAGAACTTTTGCTGAATTACTTCAACACCAAACCTTACCGGCTTAGCGCCGGCATGAAATGGAAAGTAAGCATGCACTACAAAACCTATATTCAATTGATGAAGGAAAAGTACAATGGCGGAACAGCGGGCTTTTATCAGTCCATGAAAAATGGTGAAATATTTTCATTCAACAATAGTGAACTGAAAAAAAACAATCTCAAACCATTGGTATTTGAAGGCCCTGTGGCGGTATTGATTGGTCCCAATACATTCTCCAGCGCCAATATGCTTGCAGACGGTATCAAAGCATTTCAACTGGCCACGGTGATAGGGGAACCAACCGGCGAGCCCGGCAACGATTTTGGAGAAATGTTTCATTTCATGTTACCCAGAACACAAATCATTGCAAGGGCTTCTACCAAATTGTTTAAACGGGCCAACGGCGATGAAAAAAATTTCAATCCCATCCTGCCGGATATACTGGTTTACGCAGTTGCAGGAAAAGATGCTGTTATGGAAACAGCCATCCGCTTTATTCAGGAACGATAAATATCGAGGAGCCCGTCGGGAAGTGTTACATATACTTTCTTCCCTGCATGGTCTATCTCATCCAGGGTTTCTGTATGCAGAGGTATCAGCGCTTCATTTCCTTCCAATGATATGCGGAGTAGAACCTGATGAGGTTGCTCAATCACTTCCTCAATAGGTCCGAGGTTTTCATCTTCATCGGTAATAAGCATATAACCCAGCAGGGAGATCGGTGCATTCTTTCCGGCCAGCTTTCTGAATTCTGTATCCGGCAACCAAACCTGCCGGGTATTCAACCTGGAAGCTGCTTCCTTTGTATTAACCCCCTCCAGCTTTACATAAATTTCCTCATGATCCTTTGCCTTGGAAGATTCTATAAAATATGGCAGGTAGGAGCCTTTCACCTCTTCCACCAACAAAGCTTTCACTCCGTTCAGTGCGGTCTTCTTTCCAAGTGAATGCTTGAGGATAACTTCACCCTTTAATCCAAAAGCCGCTACTATTTTTCCGATATTGATATAGTCGTTCATCTGGTGCAAGTTAATAAGCATCTTTGGTTTTACCCCATACACATGAAAAAGGGTCCGAAAAATCCGGACCCTCTCAGCTATTTGTTCAGGCAGCAATTCGGCTTACGCTTCAGCAGTACCTTCTTCGGCAGTTGCTGCAGCTTCAGCAGGCGCCTCTTCCTTCACTTCAACTTTCTTCACAACAGGAACGTATGCTTTCTTAGCACGCTGCTTGCTCTTGTGTTCTTCGTTTCTGCGGGTGATGTTCGCTTCATGCTCATTGTGCCATTCCTGGAACTTGGTCATTGCAGCCGCATCATCAAACAGACCCAATTTAACACCACGCAACAGGTGTTTCAGGTACAATACTCCTTTAAAGGAAAGGATTCTGCGAACGGTGTCCGTAGGTTGAGCGCCCTTGTTCAGCCAGTCCAGTGCTTTCTGACGATCCAACTGGATGGTTGCAGGAACCGTTAATGGGTTGTAAGTTCCGATCTTTTGGATGAACTTACCATCTCTTGGTGCACGACCATCAGCTACTACAATAAAGTAGAACGGTCTTTTTTTACTCCCGTGTCTCTGGAGTCTCATTTTTACTGCCATAAATAGAAATTTATAAGGCGTGATTAAATTGGTTAATGCGCCGGTTGAAACCAGCAGCGCGAAAGTAATAGTTTTGGAATAAACTTCCAAAGCAGATCATTTTCCGGATGGTTAAAGTTATATTAAAAGAACTTATATATAGAAATACCCGCTCATGCATTATCGCCTCATTCCGGGAAGCCTGCCACCCATCGGCATATTGTTCATCATCTTCATCATCTGTTTCATCTGTTCAAACTGCTTCATAAATGCATTCACTTCCTGAATATCCTTTCCACTCCCTTTGGCGATCCGCAGTTTTCTGCCCTGGGTCAGGGAGTCGGGATTGGCCCTTTCAAATGGAGTCATGGAGCTGATGATGGCTTCAATGCCCTTGAATGCATCATCCTTGATATCGATATCTTTTACTGCCTTACCTACCCCGGGGATCATTCCCATCAGGTCTTTCAGGTTACCCATTTTTTTGATCTGCTGCAACTGATCCATGAAATCCTGAAAATCGAACTGATTCTTGCGGATCTTTTTTTCCAGCTTTTTGGCTTCCGCCTCATTGAACTGAGCCTGTGCTTTTTCTACCAGGGAAGTGATATCTCCCATTCCCAGGATTCGCTGCGCCATCCTTTCCGGATAAAACACATCCAGGGTATCCAGCTTTTCTCCGCTGCTCACAAACTTAATCGGCTTATCTACCGTGTATTTGATAGAAAGCGCTGCTCCACCCCGGGTATCTCCATCCAGTTTGGTCAGTACCACTCCCGAAAAGTCGAGCCGGTCATTGAAGGCTTTTGCTGTATTCACCGCATCCTGACCCGTCATGGAATCCACCACAAAAAGAATTTCCGCCGGGTTCACTGCTGCTTTGATATTGGCCACTTCGGTCATCATCACTTCGTCGATGGCCAAACGCCCCGCCGTATCGATGATGACTACATTCTTATTGGTTGCTTTGGCTTCCTTAATCGCATTCTGCGCAATGGAAACCGCGTCTTTATTTTCGCGCTCACTATAAATACTCACCCCGATCTGTTCTGCCAGTACGGTCAGTTGATCGATCGCCGCAGGACGATAAATATCCGCAGCCACCACCAGGGGCGATTTCCCTTTTTTGGTTTTCAGGTAATGGGCCAGTTTACCCGTAAAAGTAGTTTTACCACTACCCTGTAACCCTGCTATCAGGATCACTGCAGGGTTGCCGGTAATATTGAAACCGGCCTCCCGGCCCCCCATCAACTGGGTAAGCTCATCCTGTACAATCTTGGTCATTAACTGACCGGGGCTGATCGAATTGATTACTTTTTCGCCTACGGCCTTGTCTTTTACTTTCTCGGTAAATTCTTTGGCTATCTTGAAATTCACATCGGCATCCAGCAGGGCTCTGCGGATATCCTTTACCGTATTGGCTATATTCAGTTCATTAATCCGCGCCTCCCCTTTGAGATTCTTAAACGCAGATTCCAGTTTTTCCGATAGACTTTGAAACATAATGCTCCCCTTGCTTAATTTAAAGAGGTGCAAATATACTGGCTATAATATAAATACCGCTGAATTAGCCCAGGTACACCCGGAGATAGTTGCTCCGTTTGGCTGTACGCAGCTTAGTAATGGCTTTATCCTTGATCTGACGTACCCTTTCGCGGGTGAGATTGAACCTTGCACCGATGTCCTCCAGGCTCAGGGCATGATCCACGCCGATTCCAAAGAAATAGCATAGCACTGTTTTCTGGCGGTCGGTCAGCGTTTGCAGGCTTCTTTCTATTTCCTGATGCAGCGATTCGTGGTACACCAGCCGATCGTCCGTTCCGGCGGCATTGGGATTTTCCATTAAATCCATCAATGTGCCTCCCTCTCCGTCCATCAGGGGGGTATCCATACTTACGTGGCGAAATCCGGCACTCATGGTAGCATTCACTTCTTCCGGCGGCAGATCCAGCAATTCCGCCAGCTCATCGATAGAAGGCTCGCGCTCAAATTCCTGTTCCAGTTGCTGATAGGCCCTGCTGATCCGGCTGGTAAGCCCCACTTTGTTCAGGGGTAACCGCACAATCCGGCTTTGCTCTGCCAGCGACTGAAGAATGCTCTGCCGGACCCACCATACTGCATAGGAAATGAATTTAAATCCCCTGGTTTCATCAAAACGAAGGGCGGCCTTGATCAGTCCCAGGTTACCCTCATTGATCAGATCCGATAAAGTAAGTCCCTGATTTTGGTATTGCTTGGCTACAGAAACAACAAACCTGAGGTTTGATTTAACCAGCCGTTCCAGGGCCTGCTGGTCACCTGCACGAATCCGGACAGCCAGCCTTACTTCTTCTTCCGGCTGAATCAGTTCTACCTTCCCAATCTCCTGTAAATATTTCTCCAGACTCTGGGATTCCCTGTTGGTGATGGATTTGGTTATTTTGAGTTGTCTCATACTCATCATAAACAGTTTTAAAGGACGGATAAGGAATATTGAATTTAACTCTTTTGATCATCCTTTCAAAAAATTCATATAACATATTGAATTTCAATGGATTAACAAATGTTTTTCAATACCGGAAATGCCTGCTGGAATTAAAAAATGTCTATTTTTAAATAAAACATTTGGGAGATAAGTATTATTTAATATTATTGCACGCTACCATAGCTGGTTAAAGAAAATTGAATGAGTAAAAAGCAGTTATTTACGTTAGAATTTCCGGTTAGATGTTCTCCCGTTATATTATATGAGTTTTTAGCGACCCCGGCCGGTTTGCAGGAGTGGTTTGCCGATAAAGTAGATGAATGGGAAAATGTGTTCAGCTTTTCCTGGAACGGGGGCGTACCCGACAAAGCAGAGATTGTAGACAAGGAAGAAAATAAGTTTATCCGTTTTCACTGGTTGCACAGTGAAAAAAACGAGTATTTTGAGTTCAGGATTGAAAAAACAGAGATCTCGAACCAAACCATCCTGGTGATCAAGGATTTTGCCGAAAAGGGCGATATCAAGGATCAGAGCCAGTTATGGGACTACCAGATAAAGGAACTCTTCCACCGTCTTGGCGCTTAACCGGATTAGTATTCGGTTAACATAGCCAACAGGCGGTTAAAATGCCTGATCATAAACTGATCAATATCATCCCACTCCTGCAGTGGGATTTTTTTAGCCAGTTTCAGAAAGGGCAGCCCGGCTACGGATGACCCGTTCCAATCGGCAATAGGCAGGTAATTGTCTTTTTCAAAATGGTGCTGCCAGGGATCAGCCCCCACACCTATATACCAGTCTCGGGTTTCGGCGGCATATTTTCCGAATAGCTGAAAGTAGTTGTTAATGGAGGACCCGTATTCCGCCAGGTATTTCCCTTTCAAAACCAATTGAATGCTGCAATGATTGCCCCACCAGAAAAATGTACGGATAGCCATGATGTCCTGCGGGGTAAAGAAACGGGGGTAATCGAGCATAACATAAGGAAGAGACTGGTATTGCTCCCCTTTGGAGATTTTAGGTTCCGGGTTAAACACTTCAGTATGGGTAAATCCTGCATACCTGCCGGCATCATTCCGGTAGGTGTTGCTGATTTCGCCAAACAGGTCGGTTACTTTCTGAATAATCCTGTTCTTTGTTAAAATCCAGTCTGCATTATTCACCAACTCCAGTTCCTTTGGTGAAAGTGTTACTTTTGCTGCACTCATAACAACAATATTAAGACAGGTTACGTGATAAAAAAACTGGACATACTGATTATCCGCTCTTTTGTGGGTCCTTTCATAGCCGCATTCCTGATTTCCATCTTTGTATTAACCATGCAGTTCTTCTGGTTATACATCGACGACCTGGTCGGGAAAGGCCTGGATTTACTGACCGTTTTGAAACTGGTAGGTCTGGTAACCCTTTTCTGGGTACCAACGGCACTGCCCCTGGCCCTTTTGTTTTCTTCGATCATGACCTTTGGCAACCTCGGCGAATCTTTTGAGCTGGTAGCTATTAAAGCGGCGGGCATTCCCCTGCTGCGGTTCATGCGCCCCTTGCTGATGATCACCTTATTTATTTGCGGACTGGCATTCCTGTTTGCCAACAACATCATTCCGGTCACCCAGCTCAAACTGAGTGCGCTGAAATATGATATCATTGTATCCAAACCCTCCATCGACATCAAGGAAGGTGTTTTTTACGACAAGATTGATGGCTACGTGATTAAACTGGGGAAGAAAGAAAAAAACGACAGCGTTATTCACGATGTGGTGATTTTTGAAAAGGGGTATAGCCTGCAAGACAATATCCTGATCGCAGAAAGCGGTGTTATGCGGGTAACAAAAGACAAAAGATTCCTGGAGTTTATCCTGAAAAACGGTTGGCGCTACGAAGAAAAAGGACAGCGGGTCATTACCAATACGCAGTTTACCCGCATGGGTTTTAAGGAATACAAGAAAATCTTTGATCTGAAGAGTTTCCAGATGAACAAAACAGGAGACAGCGCTTTTTACGATCCAAAGATGCTGAGCATTCGCCAATTGAATGATGCAATTGACTCTTTAAAGCATGTAGATACTTTTTATGCCAAACGGTCTGCAAAAGAAATTTCGCCTTATCTCCGCTTTGCCCGCTATACCGATACGGGATGGAAGATGCCGGCAAAACAACCGCTTCCCACCGTAAAAAAAGCGCAACTGATTCCGGATAGTTTAAAGGCGAGTATTGCAGATGCTGCCGCCAACCAGATGGCCACCATTAAGGGTACCATCGACATGATGTCGAGGGATTCCGACGAAAAAGCAGAATCGCTCCGCATGCATGAAATTGAGTGGCACAGGAAATTTACGTTATCCGTGGCCTGCCTGGTGTTGTTTCTGATAGGCGCACCGCTGGGATCCATTATACGGAAAGGAGGATTGGGTACCCCGCTGGTATTTGCCATCATCTTCTTTGTAATTTTTCACCTGTTCAATACTTTTGGTGAAAAATTCGTCAAGTCCGGGCAAGCCAGCGCATTAAACGGGATGTGGCTATCTACCTATCTGCTGATCCCCATCAGCGGGTTCCTGATCTACAAAGCCATGCATGATTCACAATTGTTTAACAAGGAGTTCTACTACAGAACCTTTCAACAGGTGCGTGCTTTTTTCACTAACTTTAAAAGAAAAAATAATCATGAAACAACATAACAGCAGAAGAGCCTTTATCAAAACAACCGGCAAAGCCGGGCTGGCGGCAGGTATCGGGTTATCTGTATTGCCTTCCTTTGGTTTTGCAACCGGTTATACCGCCGTTGGCGGCGGATATACACAACAACCTCTTCCCTATGGCTACAACGCATTGGAACCCGTGATCGATGCACTCACCATGGAAATTCACTATACCAGACATGCAGCGGCTTACACCAAGAACCTTGGAGAAGCCTGCGTAGCAGAAAAAGTAAGTACCAATGAGGTTTCCCTGGAAGCGTTGCTGGGCAATATATCGAAGTATTCTGCCAAAATGAGAAACAACGGCGGCGGACATTATAACCACGAGTTATTCTGGCAATGTATGAAAGGCGGCGCTTCTTCCAAACCAACCGGAAAACTGGCGGCAGCCATCGACCGTTCATTCGGATCTTTTGAAGCATTCAAAACACAATTTACCGATGCCGGTAAAAACAGGTTCGGAAGCGGCTGGGCATGGCTGGTTGTAACAGCCGATCAGCAACTGGCCGTAGGCTCTACCCCCAACCAGGACAATCCACTGATGGATCTCAGCCCGCTGAAAGGAAAACCTTTGCTGGCGCTGGATGTATGGGAACATGCCTATTATTTAAAATACCAGAACAAAAGACCCGACTATATCAACAACTGGTGGAATGTAGTAAACTGGGAATTTGTTCAGTCAAGATTTGATATATGAAAGTAACCACTACCTGGAAAGAAGCACTGGCTTTCGATTGTACTTCCGACAATGGTCATGTTGTAAGGATGGATACCACCAAAGACGGTGGCGGGCTGGATAGCGGAATGAGTCCCAAAAAAATGTTACTGGGATCTCTATGCGGATGCAGTGGAATGGATGTAGCCGATATCCTGACCAAGATGAAAGTAAAATTCAGTAAGCTGGAAATCACTGCAGAAGCAGAACAAACCGATGAACATCCTAAAGTATTTAAAAGCATTGACCTGGTGTACAGTTGCGATGTGGCTCCCGCCGATCAGGATAAGCTGACCCGTGCAGTAAACCTTTCGATGGAAAAATATTGTGGTATCTCCGCCATGCTGGCAAAACATTGCCCCATCAATTATACCACCAGACTGATCAGTTAGCAAAAAAAGCGTATGACCAATAAGCCACTGCAGAATTACCAGGTGCAGAAATGGATCACCGTCTTAAGCCTGGTGCTCTTTGTGGTGAAAATTACCGCTTATTACCTCACAGCCTCGCTGGCTATCTTATCCGATGCTTTGGAAAGCATTGTGAATATCATCGCCGGGTTTATAGGTCTTTACAGTTTATATGTAGCAGCCAAACCAAGAGACCAGGATCATCCCTACGGCCATGGCAAGGCTGAATTTATTTCGGCTGCAGCAGAAGGAAGCCTGGTGATTGCAGCGGGTATCATGATCATTTACGAAACGGTGATGAACCTGCTCAATCAAACCAGGGTCAGACAACTGGACCAGGGTATCTGGCTGGTGGCCATCACCGCAGTGATGAACTACCTGGCAGGCGCTTATTGCATCAAAGTGGGCAGGAAGAACAACTCCCTTGCACTGGAATCGAGCGGGAAACATTTGCAAATAGATACCTACTCCACCTTGGGTGTACTGGCGGGCATTACCCTGATTTATTTTACCGGGCTCTTGTGGCTGGACCAGGCCATTGCAGTGGCCATGAGCATCTGGATCATGTACAACGGATACACCATCCTCCGCAGATCCCTCGCAGGAATCATGGATGAAGCCGATATGGAATTGCTGAATCAGTTTATTGCGGAGCTTGACCGGAACAAAAAAGCAGAATGGATAGACCTGCATAATCTGCGGGTGATTAAATACGGAGAACTACTGCATATAGACTGTCACCTCACCCTCCCATGGTACCTGAACCTGCATGAGGCCCACCGCGAAATAGATGCCTTATCCGATCTGATTAAAAACCGGTTTGGGGATACTATTGAACTGTTTGTACATACAGACGGCTGCCTGGAATTCAGTTGCGCCATCTGTACAAAAACTGATTGTGCCCAGCGGCAACATCCTCTTGAAACCAGGCTGCACTGGACCATGGACAATATTGTATCGAACAAGAAACACCGAATCCTGCATAGTACATAACTTTATTAATACCTTGCAGGTTGCATTATACCATCATACTACTAAATTAAATAAGATGAAAGTTTGGAAAGATTATCAGGAGCAGCACAAAGACCGTTTTCTGGAAGAATTACTGGATCTGCTTCGCATACCAAGTGTAAGTGCGAGGAGTGAACATAAAACTGACATGGAACACTGTGCTGAAGTGGTGAAAGCCCGTTTGCTGGAAGCGGGTGCAGACACGGTTACCATCTATCCCACCGAAGGACATCCGATTGTATATGCCGAGAAAATTACCGATCCGTCTAAACCGACCGTATTGGTTTATGGTCACTATGATGTGCAGCCGGCAGATCCGATTGAACTTTGGAACAGCGGACCATTTGAACCGGTGATCAAAGACGGAAAAATCTTTGCCCGGGGTTCTGCAGATGACAAGGGGCAGTTTTACATGCATGTGAAAGCTTTGGAAACGTTTACCAAAACCAATTCACTGCCCACCAATATCAAATTCCTGATTGAGGGAGAAGAAGAAATCGGAAGCCCGAACCTGGCCACGTTTGTGAAGAACAACAAAGCACTGCTGAAAGCAGATGTAATACTTATCAGCGATACTTCCATGATCAGCATGGACACCCCTTCTATCGATATCGGTGTTCGCGGACTGAGTTATATTGAAGTGGAAGTAACCGGCCCCAACAGGGACCTGCACAGCGGTGTGTATGGCGGAGCAGTTGCCAACCCGATTACCATACTGTCTAAAATGATTGCTTCCTGCCACGATGAAGATAACCATATTACCATCCCTGGTTTCTATGACGATGTGGTGGAATCCACCCCGGGAGAAAGGGCCAGGATGGCGCTGGCGCCTTTTGATGAAAAGGAATTCAAAGCCGATCTGGGTATTCAGGCCTTATGGGGCGAAAAAGGATATACCACCAATGAAAGAACAGGCATCCGTCCTACGCTGGAGATCAATGGTATCTGGGGTGGTTATACGGGTGAGGGATCCAAAACCGTATTGCCTTCCAGGGCCACTGCAAAAATATCTGCAAGACTGGTGCCCAATCAGTCTGCAACAGCCATCACGCAAAAACTATTGCAATATTTCAAATCTATTGCACCCGAAGGCGTTACTGTAACTGCCCAGGAGCATCATGGTGGTGAGCCTTATATGACACCGATAGATTCCGTTGCGTACAAAGCAGCGGCAAAAGCGGTTGAAACCACTTTTGGTAAAGAACCTATTCCGGTACGTGGTGGCGGAAGTATTCCGATCTGCTCGCTGTTCGAAAAAGAACTTGGGCTGAAAATTGTATTTCTCGGTTTTGGTCTCGACAGCGATAACCTGCACAGCCCTAACGAGAAATATGACCTGGTAAATTTCTACAAAGGCATCGAAACCATCCCTTATTTCCACCGGTATTTTGCAGAAATGAATGCATAACCATGGCTGTTGAAAAAGAGAAACTCAGGATCGATAAATACCTCTGGGCCATCCGTTTATTTAAAACAAGGAGCCAGGCCGGAGACGCATGCAGCAAGGGCAAGGTAAAATTCAAGGGCGACAATGTAAAGGCTTCGCGTATTGTAGGTATCGGTGACGAGTATGAAGTAAAGACAGAAGCTAAGAAATGGGTAATAAAAGTTACGGGATTACTGCACACCAGGGTGCAGTATCCCGAAGCTATTAAGCATTACATTGATATTACGCCTGCGGAAGAACTGGATCGTATTAAATTTGAAGCATCCAGTTTCCATACAGGCAAACGTTTAAGCAAGGTGGGCAGGCCTACCAAGAAAGAACGCAGAGACCTGGGTGAATTCATGGATTAATTTGGAATTATGAGCATGATCATTGATATCATTACTGTTGTACCCGAATTGCTGGAAGGCCCTTTCAGTCACAGCATCCTGAAGCGCGCCTGCGATAAGGGGTTATTAACAGTAAGAACGCATAACCTGCGCAAATGGGCTATCAACAAGCATGCGCAGGTGGATGATTATCCGTACGGCGGCGGTGCGGGTATGGTGCTCATGTGCGAGCCGCTGGCCAATGCTATTGAAACATTACAGCAGGAAACAAAGTATGACGAGATCATTTATATGACCCCCGATGGGCATCGTTTTGATCAGCAAACCGCTAATCAGCTTTCGTTAAAAGGTAACCTGCTCATTATCTGTGGTCACTACAAGGGAATAGACGAGCGTATCCGGCAGCGCTTTGTTACCCTGGAAATTTCCATTGGCGACTATGTACTCAGCGGAGGCGAACTGGCAGCCGCAGTAGTGGTGGATGCCATCGGCCGTTTAATTCCCGGAGTTTTAAGTGATGAAACATCTGCCCTCTTCGATTCATTCCAGGACAACCTGCTGGCCCCTCCTGTATATACAAGGCCAGCCAGTTTCAGGGGCGATGCCGTACCGGAGATTCTGTTGCAGGGAGACCCTAAGAAAGTGGAAGAATGGAGGTATGAGCAATCACTCGAAAGAACCAGGACACGCCGGCCAGACCTGCTGAAAGAAGAATAACAACCAAACCACAGAACTCAATGCGGTTTTACGCTTATCCGCTCCACCGGCCATTTGGAGAATTTTAATGGGAAAATTCCCGATTTCCACGCAATTTCATGGTATTATCAGCACCTGTTAACTGCCATTATATTTCATGAGAATCCTTTTCCTGTTCATTACACTCTCCTGCACCATTTACATGCGTGCCCAGGTACGCAATGGCGAAGCTTTTCAAAAAGATTACCAGATTCATATCACCAGAACCAATGCGCCAATAAAAGTGGATGGAATACTGGACGAACCCATCTGGTCGAATGTACAGATGGTCACTTCTTTCTGGCAAAAATTTCCCGACGATAAAAACAAAGCCACCCGAAAAACCGAAGTAAGGACTGCCTACGACAATAAGTTCCTTTACATAGCGTACACTGCTTACGATACAGGAAAGGCATTCATACAGAGCCTGAAAAGAGATTTCGGGCATGATGGCAACGACTGTGTAGCCGTGATCATTGACCCCATGAACACAAGAAACAACGGCTTCTTCTTTATCGTGAACGCTTTCAACGCACAGAGCGAAGACCAGCTCAGTTCGGCGGGAAACGGTTTGAATTTTAGCTGGGACCAAACCTGGTATTCGGGCACCAAAAGATATGACGACAAATGGACGGCGGAAATTGCCATCCCATTCAAAACATTGCGTTACGCATCGGGCAGAAAAACCTGGGGTATTAACTTTTTAAGGGTAGATACCAAAACCAACGAATATGCCGTATGGACCAATCTGCCCGTCAATTTCCCTTCCTACGACCTGGGTTACACAGGTTCGCTGGTTTGGGATGAAGCACCTCCAAAGCCGGGCGGCAACACAGTACTGGTGCCCTTCATTACAACAGAGCTGGAACAGGATAACCAGGGAGATGGGAAGATAAAAGCCAGCCCCAACGCAGGTTTCGACGCAAAAGTGGGACTTACTTCCTCACTCAATCTCGATTTAACCATGAACCCCGATTTCTCGCAGATAGAGGTAGACCGGCAGGTAACCAATTTATCCCGCTTCAATATTTTCTTTCCGGAAAGAAGAACCTTCTTCCTGGAAAATGCAGACCTGTTTTCCGGATACGGAATAGATCCGATCCGTCCTTTTTATTCGCGCAGAATAGGGCTGGATGCCAATGGCAACAGGATTCCTATTTTATTTGGCGCCAGGGTCACCGGCAATATTGCCAAGAAAACCAGGCTGGGATTCATGAACATGCAAACAGGCCGGAAAGGAGACTATGCCCCGGAAAATTTCACTGCATTATCTGTAGATCAGCGAATCTTCAAACGTTCTGTTTTAAAAGGTTATGTACTGAACCGCCAGAGTTTTATGACCGATGCAGAGAAAGCCCAAAATCCATTGAATGAATTCGGACGCAATGCCGGTATGGAATTCAGCTATTCGGACCTGGAAGGCAAATGGGCTGCATGGGCCACGTACCATCATTCCTTCAAACCCGGCATCTCCAGGGATAATCAATATTACAGTATTGGCACACAATACAATTCCAGGAATTTGGGATTTGTGCTCGACCTTGGTAAACTGGGGACCAACTACTACACCGACATGGGATTTGTGGAGCGGATCGAAAACTATGACGCGGCTAGAGATACCATTATGAGAGTGGGGTTCAAACATATTTTCAGCCAGCTTAATTACAAGATCATTCCACAGAAAGGAGCCGTAATCGGTTATCAGTTTCAGGCGGAAAATTATCTTGTATTTAACCCCAACAACAGTTTCAACGAAAGAAATACCAGTCTTAATTTCAACACACAGTTCAGGAGTACCAGAACCATCAATCTTACCCTGGCCAACAATGAAGTGCAACTCCTGTTCCCCATTTCATTTACAGGAGCAACACCCTTACCGGTGGGAAACTATCAATACAATAACCTCAATTTGGGCTACAGATCTGATTTCAGAAAGCAATGGAGTTTTTCATTTAACGGCGGTTACGGTAGCTTCTACAATGGTACCAATAAAAGCCTCAGTACAGGGTTCACCCTAAGACGATTGCCGAATGTAACCCTTAACCTGAATTTTCAGTACAACAAGCTGGAATTCCCGGGCAGTTATGGTTCCACGGAACTTTTCCTGATTGCCCAACGCACGGAAATCAATTTTTCCACCAAATTATTCTGGACCACTTTTTTCCAGTACAACACCCAACGAAACAATATCAATATCAACAGCAGGCTGCAGTATCGCTTCAAGCCAATGAGCGATTTATTCCTCGTTTATACAGATAATTACTTTACCGATCCTCTATTCAGAAGCAGGAACAGGGCCCTGGTATTCAAACTCAATTACTGGTTGAATTTATAACAAGAAGCCCTGTGCAAATGCACGGGGCTTCTTGTTTAAATTGCTTCCCGGAACCGGCAACGCCGTTGTTTCAGCAGCTATTTTATGCCGATCACCGGAATCTGTTTCAGGTTGATCAGTTGATTCAACTGTTTCAAATCCACATCAAGAATATGTTTCAGTTTAGACAGTTGCGCATCGGCCTGTCCGCCCAATTCTGCAAAAGCTTCTTTCGCCTGTTTGCTTGGGGGGTTCTGACCGCTGGATGCTACACCATACAAACCGGAAATTTTATCGTTCAGGCGAATAGGAAAATTCAACACATCCTGTCCGCTCTTCGACTTGGTCTGATACAATGCCTCTTCTACAGCAGTAAGCTGTTTGGTAATGGTATCTGCCAGTTGCTTCAATTCCTTGTTGGAGTTTGCATCAATTCGACCGGTCAGTTCCTTGATCTGGTTACGAACCGTTCTGATACTTCCGATCCCTTTCTGAATTTCACTGAACTTGTCTCGTATCTGCAACAGGAATCCAACCTGTGCATCGTAATCTGCCTCCGTCATTTTATATGCGGGATCTGCCTTAATTACGAATGAAACATCCACAGAGTCTTTATTGTAACGGAAACGTGCACTGTATTTTCCGGGAGCAGCCTTTGTAGCGCCAATGCTGCCATTCCACAGAATCATGCCGTCCGCACCTTCGGAAGGGGGATAATTCATATCCCAGGCAAACTGGTTCAGTCCTTCTGAGTAGTCCAGTTTATCGGCTGGGTCTTTTGCAGCAGGGCTGAATGTCCGGATTGGCTTACCCGCTTTATCATAAACGGTGATAGATACTTTGGAACTATCCGTTGTATTCCTCAGGTAATAATTAATCACAGATCCTGGAAGCGGATTGGCTCCTGTATTAGGTTCCGCAGCAGCAACGCCTCTTCTTCTGCGGCCACCACCGCCTTCCAGCCTGTACGCGTCATCTGCCGGAAATACATGCAGGTTCTTACCGGCAAGCGCAACATCTTTATGCTGAACAACCGTCAGATCATCTAATATCCAGATTCCCCTTCCCTGGGTTACCACTACCAGGTCGTTGTTTTTAATGGTCATGTCTGTAATTGGCACTACAGGCATATTCAACTGGAAAGATTTCCAGTTGGCGCCGCCATCGTAACTGATGTACATACCAAACTCGGTGCCGGCATACAATAAACCGGGGCGTTTTTTATCCGCGCGCATGGCCCGGGTAAAATGCATCGGGTTGATCCCGTTGGTAATTTTTGTCCAGTTCCTACCGTAATCTTCTGTTTTAAAGATATACGGCGCATAGTCGTCGGATTTGTATTTGGTTCCCACAAAATAAGCAGTGCCCTTTTTGAACGGATCCGTTTCAACGCAGTTCCACATCATCCATTTACCTGCTTCGGCCGGTGTAACATTCTCCCAGTTTTTACCACCGTCCTTACTTACATGAATCAACCCGTCATCGCTTCCGGTCCATAACAAATCCTGCTCCAGGGCAGATTCTGTAGCAGTGAAAATAGTGGAGTAGTATTCCACGGAAGTATTGTCCTGCGTAATGGGTCCACCACTGGAAGCCTGTTTAGTTTTATCGTTGGTGGTCAGATCAGGGCTGAGTGTTTGCCAGCTCTGGCCTTCGTTTTCTGTGGCAAACAGGTAGTTACCGCCTGCATATAACTTACGCGGGTTATGCGGAGAAAAGAAGATCGGGAAGTTCCACTGGAAACGGTACTTCTGTACATCTGCACCTGCTCCCATCGGGTTATCGGGCCATACGTTGATGGCGCGGTTCTCTCCGGTACGGTGATCCAGGCGTGCCAGGAATCCTCCATAGTTACCACCATAAACCACATCATTATTCAGTGGGTCTGCAATTACATAACCACTCTCAAAACCGGCCGTTACCTCCCAGTCGCGTTCCGTGATTCCGGAACCGGCAGTTCTGCTCTTGATGCGAATGGTAGAGTTGTCCTGTTGTGCAGTCAGTATTTTGTATGGCACCGAATTATCGGTGGATACACGGTAGAACTGGCCTGTAGGCTGGTTCATCATAGTACTCCAATGACTACCTGCGTTGAAACTAACCTGTGCACCACCGTCATCGGCAATGATCATCCGGTTACCGTCTTCCGGATCAATCCATAAATCATGATGATCGCCATGCGGCGTGTTAATGGCCTGGAAGGTTCTGCCTCCATCCCTGCTGCGCATGAACTCCACATTCAGGCAGTATACCATGTTTTCGTTTTTGGGATCCACAAATACTTTGCTGTAATACCATGCACGCTGACGGATATTGTTGTCGCTGCTGGTGAGCGTCCAGGTTTCTCCTGCATCATTGCTCACAAACATCCCGCCCTCCCTGCTCTCAATCACTGCATACACTTTATCGCTGTTGGAGGGAGCAACCGCCACGCCTACAATACCCCAAATCCCTTTTGGCAATCCTTTGTTTCTGGAAATAGGTTTCCAGGTTTCTCCGCCGTCTTCACTTTTATACAGACCGCTGCCGTCTCCACCGCTCTCCATGCTGTATGGCGTGCGGAGCACCCTCCACATACCGGCGTAGAAAACGGAAGGATTGCCCGGTTCCATCACCAGATCGGAGCAACCGGTCTGATCGTTAACGTACAGGGTCTTTTTCCAGGTTTTACCACCATCAGTGGTTTTATATACGCCCCGCTCCTGGTTGGGTCCAAACAAATGACCTACCACGGCAGCCCAAACCGTATTAGGATCTCTCGGGTGAATCAATATCCGGATAATATGACGGCCGTCTTTTAACCCCAGGTTGCGCCAGGTTCTTCCTGCATCATCACTTCTCCAGATGCCGCCCAGGCCTTCAGACACATTACCACGCATGGTATTTTCGCCCTCGCCCGCATAGATGATGCTTTCATCGCTCGGAGCAACGGCAACTGCGCCAATGGAACTTCCAAAATATTTATCGCTGATATTTTTCCAGTTACTGCCGCCGTCGGTGGTTTTCCAGACACCACCACCGGTAGCTCCAAAATAGAAGGTGGTTTTGTTTTTATAACTTCCCGCAACTGCTGCACTTCTGCCGCCGCGATAGGGCCCGATTGAACGGTATTTTACCTTAGACAGCAACGCAGCATCTGCGTTTTCTTCCTTTGGATTCGAAGGAACAGGTTTACCTTTGTCCTTTCTTTGTGCAGTAACCTGCAATAAACTTCCTGTACAAAGAAGTACAATCAGTAGTTTTCTCATGGCAATAATAATTAGGTGAGTAATTTAACGATTGCCCTGCTGAATGCAAAAAAAATATGACAGATATGAAGCAAAACACTTATAGTATCAGCGGACAACTGGTGGATATATTCAAAAAGAAGATCTACCCTGCAGAAGTAGTGGTAGAAAACGGAATCATCCTTTCGGTGAATCCTGTTTCCGAATCGGCGATTACTACGGCCGGCTATATACTCCCCGGTTTTATAGACAGTCATGTACACATCGAAAGCAGCATGCTGATCCCCGGCGAATTTGCCAAACTGGCCGTGGTGCATGGAACAGTAGGGACCGTCAGCGATCCGCATGAAATTGCCAATGTATGCGGCATGGAAGGCGTCGATTTCATGATCAACAACGGCAACCAGGTTCCTTTTAAATTTAATTTCGGCGCCCCAAGTTGTGTGCCGGCCACTATATTTGAAACTGCCGGCGCTGCATTGAACAGCGACGATATTGCCCTGTTGATTAACCGCAAAGAAATCAAATACCTCAGCGAGATGATGAACTTCCCGGGAGTTTTATTCAAAGACCCGGAAGTGATGAAAAAAATTGCAGTTGCACATAAAGCCGGCAAACCGGTAGACGGACATGCGCCGGGCCTTAGAGGTCAACAGGCAAGGGAATATATTGAGGCAGGCATATCCACCGATCACGAATGCTTTACCCTCAATGAGGCGCTGGATAAACTGCAGCATGGAATGAAGATTATTATCCGTGAAGGTAGTGCAGCCAAGAATTTTGAAGCGCTGATACCATTATTGGAGGGCCATCCGGATATGATCATGTTCTGCAGCGACGACAAGCACCCGGACAGCCTGGTACGCGGGCACATCAATGAACTCTGTGCAAGAGCCATTGCAAAAGGCATTGACCTGTTTAATGTGTTGAAAGCCGCCTGTATCAATCCTGTTAAACATTACCAACTGGATATTGGTTTATTGAAAGCCGGAGACCCCGCAGATTTTATTGTAGTGGAAGACCTGATTCACTTTAAAGTAAATCAGACTTATATTAACGGACAGGCTTTATTAAAAGACAGAAAGTCGTTAATTGAATCGGTAACAAGTACCCCAATCAACCAATTCAGTTGCCAGCCGGTAACGCCGGAGCAACTGGTTATTCCGAAAAATGAATATCCTTCCGTTGAGGGAAAAATTCCGGTGATTGAAGCGCTCGACGGACAACTCATTACCAATAAGATTGAGGTAGCAGGAAAAGCTGTTGCAGAACACTGGGTTGCCGATACGGACAATGATATCCTGAAAATGGTTGTGGTGAACCGCTATAACCAGGCCCCGGTTGCCAAATGTTTTATTAAAAATTTTGGATTCACGGAAGGAGCCATTGCCTCCACAGTGGCCCACGACAGTCATAATATTGTAGCCGTTGGCGCAGACGATGAAGTATTGGCAAGGGCCATCAATCTTGTTATTGAAGCAAGGGGCGGTGTAAGCTGCGTAAACGGCAGCGGGGGAAAACTGGTCCTGCCCCTGCCGGTTGCAGGACTAATGAGCGCGGAGGACGGTTATCTGGTAGCTGAACAATATACTGCCATTGATGCAATGGCCAAGTCGTTGGGATCCACTTTATCGGCCCCCTTCATGACCCTCAGTTTCATGGCCTTACTGGTGATACCACATCTCAAACTCAGTGATAAAGGACTCTTTGACGGAGACCGTTTTCAATTTGTGTAAGAATTATTCGGCCACTGTTGCCTTCACAACCTGTACGGCAACACTGTCGGTTCCTTTAGGGGCAAAGTATTTTGTTTTGAACCGGATGGTCTGGCCCGGGTTGATCTTTTCGTAAATGGTTTCCGCACCTTCGTCCAGTTTAACGGCGGTTTTGCTGTAAAAGCTGAGCTTTAAGGCAATATCCTTATAGGAAGCAATGGTGGCATGATTGGTAATGGTTCCTTTCACCACTGTTTGCCCGATCAGGTTCTTCCGGTCTGTATTGTTTGCTTCCAGAAACCGTACAGGGTTCTTCTTTTCTTTATCGGCAAGGGTTTCCTTCACCACTTCGTAGGTTTTTTCGTCGAACTTTTGTTGCTGACGTTCTGTGCAGGCCCCAAGGCCCAGTAACAACGCCGCGGTTAAAAGGGTGTTTTTCATATTCTAATGTAGTCATTTATTTTGCAATCCCGATTCAACTTCCCTCACAACGCCCGGAACCCGCGCCGGAAAGGAGGAGACTTGGGTTTTATGCCTTATTTTCGCAGTATAATATACAACAATGGTCATTAATCTTAGCGAACAACATAGCCTGGTTTCCAACTGGGTAGCCGAACTGAGGAATACGGAAGTACAGGGAGACCGCATGCGTTTCCGCAGAAATCTTGAAAGAATCGGCGAAGTGGCCGCTTATGAAATCAGCAAGCAACTGGCCTGGACCACGCAGGAAACGCCTACCCCGCTGGGTACCCATGAAAGCAAAATACTGGAATCACAACCCGTATTGGCCACGATATTACGTGCCGGGCTTCCGTTGCACAATGGTATGCTGAATTATTTCGACAAAGCAGACAATGCCTTCATTTCTGCTTACAGAAAACACCACCACGACGGAAGTTTTGAGATCAGGATGGAATATATGAGCTGCCCTGTCATCGAAAACCGGGTAGTTATCATCAGCGACCCGATGCTGGCAACAGGCGCTTCTATTGTAAAAACCATCCAACACATGAAGAATGAAGGAAACCCTGCATCCTTCCATATAGTGGTGGCCATTGCCTGCACCGTAGGAATAGAAAGTATCATCCGCGAATGCGGCGAAGACATTACCATCTGGTGCGGAGATATTGATGAAGAGCTCACTGCAAAAGGATATATTGTACCCGGACTGGGCGATGCGGGAGACCTTGCCTACGGTTCTAAAATTCAAAATTAAAAAAAGCATCCCTGCTCAAAGAAATCATCATAGCAATACAGGCCTATTACCAGGCACACCAGTTCATCAAAGCCAATAAGCTTTGGAAGTGGATCATTATTCCCGGCATCATCTATTGCCTTCTTTTTTGGGGGGGAATGTATTATTTCAGCAATACCTCCAGCGAATTCATTGAATGGATTGCCCTGAAGACCGGCCTTAAAAGCTGGCTGGACAAGGAAGACAGCGGTTTGTTGGGTTTCCTTTTCACCATGGGTGGGCTGATTGTATGGCTGGTGCTGATGCTGTTCTATTTCTCCCTGTTCAAATATTTATTCCTGATCATCGGTTCACCACTGTTCAGTTATCTCAGCGAAAAAACCGAATCCATCATAGAGGGTAAAGACTATCCGTTCAGCTTTAGCCAACTGGGTAAAGACATGGTAAGGGGGATACGGCTGGCCGGACGAAACGGGCTTTGGCAAACGGTTTACACCATCAGTATTGTAATACTCAGCCTGATTCCTGTGGTAGGGTGGCTCACTCCGGTAATGGCCATTATCATTGAATGTTATTACTATGGTTTCTCCATGCTGGATTACAGCATGGAACGGCATAAAAAATCTCCGTCGGAGAGCATCTTCTTCATCAGCGGCCACAAAGGTCTGGCCATCGGTAATGGTCTGGTATTTTACATCATGCACCTGATTCCCGTACTGGGATGGATCCTGGCCCCTACGTATGCAGTGGTTGCCGCTACCTTAAGCATTTATCCGCTCAAGCAACAGCAACAGCAACCGGAAGCCAAAGCAGAACCTGTTATATGAAGCCTGGAAAATTATACCTGATCCCCACTGTATTACAGGAAGACGCACTAGAAACCATACCATCCTATATACTGGATGCCATTAAAGATTGCCAGGTGTTTTATGTTGAAAATGAAAAAACAACCAGGCGGTTCTTTAAAAAACTCTGGAAAGAAATGGTGATCGACCAATACGAATGGCATGCGATTCACAAAGCAGAGGAGGCGGTGAAAAAATCATTCATCGATAGTTTGCTAAAAGGAAAGCATATTGGTATCGTGAGCGAAGCCGGATGTCCCGGTATTGCCGATCCGGGGCAAATCCTGATAGAAGCGGCGCAGGCCAAAGGCATACGGGTACAGCCCCTGGTAGGCCCCAGTTCAATCCTGCTGGCGCTGATGGCCAGCGGCATGAACGGACAGGCATTCCAGTTCAATGGCTATTTACCTATAGACGGAATGGAGCGCAAGAAAAAGATCAGGGAGCTGGAGGCAGAATCGGAGCGCAAACAGGCTACCCAGATTTTTATAGAAACACCTTATCGAAATAACCAGTTGCTGAACGATATACTACAGGTTTGCAAACCAACAACCAGTGTATGCATAGGAACGGATATTACCGGACCCGGAGAAATGATCCGTACCAAAAAAGTAAAGGACTGGATCGGGCAATTACCGGAACTGCATAAAATTCCAACCATCTTCCTGATCCAGGCCTGAAACTATTTAGGGCTGATGGTAGTTTCTCCCGCCACTCCCCTTATTTCGAGTACACTGTCTACAATATAAGACTGCATGCCTCTCCAGGGCAGCGCGCCCAGGTATCTTTTGTAATGCAGGTTCAGTTCCCTCCCGGAGTTTTTTTCCAGGATCAATGCCACTTTTTGATCGGTTACGCTGAAATCAAATTCATTGCTCTGCACATTGGCCTTAAACCCGCTCTGGATAATTTTACCCTCATATGTTTTAAATACAAAGCCTTTCTGCTGAAAAGTATTGAGCACACCGGCCTTGGTGCCTTCGGCAAATACAAAATAATATTTCCAGTAAACAAAGGTGATGCCTGCAATCAGTAACACGGTTACCGTACCCCAGATGATTTTTTTAGTAGTTGTCATATCAAAGTCCATATTGATCAATGAGATAGAGTAAAGCCCCCATATTCACTGCACCCAGATTGAGTTCGCGTTTGTTCACATTCTCAAACACATCACTACGTGCGTGGTGAATATCAAAGTAACGCTGACTGTCTGGAACCAGTCCGCCAATGGGCGTACCAAAGGTTTTGTTTAAAGGGCCGATATCGGCGCCGCCACCACCCATGGTCAGCGACTCCGTGCCATAAGGCTTCAGCAAAGAAAGCCAGGATTGCACTTTCTTTAACTGTGATTCATTCATGGTAAAACCAAATCCTCTTGGGGTAAAACCACCGGCGTCACTCTCCAGCGCAAACACATGTTTTTCATTCCTATCTTTTGCCTCCTCCGCATATTTATTACCGCCCTTCATGCCATTCTCTTCATTGGCAAACAATACAAAACGCAGGCTGTGTTTTGGTTGATATCCCAGTACTTTCAGTGCCCGGAGAATTTCAATGGTCTGAACAATGCCTGCACCATCGTCGTGCGCACCTTCACTTACATCCCAACTGTCGAGGTGCCCGCCAACTGTAATAAACTGATCTGGAAATTCCGAGCCGGTTAACTCTGCTACCACATTGTGACCTACGGCATCCGGCAGAAAATGACCATTGGTTTTCAGTGAAACCCGGAAGGAAGATTCTCTGCTCAGTTTCCAAACATAATCGGCATCATAACCTCCCAGTGCCACAGCGGGTATTTGGGGAAAAGAATCATTGTAGCTCATAGATCCGGTATGCGGATTGTTATCGGTGGCTTCGGTCAGGGAACGGATCATTACACCTACAGCGCCGTATTTGGCCGCACGGCTGGCTCCGTTTCTGCGGTACTGACCGGCTTCTCCGTAAGAGCGGAAGGTCTGGATATTCGTGGGGTCAAATTTGTAATTATAATAAACGATCTTTCCTTTAACCTGGTCCTTTTTAGCTTCCAGTTCGTCAAAATCAGCCACGGCAATCACGGGAGCAGTCACTGTTTTACCATTGGTGCCCAGCGAATTGCCCAGGGCCAGTACATCCAGTTTACGCGCTGTCTGCTCCTTGTTGATCAGTACAACCACAGCCTCGTCTTTTCCGCCCCTGTTCCAGTTGGGCATCAAACACTCCTGCAAAAAAACCTTGTCTGCCCCGGCTGCTTTTAAAGCACCTTCACCCCAGGCTACCGCCCTGGTAAACTGAGGCGAACCCGCCAGCCTGCCGCCAATACCCTTGGTTAATTCCCGGAGAAGATCATGGGCTTTCCCATTACGCATGATCTCATCGGAGATTTTTTTGATGAAAACAGAATCCTCGTTCTTTTGCGCCATCAGCAGTGCAGGGCAAAGCAGTGCCAGCAGTAACAGTTTTTTCATGTGCATTTATTTTTGGCGAACCCGGTAAACCGGGCAGGTAATAGCCGGCTCAAGTTAACCAATTGTTCTGTTTGTACCGCTGATCAACCGGAAAAGAACAGAATCAGAAATTAGTTGTTAATTGCATGTAACTAACGATAAACTGAACTCTATGCGTATTGGAATTGTGTGTTATCCTACATTCGGGGGAAGTGGCGTTCTGGCCACCGAACTGGGCAAGGCCCTGGCCGATGAAGGCCACCAGGTGCACTTTATAACCTACCAGCAGCCGGTAAGACTGAATGCGTTCAATACCAATATATTTTATCACGAAGTAAGGGTTCCGACCTACCCGCTCTTCGATTATCCGCCTTATGAAGTGGCGCTGGCCAGTACCATGGTAGATGTGATCATGAACTACGACCTGGACCTCCTGCATGTGCATTATGCCATACCGCATGCTTCTGCAGCCTATATGGCCCGGCAGATCGTGCAGAAGAAAATAGGCCGGCATGTTCCATTTATCACTACCCTGCATGGCACGGATATTACACTGGTAGGAAGAGACAAAACCTATGAACCCGTTGTTACTTTTTCCATCAACGAAAGTGATGCCATTACTGCCGTATCCAGGAACCTGCGGGATGAAACCTACCAGTCTTTCTCCATCGAAAAGGAGATAGAAGTTATTTACAATTTTGTGGATGTAACCCGCTTCAACAAAAAACCCATCGATGCATTCCGGAAAGTGATTGCACCAAAAGGAGAAAAAATACTGATGCACGCTTCCAACTTCAGGAAAGTAAAAAGGGTAACGGAGGTGATTGAAATCTTTGCCAATGTACTCAAAGCAGTACCTGCCAAATTGCTGATGGTAGGCGATGGCCCTGAGCGGCATGCCTGTGAGGAACTGGCCAGGGAACTGGGGGTATATGATGAGGTCCGCTTTCTGGGCAAGCAGGAGCAGATGGAAGATATCCTGGCAGTGAGCGATGTGTTTGTACTGCCCTCCGAATATGAGAGTTTTGGTTTGGCTGCACTGGAGGCAATGGCGGCAAGATCTGTGGTGATCAGCACCAATGCCGGCGGCCTCAGTGAAATCAATATACACGGAGAAACAGGCTATATGGCCAACGTGGGAGATGTAGCATCCATGAGCTGTTTTGCCATTGAATTGCTGAAAAGCGATGAAAAACTGGAAGCCATGAAGAATGCCGCCTACCGGCAGGCATTGCAGTTCGATATCAAAAAGATCATCCCGGTCTATGAAGCATTGTACGGAAGATTCTGCAGAATGGAGTGCAGCAGGCCGGAGTAACTATTCTTCAATACTCTTCAGCACAATTGTACAAAGCTCATTAAGTTGTTCCTCTGTAGTAATTAATGGCGGAGCTATTCTCAGGCGATCCGGTGCAAACAGGAACCAGTCGGTTACCAGGCCATTCTGCACACAGCGGTGAACAATGGCTTGTGCCCTTTCTGCAGACTCAAACTGCAACGACGCCCAAAGTCCATGATGGTTCACGGATTGAATAGCGGGATGCCGCAGTTGCTGCAGCAGCAGTTGTTCTTTTTGTTTAACCTCCTGAATCCAGGCGCCCTGCAGCAAAACCTCAAAAGCCGCTTTACCGGCTGCACAGGAAACAGGATGCCCGCCAAATGTGGTAATATGCCCTAATACGGGATGATGGGTCAACAGGTTCATCAATGCGGTACTGGCAATGAATGCCCCCAGTGGCATACCGCCTCCCAGGGCCTTCCCCAACAATAATATATCCGGAACAATGCCGTACTGTTCAAAAGCCCAGAGTGTTCCGGTTCTGCCAAACCCGGCCTGTATTTCGTCGAGGATCATCAATACGCCATATTCCGTGCATTTGGCCCGCACAGCCTGCATCCATTCTGCGGAAGGAGGGTTGATGCCACTCTCTGCCTGAACGGTTTCCAGGAGCACGCAGGCGGTTGTTGCATCAATGGCATCCAGCAGTGCATCACTGCCGTAATCCAGGTGCCAGATATCGGGTAGTAAAGGCCGATACGCATTTCTCCAGTACTCATCTCCCATCACACTCAGCGATCCCTGCGTACTGCCATGATAGGCTTTATTGCAGGCAATAATTTTAGTACGACCGGTGGCGCGTTTGGCCAGTTTCATGGCGCCTTCCGTTGCTTCCGAACCACTGTTGGTAAAATATACGCAGTTCAGGGTTTCCGGCAGATGCTGCACCAGCAGGGAAGCATAAGATACCTGCGGAGATTCAATGAATTCTCCATATACAATCACATGCATGTAAGCTGCCGCCTGTTCCTGTACCGCTTTAATCACCGCAGGATTTCCATGACCAATATTACATACACTGAACCCGGAAATACCATCAATGTATTTTTTTCCGGTAGTATCCCACAAATAAATTCCATCCGCCTTTGCCATTTCTATACCAATGGGTTGGGGAGAGGTTTGCGCTACATGCGAAAGAAACAATTGACGGTTATTCATTGTGTCAAAATTAGAATAAGATGGCGGATAATTAATAACTTCGTTCAAACCTGTACGCAATATGGCTACCATTCTCCCTGTTCTTGGCAAACACCCTCAGATGGGTTCAGACTGTTTCATTGCACCCAATGCCACAATTGTAGGCGATGTAATCATGGGCGATGAATGCAGTATCTGGTTCAATGCCGTCATCAGGGGCGATGTGCATTATATTAAAATGGGAAACAAAGTGAATGTACAGGATGGCGCAGTGATTCACTGCACGTACCAGAAAAATCCAACAGAAATCGGCGACAGGGTTTCCATTGGCCACAATGCCATGGTACATGGTTGCACCGTTCACAGTGATGTGCTGATTGGCATGGGTGCCATTGTAATGGACCGTTGCATTATTCATTCCAATTCCATCATTGCGGCGGGAGCCGTATTGCTGGAAGGAACCGTGGTAGAATCGGGGTGCATTTATGCGGGTGTTCCGGCCAGAAAGGTAAAAGACCTCTCTCCCGACATGATCCACGGCGAAATAGACCGGATCTCCAATAATTATGTAAAATATGCGTCCTGGTTCAGTGATTACAATCACAACTTTATAAAATAAGCTACATTTATTCTACAAATTACTCCATGAAAAAAGTATTGCTCATAGGCTGCTGTTTAACACTGGCATTGTCCTCCTGCAGGTTGCTTGGCCTGGGCGGGGCTTCTCAAAAAGCCGGCTGCCCGTCTAATGGCAAAAATGTGGGCGCAGAAAAACTGCTTTCCGGAGATGGGAAAGTAATCAAGGCCCCTAAATATAAAAAAGGAAAAAGTTTCGGCGGCTAATAGGTTTTGTCTTCCATTGTTTCCAGAATAGACAAATAGCTTACATACCGGTCCTCAGACACAGAACCAATTCCCACTTCTTTCTTTACAGCACAACCCGGTTCATTGGTATGCATGCAATTGTTGAACTGGCAATTGCCCAGCAAACGCAGCATTTCAGGAAAGTAATGAGACAGTTCCTGTTTGGTAATATCTACAAGGCCAAATTCGCGCACACCCGGTGTATCAATCACCCGGCTGGTTTCATTGAGGTCGAACATTTCTGCAAAAGTGGTGGTATGCAAACCCTTGCCACTCCAGTCGCTCACCGACTGCGTTTTTAAATTGAACTGCGGAAAGAGTTTGTTGATAAGAGTAGATTTACCCACGCCGCTATGCCCGCTGAGCAAAGTGGTTTTATGCTGCAACAGGTCCCTCACCTGGTCCAGCCCCAGCTCATTTTCCACGCTCGTTAAAATAACCGTGTAGCCGATAGCGGTGTACATATCTCTGAGCTCTTCGAAGCGGGCCATTTCTTTTTTACCATACAGGTCGGCCTTATTGAAAACGATCACTGCAGGAATATGATGCGACTCGCAGGAAACCAAAAAACGGTCGATGAACCCCTGGGAGGTTCTGGGTTCTTTTAATGTGGCAAACAGCATACTCTGGTCGAGGTTGGAAGCAATGATATGGTGTTGCCTTTTGTTATGTGGGGAAACCCTTGCCACATAGTTTTTCCGGTCATGAATTTCGGTGATGATGGCCGATTCCTCCTGCACATCTTCAATATCCATTTCTACGATATCCCCAACTGCAATCGGGTTGGTAGAAGTGATTCCATCAACCCTGAAAATACCCTTAGCCCTTGCATTGTACATCCGGCCATTGCCCCCCCGGGCAATGTACCAGCTACCTGTTGATTTGTAAATTCTTGCTTCCACGCACTGCGAAGATAGGGCAGTTCCGAATTTTCGCTAAATATTAACCAGTTCCGGGCCCGAATCCTTTAACAGGAGCCCCAACCGGGCGGTAAAATGAATATCTTTGAAGTATGGGAAAATTTGCACACGACGAGATAGTGCCTTTCAGGGAAAGCGAACTCACCAAAAAAGAACAGGTGGCGGATATGTTCAATAACATTGCCTTCAAATACGATTTTCTGAACCGCTTCCTGAGTGTGGGTATTGATATCTGGTGGCGTAAAAAAGCCATTAGTGAGTTGAAATCCCTTCAACCCAAAATGATATTGGATGTTGCCACCGGAACAGCCGATGTAGCCATCCTTACCCATAAAATGCTGAAACCCGAAAAGATCATCGGAATTGATATTTCGGACGGCATGCTCGAAATCGGCAGAAAAAAACTGAAGGGAAAAAACCTGGATCAGTACATTACTTTACAGAATGGAGACAGCGCAAGCCTTCCCTTCGAAGACGATACCTTTAATGCCATTACAGTTGCGTTTGGTGTAAGGAATTTTCAGTTGCTGGAGAAAGGACTGGGCGAAATGCTGCGTGTATTAAAACCAGGCGGAAAATTGGTGGTGCTGGAATTTTCCAAACCAACAGCGCCGGTGTTCAGCCAGTTTTACCATCTGTACATGAACATCATTACACCTACTATTGGCAAATTGTTTTCTAAGAACAGGGATGCCTATCAATACCTGAACGACAGTGTTCAGGCCTTCCCCGAAGGACAATCATTTTTAAAAATCATGAATGGAGCAGGATTTACCCAAACTTATTTGAAAAAGCTTAGTTTCGGAATATGCACTATTTACTGCGGAAGCAAATAGTTCTTCTGGTACTTTCTCTATTGGGGATCGTACAGCAATCCTATGCCCAAAAGCAACAATACAGGATGCACCGGGAAGATCAGCTATACTATTTTGGCATTACCCTGGGGTACAATACCTCCAACCTTCAGTTATCCAAATCGCCTGCATTCCTGAACAGTGATACCATCCTCGTTGCCGAACCCGGCTCCAGCGGAGGTATTACCATGGGATTGATGGCCAGCGCAAGACTCAGCAGTCATTTACAGGTAAGGGCTAACCCGCAATTGATTATTGGCGGCGCAAAATCCATTAAATACACCCTCGGTAAAACATTGCCGGGCGAAGGATCAACCCACTTACAGAGCCTGCCTTCCACACTGGTGAGTTTCCCTTTTCAGTTGAAGTTCAATTCGGATCGCATTGGCAATTTCAGAACCTACCTGCTGGGCGGAATTAAATACGACATCGATCTTTCCAGTAATTCCACCGCCCGTAATGCGGAAGATATGGTAAAACTGAAGCAGGGAGATTTTGGACTCGAAGCAGGCATCGGTTTTAATTTCTACCTGCCCTTTGTAACCATTTCGCCCGAAATAAAAATCAGCTACGGCCTCTCCAATATACACCAGACAGATCCTGCGCTGAAGTATTCCAATGTGTTGGATAAGATTCAGTCGAGAATGGTGGTATTTTCCCTGCACCTCGAAGACTAAAACCGCATAGCCGCCCCCACATCAGGAACAGAAAAAGGGAGGTAAGTAAAGAGATTTAATAAATTGCATCATTATCGAATTAAAATAACGATCAACATGAAGCATACCCTGATTAAAGACACATGCATCATCAACGAAGGACAAAGGATTTATGGTGATCTGTTGATCAAAAGTGGCCGGATCGAAAAGATTGGCGGCAACATTGAAATTAAGGCAAATGCCACAGAGATAAACGGTTCGGATCAATTTTTATTGCCCGGTGTAATAGATGATCAAGTGCATTTCCGTGAACCGGGATTAACCCATAAAGCCACCATTTATTCGGAGGCGAGGGCCGCAGTAGCAGGAGGTACCACTTCCTTCATGGAAATGCCCAATACAAAACCGCCAACCTTCACGCTCGATTTATTGGAACAGAAATACGCACGTGCGGCCGAAAGCTCACTGGCCAATTACTCCTTCTTTATGGGAACGGCCAATGACAACCTCGAAGAAATCATAAAAGCAAACAAAGAAAAGTCCAGGATCTGCGGGCTGAAAATATTCATGGGCTCCTCCACCGGAAACCTGCTGGTAGACAATCCGCTGGTGCTGGAAAAAGTATTCGGCAGTTCGGAAATGCTGATTGCCACGCATTGTGAAGATGAGCCCATGTTCCGCCGGAAATTTGAAGAACTGAAAAAGATCAAGCCGCACCTGGAGGCCTCCGACCACCCGGTAATCCGGGATGAGGAGGTTTGTTTTGAATCATCCTTCAAAGCCATTCAGTACGCCAAGAGAAATGGCAGCAGATTGCATATCCTGCATATCACCACGGCAAAGGAGTTGCAGTTGTTTACCAATATGATTCCGCTGAAAGACAAAATGATCACTGCAGAAGTTTGTGTGCATCATTTGCATTTTACGGCAAATGATTATACAAGATTGGGCAACCAGATCAAATGCAACCCGGCCATTAAAGCTGCCTATAACAGAGACGCTTTATGGGAAGCGTTGCTCGACGACCGGCTCGACATCATTGCAACCGACCATGCACCGCATACCTGGGAAGAAAAGCAGGGAGATTATGAACACACACATGCAGGGCTACCGCTGGTACAGCACTCGCTGCAACTGATGCTCCATTATGTAAATGAAGGAAAGATCAGTATGGAAAAAATGGTGCAGAAAATGAGCCATTCGGTAGCAGAATGTTTCCAGATCAGGGAGCGTGGCTATATCCGCGAAGGATATCATGCAGACCTGGTACTGGTGAACATGAACCGGCCAACAACTATTTCGAAGGAAAATATTCTGTACAAATGCGGCTGGAGCCCGCTGGAAGGGTTCACCGTTCCTGCAGGCATCGAATATACTTTTGTGAATGGCCATGCAGTTTATGGAAAAGGGGTATTCGATGAATCTCAGTGGGGAGAAAGACTGCTTTTTAACCGGGACTAATATGCAAGTAGACAAAATTACCCAGAACGACCTGTCCATTTTTCATGGTGATGAGGATCAGTCGGTGTTTGATCACCTGAACCTCACTACCACCAATGAAGGCAGGAATTATCTTCGTTACCTGCTGAGCAACCCACTGGGTTCTGTATCCGCTATAATGGATACCCAGCAGACCATCCGGCACCTTGGAAACAGCCTGGAGCAATGGCCGCTGAGCCCTACCAATGGTACCATCATGGTACTCGGGAAATTTTATGAAACCGCAGCAGAGCCCTACCCGCACCATGCCGACCTGGTCAGCAGCTTATGGTATAAGATCATCCACAAGGGTGACTATTCCATGACCCTGTTTACCATTCAGCATACCCTTGATTTTCTGAAAGGAATGGACCGGATCGCCGGACTGATAGAACCCAAAGAGGCCGGCAATCAACTCAACCTGTTGGCAGAACGGATTCGTATGATCCTGCAGAAATCGGTGATACCAGACATGATTGCCAAAGAAAAAGACAAACTGACCCCGATAGAAGTGTTGACTTATGCCAACTATATCAGGAATCATTTCAAGTCTTATTCGTTTGAGCTGATAGATATTTATGCCAAACTGGACGCTTATATGAGCCTGGCGAAGGCAGGTAAAAAATACGGGTTTCATTTCCCTGAACTATTGGAACAGGATGAGCCCTATATAGATGCGGAAGAGCTGTTTCATTTTATGTTGCCTACTCCGGTAAACTATTCCGTGAACCTCTCCGTACAAAACAATTTCCTCTTTCTTACAGGAGCCAATATGGCCGGGAAAAGCACCTTCATCAAGGCAGCGGGCCTTGCCGTATACCTGGCGCATTTGGGCATGGCCGTACCCGCAAAACGGATGCAACTCAGTTATTTCGACGGACTGCTCAGTAATATTCAGGTGGTAGACAATATCGCCAAAGGCGAAAGCTTCTTTTTTAATGAAGTGCAGCGGATCAAAAACACGATCAACCAGATCAGCGACGGTAGAAAATGGCTGATACTGATTGACGAACTGTTTAAGGGAACCAACCAGCAGGACGCGGTAAAGTGCAGTACCGCCGTAATAGAAGGGCTGCATCGGATGAAGAATGCCCTGTTCATTCTTTCCACCCACCTGTATGAAATTGGGGAATTACTCAAAAAATACGAGAATATCCAGTTCCGTTACTTTGAAACAGCCGTTCAGAACGACCAACTGGTATTCAGCTACCAATTGAAAGAAGGCATCAGTAACGACAGGCTGGGATACCTGATTCTCAAAAGAGAGGGCGTAGTTGATTTGTTAGAGAAATTATAGCTATCTTAACTACAAATAAGTCTAAATGAAACTCTTTCTCCGGATTCTCTTAGTACTTCTGCTTGCCATCCTGCTTTACAATATATGGATACTGGCAGGCGTGCCAAAACAGCATACTATTGTTACAAGAGGAAGTGTGCCGGCCGATGCCATAGTAAGTTTTGGAGTGGATTCCGGAAAAGGAAATATTGTTGGAATACAGCCCCAGCTCACTGCAATGAATTATGCCAATATTCCCACATTCAAAGAAAGCATTAAAATATACCTGCTGGAAGCACGTAAAAAAAACCTGTTGAACCCAAAAACAGTGGTGGTATTTCCGGAATACATCGGCACCTGGCTGGTAGCCTATGAGCAGAAAGAAAGCCTGTATCAGAAAGCCAGCATCGAAGATGCCATGAAAGAACTGGTCATGACCAATATTTTCAAGTTTACGGCAGAATGGCTCACTGCACCGGATGTAAAAGACAAAACAAAATATGCGGCGCTGGCCATGAAAGCCAAACAGGCCGGACTGATTTACCAGGAAGTGTTCAGCGCACTGGCACAGGAATTTAAAGTAACCATTGCAGCCGGCTCTATTGTATTGCCGGAACCCTCCGTATCGGCCGATGGCAAACTCGTGATCAGAAAAGGCCCCTTGTACAATACGGCAGTCGTGTTCAATCCCGATGGAAAAATTGCGAGCCCGCTGGTAAAGAAAATCTATCCGGTTAATGATGAGCTTTCATTTACAAAGAGCGGAGAAGATACACAAATACCGGTGATCAATACACCCGCAGGCAAAATGGGGTTACTGGTATGTGCAGACAGTTGGTATCCCGTGGTCTACAAAAAAATCACCACCAATGTAAAAATGCTGGTAGTACCTTCTCTCGGAGGCGCCGATTCAATATGGAATGCCCCCTGGAAGGGATACAATGGATTCAAAGCCCCGGCAGATGTGGACACAGCAGATTATGGAAAGATCTCTGAGGGAGATGCCTGGCAGAAATACAGCATAGGTCCCAGAGCGGTGAAGGCAGGAGTGCATTATGGTATGAATGTATTTTTTTCCGGAAAGATCTGGGATATGAAAGCAGAGGGAAGAGTGCTGGTATTAAACAAAGATTCCCTCACCGTTTTACCTCCTGCAACGGCAGGAAGGATTGTAAACCTGTGGTTGAACTGATGAGCTGTCCGAAGCCCATCCGCAGCAGAAATACTCACACACAATTAACGAGTTGAAAAAAAGACTAGTTTCGCATTGTTTGTAACCTCTCATTTCATCAACACCAAGAGAGGTAATTTATGCTAGTAAAAACATTTGGAAGCGCAGTCTACGGCGTAGACGCCATCACCATCACCATTGAAGTAAACGTAAGTATGGGACAGGGCTACAGCATTGTAGGGCTGCCCGATAGCGCCGTCAGGGAAAGCTTACAGCGAACAGAGAGCGCCATCAAGACCAATGGCCTGCACATGCCAAGGACCAAGGTAGTGGTGAACCTTGCACCCGCCGATATTCGAAAAACAGGATCTGCACTGGATCTCCCGATAGCATTGGCAGTGCTGGGAGCCAGCGAACAACTTGCGCACCCCGAACGGCTGAGTGACTATATTATCATGGGAGAGCTGGGATTAGACGGAACGGTACAACCGATCAAAGGCGCATTGCCCATTGCCATACAGGCGCGTAAAGAAGGGTGCAAAGGATTGATAGTACCCAGGGCCAATGTACGCGAAGCGGCAATGGTGAATAACCTGAAAGTGTATGGCACCGGGCATATCAAAGAGGTCATTCGCTTCTTTGAAGATGGCAGCGCGTTACAGCCTGAGGTGGTGCATACACGTGATGAATTCTTCAACACCCAGGAAACATTTGAGATGGATTTTGCAGATGTAAGAGGACAGCAAAACATCAAACGGGCGCTGGAGATTGCGGCGGCGGGCGCGCACAATGCCATACTGATCGGGCCGCCCGGCGCAGGCAAAACCATGCTGGCCAAAAGAATGCCCACCATCCTTCCGCCCCTGGGTTTACAGGAGGCGCTGGAAACAACAAAAATCCACAGTGTTGCCGGCAAACTGCCCGCCAACAGTTCACTGATCAGTCACCGGCCATTTCGTTCACCACACCATACCATTTCGGATATCGCCATGGTAGGCGGAGGCAGTAATCCGCAACCGGGAGAAATTTCATTGGCGCACAATGGCGTATTGTTCCTGGATGAATTACCGGAATTCAGGCGAACGGTTTTAGAAGTGATGCGGCAACCGATGGAAGAAAGAAAAGTCAGTATTTCCAGAACCAGAACAGCGGTGGACTTCCCAGCCAGCTTCATGTTGCTTGCTTCCATGAACCCCTGCCCCTGCGGCTATTACAATCACCCAGACAAAGACTGCACCTGTGCACCGGGGATGGTTCAGAAATATCTCAATAAAGTTTCCGGCCCCTTGCTCGACCGGATAGACCTGCATGTGGAAGTAACACCGGTGAGTTTCACTTCATTGAACAATGAGCAACAAGGAGAATCTTCTACGGCAATCAGAAAAAGAGTGATGGAAGCCAGGGCCATTCAGGCCGAACGATTCAAAGGAGAAGAAGGCATTTATGCCAATGCACATATGAGTACAGGCCTTGCCAGAAAAATATGTGCACTGAACAAGATTTCGGAAAATCTTTTGAAGAAAGCCATGGAACGCCTGAATCTCAGTGCCCGTGCTTACGACCGCATCTTAAAGGTGAGCCGCACCATTGCCGACCTGTCCGCCAGTGACGACATTAAACCCGAACATATTGCAGAAGCCATCCAGTACCGCAGCCTCGACAGGGAGGGATGGGGAGGGTGATTGCGAGAGGTTTTAGTTAGTTCCTTTGAATTTTTTAGGCTCAAAATAAAAGAAATCTATAATGAAAGCTGGTATTTTGTAACGCTATTTCACCATATTTTATGTAGTGATAGCCTTTTCAAGAAAGTATTATTATCTTTAAATAAAGATGAAACAAGGGTCGCAAGTATTCTCTCCGCTGCAGAATTTTAAATCATTACTATACATAAGCGTACTCTTTATTGTACTGGCGCTTATACAATCATGCAAAAAAGAATCGGCAGATATATATGATAAACATAAAGAGTTAAGTAAAGCCGAAGTAATAACACTTTCCTCATTCTTTAATGAAACTAAAGGCAGTTCAAATGTCAGGCTAACAGGAATAAGTAGTCAAAATACTCAATTAACATTTAGTATAGACTCATCAAAGATCTACAAAGTTAAAGACAGTAGTGGAGGTGTGACTTTTTCTTTACGATTAATCCCTTCTACCGGTGATAGCCGAAGAGTATTTTATAATTTATATTACAAAAAAGATGCAATAGGAAAAATCTCACAAATGATCGTAAAATTTATACCTAACTCTGCAACGATAAAGAGCGGTTTTTCTTTTTTTGAGGGGAGTCATGAAATAATTTCAACAGATCCTATTCACCAAGGGTTAATTAAGAACAATAGTACTCCATCGAATGTCAAGAAAAATATTACGCAATTACAATGTGTAGAGGTCGCTTTTGAAGTCCCATGTTCCAATGGCTTTGTTCATAATATCGATGGGCCTGGAATTTGGTGTCAGGTGGAAGGTTCATACACATTCACTATAAGAGATTGCTGGGATATGGGCGGTTCATCAAGTATGACTTCATTTGCACAATCAGTAAATGCAACAGCAACGAGTTCATCTGGCACTGTTCTAGTTTCTCCAAGTTCGCTTAATAATATTATTTTGTGCGAAGATACAGAAAGGGATAATTTTATATATAGTCTTGCGGAAACTTATAAAAGTTGGATCACAAGCAGTACTGACAATCAAAATACGTTTAATCAACTCGTTAGCTCTGTGTGTGGCGATATATCAGATAAAAACAAATATTATATCATCTCTACAATCGAATATCTAATAAACGCAAATGGAGTCTTTGAAGAAAAGGAAGACGAAACAACGGATACAGATATTTTCGACCCATCTGCAAAAGTTGATACAAGTATTTATTCTCCATATGACAATTCTACTGTTTGGCCAATAATCTCCAGTGTAATTCCTGCTAATAAATTTGTTGGTTGGATGTATCCTGGCATTATTAAAAATTGCTTTGATTATGCAAAATATCAGATTGGTATTTATGGCTATACCCCTGGCGCTTTATATTCTTCAAGCCATCTTCAAGTTTATTCAACCACTGGCCCTAATTTAGCGCTAATAAAAAATTCTGTTGGGTATTTAATTTATGCCCTGAAGAAAGGCATCCCAGTAATTGTTGGTGTAGACGACCAAACTGGCGCTTCGAACGCAGACAATGTTACAGATCATTTTGTTGTAATTGTAGGCTCAGGAACTGAGCCTAACGGACAGAAATACTTCCTTTTTTACGACAACGCGGCAAACTATACAAAGCCCTTACCAGGCATAAGTAGTGAGAATAAATTATATTACAATGAGCAACAAGGTATAATAACAGGGAAATCTCAAACCAGTTATGCCAGTAGGCCTGGACGTCATGATTATATTGTTACACAAATCAGAAAAAGCGTTAAATAAGATGGGAAACAAAATGTATAAACTTTTAGCCACTCTGCAATTTATAATTATCACATCAATTTGTTTTTCAAAAAACATTACTGATACAACAATACTTTTTAATGAAAAAACCAGTAACGGATTTGAGAAAAAAATATATATAGACGAATCAAAAAATAGTAAGTTTTAT
>DATFAP010000006.1:0-41047 GCA_035254545.1 Sediminibacterium sp. | reverse complement strand
AATATTAATAAACCCCAACCTTTATAATACTTGTGCCGAAGGGATTGCTCCGCCAGTACGGAATTGGAAACCGGATAGGTGATCGTTACAGAAGGCGCTACATTGCCCGTATGGCCGGCAGGCTATCGGGGTAGACTGTTTTATATCCTGGTTGCCGGTTTCAATGAAGTTAGCAAAAAAAAATCATATCGCTTTCTGTACAATAAAACCGGTTGTTTAAGCAGGGATGTTTCTTTCAGGCGCCGGAATCCGGAGCATATAAAAAAAGATGATTAATGCGGCGGCGCCGCTGATAATAAAAGCAGCCGCATCGCCCAGTTGGTACCAGATTAATCCGGTAAGCGTACTCGCCAGCATGGTGAAAATGCTTTGAAGGCCGGTGTAGGTACCAATGGCGGTAGCGATATCTTTTTTGTGCGAGATGTTGGAAATCCATGCTTTGGCAATGCCTTCGGTAGCGGCAGCATACAAGCCGTAGAGCAGGAAGAGCCCGAAGAACCCTATCAGGTTTGTGTTCACAGACATGCCCAGGTAAACCATGGCAAATAAAACCAACCCTGAAAGAAATATTTTTTTAAGTCCAAGTTTATCGGCGACAATACCCACCGGAAATGCAAAAAGGGCATAGATGAGATTGTAAAAAATATAGATGCCAATGACCAGGGAGTCGTTCAAACCGGTTTGTTTGGCTTTCAGCAATAAAAACACATCAGAACTGTTGATCAGGGTAAACAGCAGTAATCCGCTAACCAGTTTTCTGTAAGCAGCAGGGCTTTCTTTCCAATAGTGTAAAAAAGAAAAGCAAGAAGCGGATCGTTTATCTGCAACAACTGCTGTTTTTTTTTCTTTCAACAGGAGAGAAGCGGCAACAGCAAGGCTGCCTGGAATAAAGGCCATCAGGAACAACATAATATAGTTTCCCGGAAAATAGTACAGGTATACCAATGCGAGGGACGGTCCTGCTACAGCGCCGATCGTATCCATGGAGCGATGGAACCCAAAGACCCTTCCTTTGGTTTCAGGGGTGGCTTCCTCGGAGAGGATGGCGTCTCTGGCGCCCGTCCTGATTCCTTTGCCGATGCGGTCGATGGTTCTTGCCAGGAAAATCCAGAGCGGATAGGCAAATGCGGCCATCATGGGTTTGGAAATACTGCTGAGGGCATAACCCCATTGCACAAACGGCACCCTTTTGCCGGAAAGATCGGAGCGTTTGCCAAAATATCCCTTACTCAAACCGGCTGTAGCTTCGGCTACTCCTTCGAGAATGCCGATCAGTACCACGGAAAACCCGATGGAACGGAGATAAATAGGCATTACCGGATAAAGCATTTCACTGGCAGTATCTGTGAGCAGGCTTACCAGAGAAAGAATCCATACTGTTCTGGAGATCTGGTGCATGAGATTGATCAGTGTGTTTCTTTAAGTGCAAACAGTTGATTGAACAGGGCTGTGGTAACAGGCCCCGGCTTCCCATCACCAATGGGCTTACCATTGATTTCGAGAACGGGCAATATGTTTTTTGTGGTGCTGGTAATAAAAGCTTCTTTGGCGGTTGAGAGATCTGTGGTTTTAATCAGGCTTTCTTTTACCCGAAACGCATCTGTTCCAAGTAATTTCTCACGGGTAATTCCTCTCAGTATAAGATTTCCCGGAGTGAGAACACCCTCTCTGTCGTTTACGATGAAGAAGTTGGCTCGCGGGCATTCTGTGATTTCCCCCTGGTTGTGATAGAGCACATCATCTGCCTCTTGCTCTTTAATATACGGCTGCAGGTAGATCGCTTTGAGGTAGTCAATGGTTTTAACCTGGGGCAACTGGCGCTGGTGTTCATAGGTGATCAGTCGAATCCCCTTGTTGAATTGATCTTTGTTGTATGTAAAAGCAGATTGGGTAATCAATAAGTTGGGCCTTGCAATATTGTAACCGTCGGGTGAATATCCCCCTGTAAGGGTGATGCGGACACCTGAATGGGGAAGCTGATTTCGTTCCTGTAATTCCATGATCATTGATTTTAATTGTTCCCTGTCCTGTTCCACCGGAAGGTGCATTACTTTGGCCGAATGATAAAACCGGTTCAGATGGTCTTCCAGAAATACCGGCCGGTTATGAATGAACCTGAAAAAATCAAAAATGCCATAGCCTCGCTGAATGGAAAGATCGGAGATGCTGATGGTGGCATCCTGTTCAGCAACAAATTTGCCGTTGATGATGGAATAAAGATTGCTCATATGCAGAATGATTTATTGCTTGTTTAAGAGCGGAAGCACTTTATTGAGTGGCAGGGCTTCCGCAGTGTTTCCATTTTTGCCGGTAATGGTTTTTGCGGCAAACAGTGAATTGATGATTGCTTCTTCCGTTGCTTCGATGGTGGCCATGAACAGAGGAGACATTTCATCGTTTAGCAAAACAGGGATGTGCATGATTTTGGCCGGCCCCTCATGCGGGATACGCAGGTCTGGTGCAGTGGAAAAGGCAATTACATAGTCGCCGCTTCCGTTCGAAGCAATGCCGCCTGTTTTACCCAAACCCAGTATAGCTCGTTTGGCAATGCGCATCAGGTTGCGGTGATCAACCGGCGCATCCGTAGCAACTACAATCATGCAGGAGCCATCCACATTGTTCAATAACTGGTTGCTGAAACTGAACTTACCCAGTTTTTCACCAACTGCTATGCCATTGATTTGTAATACACCGCCAAAGTTGGATTGCACCAGCACACCTACAGTGTATCCTCCCAAGCTGGCCGGTAATTTACGGGAGGAGCTGCCGATACCTCCTTTGAATCCAAAGCAAACCGTTCCGGTGCCAGCGCCAACTGCGCCTTCTTCTACCTGGCTATGGTCCGCACGGGCAATGGCATCCAGCACATCGGCCCTGGTTACATGCCGTCCGCGGATATCATTCAGGAATCCGTCGTTGGTTTCGCCGACCAGGGCATTTACGGAAGCGGCTTTTTCATTGCCCTTTTCCTGTAAGGTATATTCGATCAGGGCTTCCATGGCGGTGGGTACATTGAGGGTATTGGTTAACACGATGGGCGTTTCCAGGTTACCCAGCTCATTGACCTGTGTACTACCGGCCAGTTTGCCAAACCCGTTGCCGGTATATATTGCTGCGGGAATTTTTTGTTGAAAGAGGTTGCCATCCGCAGGTATGATGGCTGTGACGCCGGTTCGGATAGCAGTTTCCCTGATGAGGGTGGTATGGCCCACTTTTACGCCCTGCACATCTGTGATGCTGTTCAGTTTACCGGGTTGCATCACCCCGATCCTGATCCCGAAATCACGCGCCCTGCCCCTGTCCTGGGAAAGAGATAAGAAGGGAAAGGTCAGTAAAAAGGCAAATCCCGCAAAAGATTGAATCATGCTGTAATTTAGCCAATTATTCCGATGGCTCTTTGCGTTGATCCGTCTTTCTTACCACATAAGAACTGCTCTCTGTTGCAAAGACCAGTATCTGCAGGCAGTATCCATAATTGGCGTTACCGGCAGAAGGGGCTATTGCTCAAATCCGTAGTCGCGCTCTACAAGACAAACCCGGGTTTTATAAGCAGCATACCATTGACTGCGGCCTTTCTCCTGGGCCACCTGGTGCGCTGCCTGTTGTTTCCATGCTTTAATACTTTCAAGACTGTCCCAATACGAGATAGAAATGCCGATTTCCTCCCTGGCAGATTCAATACCCAGGAAGCCTTTCATAGTACTGCCGAGTGCTACCATTTGATTAGCCATTTCGGTATAGCCATGGTCACCTTCTGTTCTTACAGAAGTGAAAATAACTGCATAATAAGGCGGTTGAGGTGTTTGAGCAATCATGGTTTTATCAGATTTTCAAGCACAAACTACAGGCTAAAATGCATTGTGAGGAGGTGCATTCCTCGAATGGAAGCATTTACTGATGAGTGGGATGTACTATTGAAGGTACTATCCTGCTACAGAAACCCCGATCAGTTTGCCAATACCAAAAGTGATAGCAGCGGCAGCCAGCCCAAAAAGCACCTGCCTGATGCCGGAATACCATACATTTTTTCCGGTAAACAGGGTAATGGCTGCGCCAATCAGGAACAGCCCGATAGTACTGAATACCACACTGAATATGATGGCATTGGTTCCGGTTGTAAAGAAGAAAGGAATTACAGGAATAATGGCCCCAATGGCAAAGAGAATAAAGGAATATACGGCGGCTTCAACAGCGGAGCCTTTTAATTCTTCCGGATTAATACCCAGTTCTTCTTTCACCAGCACCTCATGCGCCCGGTCTTTGTCTTTGATAAGTGCTTCGGCCATGGTGTAGGCTTCCTCTTTGGAAACACCTTTTGAAATATAAATGAGCGCCAGTTCTTTCATTTCACCTTCGGGATTCACTTCCAGCTCTTCCATCTCAATCTGCATTTGGTTTTCATACAATTCCTGCGAACTTTTTACCGAAATCCATTCGCCCAGCGACATGGATAAAGCGCCCGCCAGCAGACCTGCTAATCCTGCCAGTAACACACCACTCTGACCTGCAGTAGCGCCGGCGATACCCATAATCAGGCTAAAGTTAGATACCAGCCCGTCATTGCCACCTAGTACGGCTGCCCTGATAGCGTTGCCGCCAACAGAACGGTGTTTCTTTTCGAATTTGGACAGTTGCTCGCCGGTTACCTTTTGTTGTTGTTCCAGTATGGAACGAAGGATATTTACGTGCATGCTCTCCGTACCGGTAATTTCCTGTTTGTGCATTTTCTTTGTATGAATGATGGCGGCAGAGAGGTTTTTTTCCGTATCCATCAGGCTGCCCAGCACATAGTCATAGCCGAATATCCTGCCAATGGCATTCAGTGTTTTAGCCCTCCAGGAAGGTAGCATCACCTGTTCAACGGGAATGCCCGCTTTTTTTGCAAATGCAACAGCATGCCCGTGTTCAATCTCGCTCATTTGCCGGAAAACATCCGCAATCACCGGATCCGGCTCCTGTTCGGCCAGTTTCAGATAGAGGTACCCGGCATCGATTTCTGTTTGAAGGCTACTGTTTTTCATGATCTGCAGTTTTGCAAGGGGCATTACGAAACACCCGTCCGTAAATTTACGGATAAAACAGCAGATGAATCGGCTCTAAGAACGTTTCGCAACTACGGAATGATATCCCTTTACTCCGAATGGCTGGTACTCCTCAATAAACATGGATTCAAGTTGCTTTACCTCTTTTTTATAATCGGTCTTATCAGCATCGTCCTGCTGTATTTCGCTGAGGATTTCAAATTGAAAATGATCAGCGCCCCATTGATTCCAATCCTTCTGTAAATCCTCATTCTTGTGTACGCCGCTTTTTAGTTCGAACTGGTGTCTCCTGATGATGGAGTCCAGGTTTACACTGCCTTCGATCAGTACTTTATTATTAGCGGTGTTCCTGATCAGGAATACCCCAATGCGAAACTTCATTAGCTTATAGCTTGCTTTTAAATCTTTCTTATTGCTCATGAATATACTTTTAAATGACTGGCGGCTGGCCTGTTTCATCTACCAGTTTTTTCAGGCTGTTGATGAATTGCACCAGTTGATTTTGCAGCGCTTCCTGCAGGTTCCCTTCCAGGTCAATTTTACTTTTAATACCATTGATCAGCAGGGAGGTTTCTTCTGTAAATTTTGCTTCGATTGTTTGCATGATCAGCATCAGTTCGCAGTGCCCCTTTTCCCCATTCGCAGAGGCGGTAATCAGCCCCGTAGGCTTTTGCGCAAAAATAGTGGTGGCAACGCACCATTCAAATAGGTTTTTCAGACCGCTGGGAATGCTGAAAATATATTCCGGGGTACAGATGAGGATGCCGTCTGCCTGTTCAATTTTTTGCCTGATCAGTTGTACGGCTTCGGGGGGGCGATTCACGGAAAGTGCTGCATTGAAATGGGGTAAACTTTGCAATCCCTCAAAGATTTCAATGTTCAGGCTGTTTTCCGAAAGCAGGGCAATCTGCTGCACCAGCCTTAGGTTGGAAGAATTGCTGCTGGCGCTGCCGATGATGGCCAGGATGTTTTTTTTCATGATGCAGGTTTAATCAGGTGCTGAACCTCCGGCTCCGGAAGGGTGAACGATATGATCCTCATTTAACCTGAAGTGTTAAAAGTAAAAAAAAAATCCTGCCGTTGCAGGGCTATTTACGGGTGGTGTTATGTTTGGCTGACAGGTTAATTATCCAGATACCTTGTTGCGGGAACCAGTTTTTTAACATACAGTTGCGAGTTAGGCCGGATGCAGTATTCACTCAGCCCTACTTCCGGAACATTTCTCGCCCAGTCGTAGGAGTAGCCCAGCCGGGTCCAGGGTAAATGGGTCTGCATGCCAAAATACGCATCATAAATATTTTGGTTGAACCACTTCACATGGCTGCTGTCCGATCCGGCAGGAAAGTACAAACCGCTTGTTTTGCTATCTACGGCCGGGCTGGTAGCCGGTCTGAACAAATCCCGGGGTTTTACCCAGAGTTCAACCATATAGGTATTCGTATTACCCGGTGGCAGGCCAATCAACTGACGTATGCGAAGCAGCGTGTCTTTGTTTTGTATAGTAGCCGATCGCATCCTGTATTTGTATTGTTCGGGAATAAAAACCCAGATCACCCCCCAGTAATTAACAACTGCAGTATCTGCATAACTTCCCGGAAACCGGTTGTAATTTCCTACCAATACATATTGCTCGTTGTTGATCGTTCTCCACTCCAGTTTTGAATTGTTGCTGCTGATTGGCAGCAGTGTGTCGCAGATTTCAGAAGAGTCGGCAATGATGGCATCCCGGATGGCCTCGTTGTAAAGCGCTTCAAGCTGAACAGGATCGTCGGGAATGGGTGTGGCATTTTTTGAGCATGCGGATAAAAACACTATGGTTGCAACGGTAAGGCTGAGCATCAGTATCTTTTTCATACAATGAGTTTTAAACAACAACATTATATCCGGGCGCTGGCTCTTGAAGAGGTGGACAGGAGTTAGGGTCTGGTTGGGCAAGCCAGGGGGAGGATGCCTCATGCTAAAGATAGCTATTTTACCGTTAACCACATGGGTTTTGCCTTCAGGATTCTCCGATGGATTGTACAGTCGGGATGGTGGGCTCCCTGCAGGTATCCGATGCTCATTAAAAATTCATTAACAATTTCTCCCCCGGTGAATTTGAACGTTTTTTTGAAAAGGCGCACCCATTCTTCTTTCGATTTGGGATGATGGTACTCCAGCCAGTTTTTAAAGGAACCGAACTCCTGTTGAAGCAGGAGCACTGTTTTTGCATTTTCAATAGCGGCATTTATTTTTAACCGGTTTCTGATAATACCGGCATCGTTTAAAAGCCTTTCTCTGTCTGCAGTGGTATAGCCTGCTATTTTTCTGATATTGAAGTTGTGATACGCCTTCCTGAATCCCTGCTCTTTTTTCAGAATGGTTTCCCAGCTAAGTCCTGCCTGGTTAATTTCAAGAATTAACCGGCAGAACAATTCACTGTCATCGTGAATCGGGAATCCGTACAGGTTGTCGTGGTATGCTTTATGAAGCATTTTCCTGTCGTCGGACATATTTTCAATGGCGTTGCAGTAACTCATAGTGTTGGCCGATGTTGTGGTTGTATTTTATACCAGTTTTCTCAAAGACATAATATACCCGCTGTGCAATCCTTCGTGAAATGGTAAGAAGTTTACCGCATCTGTGATGTTCTTCAATTCAACATTGTAACGGGTAACAACGCTGGTGTAGTTCACGAAAAGCTGCTTATCCAGATCGGCTTCCAGTTGATCCAGTGTGCTGATCAGTTGGTCGCAGATACTGTTGATGGCTTCCCGGTCGTAGTATTTTTCGGGCTTTGATCCCGGCTTAAACTCATGAAAGATATTTTCTGCCACGCGTAATTCAAGCCCGGAACGCAGGTAGCAGATTCCCTGTTGTGCAGCAATCATATGACCGAGGTTCCAGATAATGTTGTTGTTGAATCCTTCCGGAATTTTGTTCAGTTGAGTTTCGCTTAATTCGCTGATCATGCTTAATAAAAAAGACCTGGTTGTTTTAATCCTTTCAATTCTTTCTTTCATCCGTTTAACTAGTTTTTTAATGAATATCATTTTTTAAAAAATCCCCATCAATAATCAGTAACCGGACACCCTCTTTCGAAACGGACCGGTGGGAGCTTAGTTCGTCCGAAACAATATAGGTCATTCCTTTGGAAAGCCGGACCTGTCCGCCATTTTCCATTTCGCTGATGAATTCACCTTCCAGGCAGTGAACGATATGCCCCTTCCGGCACCAGTGATCGGCAATATAATTTGGGGAGTACTCTACCAGCCGTATTCTCAATCCGCTCAACTGAACCGTTTGCCAATAGGCTACGCCGGTATCTCCTTTGTGTTCGGTTCTTTCTACCGCATCCCAGTTGATGCACTGAAAAGGAATATTGCTCATTTGTCTGCGGTTTTACTGTCATTATTGCCATTCACTTAAGAAATCCTTAGTGTTTTTGACCGTGGAATAATAATAGTCCAAAGCGGCGAGAAATGCCTTTTGAACTTCTCCGGCTGCTACAGGCAGGTTGCCTATTTCAAGGTCTTTGGTGGCGCAGGCATCTCCGATGACAACACAGTTGAACCCATGATCTTTTGCTGCCCTTGTAGTGGCGTCTACACACATATGCGTCATCATGCCAGCAATAACCAAATCTGTAATATTCTTTTGTTTCAGATAATCCAGGAGCGCTGTTTCCCTGAAGCTGTTTGGATAATGTTTAATGATTATTTTTTCATTTTCGACCGGCAATACGTTTTCGTGTATATCGGATCCCCTTGTATCCGGGATGAAGAAAGCAGAGCCGGGTCGTGTTGAAAGATGCCGGATGTGAATAACCGGCAGTTGCGCATTTCTGAATTGCTCCAGAAGCTGCTTAGCCTTCTCGCTGGCCTCCAGAGCGCCCGGCAATTCGGCTTGCCCATTTTCAAAATAATCATTTTGGATATCTATTAATAAGAGCGCCTTGTTCATTTTTTCGAGGATTAACAGGAGGGCTATCGTCCATAAGGGCGGCTACCAAAACCAAATAATCCACAAATATATCAACTCCTGCAAAAAAGTATTTACCGTTCAACAAATCACAGCACCCGGATTATTCTTGTTTATGGTTACTGAAATTCGTAACTTACAGATACCCCCCGCCAATCATCCAAATACACAAAAAAACAGGTTTATGAAAAAGCAATTTCTGTTCGTCATCATTTCCTGCCTTCTGCTTTTTTCAGGATATACTCAAACAGTTCAGGACCCCATGCCGGCACTTTCCCGGTTGGTAAAAGAAGCTTCTGTACAGGTGCAACAGAGAGGAGAAGCGGCATTTAAGCAGTTCAGGATGCCTGGTAGTAAATGGCGCCAGGGAGAGACATATATTTTTGTGCTGGACAAGGAGGGGAATATGCTGGTGCATCCCGACCCGGATATGGAAGGGGATAATCAGCTCTATCTTACCGATATTAAGGGCAAGCCCATCATTCAGGGACTTATCAATACCGTATACACATTCCCGGATAGAAAAGAGGGCTGGTATCATTACCAGTGGCCGGTTCCCGGAGGCATGCTGCCAAGATGGAAAAGCAGTTTTGTACAACAGGTACAGGCTCCTTCCGGTAATAGGTATATTGTTGGTTCCGGTATTTACAATGATCGCATGGAACGGGCATTTGTAGTGGACATTGTAGAAAATGCAGTAGCGGAAATTGAAAAGAACGGAAAAGACGCCTTCCCGGTATTGCATGATCCGAAAGGGCCGTTTATTGCAAAAGACGCTTATGTATTTGTAACCGATACCACAGGTGTTGAACTGGTGAATCCGATATTTCCCAATCTGGAAGGACGCTCGCTGATCGATTTGAAAGACTCGCAGGGCAAGTACCTGGTAAGGGAAATGTTACTACAGTTGAAATCAGGTAAGTCCGGTTGGGTAAATTATATGTGGCCTAAACCCGGTGAAAGTATCCCCACACAGAAATCTACCTATGTGGCAAAAGCCAGAGTGGGAAACGGATGGGTGCTGGTAGGTTGTGGCGTTCACCTTGCGGATGCACCCAAATCTTCCGGCTCCCTGCTAAAGAAAATGACCGCTGCCGAGCTGAAGGCCACTGTGCAGGAGGCTGCTGCCGTTTTTTCGGCAAAGGGCGAGAAGGCTTTTCCTGAGTTCAGAAAAATGGGATCCAAATGGTTTCACGACGACACCTATTTTTTTGTATGGACCATGAATGGCGTAAGGTTGTTTCATGCAGCAGATTCTGCGCATGAAGGAATTAATGTGAGTGATATGAAAGACGCATTGGGAAGGCCCATTGGTAAAATGTTCATGGAAGCAGGTTCAGGAGCAAGTGGCGAAGGATGGATTCATTATATGTATCCCGAACCCGGCGATATATTTCCTACCTGGAAGTCCACCTATGTTAAACGGGTCACTTTTCCATCGGGTATACAATACCTGATCGGGTGCGGTATTTATAATATGCAGATGGATCAGTCTTTTATTGAAGATGTGGTGGATCGTGCGTCCCGGCTGATTGCAGAAAAGGGAAACTATGCTTTCCCGGCGCTGAGAGATAAACTGGGTTCATTTGTATTTATGGATACCTATGTGTTCGTGCAAAGCACGGATGGAACGGAACTGGTGAATGCAGCCCAGCCCAGTTTTGAAGGCAAAAACCTGATCGATCTGAAAGACCTGAAAGGGAGGAAGATCATCAGGGATCAGATACAACTGGCGATGGAGAAAGGTGCAGCCTGGATGGACTGTTACTGGTACACACCGGGCGACAACCGGCCGGCATTAAAACGGACCTATGTTCGTAAAGTGCAGTACAAGGGAGAAACCTATATAGTGGGTTCAGGGCTGTATATACCGGAGTAGGGCCGGTTCATTGCCTCGCTTCGTTCAATTAACGCTGCGCGACCAGTTCAATTTTATTATTGTCCGGATCCAGGATTACACTCTCGTAGTAACCGTCTCCTGTGGTTCTGGGATAACTGTAAATTGATACTCCTGCTTGCTCCAATTGCGCAGTCAACAGGTTTACCTGTTCTTTAGTTCCAACCTCCACCGCAAAATGAGCCAGCCCGGTCATTTCTTTAACAGGAGCCTCCGTAATATCCTGGCGTTGCATGAGTTCAATGGCAGCGCCATCACCGAAGGAGAGAAAATAGGAGGCAAATTTTTTTTGAGGGTTTTCGTACCGCGCCGAAGCCGAACAATGGAAGTGAGCGGAATAAAATTGTTTCAAACGTTCCAGGTTGTTGGTCCAGATCGCAATATGTGCTATTTTCATTTAACGGTATTTTCGGGTGATACAATTGTTCTGAAGGTGAGATTTACTCTTGGGGTAATAACCCGTTTGGCTGGCGGTAGCCGGTGAAGCCAGTTGTCTTGCGTGGTACTCTTCATTACGAGCAGGCTCCCCGGTTCCAGCACCAGTGAAACGGTTTCTTTGGAAACCTTGTGTTTAAAAGAAAATTTTCGGGCTGCTCCAAAACTCAATGATCCGATGGCACCATGCTTTTTCAGGTCTTTTTCCCCATCGCTGTGCCAGGCCATACCTTCTTCTCCGTTGTGATAGAGGTTCAGCAAACAGGAATTGAATTGCTCTCCTGTTTTTGCTTCAACCAATTGTTTTAACTCCAGTAATTGGCTGGTCCAGGGAAGCGCCTTCCTGGTAATATTAGAATACGTGTATTCAAATTCCTGCGCCCCATACCAGGCAACTTTGCGCTTCGTGATGATCAGTTTGCCAAAAATGATTGCCCGGTCTTTTTCCCATTTAATCTCATGCAGCAGGTGGTTCAGGTACCATCCTGACTCTTTCGAACTCAGGATGGTACCGTAATAATTTACTGTACCATCGTAGGGTAAGAGGTTGATTGATGCGTATGTGTCGTTAAATAAATCCATTGTTGGTTGCTGTTTCCGGATCGGCATTTCAAAGTACCGTAATTTTTTATTTCCACGTATGCATGCATCACTTCAGAAGGATTTAGCCCCTTCCCAGCCAATGATGGCGGTTTTCCTGGTTTCGCCCCACATGTACCCGCCCAATGCTCCGGTAGACTGAATCACCCGGTGGCAGGGTATAAGGAATGCAACAGGATTGCTTCCAACAGCTGTCCCTACTGCCCTGGAGGCATTGGGTTGGTCTATTTTGGCTGCGATGGTTCCGTAAGTGGTGAGCTGTCCGGACGGAATCTTTAAAAGGGTTTCCCAAACTTTCAACTGAAAAGCAGTTCCTTTTAGATGGAGTTTGATCTGCCGGAGTTCAGACCAGTCGCTGTTGAAAATATGGAGTGCGTTTTGTTGTATCATATCTGTGATTTGCCGGAAAGCAGCATGCGGAAACTGTGCTTTCAGCAATGCCAGCGCAGCGGGTTCATCATCGGCAAATGCCATGTGGCAGATACCCCTGGAAGTGGAAGCAACCAGTATATTACCAAAGGGGCTTTCCGCAAAACTGTAATGAATCTCCAGGTTTTTGCCTCCATGCTTGTATTCGGCCGGAGTCATTCCTTCAATATGGATAAAGAGGTCATGCAATCTGCCCGTACCGGAGAGCCCGGTTTCAAATGCGGCGTCGAACAAGGTTGCCTCATTTTCGGTCAATAGTTTTTTGGCATATTCAATGCTGGTATACTGCAAAAATTTTTTAGGGGTTGTTCCGGCCCAATCGGCGAAAAGCCGCTGAAAATGAAAAGGGCTCAGGTGAACCATCCTGGCCACTTCGTCCAGATTGGGCTGTTTTTTGAAATTGCTTTTGATATAGGCAATTGCTTCGGCAATTCTGGAATAATTGATGTGTTGCTGTTGTGTCATCTTTGATTGTATTAGGAAGCAAAGATTGTTCAGGCGCCGGCGCCGTACAACCCAAAACTTGCTGAATTATGCCCACTCAATCTTTTACGATAATCTGGTATCTGCTCAGCAATTCCAATACTCCGGGGTAGGAAAATACGGCTTTCTGAAGCCGGTTGGATTCCGGATCAATGGAATAGTTGAACGCGGTACGGAAATCTGCTTTTTCCAGGTTCGTATTGTTGAAAGTAGTCCTGCTTAAATCACATTGATCAAAAACAGACTCCTTCAGATCACAGTTGCTGAAATCGGCTTCTTTCAGAAGGGAATGCAGGAAAACGGTTTTTTTGAGTTTTAAACCGGAAAAAGAGGAATGGTTCAGTGTGCAGTTATCGAATGAGAAAGCAAGTCCGAATTCGTTGCAGTCTTCCATGTGCAATCCCGTTAATTTACAATCCCTGAACCGGATATCCCTGAAAGCCGTTTTATGAAGTTTAGTAAGGCTTAGGTTGCATCCGGCAAACAAACAATTGCTGAACCTGAAGTCGGAGAGGTCCGTGTTCGAAAAATTGCAATTCAGGAATTGGCAGTCTTCGTACTCACCTTTTGCAAGTTGTTCTACCGTAAAATCTTTCCGGTCAAATATACGATCGTCGAAATAGGCAGATTCCATTTTCAAATATCCATTATCGGTTTGTCATTTTATAAAATATATAATCGGTGATAACCGGCTCAAGCCCTGCATGTCTGAATTCTGTGGCTATCTGGGCCCTGTGATAGTTGGAATGATGGATGATATGGAATAAAATATCACGGGCGCTGTTATTGAAAGCCTGTCCATTACGGGTTGTATACTGAACAGGCTGGTCTAAGTTAACCTCATCCAGTATGCGCATCGATTGTTCCAGGTTTCTCCTGTCGATATCGGCAAGAGCCTGTATCGCATGTATTTCCCAGGGGTCAAAAAGGGTAGCTTGTGGAAGAAACTTATCATTCCATCTCTGATGGGCATTCAGAATATGACCAAGGAGTTTTGTGCTTTGTTTTAAATCGTATCCCGAAGGTTTGCCTAAAGCTGCAATCAGTTCCTGGTTTGCATGGGTATTATACAGGAAAAGTTCCTTAAAAAATGATTTCATCAGATGTACGGTTATTTAAAATACCTCAGCAAAATACAACACTCAATTCAGATCCTGAATAAATTTGTATGGAGAGCGGTACAGTTTCGAGATACCCTGGAAATATGGCTCAGTCATGGAATTTCTTAAAGATGACGCTGGCAATATGACCGCCGAATCCAAATGTATTGCTCATTGCATAGTTTACGGTTCTTTGCAGTGATTTGCCAAGTGTCAGGTCGAAACAGTCTTCAAACCCATTTTCCACGTGTTGCGTATTAATGGTTGGAGGAATAATATTTTCCTGGATCGATTTAATACAGGCTATGGCTTCAATAGCCCCGGCCCCTCCTAAAAGATGCCCGGTCATTGATTTGGTGGCGCTGATGTTTGCGTTGGGCTTTTCCCCAAAAACAGATCGCATTGCATTTAGCTCACTGAGATCCCCGGCCGGAGTGGAGGTAGCATGTGCGTTGATGTAGTCTATACTGTCCGGAAACAGGCTGGCTTCTTCCAGGGCCAGGTTCATTCCGAGTATAGCGCCCTCTCCTTCAGGATGTGTGCCGGTTAAATGATAGGCATCTGCTGCCAACCCTCCGCCTGCTATTTCAGCAAGGATTTTTGCACCTCTTTGAACAGCATGTTCATAGCTTTCAAGTATGATAGCGCCGCCGCCCTCGCCTAGTACAAAGCCATCCCGGTCTTTATCAAAAGGCTTAGAAGCTGTTCTGAAAGATTCATTACAGGTCGATAATGCCTTTGAAGCGTTAAAGCCACCTACAGAGCTTTCTGTTACAGATGCTTCAGATCCACCGGCAATGATCATGTCGGCTTTGCCCCAGCGAATGTAGTTGAACGCATCTATTATGGCATTATTACTGGCGGAACAAGCGGCAGAAGTAGTATAGGTCACACCGCGCAAGCCGTATTTAATGGAAATTACTCCCGATGCAATATTGGTAATTCTTTTTGGGATAAAGAAAGGGCTGAAGCGAGGTGTACCATCTGCCAGAAAGTACGCTTTCAGTTGTTCTTCAAATGTAGTGACGCCCCCATCGCCGGCCCCCCAAATTACACCGGTCCTGTTTTTATTAACTTGCTCAAAGTTTATAGCGGCCTGTGTAACCGCTTCATCAACCGCCACTAATGCGTATTGGGTAAATAGATCATATTTCCTGATCTCTTTTTTATCAAAAATAGCAGGCGCAAAGTTTTTTACCTCACAGGCAAATTTTGTTTTGAATTTTGAAGTGTCAAATTTGCTTATTAGTGAAGCCCCGCTTACTCCGTTTATTAATGCACGCCAGTATTCCTGTACATTGTTTCCAATGGGGGTAACGGCTCCCAGTCCGGTTATGACTACTCTTTTCATCATCATCTTATTTGTTGTTAAAAGGGAATAGCATGCAAGTAGAGACTCCGTGCGCATAAACAATCCCTTTTTCATCGGCCAGGCTGCCTTCAATGAGCGCAGTGCTTTTCCCCGAGTGAATAATTCTCCCCGTGGCGATCATTCTTCCGTTCTGATAACTAACTGCCTTGAGAAAATTTACTTTTAATTCAAGTGTTGTGTATCCTACGCCGGTGGGCAGCGTGGTTTGTAATGTACACCCCATCACCGAATCAAGTATTGCCGAAACCACCCCGCCATGTACGCTCCCGATTGGATTGTAGTGATATTCCTCCGGTTTAAAATAAAACTTTGCTTCGCCATGTTTTATTTCCGGTTTTTCAAAGCCGAGCGTAACCATTAACGGGGGAGGCGGAATTTCATCGTTGTTGATAGCAGTCAGATAGTCAATACCAGACATCGATTTGGCCTTGACAGCACCTTCCAGCGGATCGCCCCATTCGTAAGTTCTTTTTCTGAGTGTAGTGTTCATGTTATTTTTTTAGAAGTTCATTTTTAATAGTTTTCTTTACATTTTCAAAATCCTCATGACCGGTAAGCCTGGATAGCTGCAAAATCGCCAGCATATTGGAAATAATGAGCAGGGCTTTGGTCCGGGGGGCACAATCAAAGTGAAAAACATGCTCCTTTCGCCCTTTTTCCAGAAATTCCGTGACCCAGCCGAGAAATGCAAGGGCGAAAGTTTTGAGCTTACTCTTAATCTTTTCTTCTACAGTGTTTAAATCGGTAGCAAGCGAGCCTACAATGCAAATCTTGTTTTCTTTCTTTATCTGAGCATATATGGATAGAAATTTGTCTAGATTTTCTAAAGGTGTTTTGTTTTTATAATCCTCTCTGGTCTTTTTTAAAATGCTAAGATGCTCTTCTAATACTGCTATTGCCAGGTCCGATTTTGTTGGAAAATAATAGTGAATAGAAGCTGTTTTGATCCCAATCGCATAGGAAATGTCCTTGAAGCTAAAAGCATTATACCCGTTGTTGCGAACAAGATAATCGGCCTCATGAATGATATTTTCTCTGGTGGTTGTCATTATAATTTATTTATCTATCTACTAATAGGTAGATAAAGGTAACACAAAAAATACAACCATCCCCCTTTTGTAGAAAAAAAACTTCAGCCTATCAAACACCAGAATTTAGCAGTTTTCCGCAGGTTGTATAGTATAATTGGAAACAACGCTGTTTGTATGTAGTCCTTTCTTTGAGCAGTATGCTTTCTCCTGCAATTTGTTTTAAAATAAAGTACTGTTACACCAGCTCTCTTTCTTTTTTGGATAATGGTATGTACTTGTAATATGTACAAATAACTGATTCATCAGGAGGGTATAGGAACGAAAATATCTACCTCAGCATCCTCCCGGTTAGTGCTTCGTTCGTCATATACTTTTCCACGTATCCGTAATGCAACCAGTCATTCTTCCTTTTGCCGTTGTTTTGGGATACTCCCTTCCGGATAAATCGACACACCTCAGAACGCAAAGAATCCGGTTACAGTATAGCCATAAAATGTTCTGTAATGGTAGCGCCTTAGTGCGATAAACTGATGAGCATTTCACTTAATTCCCTGGGGGCTGCGATCATGGCATCGTGGCCTGCCTTCAGCACATAGTGTTTCCATTGAGGATTATCTATGACCTCTTCCCTGAATTTTTCCAAAACAGGTAAACCTGACTCTGAGCAAGTTATATAAACAAGCGGCAGCTTATTACCAAAGTTGTTTTTGAGCTTTAATCTCTCCGTGAAGGAATTAAATGGCTGCGGAGTTAGCCTCTTATTTACCCATAAGGCTTTTGCAGAATCAACTATGCCGAAGTTTTCTGCGCGGATAGGGGGGATGTTTTGCTTTTTGACTATTATTGAATTCATATAGGTCTGCGTTTCATTCGTCTGAACGGATAAAGCGCTTTCTCCGTTTTTGACAATCATTGCATCAAGATATACAAGTTTGTTTAAACGATTTGGAATGCTATCTGCCACACCGGCTATGATTGCGCCTGCATAGCTATGACCCACCAGGATCACATTCCGGAGATCTTCCATTTCAATTAAATTAATGATGTCTGTAATGTGTGTTTGTAAATTGATATTTCTGTTAATATTGTTCTTGTGTTCCCCCAAGCCGCTAAGTGTGGGTGTATAAACGGAATAACCCCTTCCGCTGAGATGCTGACTAACATCCTGCCAGCACCATCCTCCGTGCCAGGCGCCGTGAACCAGTACATATACCGGTTTTCCCACTTGAGAGTGTGCAGAAATTGGAATGCCTGCCTGATTCAATAATAGAAGAAGAGCTACTATCAATTGCTTTGCCATGTTTATTGTCTTTGATACTTTTGCTAAAAGTAAAACCCCGCTTAAATGTGGCCAATAGCTCACCCCAAAGTGAGCATCAACCCCTAACCCCTGAGCGATATGTCCAGTGAAATAAAAATACTTTCATCAAATCTTGAGAACCTGCGTATGCTGGCGGAATCCTGTGATGTGAACATGGTTCTGGTTAGTATAGGGCTTCGTTGGAAGATGCAGATCCTATACAGCATTTCAAAGGATGTATATCAGTTTAGTAAATTGAAGAAAATCTTTCCTACGATCTCAGATCAGGTTCTTGGGAAAAGAATAAAGGAATTGTGCAGTGAGGGGTTAATTATTAAAATCGAAATTCCACATAAAACTCCTCCGCAGATCAGGTATGATGTTACTGAAAAAGGGAAAGAACTATTAAGTATTGTATTGGTGCTACATCAATGGGAAAAGAAGTGGAACCAGGCTTAATTATTTTTCTTGAACTTCCTTTTAAATTTTTTTAATTGATCGAACAATTGATGCCTTTTCTTGTATTATAAGGGTAAAAAATGCGCTCCTTTTGTGTTATATTTACCAATGAGGCTGCGATGACCGGACATTTGAAATGAGCAGACTTCCGCTGTTGTTTTGATAGCCGCCCGTTTAATTCAAAATAAATTGCTAAAACAATATAATATGGAAAATACATCAACAGAAAGTAAATGCCCTTTTTCGGGGGGCGCGCTAAAACAAACTGCGGGAACAGGTACGGGCAACCGCGACTGGTGGCCTAACCAGTTAAAATTGAATATTCTCCGGCAGCATTCTCCCCAATCCAACCCCATGGGCGGGTCGTTTAACTATGCCGGTGCATTCAGGACCCTGGACCTTGATGCAGTAAAAAAAGACCTGTTTAGCCTGATGACCAACTCACAGGACTGGTGGCCTGCAGATTATGGACACTATGGCCCGTTCTTTATACGCATGGCCTGGCACAGTGCAGGTACATACCGTATCCACGACGGACGCGGTGGAGCGGGTACCGGTAACCAGCGATTTGCACCATTGAACAGTTGGCCGGATAACGTGAATTTAGACAAAGCCAGGTTGCTGCTTTGGCCTGTTAAACAGAAATACGGAAACAAAATTTCATGGGCAGACCTGATGATCCTTGCCGGCAACTGTGCGCTGGAATCAATGGGATTCAAAACTTTTGGATTTGCAGGCGGACGGGAAGATATCTGGCATCCGGAAGAAGACATTTATTGGGGATCTGAAAAAGAATGGTTAGCCGACAACCGCTATACCGGTGATCGGGACCTGGAAAACCCGCTGGCGGCTGTTCAAATGGGTCTGATCTACGTAAATCCGGAGGGCCCTAACGGAAATCCTGATCCACTGGCAGCAGCCCGCGATATCCGGGAAACTTTTGGCCGTATGGCAATGAACGATTATGAAACCGTGGCCCTGATAGCCGGAGGGCACACTTTTGGTAAAGCGCATGGAGCGGGTGATCCGGGCAAGTATGTAGGTAAAGAACCTGCGGCTGCAGGTATTGAGGAGCAAAACCTCGGCTGGAAAAACAGTTATGGCACCGGTAATGCCGGATATACTATTACCAGCGGTTTGGAAGGCGCCTGGACCACCACGCCAACCAAATGGAGCAATAACTACTTCTGGAACCTGTTTGGTTATGAATGGGAATTAACCAGGAGTCCGGCCGGTGCAAATCAGTGGAAGCCAAAACATGGTATGGGTGGTGATACAGTGCCTGATGCGCATGATCCTTCCAAGCGTCATGCGCCAATGATGTTTACGACGGATATTGCGCTGAAGACGGATCCGGCTTATGAAAAAATTTCCAGAAGATTCTTTGAAAATCCGGATGAGTTTGCAGATGCATTTGCAAGGGCCTGGTTTAAGCTGACCCACCGGGATATGGGGCCCCGTTCCCGTTACCTTGGTAAAGAAGTACCGGTCGAAGAATTGATCTGGCAGGATCCTGTTCCTGTAGCAGGCTATCAGCAAATAGATGATCAGGATATCGCTGCACTGAAAGTAAAGATCCTCGCATCCGGATTAACAGTGCCTCAGTTGGTTACAACTGCCTGGGCTTCGGCGTCTACTTTCCGTGGATCTGATAAACGGGGTGGAGCAAACGGAGCAAGAATCCGCCTGGCACCACAGAAATATTGGGCGGTCAATCATCCTTCTCAATTGGCTAAAGTATTAGACATATATGAGGCAATTCAAAAGGAATTTAACAGCGCACAATCCGGAAAGCAGGTTTCTATAGCCGATTTGATTGTTTTGGGAGGATCTGCCGGTATAGAGCAGGCCGCAAGGAATGCAGGCTTAACCGTAACGGTGCCATTTACATCCGGACGCACGGATGCCTCACAAGAGCAAACAGATGTTGAATCATTTGCGGTGCTCGAGCCTGTTGCAGATGGTTTCCGGAATTACAAAAAGATTAAGTATCCAGTATCAGCAGAGGAAATCCTGCTTGATAAAGCGCAATTGCTGACGCTGACTGCACCTGAAATGACCGTACTGATTGGCGGAATGCGCGTGCTTAATACGAACTTTGATCAGTCGCTGCTGGGTGTATTCACCGATCGCCCTGAGTCGCTCTCCAATGACTTCTTTGTAAACCTGCTGGATATGAAGACAAAATGGAATGCGGCAGGAGATGCCCAGGATCTTTTTGAGGGAGTGGATCGCAAGACCGGGGAGCGCAAGTGGACTGCAAGCCGTGTTGACCTTATATTCGGTTCTAACTCAGAACTCAGGGCATTGGCCGAAGTATATGCCTGCGTGGATACGCAGCAAAAGTTTGTAACAGATTTTATAGCAGCATGGACAAAAGTGATGAACCTGGATCGTTTTGATCTGGCTTAATTGTTTTGGGTTGATATTTAAAACGGGTGGCTGATCGGCCACCCGTTTATGTTTTAGACCTGTATTGCAGAAAACAGGTTCATTGGTTTCAGGTTATTGTTTTTTGCTTTCATCCCCCTCATCTTCTACATGCAGTATATGCAAAAGCCGGTGGATGATGGGTGCAAAAAACACTGCGGTGATGCTCAGGAATGCCACCCCGCTGTATAAAGCATAACAGGAGGAGAATATTTTAGCGGTTGGTGAGGTCATTTCTGCAACCGGACCCATGCCGGTCAAAATCATACAGGCCATATGGAAACTGTCTATCCAGGAAATTTGTCCAGAATAATGATAGCCAAATGTTCCGAGCAAAACCGAAAATATGATTAAGCCCAGCGCAAACAGGCCGTAACGCCCAAGTCTGAATAAGAAGTGGGGTAATGGGGTTACTTTTTGCCTGCGGTTTTCTAATTTCATTTTAATCGTAGAAGTTGTCCTTTTCTTTTTACAATATTTTTATAGTCCCATTGAATTTCGCCTGATTTTTGGAGCCAGCGTTTCAAATTGTTGGTGTCGATTTCGGAAACCGCCTTATAAAAAATGGAAGCATCTTTAAATTTCACCCCTCGTATATTGAGTGCTTCTTCTTCAAAATCGGCTCCGCTCCAGAACATTAACCGGATGCCTGATTTTTGTTTACTATAACCCACTATGGGATTGTCTGCTAAAAACCAAACAGGATGTGCGTGCCATATTTTATGTACGGCTCCGGGAAGCTGTTTGCATATTTCCCCGTAAAGCAAATCGCAAATGATTTTTTCTTCCGGAAGCAGGTTGTTGTTATAAGCCTGGATATCGATGTTCATAAGAACTGATTGGATGAATAATGGCAGGGTTCCCTGTCCCGGTGTTGCCGGGCCGGTTTTCAAAACCAATTTAGGTTCTTTTTTGATTGCCAGCCTGGTAAGCCTGATTCTTTTCACAACGCGGTATCTGAATTGTCCGGGCTAAAAATCCGTACCCCCCCGGCTCTCTGCATAACGGTAAGGCAGAAAAAAGGTACGCACAAAACTGCTATTGCCGGCGTGTTTAATTGATTTTCACGGCTGCCACACTGTGCACGGCATCGCTGATTTCCTTGATCAGGCCGGGATTCTTTTCAATGGCATTCCCTACTACAATCACATCTGCGCCGGCCTTGCAGTTGAGATAGGCTTTTTCCGGCTCAGTTATGCCGCCGCCAATGATCAGGGGAATTTCAATATTGCGGGCCACTTTCTCAATCATCTGCTCGGTAATCGGATGTTTGGCGCCGCTTCCGGCATCCATATAGATCAGCTTCATGCCCAGCATTTCTCCGGCCATGGCAGTACACATGGCTATTTCATTTTTGTCGGCAGGGATTGGGGTGGCATTGGAAATATAAGAAACCGTGGTAGGGGCTCCGCCATCAATGACCATATACCCGGTAGGCATGATCTCCAGCCCGCTTTTCTTTACAAAGGGTGCGCTGATTACATGCTGGCCAATGAGTAACTCGGGGTTTCTGCCGGAAATCAGGGACAGGTATAAAAGTGCATCTGCATACCGGCTCACCTGCGAAGGAGAACCCGGGAACAGTACAACAGGTATATCACAGGTTGTTTTAATCTGTTGGATGCATTCGTCGAGATGGCTGGAGATCACAAGACTTCCTCCAACAAAGAAATAATCCACCCCGGCTTCCTGGCCCAGTTGAACCAATTGGTTAATGGTATCCAGATCTACCTTGTCAGGATCAATCAATACAGCAAAGGACTTTTTGCCCAGCTTTTTACGCTCTGTAAATTGTTGATATATGGTATGCTCCATCAGTGATTGGTTCTGCTCCTGCAAAAATGCAGAAAAGTTTTCGTTTAAAGCAGTATTTCGGGTTTTTAAGCCGGGCTTTCCCGAATATGTTTTGTTTGTAGTGTTATTACCACTAAAATTGGTTTTTGGGGGTTTTAAAGCAATTTTTACCCGCCCATATAGCGAAAACATGCTGATTAATCTACTAATATGTCCTGAATTTTTTTCAAGATAGTTGTCTACACACTGTGTATAATCAAGCAAAATCAATCAGGATTTGAGGTGCGAAATTATCCACCATCCTTTTCCACAACCTGTGCATATTTACGGCCTTGAATTGTGAGAACGGAAGAATATTTTCGTCTACCGCCTCAACAAAAAATCGTTACGCCGGGATCTATAAAAAGTTTAATCTATGTCTAACCCACGCGCCAACAAAGGCTTGCAGTTCAGCCGCCGCTTCACCAAAGATGGTGTAAGCCCTTTCGATATGTTCGAATACGATTACCGCGACAGCGTAATCAAAAACCCTAACGGGGAAAAGGTATTCGAGATGAATAATGTAGAAGTTCCCAGGCAATGGAGCCAGATTGCTACAGATATTCTTGCTCAAAAGTATTTCCGTAAAGCGGGTGTTCCACAACCGGACGGCTCTCTCGGCAGAGAAACCAGTGTTAAGCAGGTTGCCCACCGTATGGCGCATTGCTGGCGTGTATGGGGTGAGCGGTACGGTTATTTTGCTTCTAAGAAAGATGCACAGATATTTTATGATGAGTTAACGTACAGCATTCTGAACCAGGCATGTGTACCGAACTCACCGCAATGGTTCAATACCGGCCTGCACGAAGTGTATGGTATTACAGGCAAGCCACAGGGGCACTATTATGTAGATCCCAAAGACAGTAAGCTGAAGAAATCCACCAATGCTTACGAGCGTCCTCAACCGCATGCCTGCTTTATCCTCAGTGTAAATGATGACCTGGTAAACGAAGGCGGAATCATGGATCTCTGGACCCGTGAAGCCCGGATCTTCAAATACGGTTCCGGTGTGGGAACCAACTTTTCCCAGATCCGGGGCGGCGGTGAGAGATTAAGCGGTGGCGGTACTTCCAGCGGTTTGATGAGCTTTCTTAAAATCGGGGACCGCGCTGCGGGCGCCATCAAGAGCGGTGGTACCACCCGGAGAGCGGCCAAGATGGTTTGTCTTGATCTGGACCACCCGGAAATTATGGAGTTCATCAACTGGAAAGTAGAAGAAGAGAAAAAAGTAGCTGCCCTTGTTCAGGCAGGTTATGATAACGGATATGAGGGAGAAGCCTATGCAACCGTATCCGGACAGAACTCCAACAACTCTGTTCGCATTCCCAACGAATTCTTTAAAGTATTGGCCGATGGCGGCGACTGGGAACTGAAAGCCAGAACCGATGGCCGTGTAATGAAGAAAATTCCTGCTGAGAAAGTATGGGAGCAGATTTCCTACGCTGCATGGCGTTGTGCAGATCCTGGTACACAATATGACACCACGATCAATGAATGGCATACCTGCCCTAAAGGCGGCCGTATCAATGCGTCTAATCCATGTTCCGAGTACATGTTCTTAGATAATACCGCCTGTAACCTGGCTTCCATCAACCTCCGCAAATTTCACAACGACGATACCAATGTCTTTGATGTGGAAGGTTTTGAATACACTACCCGTTTATGGACCACCGTTCTGGAAATTTCCGTACTGATGGCCCAGTTCCCTTCCAAGGAAGTGGCGCAGCTTTCTTACGACTACAGAACCCTGGGTCTTGGCTTTGCCAACCTTGGTTCCATGCTGATGGTGAGCGGTATTTCTTACGACAGCGAAGAAGCCCGCGGTATTGCAGGCGCTATCTCTGCGATCATGACCGGTATTGCTTATAAAACATCCGCTGAAATGGCTTCCTTCCTCGGCGCTTTTGATAAATACGAAGAGAATAAGGAAGATATGCTCCGTGTAATGCGCAATCACCGTGCCGCTGCATACGATGCAACGGATGCTTATGTTGGTCTGGAGATCAAACCACAGGGGATCAAAGCCAAATACTGCCCGGACTATATGCTGAAAGCGGCTACAAAGGCATGGGATGATGCTGTGCAACTGGGTGAACAATATGGTTACCGCAACGCACAAACCACTGTGATTGCTCCTACCGGCACCATTGGCCTGGTAATGGATTGTGATACTACCGGTGTTGAGCCAGACTTTGCGTTGGTGAAATTCAAAAAATTAAGTGGTGGCGGTTACTTCAAAATCATTAACCAATCCGTACCTCAGGCCCTCAAAAACCTGGGTTACAACGAAAAAGAAGCACAGGCCATAGAGCAGTATGCCGTGGGCGCTGCCAGCTTCGAAAATGCTCCGTTCATCAACAATGCCAGCCTGGCTGCCTTAGGGTTTACACCTGCTGAAATTGAAAAACTGAATGGCGCCGCCCGCTCTGCTTTTGAAATCGGCTTCATCTTCAACCGCTTTACTTTGGGTGATGAGTGTATGCAGCGTTTAGGTTTCAGCGAGCCGGAATATGCCGACTGGAGTTTTAACCTCCTGGAAGCGCTGGGCTTTACCGAAGAACAAATTGATGCCGCCAACGACTATGTATGCGGAACCATGACGGTAGAGGGCGCACCATACCTGAAAGAAGCACATTTGCCGGTATTTGACTGTGCCAATAAATGCGGTAAGAAAGGAGAGCGATATATTCATGCATATGGTCATATCCGCATGATGGCGGCCTGTCAGCCATTCCTGAGCGGTGCAATCTCCAAGACCATCAACCTGCCGCACGAAGCAACTGTGGAAGAAATTGCGGATTGTTACATGCTGAGCTGGCAACTGGGCCTGAAAGCGAATGCCCTCTATCGCGATGGATCCAAACTAAGCCAGCCATTGAGCAACAAATCTGAGAAAAAGAAAAAATCTGAAGATGCCGCGGATGCTGCTGCAGAAGAAACTGCTGTAGCAGAAGCGCCTGTATCCAATATTGTTGACCTGAGCAAATTAACTGTAGACGAATTGCTGGAAGAAGTGCAGAAGCGCATGGCTGCCTCTACCGATACCAAACTGAAGCGTCAGCTTTCCGGCATTGTTGAGAAGAAATCCCTGCCTTCCAAACGCCGTGGATTTACACAAAAAGCGAAGATCGGCGGCCAGGTGATTTTCCTGCGCACCGGTGAATACGCCGATGGTACACTGGGAGAGATCTTCATTGATCTGGCCAAGGAAGGTTCTACCCTCCGCAGTTTCATGAACTGTTTTGCCATCGCTATTTCCGTTGGACTGCAGTATGGAGTTCCGCTGGAAGAGTTCGTGGAGAAATTTGTATTCACCAAGTTCGAACCATCCGGTATGGTAGACCATCCGAATATCAAAACAACCACTTCTCTCGTAGACTTTGTATTCCGCGCACTGGCATACGAATACCTCGACAGAACAGACCTGGTTCATGTACTGGACCGCCCGCAGGTAAACAACCTGGGCGATGAAGAGGAGGCTACTTTCCTGGGAAAGCCTGAACTGAGCAGTATCCGTGTTACTGCTCCTTCTGCCAATGCTACTCCGGCAGCAGCTCCGGCTTCCACCAAACTACAGCGTGCAGCAGTTGTTAAGGCAGATGCCGGAATGGATGCCGTAAATGCACACGCCAAAGGAATGCAGAGCGATGCACCTGCGTGCAGTACCTGCGGCCACCTGACCATCCGCAGCGGTACCTGTTATAAATGTTTGAACTGCGGCACCAGCATGGGATGCAGTTAGTCTTTATAGTTAATAATCCTTGCCACTGATAAAATATCCTCCAGTACACCGGAGGATATTTTTTTTGTACATCAGGTTAATGCTTATATTGAATTCTATTTAGAAAATGAACGCTATATGGGAGATTTCCAGATCAAGAAACAAACAAAAAAATACGATGCAGTGATTGTTGGTTCGGGTGCAGGCGGTGGAATGGCTGCCTATACTTTAGCCAGGGCGGGATTAAAGGTATGCCTCCTTGAGGCAGGCGCTGATTATGATCCTGCAGTCAATTCATCCCAGTTGAAAAACCCGTGGGATTCTCCCAGGAGAGGCGCCAGCACCAGGTTTCGTCCCTTCGGTGATTTTGACGGCTGTTACTGGGGTTGGGAAATTGATGGTGAACCCTATACACAGGCTCCGGGCAGCGAAAAGTTTGAGTGGTGGAGAGCCCGGATGATGGGTGGCCGTACCAATCACTGGGGCAGGATATCTCTCCGCTTCGGTCCAAAGGATTTTAAAAGGAAAAGCATTGATGGACTGGGTGAAGACTGGCCCATCGGCTACGAAGATGTAAAACCTTATTACGATAAGATCGACCGCCTGATTGGCGTATTCGGCAGCAACGAGGGGCTGGAAAACGATCCGGACGGAATCTTCCTTCCTCCGCCCAAACCCCGCCTGCACGAACTGATGATTAAAAAATCGGCTACCGGTATCGGCATCCCGGTAATTCCTTCCCGGCTTTCAATTCTTACCAAAAAAATCAACGACGACAGGGGCGCCTGTTTCTTCTGCGCGCAGTGTGGCAGAAGCTGTAAAGTGTACGGTGATTTTTCTTCCGGATCCGTGCTGGTAAAGCCTGCACTCAAAACCGGTAATGTGGATGTGATTACACAGGCCATGGTCAGAGAGGTGATCACCAACGAAGAAGGACTGGCTACCGGCGTATCTTATGTTGATAAGCGGGATATGATGGAATACCAGGTCAGTGGCAGGGTGGTGATCCTGGCCGCGAGTACCTGTGAAACGGCCCGTTTACTGCTCAACTCCAAATCCAAAAGACATCCGAACGGATTGGCCAATGAAAGCAATGTGGTGGGTAAGTACCTGCACGATTCTACCGGTGCAGCAATGGGTGGCGTATTGCCGGAACTCTTTGGCAGGAAACGTTACAACGAAGATGGGGTGGGCGGTATGCACGTGTACACGCCATGGTGGCTGGACAATAAGAAACTGGATTTCCCTCGTGGCTACCACATTGAATACTGGGGTGGCATGGGACAGCCGGCCTATGGTTTTGGAATGGGTATACAGGGGCAGAACGGCAAATTTCAGGTGAATGGTAAAACCAAAGAAGCCGGAGGTTATGGCGCTTCTTTAAAAGAAGATGTGCGTTTCTTTTACGGCGCCGGAGTTGGAATGGCCGGAAGAGGGGAGTCTGTTCCTGATATCAATAATTATTGCGAGATCGACCCGAATATGGTAGACAAATATGGTATCCCTGTATTGCGGTTTCATACCAAAAACTCCGACTATGAAATCAAGCAGGCCAAACACATGAAGGAAACTTTTAAGGAAATTATGCACAATATGGGCGCCATCATTACCTGGGGGGATGATGACGCTTCTAATAATTACGGACTGTCCAATCCGGGCAATATCATTCATGAAGCAGGTACCGTTCGGATGGGGAGTGATAAGAAAACTTCGGCCCTCAATAAATGGAGCCAGGCGCACGATTGTAAAACATTGTTCTGTGTAGACGGCAGCCAGTTTACCTCACAGGCCGACAAGAATATCACCTGGACCATCCTTGCACTCAGTATGCGGGCCAGCGAATACATTATTGACCAAATGAAAAAACAAAACTTATAAGATGGACAGGAGAAAATCAATCAAAGCGCTGATGATCGGCGCCGTAGGCGCCGGTGTGATGGTGGAAGCCTGTAAAAGTGCCGATAAGAAAGCCATTGCTGCTTCTGCTGATGCTTCCCTGGAAGACCGGATGCAGGAGGAAAAGGACTATCTGGCAAAACTGTCTAAAGAAACACCTTTTTTTGATGCGCATGAAATGGCCACCATTACGGTATTGGGCGATATCATTATACCCAAGGATGAAGTGAGTGGTAGCGCCAGTGATGCCAAAGTACCTGCATTCATTGAATTCATTGTAAAAGATATGCCATCGCACCAAACCCCGTTGCGGGGCGGGCTGCGCTGGCTGGACCTCCATAGCTACAAGCGGTTTGAAAAATCATTTACAGACTGCGATGCAAAACAACAGATCGCCATTGTAGACGAAATTGCCTATCCGGAAAAAGCAAAGCCCGAAGTGAAACAGGGCGTGGCCTTCTTCAACCTCATGCGCGACCTGGTGGTCACCGGTTTTTATACCGCAGAGATCGGTGTGAAAGACCTGGGGTATATGGGTAATACACCCAACCAGTGGAACGGCGTTCCGGATGATGTGTTGAAGCAGTACAAGCTGGCCTACACCGAAAAAGAGCTGAAAGAGTGCGTCAGTTTTGATAAAGAAGGATAGGGCATACTTATTTTTTTGCAGAACGGTATTCAGCTATTCTTTTGTTGTAAGGGTCCAGTTTTTCGGCTTCGGTAAAACAGGCAACTGCTGTTTCCTCCTGGTTCAGTTCGTTGTGCGCAATCCCTTTCGTGATCAGGATATCGGCCCTGGTAGCCGGATTGTCCGGATTCATCAACAGGGCTATTCCACAATCATTGGCAGCTTGCGTATAGCTTTTTTTACCAAGGAATAAAAGCGCCCGCTGATGGTATGCTTCCGGAAAAACCGGTTTCAGAAAAATCGCATCCTGTATAAAACTGTATGCAGAATCGTATTGTTGTTCTGCCATCAGCACTTTAGCAAGATTCAAACGGAGAATGCCAATATAAGGTTCCAGCACCAGGGCTTCTTTACAGTATTGGGCCGCTTCCCTGTATTGTTTTTGTTGCAGGTATACCAATCCTTTTTCGCTGATGGCTTCGGCATAGGCCGGAATTTTTTTCAGGGCTTTATCTATCAGCGCCAGCTTTTGGCCGGCATCTGTTTCGTTTCTTGCGGCCATCAGCGCTTCATAAGCGATCTCTTTTTTATCCGCATCATTTTCCAGTAACAGTGATACCCAGATAGTATTCCCTGCAGCACTGTTCCATCCCCTGGATACAGCCGCATATCTTTTAGACTTAACCGGATGGGTGGGAGGGCCATCGGTTTCATTCAGGAAACTGAATATGGATACGGCTTCATCTTCCTTTGCTCCCAGTTTTTGCAGTATGAACCCGGCAAATTCATCCGCTTCAATTTCCTTGTCGGGCCTGCTGCCAATGCCATCCAGCGAGTGCCCGTTGAAGTGGTGTCCCAGTTCGTGCGCCAGCACACCCGTTACGAACCATTTATTGGCGGTTTTCTTCTGAAAGTTCTCGAGGAACTGCCGGTCGAACTGGATAAACCGATCCTGTCCGGTCTCGTTGTTGAAACAGACCGCGGCACAGTTGTTGAAATTTTGCAGGGCCACCAGCCGGAACCGGTTGCGCAATCCCACCACCCCGGTGATGCGGGTCACAATGTCTGACATCCATTTTTCAGCATTTTCATCGGTTACAGATGCTGCTGAAACCGGTTGATAGTCGGCTGTGCTGCCAAAGAAATTGCAGGCAAAGCTGACTTTGTTCCGGGTATCTTTTTGTACGATGGGTTTGATGGAAGATTTGTTCTGTGCGCTCCCTGTAAGGATTGCCAGCAGTAAGCCACAAGTGGTGATTGTTTTGATGATCATAGTGTAAAACTATTCAGGCCTGCACACGGGCATATACCCTCTCAACGGTATATGAAAAAAAACAGGGCAAACTATTTTTGGTTTCAGATTGATGTGTATGAACGTTGCAATTAAGATAGGTCTGTTTGGGTTGTTGATGGTTGCCTGCATTTCCTGCAAAGAAAGGGCAGCGAACAACCCTGCACAACGTGAACAGGAGCTGAAACATGCTTACGAAGCCAAAAGGCTGCTGCTACAGGAACGGTACCGGTTCAGGATGCTTTATGAATTTTCAGAAGGACTGGCCTGTTTTGAAACGGATAGTTCGGTGGGCGCCGTAGACAGTTCGGGGAAATATATCCTGGAGTTCAAACATGCAACAGCTTTAAGCCCTTTCAGCCATGGATTGGCGGTGCTTACGCATAAGCATCCGGAGGAGCGGCGTTCTTTTGTGAACAGGCAGGGGCAGGTTGTTTTCAATGCATGGGAAAATGGCCTGGTGTATATAGATCCCTTTGATGAGTATGGTTATTCGTTCGTGACCGATCAACAGGGAAACAGGGGGCTGCTCGATACAACTTTCCGCCTGGTGTTCCCGCTGAAATATGAAAATATTATGCCGCTTGCTGCCCATCGCTTCCTGGTAACGAAGGACTTCAAAAGCGGTATTGCAGATCGGAACGGGAATTTCCTGGTACCTGCACGCTTTGACCAGATTGATGCATTTACACCGGATCAGAAAATGTTTGCGCAGATCAATGAACAGTGGGGCATCTACGATTCCACGGGAAAATTACTGCATGCATATGATTGTGACGGATTGTTGTATACAGGTGGATTGATCCTGCTGAATAGGTGGAATAAAACAGGCGGTGGTGTAATGGCGCTGGCCGATACGGCCGGCAATATTGTGGTGCCCTATGGCCGCTACGACGATTGCAGCAGTTCACATGAGGGATTGGCCATGGTGTACAACCGGCAAGATCCGGTAAGTTCTGCAATCCGCAATAACCCCCTGCTCTTTGGATATGTAGATCTGAACGGCAAAGAGCGTATACCCTTGCAATACGAAGACGCCTATTCTTTCCAGGATGGACTGGCGAAAGTGAAGAAGAACGGGAAGTGGGGATATATCGATACCTCGGGTAAAACAGTGATAGACCTGGTATACGACAAGGCGGGGCTATTCTATAACGGCTTTGCTACGGTGGAACGCAATGGGAAAGCGGCGGTTATCGATCAAAAAGGAACTGTATTGATTCAATATTAAGTTAAGGCATGAAACACTATATAATAATTGTTGCGATGATCTTACTGTTTACCGCCTGTAAACAGGCGGGTGGTAAACAGTCTGAAAATGAATCCGCCACAGGCGCGCCGGAAAATGCATCCATTGCAGATACGGTTGAAATGCAGATGAACGCGCTTTCGGATGGTAAACCTTCTAATAGAAAGTTTATTCGTTCAGCAGAATTAAAGTTCAGGGTCAACGATGTGAACAGCGCTGCTGAAACCATTGAGGGGATTGTTCAAAAAGCCTCGGGCTTTGTGATATATACCCATCTCAGCAACCAGATCAACCAGTCTGATATAACTGTGCTGAGCAGGGATTCTTCGCTGGAAACCATCCGGTATACCATAAAAAATAATATTACCCTCCGTGTTCCTTCTACCGGCTTTGATACGGTACTTAAGGAAATAGCCTTGCTGGTGGATTTTCTCGACTATAAGATTGTTCAGTCGGATGATGTATCGTTTCAGGTACTGAGCAATAACATGACTATCCGGAGAGCGGCATCCGGTACAAAAAAACAACGCAGGGAATCAGCGGATCTGATGGGCTATCAGCAGGAAGAAGCCGATCGGGCAAAAGTGGAGAACCTGTCGCTTACCGATCGCATGAAGTACAGTGATATCCGGCTGGAATTTACGCAAAGGCCCTTGTTGAAGCGCACTGTATTTGCCAACGAGAAAAACACAAGGAAATATGAACCGGGTTTTGGCCGCAAGCTGATCGATGCCATTGCAGATGGCTGGTTGCTGGTAGAATCGCTCTTCCTGATGGTGATCAAACTTTGGTCGCTGATACTCCTGGGTATAGCCGGATGGCTCCTTTACCATAAGTACAAAAAATAAATTTAACATGACAGACTCCGAAAACAAAAAAACGCCGCTCTATGAACGCAGGTGGGCCAAGGTATTCACCCTCGTTGTTTATGTATTATTACTGATGGTAAGCTTCCTGTTGATTACAGACGAGCAGGCCATCACCTGGCACAAGGCGCTCCGGTTTTATATTTTCAGCGCGGGCTGGCTGATTGCCTACTACGGAAGCCGGCCCAAAAAAACGGTTTAAACGGAGCGGGTTAACTTACACCGCTGCCGTTGTTGATGGCTGTTTCAGGATGAATGAAGTGCAGCTTGCCGGCTGCATCTTCTGCCATCAGGATCATTCCATTGCTTTCAATACCGCGCATTTTTCTGGGGGCCAGGTTTACCACAACCGTTACCTGCCTGCCCACAATTTCTTCCGGTTTAAAATGCAGGGCTATGCCCGATACAATGGTCCTGGTTTCAAAGCCCAGGTCTACCTGTAGTTTCAGGAGCTTGTCGGCCTTTTCTACTTTTTCGGCAGAAACAATGGTGCCTACTTTCAGGTCTATCTTTGCAAAATCGTCGAATACGATCTCCGGTTTTACAGTGGTGGTTGCCGGTGCTGCAACAGGTGCTGCAGGAGCGGCCACCGGTTCTTTATGAATGGCGGCGGCTTTTAATTTTTCCACCTGCCTGGCAATTTCTTCGTCTTCAATTTTACGGAACAACAATTCCGGAGCACGAAGCGTATATCCTACACTCAGTAGTTTCATGCTGCCCGCATTTTCCCAATCCAGCATTTTCTCTACCACTTTCAGCAGGTAGCAGATTTTCCGGGCGGTAAAAGGAAGGAACGGATTGATCAGGATGGCCAGGTTGGCGGTAAGCTGTAAACAAATATGCAAACAGTTGTCGATCAGTTGTTGCGCTTCCGGGTTAGAGTCGAGGTTTTTGGCAATGATCCAGGGTTCTTTTTTCTGCATGTACTGGTTACCGATCCGCGCCAGGTTGATGACTTCAAATAAAGCATCCCTGAATTTGTATTCTTCCAGTAATTGCTCCACTTTTTCTTTGGTGGCTCTGATATTGTCGATGGCTTCCCGGTCCAGTTCGTCCATTACTGCAGCATGCAGCGGGGGAACCTTTCCTTTGCAAAGTTTGTGCATCAGCACCAGTGCGCGGTTAATAAAGTTGCCGAATATGCTTACCAACTCGCTGTTGTTGGCATCCTGGAATCCCTTCCAGGTAAACTCACTGTCTTTGCTTTCCGGTGCAATCAGGGTGAGGTAGTAACGCAGTACATCCGCCATCTGGCTGCCGCCATTTTCTGGCTTCACAAAGTCGTTGATATAGTCTTCCATTTCCAGCTTCCAGTTTCTGCTGGTACTCATCTTGTCGCCCTCCAGGTTCATGAACTCATTGGCCGGAACATTCTCCGGTAAAATATTGCCGTGCAGTTGCAGCATGACAGGGAAAATGATGCAGTGAAAAACAATATTGTCTTTACCAATGAAGTGCACCAGTTTGGTGTCTTTATCTTCCCAATAGGGCTTCCAGTCTTTGTCGTTGTCCTTTGCCCATTGTTTGGTGGCGCTGATATAACCGATCGGGGCGTCGAACCATACATACAATACTTTTCCTTTTCCATCCGCCACATCCTCCGGAAGGGTAACACCCCAATCCAGGTCGCGGGTCACGGCTCTTGGCAGGAGGCCGCCGTCGATCCAGCTCTTGCACTGACCTACTACGGTGGGTCTCCAGTCGTTCGCGTGTTCTTCCAGTATCCATTTTCTCAGGAAGGCTTCGTGCCGGTCCAGCGGCAGGTACCAGTGTTTCGTGCTTTTCTTTACGGGAGCGTTGCCGCTTAAGGTACTGACCGGGTTGATAAGCTCATCGGGGCTCAGGCTCTTGCCGCAGTTCTCGCACTGATCGCCATAGGCGCCCGGATAGGAACAATTAGGGCAGGTACCTTTAATATATCGGTCGGCCAGAAAGCTGCCGGCCTGTTCATCATAATATTGTTCAGACTCTTTGGTAATCAAATCGCCTTTGTCGTTCAGTTTCTTGAAAAACTCCCTGGCGGTTTCATGGTGCAGGGGCGAACTGGTACGATGGTATATATCGAAGGAAATACCCAGGTCGCTGAAGTTCTGTGCAATGATCGGATGGTATTTATCAATGATGGCCTGTGCCGTAGTGCCTTCTTTGGTGGCCTGTATGGGAATCGCCGTTCCATGCTCATCGCTGCCGCACACAAACACCACATCGCGCTTCTGCGCTCTCAGGTATCTTACATAAATATCTGCCGGTAAATAGGCTCCGGCGAGGTGGCCGATATGCTTTAATCCATTGGCATAGGGAAGGGCTGCCGTAATCAAATATCGTTTGGGTTCTTTCATGGTCTTTTTCAACGGGTTTTAAGCCGGCTGCAAAGGTACGGAATGGAGTGCAGGGCGCAAACTGGCTGGTTTAAGGAAAATTTGGTGATACCGAAAGTTGTTTTATATTTGATATCAAATTAATATCAAAATAACTACAATGGAAAAAATTAAAAAAGCGGCCCCCGGTTTCAGTGTGCTCTTACTGGTATTGGTTCTGCTGATTGTTGGAGGGCTTTTTGCCAGCCGCGCAGCCGCAACAACAGATACAGAAAAGCTGGTGTATTTCTGGTTAAGTATCCTGACCATTCTCGCAGGTTTGTTGCTGCTCCCCGGATTGATGGTAGTGCAGCCCAACACCAGCGTAGTACTTACCTTCTTTGGTAAATATGTTGGTACGGTAAAGGACAACGGGTTACAGTTTGTAAATCCTTTGTTTACCAAACAAAAAGTTTCTCTACGCCTGCAAAGCCTTGAGAGTACCCGTTTAAAAGTGAATGATAAACTGGGCAACCCGATTGAAATTGCGGCGGTGATTCTCTGGGAAATCCGGGATACGTATAAAGTGGTTTTTGATGTGGTGAATTTCTCCTCTTATATGACCAACCAGAGTGAGGCCGCCATCCGGCACCTGGCTTCTACCTGTCCTTACGACAGCATTGAGGATGAATCTGCAGCCATTACCCTGCGGGATGGGGGCGATAAAGTGATTGAACTGCTGGAGTCGGAGTTGAATGAGCGGATGATCAAAGCCGGTATTGTGATCAAGGAAGCCCGGATCAGTCACCTGGCGTATTCTCCGGAAATAGCAGGCGCCATGCTGCAACGTCAGCAGGCCACGGCTATTGTGGCTGCCCGCAGTAAAATTGTGGAAGGAGCTGTTGGAATGGTGGAAATGGCGCTGGATATGTTATCGAAGAAACAGATTGTGGAACTGGACGATGAAAAAAAAGCTGCAATGGTCAGTAACCTGCTGGTGGTACTTTGCGGAGATAAATCTGCATCCCCCGTAGTGAATACCGGAACGCTTTATCAATAACTTTGTATTCAATCTGTCGTTTTGAGTAAGAAATCCTTTGTATTGAGAATAGATCAGCAAACCTATGCTTCACTGGAGAAATGGGCTGCTGATGATTTCAGAAGTGTGAACGGGCAAATAGAAATGCTGATTGATAAAGCGCTGCGGGATGCCGGAAGAAAAAAAGAAACGCCTCCCGGTCCGCCCAAACCAAAGCCTAAAAAACAGCCTTGATTTTTCTTACCTTAACGCGCATATGCAACGAAAATCTTTTTTACAATTACTGGGTTTGGGGATGCTTCCTTTGTCTGGTTTTGCCGCGCCGGAAGCGGCTGGCAGGGTCCGGCACATTCAGGTGCCCGCTTATCTGAAACCCGGAGATACCATCGGTATTGCCTGTCCTTCGGGCTTCTCGCTGCCCGAAACCATACAACCTGCGGTTGACCTGATACAAAGCTGGGGGTATGCAGTTAAGATTGGCACAACAGTAGGCAAGCGTGACTTTACTTTTGGCGGAACAGATGAAGAGAGAGCCGCCGATTTTCAGGCCATGATCGATGATCCGCAGGTAAAAGCAATACTGTGTGCAACCGGAGGCTATGGCGCCGGAAGGATCATTGACCGGCTCAATTTTCATGCTTTCAAAAAACATCCCAAATGGGTCATCGGCTTCAGTGATATCACTGTTTTTCACAGTCACCTGCACCAGGTATGCAGGGTAGCTTCCATTCATTCCAAAATGTGCGGGAGTTTCCCCAAAGACTGGGCAACCGCCGATGAAGTGCAGGTCAACAGCATCCTTTCCATTAAGCAGGCCATGGAAGGACAGCCGGTGATGTATCCGGTGCTTCCTGTTCCGCAAAACCGGTTGGGTACAGCCGAAGCGCAACTGGTGGGAGGGAACCTGAAAATACTGGAGAATATGAGCGGTTCCATTTCATCTATCAGTACAGACGGAAAAATTTTGTTTGTGGAAGATGTGGGCGAACCATTGTACAATATCGACCGGATGTTCCTGAACCTGCAACGGTCGGGCCGCTTGTCTAAACTAAAGGGCCTGATTGTAGGCGGCTTTACCAATATTAAACCCGACAATCCCGATGCGCCTTTCGGAAGGGATATTTATACTATTGTAAAGGAACATACAGACCAGTTCAATTATCCGGTTTGTTTTGATTTTCCGGTGGGGCACCAGAAAAATAATTTTGCCCTGAAATGCGGCCTTCCTCATCGCCTCTCCGTGGAAACGGAGAAGGTAACATTGCAGGAAATCAGTTAGCTTAGTGTATGATTCAGATTCCTCCCTATCTCCGCAAAGGCGACACCATTGGGATTACCTGCCCGGCAGGTTATATGGAGTTGCAAAAAGTGCAAACCTGCATCCATACCCTGCAAAGCTGGGGTTATGAAGTGATGGTGGGCAAAACCATTGGCAGTAAGTCTAAAACTTATTTCAGCGGCACCGATGCTGAAAGAAGGGATGAGTTTCAGGCCATGCTGGACGACAACAGTATCAAAGCCATATTGTGCGCAAGGGGTGGGTATGGTGTGAGCCGGATTATTGATGAACTGGATTTTTCCCGGTTTAAAAAACATCCCAAGTGGATCATTGGATTCAGTGATATAACCGTATTTCATGCACACCTGAACCAGCGCATTAAAACGGCTTCTCTCCATGCGCCCATGGCCAATGCATTCAACGATGGCGGAGCAAAGAAAATATATGTACAGTCTTTGCAAAAAGCATTGAAGGGCATCAAAAGCAATTATGTGGTCAAAGCCCATGCTGCCAACCGTGCGGGCACCTGCGAGGGTAAACTGGTCGGAGGCAACCTGGCGCTGATAGCACACCTGGTGGGTTCCCGATCGGCCTATAAAACCAGGAACAGAATCCTCTTCCTGGAAGACATAGGCGAATACATCTACAATATTGACCGCATGATGGTTCAATTAAAAAGGGCCGGCATGCTGAGCAACCTGAGTGGCCTGATCGTTGGAAAATTTTCTGATATCCATAAAACGGTTCGTCCCTTTGGGCAAACAGTACAGCAGATCATTCAATCACATGTGGCGGAATACGATTATCCCGTTTGCTACGATTTTCCCGTAAGTCATGAACTGGAAAATGTTGCGTTGAAAGTGGGGGTGATGCACCAACTGACCGTTGCGAAAAAACGCAGTGTACTAAAAGAGCTGCCGGAATAATCTTTTTATTCAAACGATGCCAGCGCAATTTTAATTCCGATCAGCATTAGGGCTATACCACAAATTTTGTTGATATACCCGGCTATTTTCCCGTTATTCCGTAGTCTGGAAAAAATAAAAGAAGTAAACAGGGTTAAAATACTGCCCCAAGTAAACCCGATCAGAGCAAAAAGCACTCCCAGTATGTAGACAGATGAAATTAGATGTGGGGATTGAGTATCAATAAACTGGGGGAGAAAGGCTACAAAAAGCAGGGCGGCTGGCGGATTTAACAGATTAGTGATAAGACCATCCCTGAAGAATGCCGGATTAATCAGCTTTTTGCCCGACTCCGTTTGATGCGTAGCAGGAAGAGCGGGAGCAGTAATCATTTTCCAGCCAAGAAATAGCATATAGGCCGCTCCGGTATATTGAATGATTTTAAAGGCAGAAGCGGATTGCTGAAGAATAAAGATAATCCCGAAGGCTGCCAGGGTCGTATGTATAATATAGCCGGCGGCAATGCCTGAAACCGACAATAATCCAGCCTTTTTCCCAAAAGCTATGCTTCTTGTGAGGATGAAAATTGTTTCGTTACCCGGCGAAATTTGTAACAAAATGGCCGTGACAAGAAAAGTTTCCAAATGATGAATTCCGCTCATATGATATATTAGCCGTTCTTCCCGGCTTTGTATAAATAAGGACAAAAATATCCTTTTTTCGTCAATTTTGTTAATTTTACAGCGCAACAAGTAAAGCAATCTTGTTTAAACAACCCCCCGGTAAGGATATGTGAAACCTGTTTCACCTGACTTATAAAATGCTTAAATAGATAATTATGTTCTCACGATTGCGTTCCAGTATTAACGGGCTGGTAAAAATGGAGGAAGAAGAGTTCCAAATGCTGATTCCTTTGTTTGGTGTGAGAGAGGTAAGGAAAATGGAGTTCCTGATGAGATCCGGTGAAATATGCAGACACGGATATTTTGTGAATAAAGGAAGTTTCAGGTGCTACCAGATAGATGATTCCGGATATGAGCATATAATAGAATTCAACATGGAAGGGAACTGGATGGGGGATCCGGAAAGTTATTGGAAAGAAACCCCTGCCGCCTATAGCATACAGGCGCTTGAAGATTCGGAAGTATTGACCATTGATAAATCTGCCAGTAAATTTTCGATGGCCCATTGCCAGAATTACCTGGAATATCATATGAGGCTTTTCATGAATTATAGTCACAGCCTTTTTAAGCGGTTGTATGATGATACAATTTTAACAGCAGAAGATAAATACCTGTTGATATTGGAGAACAAGCCTGAGCTGTTGCAGCGAATCCCTCAGAAATATATTGCCCAGTTTTTGGGCATAACCCCGCAGTCACTGAGTCGTATCCGCAAAGAATTCCTGGTACATAGGTTTTAGCCAGGCATATGCAGGAGAGAGCATTGCAATTTTTAAGCACACCTGATTTAATCGGAATGTAGTTTTTTTACTACTTAACATGTAGTTTTAATTTAACGAATGTAGTGTTATTACTACTTGTTTGTCAATCTATTATAATATAAATAATTTTATTATTTGTTGGCCTGGCGTTAACTTTTTCGCTGAAGCCTGATTCTACTTTTAACAGTGATAAAATACTGATTACCGGAATTTATTCTCTCAAATCACTGTTTATGAAAAGCGCCAGACTCCTTTTGCTGTTTATTTTCTTCTGCCATGCATCACTACTGAGTGCGCAGGTTTCACTCACAGCAACCCAGGGTAATACTACAGGCAGTTTTACCACTTTAAAAGCAGCATTTGATGCCATTAATTTGGGAACACACAAAGGAAACATTGTTATCCAGATTAATGCAAATGTTAATGAAACGGCTTCTGCTGTGTTGAAACAGAGTGGTTATAATTCGGTGTCGAATTATTCGGGCATCACCATTTACCCCACTGTAGCGGGTTTAACCATTGATGCGGGTAGCAGTGCCGAACCAACGATAGATTTAGACGGAACAACCAATGTAATGATCGATGGCCGGGTAAATGCTACGGGGTCGGTGACAGACTTAACCATACTTAATAGAGGTACTTCTGGTCATAACCGTATGTCTGCCATTCGGTTTATCAACGGTGCATCCGGGAATACGATAAAATACTGTACACTGAAGGCGGGGAGTATAGAAGAATATACCGGAATCATTCTTTTTTCTAACGGCACGAGCGCTTATGGTAACAGCTATAATACTATTGATCATAACAATATTACTGCTCTAAGTGATACTTACAGGCCGGCGAACGCGATTTATTCATCATCCATATACGCGCCGAATACCGGAAATATCATTAGTAATAATAACATATATGATTTTTTAAGAAAAGATGGCAACTCATATGGTATTCACCTGTCATCCAATTCCAGCCAGTTTACGGTTACCGGGAATAGTTTTTATGAAACAACTTCATTTGTGCCTTCGAATAATGTTACTATTTATTATTCTGCTCTGCGGGTAAACTCCAGTGGGAGTGGGTTTGTTATATCCAACAACCATATAGGCGGCAGCGCTCCTCTTTGCGGCGGCACTCCCTGGACAAAGACAAATGCCCGCAACAATTCATTTATTGGTATAAATATAGAATCTGTCGGATCGACCGTAGTGAATGGTGTACAAGGTAATACCATTCAAAATTTCAATTGGTCAAATTCATCGGTTGAAAACTGGACCGGTATTTATATTAATTCCGGAGCTGTTGATGTAGGTACGGTAACCGGTAATACGATTGGCGCTGCTACCGGAAACGGCTCTATCTCTATCACCAATCCCGGTACTGGTGCGGAAGTGTATGGAATCAGAAAGACAGGTGGAGGAGTGGTCAATATCAGGAATAATATTATCGGAAGTATTACAACAAGTAACTCAGCCACTGCCGGTTCCAGGATTTATGGCATCAGTATTAATACAACATCAGCAGCGGTTACGATTAGTGATAACACCATTGGCAGCACCGATGCAGGTACCAGCAACAGCCTTTGGGCCAGTTCTGCAGCTACGGCTTCTTCTCAGTTGGTGTACGGTATTTATGTTATCTACGGCAACAGCGGGGCTGCGATTAGCAGGAATATTATTGCAGGCCTGACCAGCGCCAGTACTGCTGCAGGTTTCGGTGTTGGAGGAATTTATGGCATTCATTGTTCCGGTGGTTCCGGCGGCAGTTTTGCCATCAGCAACAATACTGTCAGGGATCTCTCATGCGCATCTGCCAGCCAAAACATTGATGCAAGTTCCGCAGCAATAGGCATACTATATTCTAATACGAATCAGGTTGTAAACAGTATTACCGGAAATATTATTTATAATATCAGCAATACGAATGCGGGTTTTACAGGCGCGGTGATGGGTATTTATTATGGAGGTAGTACAACCGCCAACAGAATGTCCGGAAATTTCATCCGTGACCTGTCCGTAAGTGGCAGTAGTACCGCTGCGAGCCTGTATGGCATTAAGATAGCGA
>DATFAP010000005.1:0-32749 GCA_035254545.1 Sediminibacterium sp. | reverse complement strand
CTTACTACCGGCTCAGAAATATTTTTTAATATAAAAAAACTTAGCAATGAAAGGCGAGATTATGCCCTCTATTGTACAAATAGACAGGCAACATTTAAACGAATTAACGCATGAAGTAAAAGAAACATTGGCTACTGAATTAGCAGTGAACAATGCTACGGCAGCTACTAAAAGCTTCTGTGCAGTGGATCTCTGGAAAATTCAGAACATGAAAAAATCTGCCCATCTCCGTTTTAAATCCAACTTCTAATCCTGCAGAAGCCCATTGGGGCTTTTTGCAGTGCAGTAACATTCCGGAAAATCACCCGATTGTTCCCGGAAATGTATTGATTTGCTTATCCTTTCGGTATTTTGCAGTATGAATCAACCGATTTTTATAACTGGCATAGGTACCGGTGTAGGGAAGACCTTTGTTTCGGCATGCATTGCCGAAGCATTGAAAGCAGATTACTGGAAACCGGTGCAGGTAGGTTCCGAAAGCGCAACCGACAAAGAAAAAGTGGCTGAACTGATCAGCAATACCACCAGCCGGATTCACCCCGAACTATACAAGTTTAAGGCAACTGCCTCACCTCATATTGCGGCCCGCAGTGAAGGCGTTGAAATTGAACTGCTGAAACTTTTTCAGGCTTCTCAGGATATTCAATCCAATTACCCCGGCAAAATACTGGTCATTGAAGGCAATGAGGGGTTACTGACCCCGTTGCAGGAAAAACTGTTTGTAGCAGACTTTATTAAATTGCTGGATGCAAAAGTAATCCTCGTAAACAACATGTATCCCGGCAGCATCAATCACGCATTGCTTACTGCCGCCTTTTGCAGATCCAATCAAATGGATGTGCTGGGCTGGTTTTTTACCGGGGCTTCTGCAGAGTACCAGCAACAGGTGGTACAATGGAGCGGCTATAAATCCATCGCAGCCGTTCCTGCGCTTTCATTAATTAATAAAGCGGCTGTGGCCGGGGTTGCTTCGGAAATCAGGGCGGCCCTGCAAGCAATAATTGCTTAGTCTTATGAACAAAACTGCACTCAGAATAGCATACAAAAAAAAGCGGAATGAACTATCACCTGCGCATAAGCTCCGGCTGGATGACCTATTACTGATGCAATTTCAGCAGATCGATTTTACCGGGGTGCAAAGCTTTATGACTTACTGGCCCATGCAACACCAGGTAGAACCCAACACACATCTTTTTTCCGGTTATCTGCGCCACATGATACCGGGGTTGAATATACTTTATCCCAAAGTGAACGGGAAGGATGCAATGGATGCCTTGCTGATTGATGAACATACGGTTTACGAAACAAGCAACTGGGGTATTACCGAGCCTAAATCCGGTTCGGTTTTTGCCCCGTCCGATATTGATATGATCCTGGTTCCTTTACTCATATTTGACCGCCAGGGATACCGGCTGGGGTATGGTAAGGGATACTACGACCGTTTCCTGGTCCAATGCAGGGAGGATGCGGTTGTGGTAGGGCTTTCCTATTTTGATCCGATTGAAGCAATTGCCGATACCCATGAATTTGATATACCTTTAACCATAGGGCTCACCCCGCAGCAGATCTATGAATTTTAATACTATTTTTTTAAAATCCTTTCGTGTATTGCTCCTGCCGATTGCCATCCTTTATGGGTTGATTGTGATCATCAGGAACAGGCTGTTCGATCAGAAATGGCTGGCTTCCGCGCAGTTTAATTTTCCGATTATCTGTGTGGGCAACCTGGCCGTAGGAGGAACAGGCAAGTCTCCGATGGTAGAATACCTGGCCAACCTGTTGAGCGCTGAGTTCCGGATTGCAACACTGAGCAGGGGATATAAAAGGAAGACCAAGGGGTATGCACTGGCAGATTCCAATAGCACCGCCCTTGAAATTGGCGATGAACCCATGCAGTTTTACCTGAAACATCCCAATATTGCCGTAGCTGTTGGAGAAGAAAGAATTGTAGCGATTCCGCATTTATTACAGGATCATCCCGAATTGCAGGCGATTATTCTGGACGATGCTTTCCAGCACAGGACCGTGCAGGCAGGATTTAACATACTACTGACCGAATTCAGCAATTTATACAGCAATGATTTTTTTCTGCCTACGGGAGATCTGCGGGATGAGCGTGCTTCGGCTAAAAGAGCCAATATTATTGTGGTAACGAAATGCCCGGCCGATCTTTCCGAAGAAAAGAAGGCGGGTATCCTGCGCGAACTGAAGCCATTGCCAACCCAGCGGGTTTTCTTTACAACTATCCAGTACGGGATACCCTATCATATCTGCGATGTGGCAGAGAAATGCATTATTACCCAGGAAGATGAAGTGCTGCTGGTTTGCGGCATTGCCAACCCAAAACCATTAAAGGATTACCTGCTGCACCATACTCATGCGTATTATCAGCAGGATTATTCCGATCATCATATTTTTTCCATCGATGATCTGAAAGAGATCAGGGAAAAATTCAATGCCATACAGGCAAAAGACAAATTAATATTAACAACAGAGAAAGACGCGGTCAGGTTGATAAAGTTCAGGGAACAATTAACACAGGTGCCTTTATATGTAATCCCTATCCGTCATCGTTTTCTCTTTGACGAGGGGCCACAATTCGACGAAATACTGGTAAATTTTATCCGTCATTTCTCTTTTAATCCCGAATTATGAGTACCAAAAAAACAAAAACAAAATCAAGACAAAAACAAAAGGCAAAATCCATTGCCGTTCAAACGATAAAAGGAAAACTGGATGTTACCCGTTCCGGAATGGGCTATGTGGTAGTAGAAGACCAGTCGGGTGATGTACTGGTACGCCCCAACGATTTTTCCACTGCATTGCATGGCGATACTGTAAGGGTTAAGGTCATCAAGGAAAATGCAAGGACCGGAAAGAAAGAGGGGAAGATTACCGAAGTGGTCAGCAGAAAACAAACGGAATTTGTAGGGCATATACAGCTTTCGGCACACCATGCTTTTTTTGTACCCGATACAGATAAGCCTATGCCCGATCTCTATATTCCGATGAATGAGCTGAACGGTGCAAAACACAAGGAAAGAGTGATTGTGCGGCTGGTGAAATGGGATAAGGAAGACAAGAAACCTGTGGGCGCCGTGGTGAGTGTATTGCTGGCAGACAGCGAGAACGACGGCGCTATGAAAGAGATTCTCGCCGAAGCAGGTTTCCCGCTTCATTTTCCGGATGATGTGATGGAGGAAGCCGCCAGGATCCCCGAAATTATTGATGCCGAAGAAATCAGTAAACGAAGGGATTGCAGGGAGATACTCACTTTTACCATCGACCCGGTGGATGCCAAAGACTTTGATGATGCCATTTCATTCAGGAAACTGGGTGAAGATAAGTTTGAGATTGGTGTGCACATTGCCGATGTGAGTCATTATGTACAACCCGATACTGAGCTGGATGCAGAAGCCTATAAACGCGCAACCTCGGTTTACCTGCCCGACAGGGTGAACCCCATGCTGCCGGAAAAGATTTCCAATGAACTCTGTTCGCTTCGTCCGAACGAGGACAAGCTTACTTTCTCTGCTATTTTTCAGATGAATGGGAAAGGAGATATTAAGCAATACTGGTTAGGCCGTACGTTGATTCATTCCGATCATCGCTATACATATGAAGATGTTCAGGAGATCATCGAAACCAAAAAGGGTAAACACGATGAGGTAATTTTGCTGTTGAATGATATTGCACAGAAATTCCGCAAGAAGCGTTTTGCCAATGGTGCCATCAGTTTTTCTTCCCAGGAGGTTCGCTTTAAACTGGATGAGAAAGGAACACCTGTAGGCATTATTGTAAAGGAGAGCAAGGAGTCTCATCAACTGATTGAAGAGTTCATGCTGCTGGCCAACAGAACGGTGGCAGAGAATGTGTCTAAACAAAGCATCAATAAGAAACCCATTCCATTCCCTTACCGGATACACGATGAGCCGGATGAGGAAAAACTGACTCCTTTTATTCAGTACGCCAAAAAATACGGCCATCAGTTTGATGTGTCCAGCCCCGAAGCAATTGCCAAAAGCTTTAATACCATGCTGGCAGATGCACACGGAAAACCTGAACAGCATGTGCTGGAGCAATTGGGAATCCGCACCATGGCCAAAGCCGTTTACAAAACAGAGAATATCGGTCACTACGGGTTAGGCTTCGAAAATTATTGTCACTTCACTTCCCCCATACGCCGTTACCCGGATATACTGGCACACCGGGTATTGGAATCCGTTCTTGCCGGCAAGCCGATGATCGATAAAAAAATGGAGGAAAAATGCCGTCATACCAGTGAACGCGAAAGAGCGGCCATGGAGTGCGAACGCGCAGGTAATAAATATAAGCAGGTAGAGTTCATGAAATCCCATCTGGGCAGTGTGTTCGAAGGCGTGGTGAGCGGCGTTACCAGCTTCGGTCTCTTTGTAGAAACCGTAGACCATAAATGCGAGGGCCTTGTAAGTATTGTAGGGCTGAGCGAATTCGACGATTTCAGGCTGGTGGAGAGCGAATACAGCCTGGTAGGCCGCAGGAGCGGAAGAGCCTTTAAAATGGGCGATAAAATATCGATCCGTGTTATTGCAGCCAACCTCGAAAAACGTCAACTGGATTATGAGTGGGTGGTAGGAGAATAAACGTTATAAGGCAGGGATTACCATCCGCTGGCCAGCACATCGGCCAGGTGCATCATTTTCAGGTCTGTGCCTTTGTATCTGGCGCATCCGTCTATATGCATCAGGCAGCTCATATCGGTGCTGATCAGGTATTCGGCTCCGGTAGCCGCCGCATTGGTAACTTTTTGGTCGCCCATGGCAGTACTGATCGGCTCAAACTTCACGGCAAATGTTCCGCCGAATCCGCAACAGGTTTCCACATCATTCATTTCGATCAGCTCCAGCCCTTCAACCTTACTAAGCAATTGCCGGGGTTCTGCCTTCAGTCGACATTCCCTGAGCGCAGCACAGCTATCGTGATAGGTGGCTTTGCCTTTCAGGCTGGCGCCAAAATGATCCTGCTGTAAAACATTCACCAGGAAATCGGAGAATTCATATATGCGGCCGGCGGTTTTTTCGGCCTGGCTTTTATAGGCAGAATTCTCGAATAACTGGTGGTAGTAGTTTTTTACAAATCCCACGCAACTTGCGCTGGGGGCTACAATGTATTCCGTACCCTCAAAGTCCCTGAGAAACTTAGTGCAAACTTCTTTGGCTTCACCAAGAAAACCGGCATTAAATGCCGGCTGCCCGCAACAGGTCTGGTTTTTGTTGTACTTCACCGTGCAACCTGCTTTCTCCAGCACTTTCACCATATTGAAAGCAACATCCGGGTAAAGCTGGTCTATAAAGCAGGGAACAAAAATCTGTACGGTCATGATCAGGAAGGTTATTTAAAGGAACGGTTCAGGGCAATCATTTTAAGCGCGGTAACGGCAGCTTCTTCGCCTTTGTGGCCATGTTTGCCACCAATTCTTTCAAGTGCCTGTTCTTCGTTTAAAACCGTTAGAACACCAAATATCACCGGAACATCAATACTCAGGTTCAGTTGCAATACCCCGTCGGTTACGGCCTTGCATACATAGTCGAAATGCGGGGTATCGCCCTGTATAATGGTCCCCAGGGTAATATAGGCATCCGGCATTTTTTTAGAGTAGGCATAATGATTTTTTACAGCAAAGGGTAATTCAAACGCACCCGGAACCGTGATTGTTTTGGATCTGGCGCCATTCGCTTTCAGGATTTTTCTGGCTCCTTTTTCCAGCGCATTGATGATATGGCTGTTCCATTCCGTTTTAACGATAACAACAAAGGCATCCTCTATAACAGGGATGCCTTTATTTAAAGTAATATTTCCTTTTGTTGCCATTATTGAGCAGTCAGGTCATTTTTTTCGATACTGAGCCGGTAGATGTATTTATCTGCCTGGAACCCTTTATCTGTTTTAGGGAATTTCGCTTTCAGCTCCTTGTACAATTCCAGCGCTTCCTTGGTTTTGCCGGTCACTTCCAGCAGGAGGGCAGCCCGGAACAGGTACTCGGAAGAGTTGTTCTCGTCTTTTTCGAAAACAGTGGCTGCTTTTTTGTAAGCAGCGATGGCTTCATCGTTCTTTTTCAGTTCGGAATAAGCATCACCCAGGCAACCCGATGCCAGCAACTGGATCTGGTGAGCATCGGTAGAGAAATCTTTCAGGTGTTTTACCGCATTTTCATATTCTCCCAGTTTCAGGTAGCTGATCCCTGCGTAATAATGAGCCAGGTTCGCAGATTTTGTTCCGCTGAAATTACTGATGACGCTCAACACTCCCTTGGCCTGACCATCGCCGTTCAGTACCAGTCTGGAAGAGTCCATGGCAAAATATTGTTCAGCCTTGTATAAGGCTTCGGCTGCTTTTTCTTCCTTGGGCTTCATCACATATTCCTGATAGGCTACCCATCCGCCGCCAACGATCACAACTGCGGCAATAACGCCCATTACCGGTTTTTGGATTTTTTTCCAGGTAGATTCTGTTTTTACCAGCGCTTCTTTTGGTTCAACTGCACTTTCGTGTTTTTGGCTCATTGTAATTGTTTATTCGTTTGTTGGTTAGTCTGTAATAAAAGGATATTGCTGGTCAATGTAAACATCTTTCAGTAATTCGTCATCGGCAGGCCAGGGGCTTTCTTCCGCAAAACGAACGGATTCGTCTACAATAGCCAGAATTTTCTGATCTATCGCCTGAAGGTCTTCTTTTGTGGCGAAGGCATTCTCCAGAATGGTATTGGATACTTTAATAATAGGATCCTGGTCTTTGTACTCGTCCACTTCTTCCTTGGAGCGGTATTTCTGCGGATCCGATACGGAATGCCCCTTGTAACGGTAGGTCTTCATTTCGAGCAGGGTAGGGCCATCGCCCTCTTTGGCTCTTTTAACCGCCCTTGCCACTGAATCATGCACAGATTCTGGATTCATGCCATCCACTTTATCGGCAGGCATATCATAGGCATCGGCCAGTTTGTAAATATCAATTACATTACTTGTTCTGGAAATGGAGGTACCCATTGCGTAGTTATTGTTCTCGCAGATGAAGATTACGGGCAGCTTCCAAAGCATTGCCAGGTTAAAGGTTTCGTGGAGCATACCCTGACGGGCAGCGCCATCCCCGAAATAGCAGAGTACCACGTTCTGCGTGCCCCTGTATTTCTCAGCAAAAGCCAGCCCCGCCCCGGTACCGATCTGGGCGCCTACAATACCGTGTCCGCCAAAGAATTTGTGTTCCAGACTGAAGAAGTGCATACTGCCTCCCTTACCCTTGGAGCAACCGGTTGCTTTGCCATACAGTTCGGCCATGCATGCGTTGGCAGAAACCCCTTTTGCCAATGCCAGGCCATGGTCGCGGTAGGCAGTGATAAAAGGATCGTCGGGGGAAGTGGCAGTCATACAGCCGGCAGCGATCGCTTCCTGGCCAATATAGGCATGGAAAAATCCACGGATCTTTCCGGCCATTTTATACATCTCTTCAGACTTTAATTCGAACTGACGAATGAGCTGCATCAGCTCATACCAATAGAGGTAAGTTTCTTTAGAAAATTTTGTCGGCACTGTTCAAAAATTTGAGGGGCAAATATAGGGGTTAATGTCGATAGTAAATAGGGATCCTAGGCCTCCAGCAAAAACGGATATCCGTAATGGGCAGGAGGATTATAAGTTTCTTTAATAGTTCTTGCACTTAGCCACCTGTAGAGGTTCAGCATGCTTCCGGCCTTGTCGTTGGTTCCGGATGCCCGGGCTCCGCCGAAAGGCTGCTGGCCCACAACGGCGCCTGTTGGCTTATCGTTGATGTAGAAGTTACCTGCGGCGTTTCTGAGTTTATTGGTAGCCAGTTCAATAGCTGCCCTGTCCCGGGCCAGAACGGCTCCCGTAAGCGCATAATTGGAGGTTCCGTCTACCAGTTCCAGGGTCTTTTCGTATTGGTCGGCCTTGTACACATAAATGGTCAATACCGGTCCAAAAATTTCCTCGCACATAGTAACAGACTTTGGATCCTTCGTTTCTATGATGGTCGGCTCAATGAAATATCCCTTGGTTTTGCTGAAATTACCACCGGCCAGGATTTTCGCTTTTTTGTTTTTCCTGGCATTGATGATATAACGGGTAATACTGTTGTAGGCCTTTTCATCAATCACGGCGTTTACAAAATTGGTGAAATCTTCCACCGTACCCATTTTCATGGACTGAACCGCAGCCACCAGCTTGCGTTTTACCTCCTCTGCCATATTGCCGGGAATATAGGCCCTGGAAGCAGCGGAACATTTCTGTCCCTGGAATTCAAATGCGCCCCTGGCCAGCGCCGTAACCACGGCATCCGCATCGGCAGAAGGGTGTGCAATTACAAAATCCTTACCCCCGGTTTCACCTACAATTCTGGGATAGGATTTATAAAGCCCCATGTTTTCGCCAATCACTTTCCACATATTATTGAATACCCCGGTAGATCCGGTAAAATGCACGCCTGCAAAGTCTCTGTGTCCAAAGCATACTTTTCCGATGGTAGGGCCGTCTACGTATACCAGATTGATGACCCCGTCCGGCAGGCCGGCTTCTCTGAGAATCCGCATAAACAACTGGGCAGAATAGACCTGTGTATTGGCCGGCTTCCAAACCACTACGTTGCCGCACATGGCCGCAGAAGTTGGGAGATTACCTCCGATGGCCGTGAAGTTGAACGGGGTTACCGCCAGTACAAAACCTTCCAGCGGACGCCATTCCATCCTGTTGTGTACGCCGGGAGAGGAAGCGGGCTGCTGCTTATAAATTTCACTTAAAAAATGGACATTGTATCGCAGGAAATCGATCAGTTCGCAGGCGCTGTCGATCTCGGACTGAAAAGGGTTCTTGCTTTGTCCGAGCATGGTAGCTGCCACCATCTGGTAACGGTATTTGGTAGCCAGCAGATCGGCCGCTTTCAGAAAAATATGCGCCCGGCTTTCCCAGCTCATGGCTGCCCATTTCCCTTTGGCCTGTAAAGCCGCTGCAACCGCCATTTCCGCATGTTTCTCCTCTCCGGCGTTAAAATACCCAAGTACATGGTTCAGTTCATGCGGAGGATGAATAGCCACTTTATTTTCGGTACGAACCTGTTTGCCACCGATGTACATCGGGATATCGATTTGCTTTTTCTTCAGTTCGGCCAGTGCCTTTTTGAGTCCTGCTTTTTCCGGACTGCCCGGTGCATAAGCTAAAACAGGTTCATTAGAAGGTTGTGGATAGGAGAAAGTACCAATACTCATAGTTACTTAGTTTATGAAGTTTGAGAACGCAAGGTAAGGAGAATTCATTATTACGAATATGCAATACATTTGTGTATGGCCATCGTATTATTCGACAATATTTCCAGAGACCGTTTAGCCCCGTTATCGCTCAACAAAGCCATTGCCGATTTCAGGTTTGGTATCCTTACCGTCAGGGAACGTTGGGAATTGTTGCTTCGCGAAGAAGCATTTGTGCATACAGCGGAATATCTGCAGGAACGCTATCCGGTTCCCGAACCGGGAGTGCATACCTGGATTGATGCAGCCGTGATCCCGACCGATCAATTGGTTGCAGCCATCCGGCAGTTAAAGCCGGGGCAGGCCCTGGCGGCTAATGACGGCCTGGTAGCCGGTAAATCCGGTAGCGCTTTTACCGCCTTCCATGCAGCGGATGCGGAGTCGTTTTTTCCGGAGATCCTTTCTGCGGATTCCGTACCCAGGATTGAATATCCCTGGGAACTGATGCAGTTGAACGAAGCCATGATCCGCGAAGATTTTAAACTGGTTACCAACGGACGTCAATCGCAACCACTTTCCCCTACGGTACAACTGGTACAGCAGGGGGATATTTTTATAGAGGAAGGCGCCAAACTGGAATACTGTACCCTCAACGCTTCCACCGGACCCATCTACATCGGAAAACATGCGGAGATTATGGAGGGGAGTACCGTTCGCGGCCCCTTTGTACTTGGAAACCATTCTGTCTTGAAGATGAATAGCCGGGTATACGGCGCCACCACGCTGGGTCCTTATTGTATGGGCGGCGGAGAAATCAAGAATTCCGTTCTGATGGGGTACTCCAACAAAGCGCACGATGGTTACCTGGGCGATTCTGTAGTAGGTGAATGGTGTAATTTTGGCGCGGGCAGCTCTAACAGTAACCTGAAGAATTCTGCCGGAGACATTAAAGTCTGGGTGATGGGGGTGGGCGAATCTGTGGTAGTAGGCCAGAAATGCGGCGTGATCATGGGCGATTATTCCCGGCTTGCTATCAACAGCTCTGTGAACACGGGTTCGGTGATCGGCCTTTGCTGCAATGTATTTGGCGCTGGCCTGTTGCCCAGGATCATCACCAGTTTCAGTTGGGGAACCGAGGGAAAAAAATACAATATTGAAGCGGCCGTAAATGATATCAATAACTGGAAGCATATGAAGGGCAAAAAAATATCCGATGCGGAAATTCATGTACTAAAACATATCTTCCATTCCTCTTTATAAACAAAAGTAATCAAGCATCAAATGAGTATGAGAAAGCAAATTGCAGCAGCGAACTGGAAAATGAACCTGACCTTACAGCAGGGCGAACAACTGCTGGACGATATTATCAACCAGCCTCATTCACTGAAAGAAAACCAGCAGGTGATCTTTGCCATCCCAGCGCCTTACCTGGCAATGGCTCAGCAAAAACTGCGGAACAAAGAGCAGGTATATGTAGCTGCGCAAAACTGTCACAGCAAAAAAAGCGGCGCATATACCGGAGAAATTTCCGTAGACATGCTGAGTTCCCTGGGTGTACATTATGTGGTACTGGGGCATTCTGAGCGTCGTGAATATTTCAATGAAAGCAATGCCTTCCTGGCCGAAAAAATCAATATCTGCCTGGAAAATAATATTACACCGATCTTCTGCTGTGGTGAGCCTTTGGCTGTTCGCGAAGCAGGTACACAAAACGAATATGTTGCCAGACAACTGAAGGAATCCCTGTATCATTTAACCGCCGATCAACTGCGCAAAGTGGTGATTGCCTATGAACCCATCTGGGCCATTGGTACGGGTAAAACCGCCAGCAGCACACAGGCGCAGGAGATGCACGCGTTCATCCGCGGAAACATTGAGGGGGCATACAATAAGGAAACCGCCGATGCCATTTCCATTTTGTACGGTGGCAGTGTAAAAGCGGCCAATGCGGTAGAACTGTTTACACAGCCCGATGTGGATGGCGGACTGGTGGGTGGCGCTTCACTGGTGGCCGATGAATTTGTTGCCATCATCAACGCGCTGCAGTAACAGCAGCAGGGTATTTTATTTATGAAGAAATTGGGCCCTGTCTAAACGGTCGTTGATGGCAGGCCCGATTCCTTCTTCCGGAAACACCTCCGTCAGAATAACATCGAACTGTTGCGCATCCACTTTCCGCAAAGTGGCAAACAGTTTATTGGCGGCTTCGGCCAGATTGCCCGAAGGGGATAGCACATAACTGCTCACTTGCGGCCGGTCTGCATAACTTTTATTGAAACTGATCACCGCAATTTTTTTACCTGGATAATGTCCGATCAATCCTTCAATATTCCCCCTGAACAAAGGAGTATGGGGCGCATAGTGGCTTTTCAACTGTCCGGGAGTATGCGGTCCATGCGTTGCTTCGGGTAACACCACTTCCAGCCCGGTAATGGCCGTTAAGGCTGTAGCCGAAACACCTCCTGCCCGGTGCAGCAGGATTTTATCGCCGGATACCTCGCAGATGGTGGATTCCAGCCCAATGATGGCTGGCCCTCCGTTCAGTATATACGCAATTTTCCCGTTAAGGCCTTCCTGTACATGCGCTGCCGTAGTGGGGCTGATATAACCCGAAGGATTGGCGCTGGGCGCAGCCAACGGGAAATCCAGTTGTTTTAACAGCTCCAGCGTAAGCGGATGATTGGGCACCCGGATGGCAACCTTATCGCTTCCGGCTGTGGTAAGATCCGGTACATTCTTTTTCTTAGGCAGGAGCAGGGTAAGGGGGCCGGGCATCAGTGCTTTGGCAATCAGAAGGCTATGGGTATCAGCTATTGCATATTGTTCAATCTGGTCCATACCGGAAACATGCAGGATCAGCGGATTGAATGCAGGTCGGTTTTTGGCGGCATAGATCTTCGCTACCGCAGTTTCACTGAGTGCATTGCCTGCCAGTCCGTAAACGGTTTCGGTCGGGATGGCCACCAATTCATCTTTTCGGAGCAATTCAGCGGCTTTTTTTACATCAATCCCAATTTCGGTAAACATCATGGGTGCAAATTTAGCGCCATATACCCATACGACCTATCTTTGCCGCCTTATGAAGCAGATTCGGAATTTTTGTATTATCGCCCATATTGATCATGGTAAAAGTACCCTGGCCGACAGATTGCTGGAGCATACCAAAACCATCGGGGAGCGGGAGATGATGAACCAGGTACTGGATGATATGGACCTGGAGCGGGAGAAAGGCATTACCATCAAGAGCCACGCCATTCAGATTAATTATAAACACAAGGGAATAGAATATGTACTGAACCTGATCGATACACCCGGGCACGTAGACTTCAGCTATGAAGTGAGCCGTGCACTGGCCGCCTGCGAAGGCGCCCTGCTGCTGGTAGATGCTTCGCAGGGTATCCAGGCGCAAACCATCAGCAACCTTTACCTGGCCATCGATAACGACCTGGAGATTATTCCGGTGATCAATAAGATTGATATGGACGGGGCCAAGATTCCTGAAGTGACTGATCAAATCATCGACCTGATTGGTTGCAAGCAGGAAGATATTTTGCTTGCCAGCGGTAAATCCGGTATTGGAATTGAAGAAATTTTGCAAGCCATAGTTGAACGGATCCCACCTCCGGAAGGCAGTGTGGACGCGCCTTTGCAGGCACTGATTTTCGACAGTGTATACAATAGTTTCCGGGGTATCATCATTTATTACCGGATCATGAACGGTACTTTGAAAAAAGGAGACAAGATCCGTTTTGTTGCTACCGGCAAAGACTATATAGCAGATGAAGTGGGGGTGTTAAAACTGAATATGACCCCAAAAGACGAAGTGCGCGCAGGAGATGTTGGTTACATTATTACCGGTATCAAAAATGCAAAGGAAGTAAAAGTGGGTGATACGCTTACACTGGCCAATAATCCGGGCGAAATGATTCACGGATTTGAGGAAGTGAAGCCCATGGTATTTGCCGGGATATTTCCGGTGAACACCGATGAATTTGAGGAACTGCGCGATTGTATGGATAAACTGCAACTGAACGATGCCTCGCTTACATTTGAACTGGAAACCTCCCAGGCCCTGGGTTTTGGATTCCGTTGCGGATTTCTCGGCTTGTTGCACATGGAAATCATCCAGGAAAGACTGGAGCGTGAGTTTAACCAGACGGTGATTACAACCGTACCAAACGTTAGCTTCAATGCTTATACCACCAGGGGGGAAAAAATACAGGTGAATAACCCTGTTGAAATGCCTGAACCGGTTAAAATTGACCGTATCGAAGAACCGTTCATCAAAGCGCAGATCATTACCCTTCCCGATTATATCGGTAATATCATGACCCTTTGCTTGGGTAAACGCGGTATCCTGATCAACCAGAGTTACCTTACCCCAACCAGGGTGGAGCTCATTTTTGAAATGCCGCTGACCGAGATTGTATTCGATTTTTATGATAAATTGAAAAGCTCCACCCGCGGATATGCTTCCTTCGATTATTCACCCATCGATAACCGCGAAGCTGATATTGTGAAGATGGATATCCTGCTGAACAATGAAAAAGTGGATGCACTCAGCGCATTGATTCACAGAAGCCGTGCTACCGATTTCGGAAGAAAACTCTGTGAGAAATTAAAAGAATTACTGCCCCGTCAGCAGTTCCAGATTGCGATCCAGGCTGCTATTGGCGCAAAAGTGATTGCCCGCGAAAACATCAGCGCTATTCGTAAGGATGTAACGGCCAAATGTTATGGCGGTGATATCAGCCGTAAGCGTAAACTGCTGGAGAAGCAGAAAGAAGGTAAGAAACGCATGCGCCAGATCGGTAATGTGGAAATTCCGCAGGAAGCCTTCCTGGCCGTGCTGAAGCTGGATTAAAGGAATCTTATTATTGCTGTGGCGGAATGTATACCCACTTGCCCATTTGCCACCGGAAACCCTCAATGGTGCCGTAAGGAACCAGGGTGTGTTTTTTGCTGATCTCACCCGTTTCACTCACCAGTTTTGCAAAAATGATCAGGTCCAGTTCGGGGTCGTAGTTCATTTTTGCGTTGGCGTCTTTTTTAAACTCCAGGCAAAAGCGGTAAGCGGGTTGCGCTGGTTTAATCGGATCGTTGGGATAACTGAAATAACGTCCGCCAAATACAGGCCGGCCCTGCTGGTCGAAGGTCAATACCTCCATCCATTTTTTGGTGCTTCGCGCATCGTTTTCGTCGTAGCCTAAAAGGGTATAATAATTCTTATTGTTGTATTTTTTTAGAATGATATTGTAATATACTGCACCAATCCAGTTTTGGTTACTCCTCACAGAATCCACCGGCTTGTCTGTAAAATCTGCACCATCATATAGGGGGATCAGTTTCAGGGAACCGTCTTTGGTGTTGAGTTGTATGGCGCCCTTGTACCGGTAGTAGGAAAAATCTTTCATCAGTTGCCAGGTAATGATTCTGAAACTGCTGTCGGGCGCGTAAATCCTGGAGATGGTTTTCAGAGAATCAAACGGATGGTGAAAGGAATAAGGTACTTTCAGTGCCTGTACCAGGTTCCTGGTGAAAAAACTATCTGCCCTCAACCGGTCTTCCACATCATCTGCATTCAGGATATTGTGGGCATATGCGCTGAGGCCGTGCTCCATTTCCTGCAGTTTCATCCGGTCTGCCTTTGTTTGGGCGCGGGCGCCTGTTATGAGTGCAAGGAACAGGAAGAGAATGATTTGTTTTTTCATGTGATCTGTTATCAGGTACTACTTCAGGCAATTTACACTCAAACAATACAATTTAAAACTCTCTTCAGAACTTTATCATTTCCTTAAAGCCGAAACCGGATATTAGCGGAGGATCATGCTGGTGCAGGCTTCTGCAAAACTGAGCAGGTCTGTAAAGCGCAGATCCACCTGCGGGTCGGGGAAGGGGGCTTCCGGGTGGGTGGTAGCCAGGTACACGGTGTGCATGCCGGCATTTCGCCCGAATTTCATGTCGCTCATCCGGTTCCCAACCATGATGCTTTTCGAAAAATTGATTTCCGGAAAGTCCATCTGCGCCTGGTAAGCCATACCGGGCTGCGGTTTTCTGTTGGGGGACCCTTCGTCCAGGTCGGTACAGAAATAAATCTTATCGATGTGCCCGCCCGCCGCTTCAATGTATTGAAGCATGTTGCCGTGAATGGTATGCAGGTCGTTCAGGGTCATCAATCCTTTGCCCACACCTTTCTGGTTGGTGGTGATTACAATTTTCTGAAAGCAGCGGTTTAACAGCGGAATGGCAGTAAGGCTGTCTTCGTAGAACAGGAATTCCCCCCAGTTCAGTACGTAGTCGTTTTCTTTTTCATGATTAATCACGCCATCCCGGTCCAGGAACAATGTCCAGTCGGGGGTAATCAGGTTGAGTCTCAGCATACTAGCTAAATAAAGCGTCTTCTACCAGTTCACAAATAATATGTCCCAGCAGAATATGGCTCTCCTGGATACGCGGGGTGGTACTGGAAGGAACATTCAATAAAAAATCGGAGAGGCTTTTTAACTTACCGCCCGTGCTACCGGTGAATCCTACCGTTTGAATTCCTTTAGCCCTGGCGGCTTCAAAGGCTTTAAGGATATTCGGAGAGTTGCCGGAGGTGGTTAAGCCAATCAATACATCACCTTTTTCCATGGTGCCCTCCACCAGTCTTGCATAAATATCGTCGTAACTGTAATCATTGGCTACTGCCGTTAAATAGGAAGTGTTGCAATGCAGGGCATCAGAGGGCAGGGCCCGCCTGTTTTTGTAAAAACGACCGGAGAATTCGGCGGCGAGGTGCTGTGCGTCGGCTGCACTGCCTCCATTCCCACAGAACATGACCTTGTGCCCGTTTTTAAAAGAAATGGTAACAGCTTCAATGACCTGCTTTAGGGTTTGCTGAATAGCGGGGTTGGTCAAAATAGCCTGCTTTACTTCGATGGAAGCCCCAATGATAGATGTAATACGATTGTGCATGATTATGTATTTTGAGCCAGGGATACAATGGCGGATGTCAGTTGTTCCCAGCTGTATTTTTTCTTCTGACTGCGAAGTTGAAACAAAAAATGTTCCTCACCTAATTCGTACAGTTTTTTGATGCCTCCGGCAATCTGTTCAGCAGTGGGTTCGGTTACGATTCCGCTTTTATCTTCCAGGATCATATCCGGTAGAGCCCCTACATTGGTTACAAGCATGGGCTTTTCAAAATGATAGGCCAGTGGCGTAACCCCGCTCTGGGTAGCATTCCTGTAAGGCTGGATAACAAAATCACAGGCATTCAGGTAATACTTAACTTCATCATCCGGAATAAAGTGGGTGAAGGAATCAATCAAATGACCGATACCTAACTCACGGATCAGGTCGGTATATATTTTTTCATCCTCGTAAAACTCTCCGGCAATGATGAGTCTGGGGATTTCGAAGGAAGGATTGTTTTTTTGCTCGTACTGCAGGATGGCCAGGGCCTGGAGTAAAAGATCCAGGCCTTTGTATTTCCGGATGAACCCGAAGAAGAGGATGAACCGTCCTTCGACAGGGAGTTTTAATTTTTTGCGGGCATCCTGCTTACTCATCTGCGCACCAAAATGATCGTACAAAGGATGCTGAACCGTAATGATTTTTTTATTGCTGAACTGTTTCAGGTCGGCGGCAACTTTTTTGCTTAAGGTAATAAACCCGTCAATTGGCCGGACAAAGTACCTGGTGAGCGCATGGTCGCCCGGTCTTTTCTCATGCGGGATAATATTATCGGCTATACAAATAATGCGGGAAACCTTGTTTTTCTTCACCATCCGAAGAATGGTACCCAGGCAGGCCCCCATCAAGGGGAGCCAGTACCGGACCAGCACAATCGGCGCGTTTTGATTGCGGATGATCCTGCCCATCTTAATCCAGTTGAACGGGTTCACAGAATTGATGGATACATGAATATCGAGGTCTTCCGGTGGCAATAGATTGCTGTACTGAGACTTTCCGGGAAATAAAAAGGAAGGGTATTGCAGTGAAAATGTATAAATGGTCACTTTGAACCCCTGTTCCTGAAAAGCCCTTGCCAGCCTCTCATTAAATGAGGCAATACCGCCCCCTCTGAACGGCCAGGTGGTTCCGATAAGTATCAGTTCTTGCTGCATGGGATTGGTTGAATAATCGGCTTAAAGCCCTAGTTTATCTTCAATCAGGTATACATTTCTTTCAGCAGCGTTCCGAACAACCAGTTCGGCCACAAATCCTGTCAGGAACAGTTGCATACCAATTACCATTGTTGCCAGTGCTATAAAGAAAAATGGTTTGTTGGTGAGTCCCATTTCTGTATCAATGATTTTGGAAATCACCAGGTAAAGGCTCGATAACAGGCCAACCAGGAAGAACAGGGTTCCGTACAATCCAAAGAATTGCATGGGTTTCTTACCGAATTTTCCCAGGAACATGATGGTGCCCAGGTCCAGGAAACCGTTGATAAACCTGGACCAGCCAAACTTGGTGGTACCGTATTTTCTGGGGCGATGCTCCACCACTTTTTCGCCGATCTTCCTGAACCCGCTCCATTTGGCCAGAACAGGAATGTAGCGGTGCATTTCACCAAATACCTCAATGCACTTTACCACTTTATTGCGATAGGCTTTCAGCCCGCAGTTGAAGTCGTTCAACTGAATGCCGGAACTGGCGCGGGCTACCGCATTGAAGAGCTTGGAAGGTATGTTCTTGGTAAGTGTATTATCGTACCGGATTTTTTTCCAGCCGCTTACCATATCGTACCCCTCTTCGGTAATCATTTTATAAAGCGCGGGAATTTCATCCGGAGAATCCTGCATATCCGCATCCATTGTAATCACCACACTGCCCTGCGCCGCTTTGAAACCTTCGTTCAGGGCAGCGGACTTTCCGTAGTTGCGCTGGAATTTGATGCCCTTGAACGCTGTGTTTTCAGCAGTGATTTTCCGGATCACCTCCCAACTGTTATCGGTACTGCCATCGTCTATCAGCAGCACTTCATACGTGAGGTGGTGATTGGTTACCACGCGTTCAATCCAGGTGCAAAGCTCCGGCAGCGACTCCTCTTCATTTAAAAGCGGTATAACAATAGATAGGTTCATGCAGGTTATTGGTCTTCAAATTTTTGTTCCTTGCGGATGATTACAGAAAGCAACATGGCTTTTACAAAATCCCAGATCAGTCCAAGTCCTGTACCCAGGAAAATTTTACCCAATCCGGTATCTTTCATGCTTTCGGCAGAGTTCTTCAGGGCCTTCTCAATATCTTCTTCGCTGGATCCCATTTTTTCCATGATCTGGCGGGTTTTTTCCAGTGCAATCTGCGCAGATTTCTGCGTCAGCTCCTTATCAATAATATTGTACAAAACGTAGGTAGACAGCGCCACGAGTATGGCTGCAACAGCATAAGCCAGAAAATTGAATTTCAGGGCTTCCCCAAAGGAAAGGAATCCGCCGTTCTGCTTTCTCAGGTTGAATCCTCCGATTAAAAGTATGGCAATCATATAAGGAACAAAGGTTCCGTAGAACTGAACGGAGGTAAAGATCTGGATACCGGCAGCCCAGCTTCCGAACATGAGCAATACTGCTATAAGTCCGCAAATGAGACCGAATTTAGCTCCCTCGTTGATGATGTTTGCTTTCATAATAAATGGTTTAGTTGGTGTATATTTTCCCTTTATTGATAATGCCTTTCACGCGGCCTTTCAATTCCCGGTCGGTAAAAGCGCTATTGGCAGATTTACTCCTAAAATCTGTTTTCTGTATGATTGTTTGCTCATTCCGGCGGTACAGGGTTAATTCTGCAGCAGCGCCTTCGGAGATATTGGTCGCAGGAAGGTTAAAAATATTACGGGCGTTCAGGGAGAATAATTCCACCATTCTGTCATTGCCCAGTTGTTCAAGCAGGTGGTTCACTACGGCGAAAGCAGTTTCCAGGCCGGTCATTCCAAAGGAAGCATATTCAAATTCGCAGATCTTATGATCCCAGTCCTGAGGCAGGTGATGGGAAGCAATGCAATCTATGGTGCCATCCAGTACGGCGTCTCTCAATGCCAGCATATCGGCCTTGGAGCGAATGGGAGGATTTACTTTTAAGTAGGTGTCGTAAGACTGAAGGTCTTCGTCGCAGAAATACAAATGATAGGGGGTAACACTGCAGGTTATATCCAATCCTTCTTTTTTTGCTTCGCGGATCAGGTTCAGCGATTGCAGGGTAGATACACCGGTAAAATGAACTTTGGAACCGGCATAACGGGCCAGGTCTATATCTCTTTTTAAAATACTTTCTTCGGCAATGGAAGGCATACCGGGTAATCCCAGCCGGGTAGAGATAATGCCCTCATTGATTAAGCCGGATGCGCCGATGCTCTTGTCTACGGGTACCTGGATCAGCACACCGTTGAATGCTTTCACATATTGCAGGGCTTTCAGGAAAAGGCCGGGGGATTGAACGGGGTGAAGCCCATCGGAGAAAGCAACTGCACCGCTGTGGAGCATGTCGTACATTTCTGCCAGTTCCCTGCCCTCAGCGTTCCGGGTGATTGCCCCGATCGGATGAATGTATACCGGGAAATCGGCAGACTGCCTGGAAGCGTATTCTACCAGCGATTTATTGTCTGTTACCGGCTGGGTATTGGGCAGGGTAAAGACCCTGGTATATCCACCGGCAGCCGCTGCGTCTGCGCCGGTCTGTAATGTTTCTTTGAATTCGTAGCCGGGGTCACAGAAATGAGCAAAGATATCGACCCACCCCGGGGATACCGACAGACCGGGTTCATCTATAACAACAGCGGCTTTATCGTTGAGTTGTGCGGCAATTTTGCTGATCTTGTTTTCTTCAATAAGTATATCGAATAGTTTACCGTTGAACGGGGAATTCGGATCGGTAATCAGTACCTGCTTCAATAAAATGTTCATGCAGAAATTGAAAATTTCCTGCAATATAACCTGAAAATTTCTTTTAGCCCTATATTTGCACCCCGTAATGACACGGGAGTGATAGCAGAACACGGAAATTCTGCCTTATTTCGGGACGTAGCGCAGCCCGGTAGCGCACACGTCTGGGGGGCGTGGGGTCGCAAGTTCAAATCTTGTCGTCCCGACAAGTACAAGAGGCTGTCTCGAACGAGCAGCCTCTTTTTGTTGGCGCCGGTGCCTGCCCAAAAAAATTGTTCTTGGTCCAAAATTGTTCTTGATCCTATTTTCCTTAAAGTGCACAAAAGGCAGATTCTCTTGTTACATGTTATCAAGGAAATAACCCGGTAAGGCAATACTGGATTAGGAAAGTAAATATTCTACGGATCATTGGAGCCGGCGGACATAAAAAATCCCGGTTTCCTGCGGATAACCGGGATCATTCAATGAATTCGCTTATTCAAATGGACTGTAGTTATTAATATCTTTCCAGTTTGGAGAAAAAGAAATCGGCTTCAATTACCGCATTCTCATCGCTATCGCTTCCGTGAACAGCATTTTCGCCGATAGAAGCTGCAAAACGCTTGCGGATGGTACCTTCGGCAGCCTGAGCAGGATTGGTAGCGCCGATGAGTGTTCTGAAATCGGCAACAGCGTTGTCTTTTTCCAGAACCGCAGCCACAATCGGGCCACTGCTCATGAAGTCTACCAATTCCTGGAAGAAAGGTCTTTCTCTGTGAATATCATAAAACAGACCGGCCTGTTTTTCGGTCAATTGAATCCATTTCATGGCTTTGATGGTAAAACCAGCTTTCAAAATCTGATCCAAAATAGCTCCTGTATGACCTTTGGCGGTTGCATCAGGTTTGATCATGGTAAATGTTCTATTGCTCATATATTTAAATTTCGCGGCAAAAGTAAGGAATAGCAGGGGTTTGGAGCAAGTCAAATAGCGTATTTTTAACATTTACTCCTAAAATGATTTGATTAACTAGCACAGATACCCCAATTTTGCCGCCATCGTATGCAAGATATCTCACTATTTTACCCAAGTTTGTCAACACCCCGCAAAGTGGTGATCACCATGCACCAGAAGCCTGATGGAGACGCTATGGGTTCCGCATTGGGGTTGTACCATTTCCTGAAGGGGTTAAACCATGATGTAACCGTTATTTCTCCCACCAACTGGGCCGATTTTCTGGCCTGGATGCCGGGTACGAAGGAGGTCATTAATTTTGAAATGAACAAGGAAAAATCACTGAAAATTCTGGCGGAAGCCGAAGTAATTTTTTGTCTTGATTTTAATATTTTCCATCGAACCAAACACCTGGCCATTCACCTGGCCAATGCGGATGCGGTGAAAATACTGATAGACCATCACCAGCAGCCGGATGTGGATTCCTTTACCTATGGTATCAGTGATACCGGGAAAAGTTCTACTTGCGAAATGGTTTATGATTTCATTGTTGGTTCCGGACATGAAAATAGCATCAATGTAGATATTGCTACCTGTTTGTATACCGGTGTAATGACCGATACGGGCTCCTTCCGTTTTCCTTCCACTACGGCTTCGGTGCACCGAATGATTGCCCGCTTGAAGGAAACAGGTTTTGAACATGACCAGGTACACAACCACATCTATGATAATTTTTTAGAGAACAGGCTCCGTTTCATTGGGTTTGCACTCACCAACCGGATGGAAGTTTTGTATGAGTATAATACCGCTTTGATGTATATTACGAGGCAGGACCTGCAGAAGTACGAGATTAAGACCGGGGATACGGAAGGGTTGGTGAACTACCTGTTAACTATTCAGGGAATTAAATTCGGTGCCATTGTGATAGACCGGGATGAAGAGCGGAAATGGAGTTTCAGAAGCAGGGGAAGTTTTGATGTAAATCAGTTTGCCCGCAACCATTTTGAAGGAGGAGGACATGCCAATGCGGCCGGAGGAAGAAGCAGTCACTCTGTGGATCAGACCGTCCGGGATTTTAAGGAAGTATTAAAACAGTATAAAAATCAACTACAATAAATCTAAAATGAGGAGAATCACCATCCCGCTGTTATCAGCGGTTGTATTGCTTGCAAGTTGTAATCAATATGAAAAAACACCTTCGGGCCTTGCGTATAAAATTGAGAAAGGCGGAAGCAAAGAATTATTGAAACAGGGTCAGTTTGTGAAACTGAATGTGGAGTACAAACTGCCTGCAAAGGATTCTGTGCTGAACAGTTCTTTTGGAAGAGTACCGGTATACTTTAGAGTAGACACCAGCCGTATGGCAAAGCATAGCTTTATAGAGCTGATTAACAAGTGCGCTCCCGGCGATAAAATTGATTTTGTAATGAACGTGGATTCCCTGAAAAAACTGGGTATGCTCGAATACAATGAAATTTTTAAACAAAAGGATCTGATCAACGGTAAAGCGGAAGTGATCAAAACTTTCGCCAACGAAGAGCAGATGATGGCCGATTACCAGAAAGAACTGGACAATGAAAAAGTAAGGGAAACAAAAGAACTGAAAGATTTCACCGCTAAAAAAGGCGCGAAAGTACAGCAAACGCCTTCAGGCCTGTTTATTGAAGTAACCGATGCAGGCGATGTAACCCTGAAAGCAGATTCAGGCAAGCGGGTATCCGTATTGTACAGGGGTACATTCCTCAACGGTAAGAAATTTGACGGTAACATGGATAAGGATTCCCCCAATAACCAGCCGCTGAGCATTGTAGTGGGAAGCGGTGGCGTGATCCGCGGACTGGACGAAGGACTGCGTTTCTTTGGCAAAGGTGGAAGAGGTCGTGTATTTGTTCCTGCCCTGTTGGGTTATGGACCAAACGGCAGCGCCCCGGTTATTCCTCCCTACGCGGCATTGGTCTTTGATATTGAAGTACTGGATGTAACCAATGCAGCTCCGGGTACTACATTACCAATGATGCCACAGGGGCCTCAGGGAAATCCGCAGCATTAATAATCGAATGGCATGCATTATTTTCAACTGCCGGCCTGATCCCTGATCAGGCCGGCAGTTGGTTTTTAGGGATATAAGGCATTTACCAGTTGTACAGCCTGAACGGCTTCTTTTACATCGTGTACCCGCAGTATATTCACTTTGTTTAACAACCCGATGGTGTTGAGTACCGTGGTGCCATTCAGCGACTCTTCCGGGGTGATCTGCAGAGTTTTGTGAATCATGGTTTTGCGGGAAATGCCCAGCAAAACAGGCAGTCGGAACAATTGAAGGCTGTTCAATTCACTGAGTAACTGAAAATTCTGCTCCATGGTTTTGCCAAAGCCCAGTCCCGGGTCCAGGATCAGATCCTGAATTCCCGCTGCAGTGCATGCTTCCAGTCTTTCTTTAAAATAGCGAACCACTTCGAGGGTGATATTGCCGGAGATGGATGTTTCGTGCATGGTTGTTGCCGTACCGGTACTGTGCATGAGGATATAGGGTACTTTTAGGGCAGCAACAGCGGGAAGCATGCCGGTATTATACCGTCCTCCGCTGATATCGTTCACCACAGAAGCTCCGGCTGCTACAGCCGCCTGTGCAACTGCGGGATAATAGGTGTCAACCGACAGCAGAATCCCAGGAAAAGCCTGGTGGATTGCATTGATGACCGGAACCACCCGATCAATTTCCTCCGCTTCGCCTACCAGAACAGCGCCAGGCCGGGTGCTTTGACCGCCTATGTCCAGCAGGGCGGCGCCTTCCCGGATCATCCGGGCGGCTGTAGCAACGGCTGCTTCCAGCCCGGTAGCCCTGCTTTTACTGAAAAAGGAATCCGGTGTGGCATTGATAATGCCCATCACCACCGGTTGACGGATGGTCCATAAACTTCCTTTGCTGTTAAGTGTAAACATTCTCCTGATTCAGTTAAATTGCACCGGATTCAAAGATATTATCAAAGAAGTAAACGAAGGAAGAATAATGTTGAATACGAACGAGCAGTACGACAAAGCCATTGCATCCTGTTATGATATTTTCATCAAGAAAACCAAAGACTATGGCACGGCATGGCGTGTACTCAGAACTATTTCTGTAGTAGACCAGATCTTTATTAAAGCCCTTCGCATCAGAACCATACAGGATTTGAAAACCCAGAAAGTAGGGGATGATATACCTTCTGAGTTCAAGGGCATCCTGAATTATGCCGTTATTGGCCTGATCCAGCTTAGCATTGGCCACTCAACAGTAGAGGAACTGGATGTGGAACGGGTTTCGCTGTTGTATCATCAACAGGTACAGGTTGCCAGGGAAACCATGTTGTCTAAGAACCATGATTATGGCGAAGCCTGGAGAGCAATGAGCCAGGAAAGTTTTGCCGACCTGATACTGGTAAAACTGTTGCGTATCCGGCAGATTTTGCAGAACGACGGAAAAACACTGATCAGTGAAGGCATTGACGCAAACTATATCGATATTATCAATTATGCAGCATTTGCACTGATCCTGATTGAGGAGGGAAAACACTAAATTGTAAAACATGAAATATCTGCTCCTGGTAGTAAGATGGGTGGTAGGATTGTTGTTTATCTTTTCGGGACTGATCAAGATCAATGACCCCGCGGGATTGAGTTATAAGATGCAGGAATTTTTTGAAGCGGGTCATCTTCATGGAATGAACGACTATGCGCTGCTGTTTGCCGTACTGATGAATGTGTTTGAAATCCTGGCAGGCATTGCCATCATCATTGGATGGCAGGTTAAAATTTTTAGCTGGCTGCTGCTGCTGCTGATACTCTTTTTTACCTTTCTCACCGGGTATGCGTTGTTCTCGGGTAAAATCAAAGCCTGTGGCTGTTTTGGAGACTGTCTTCCCATAACACCGGCACAGTCATTCGGAAAAGACCTGGTACTGCTGGTGCTGATTTTGGTGATTCTTTTTTATCAGGCACAGATTAAACCGCTGACTGGTAGCAGAACCGCGGCTGTATTGCTGGGGCTAACCGTGTTCTTTGGATTCTTTATACAATGGTATGTGTTGCAACATCTCCCATTTGTAGATTGCCTGCCTTATAAGAAAGGGAATGATATCCGGCAGCAGATGCAAATGCCCGCAGGGGCTACTGCAGACAGTTTTGCCATTGAATTTTTGTATAAGAAAGATGGAAGGGAACTGCGGTTTGATCAGGCAAATTTTCCCGGTGATTTTGATTCTACCTATGAATACATCAGCCGGATAGACCGTTTGGTAAAACCCGGCAACGGTTTAAAACCGGCTATCATCGATTTTTCCCTGCAGACCCTGCAACTGACAGATTCCACCGAAGCCGTTTTTCAGCAACCGGGGAAATATATACTGGTTTTGATTCAGGATGCGAAAAACCTGGAAGTATGGAAGCCCGCTTTAGACCGTTTGCTGCCTCAATTCAAGGCAAGGCAATGGCCCGTTTACCTGGTATCTTCCGAAGCTGAAAAACTGCAGCAACAGTTTCCGCAGATGCAGGTATTCAGTTGTGATGCTACGGTGCTTAAAACAGCCGCCAGGGTAAAACCAACTTTTTTGCTCATGCAGGGAGCCACCATCATCGATAAGTACAGTTATCTCGATGCAGCAAACCTGATTAAATAAATCCCATTGTTCAGCTATCTCTCCAAAAAAATCGGCTACGGTATACTGGTACTTATAGGAGTAGTGGTAGTGGTATTTTTTTTATTTCAGGGCTTTGGAGATCCTGCAAGGCTGGTGCTTGGCCAAACGGGAGATAGCGCTACCATTCAGCATATCCGAAAAGAGCTGGCGCTGGACCAACCCACCTGGAAGCAGTTTATCTATTATGTAAACGATGTATCGCCCATCGCCATTCACAGCCAGGCCGAAATCGAAACAAAAAAGCTCAAAGGAATGTTTATTGGCGGTGAAAAGAAACTGTCCATTAAAGTGCCCTACCTGCGCAGGTCTTATCAAACCAGGAAGGAAGTAGGGACCGTGTTGTACGAGGCATTGCCGGGTACATTGATATTGGCGCTTGCCGCCATGCTGTTTGCAACGGTGGTGGGTATAGCATTGGGCGTGCTGGCTGCTGTTAAGCAAAATACATGGATGGATACCGGCGCTGTTTTTGCCAGTGTATTGGGGATATCAGCGCCCTCTTTTTTCATGGGTATTCTGCTGGCCTATTTCTTTGGATTTGTCTGGAGCAATCTAACCGGTTTGCAAATGACCGGCAGCCTGTTTTATATGGATCCTTTTCTGGGCAGGCAGCTTTCATTGAAGAGCCTGGTACTTCCCGCGCTCACACTGGGCATCAGGCCCCTGGCCATTATTACCCAGCTTACCCGGAGTGCGATGCTGGATGTGCTGGACCAGGATTATATCCGCACAGCTTATGCCAAGGGGCTCAGTAAACGAGTCGTGTTGCTTAGGCATGCGCTGCGCAACGCACTGAACCCTGTGGTAACGGCCATTACCGGATGGTTCGCCGAACTGCTTGCGGGTGCATTTTTTGTAGAGTATATTTTTGGCTGGAAGGGGATTGGAAAAATAACGGTTGATGCATTGGAAAAACTGGATTTTCCGGTTGTTATGGGAAGCGTGTTGCTCACTGCCACCTTCTTTGTGCTGGTGAACCTGCTGGCAGACCTGTTGTATGGGTGGATTGATCCGCGGGTGCGCCTGAACGGATAATTACTGAATAATTACTTCGTTGATGATTTCCTCGCCAAATGCTTCATTCACCCTTGCGATGATCTGTGGTTTCTGGTATTGCAGTTCGTTTTTCAACGGCCCCACATTGGTATGGATAAACAGTTTTTTCTGAATGATCTGAATCTTTTCGGTGTATTTGGCAATGGTCTTACCCATCAGTTTTTCCCAAACTTCTTCAATCTGAACCGCCCGGATGCCGTTCTTTAAATGACTTTTACGAATAAAGCCTTTGAGTGCGTCGCCAATATGCATTTCTGACATGGGGTAAAGTTAGGGCTAATTTATAACTCAATCAGTTGAAAAGCAGCGCCGGTTTCCTGAAGCTGTGCTTTCAAACGGCCGGCATGGGTATCTGTAATGAATACCTGGCCGTAAGCAACGCCGCAAACCCTGTAGAGCAACTGGAACATTCTTTTTTCATCCAGTTTTTCAAATACATCGTCCAGCAGTAAAATGGGCGGAACGCCGGTCTTTTCCCTGAGGTATTCCCATTCTGCAAGTTTCAACGCAAACAAAAGGCTCTTGCGCTGGCCCTGAGAGGCTTCAGATTTAAACGGGTGCCCGTTCAGTTCAATGCGCAGATCGTCGCGGTGTATTCCTTTCGTTGTTCGCTGCAGGATCAGGTCTTTGGCTAAACTGCTTTCCAGTAAATCCGCAAAAGAATTGTCGTTCAACTGGCTGTCGTAATACATCGCCAAACCGTCGGATTGGCCGGCAATAGCGGTGTGCTGTAAACAGGCCAGCGGAATATACTGTTGCATAAATTCAACCCTGCATTGGTGAAGAAATTCTCCCGACTGCACCAGTTGCCTGTTTAAAATATGCAGCAATGTATGATCGGTGGGGGAGCCGTTTTCCGACTGTTTGAGCAGGCTGTTTCGCTGCTGGATCAGTTTGGTATACACCATCAACTGGTTCAGGTAACTGCGGTTGGTCTGCGATAATATGGTGTCTGCCATTTTGCGCCTTGTTTCGCCACTGCCGGTAATCAGGTCTACATCATCCGGCGCAATCATTACACAGGGAAACTTTCCTACATGGTCGCTCATCTTTTTATACAATTCATCGTTAACCAACAATTCCTTTCGATTGTTTTCGCGAAGTATGCAGGTGATACTGGCAGGCGCATTGTTCAGGAGGTAGTTGCCGGAGAGCCGCATGCCCGCATCGCCGTGGCGTACATTCTGCGCATCGGTTCTGGAAAAATAACTTCTGGAAAAGCCAAGGTAGTAAATGGCATCGAGCAGGTTGGTTTTTCCGGCGCCGTTCAGTCCGCAGATGCCAACAATTCTTTCACTGAATACCCATTTTTTAGAGAGGTAGTTCCTGAATTGCACCAGTTCCAGTTCTTTCAGCACTAACATACCGGCAAAGTAAAGCAGAACGCATTTAATTATTCTGCTTTGGTATGGAATAAAGCATTTATTTTTAGTAAAATTTTCCAATTTGAAGACAATATTATCTGAACAGCAAATTGCGCTTACGGTCAAGCGCCTGGCTCATCAGATTCTGGAAAACAGTCAGGGGCTTACCAATGCCGTTGTCATTGGGTTGCAGCCGAGAGGTATTTTTCTGAGCGACCGGATTGTGGCAGAACTGAAGACCCTGGTGGCCGGTGCGCCTATCCACTACGGGAAACTCGATATTACGTTCTACAGGGATGATGTTAGAAAAACTTTACATATAGCCAACCAGACCGATATCAATTTCAGTATTGAAGGTAAAACCGTTATTCTGATAGATGATGTTTTGTATACCGGAAGAACCATCCGGGCTGCGCTGGATGCACTGCTCGATTTTGGCAGACCTTCCAAGGTATCCCTCTGTGTATTAATAGACCGCCGGTTCAGCAGGGAGTTGCCGATACAGCCTGATTTTTCCGGTAAAGCCATTGATACCATCGTTTCCGATAAGGTAAAAGTGAACTGGCGCGAAAATGATGAAAAAGACGAAGTGGTTTTAGTGTAATATATTATCTTTGATTTTTAATGAAACTATCTACCAAACACTTACTTGGTATTAAAGACCTCACGAAAGAGGATATACAGCTTATTCTCTCTACTGCTGAACAATTCAAGGAAGTATTACAAAGGCCCGTTAAGAAAGTACCTTCGCTGCGCGACATCACTATTGTAAACCTTTTTTACGAGAATTCCACCAGAACAAGAATGTCTTTTGAACTGGCGGAAAGAAGGCTTTCTGCAGATGTACTCAACTTTGCCGCCAGCAGTTCCTCCGCCGCCAAGGGCGAAACACTGCTGGACACTGTTAACAATATTCTGAGCATGAAGGTGGATATGGTGGTGATGCGGCACAGTGCATCCGGTGCACCGCATTTTTTAGCCAAACATATACCTGCTGCTATTGTGAATGCAGGAGACGGGATCAATGAGCATCCTACCCAGGCCCTGCTCGATGCGTTTTCAATGCGTGAGAAACTGGGCCGGCTGGAAGGGTTAAAAGTGGCTATTATCGGAGACATCATGCACAGCAGGGTAGCATTGAGCAATATGTATCTGCTCCGGAAAATGGGAGCAGAGATTCTGGTGGTAGGGCCGCCCACTTTAATTCCCAAGTATATAGCAGAAGCATTGGGTGTAAGGGTAACCTACAACCTGCAGGAAGCGCTGAAATGGTGTGATGTGGCCAATGTACTGAGGATCCAGTTGGAACGCCAGAACCAGCCGCTGTTCTCTTCGCTTAGAGAGTACAACCTGGCCTATGGAATCAAAAGAAAAATGCTGGAGAATTTAGGAAAGGAAATTGTGATTATGCACCCGGGGCCCATCAACAGAGGGGTAGAACTCGACAGCGATGTGGCGGACGGGCCTTATTCCATCATATTAAATCAGGTAGAAAATGGTGTTGCCGTAAGGATGGCAGCATTGTATTTACTGGCAGGAAGAGAAAGCTAACCTGCGCCAACAACGAACGATTAAAGCTGCCATATTTATGCAACGCATCTGTTTATTCCCCGGAACATTTGATCCTGTTACGCTTGGTCATACCGATATCATCAACAGAGCATTGCCTTTGTTCGATAAAATAGTCGTAGGTATCGGCATCAATTCCTCCAAGAATCCTATGTTCAGTTCCGAACAGCGAATGGAATGGTTCCGCGAAATTTACAAAGACGAACCCAAAGTGGAGAGTGTAGTGTACGAAGGGCTCACCATTCATTATTGTGAAAAGATCGGCGCCCGCTTTATTTTAAGAGGCATCCGGTATGTTAGTGATTTTGAATACGAAAAAACCATCGCTGATGCCAACCGGACGCTCGATAATAAAATTGAGACTATCTTCCTGACCGGAGAACCCAAATATACTTCTGTGGCATCCACCATTGTAAGGGATATTCTGCTGAATGGAGGAGATGCATCACCGTTCCTTCCGCAGGCGGTCATCAATTCTCTTTAACAAATTAACCTGCATACATGAATATCTGGTTTAAGAAAGACCTGTCGCTGAAGGATTTTGAAGGCCTTGGTAAAAATACCATGGGAGAACACCTGGGCATTTGCTTTACCGAAGTGGGATCGGACTATTTAAAAGCTACCATGCCGGTAGATCATCGCACTAAGCAGCCATATGGTTTATTGCACGGTGGGGCATCGGTAGCCCTTGCCGAAACGCTGGGTAGTGTGGCAGCCATGTTAACAGTAGATCCGGAACATTTTATTTGTGTAGGGCAGGAGATCAATGCCAATCATATCAGAAGCGCGCGTTCGGGCTATGTAACGGGTATTACCAAGCCCATTCACAGAGGGGCCGGTTCACAGGTATGGGAAATTAAAATTTATGACGAGCAGGATAAACTGGTGTGTATCAGCAGGATTACGGTTGCTGTGTTGAATAGAAAATTCTGATCACTTCAATAATATTGGGGTAAGTATTATTCAGGTATTCCGGAAGAGATTCCCGTTTTACCCATTTGATCATCATGATATCTTCTTCTGTTTGGGGTATCAGTTCCTGCGGACCCTGAACTTTCATATGGTACCAGTGACTTTCCTTAACCACGTCTTCGTCCAGGTAAGTGTCAAAATATTCATGCAAAGTGATGGTGATAAATTTTCCCAGAACAATATTTTTCAAGCCCGTTTCTTCCTGCACTTCGCGGATGGCACAGGATTCTACCGTTTCGCCCTTGTCAAGTTTCCCCTTTGGCAAATCCCAGTAACCTCTCCGCAAAATCATTAATAACTCATTGTTTTCGTTGAAGACAAGCCCGCCTGCAGCAATAATCCTTTTTCTGTTCATAACAACAAAAGTTATAATAATTTTCTCATTTTCCAATTCAAATTTGGGCTTACTTTCGCAGCATGACAAACGAAAAAGCAGTTGCAGAGAAACTATTACAGGTAGAGGCGGTGAAATTGAGCCCTTCAAAACCCTTTACCTGGGCGAGTGGCTGGAAAAGCCCGATTTATTGCGATAACAGAAAGGTATTGTCCTTTCCGTATGTGCGTGATTTTATCAAGAGCGAACTCTGCAATGTGATTTTTGAACGATTCCCGCAGGCCGAAGTACTGGCCGGCGTAGCCACTGCGGGAATTCCCTGGGGTGCTATGGCAGCCGATCAGTTGAAGCTTCCGTTCATGTATGTTCGCCCCAAGCCAAAGGAACACGGACTGGGCAACCAGATTGAAGGTTCTTATACAAAAGGGCAGCGTGTACTGGTTATTGAGGATCTGATTTCTACCGGTAAAAGCAGTCTGCAGGTAGTGGATGTGCTGAGAGCAGCAGGAGTGGAGATTGTAGGTATGGTCTCAATTTTCAATTATGGTTTTGATCAGGCAGTGCAATCATTTGAGGCTGCCGGTGTGGTAACCCGTTCCCTGACCAACTACCCGACCATGATAGAACTGGCCGTTGAAAGAGGGCTCGTGAGCGAATCGGAAAAAGCCCTGCTTCTGGAATGGAGTACCAACCCCGCCGGCTGGACAGGCAGCTAAATATCAACAATAATAACTTTTTGTATGAAGTACATCGTTATTGCTGCACTCTGTTGCTGCAGCCTGAGTCTGTCTGCACAAATGCCCAAACAACAGTGGGTTACGATTAAATCTGCCAACCTGAAATGTTGGGAATGTAAGGACCGGCTGGAGAAATACCTGGTAGTAGAGAATAAAGCCAATATGGAAAGCGGCATGATTCAATGGAAAATCAATCTGTTGCAGGGGGAAATTAAAGTACAGTTCTGGCCCGACAGAACAGATGAGTCGGCTATCCGGGCAGCCATCAACAATGCGGGATTTGATACGGAAACGGAGAAAGCCAACCCTGAATCCTATGCTAAACTACCGCCTGTGTGTAAGCGGGCAGAGGATGGCGGAGGGCCGAAACCCAAACAACCCTGCCATATACCACCATTCAGATAGAGTGATCTAAAATACAGGCGTTAATTTTTGATTAGAACATTCCCAGGTTCTTTTTGCCCTCGTATTGGAAGGGGAAGGATTTAAACACCCCGGCTTTGCCGGCTTTAACGGTACCTTTTGCCTGGATCAGTACTTCTTTTTTAAGCAGCATTCTGGCCGAATTCTTCAGCATATTGGCCATGTCCACCTGTATGGTAGCAGGTAATACAAACTCGCTCATCCGGTTGATGTGCATCAGGGTATCCAACTGAAACTTACCCAGGTATAAACTGTCTATATACACATCACTTTCAATTTTTTTCAGGTCTACACCAAAACCGTTCGGGTTGTAATATACCAGTTCAAAGCTTACGGAACTCTGTTTAAATCCCAGAGTGTTTATTTTAAAATCACGGATATCCCGGTACTCAAAATCTTTGGGTTTTGTGCAGGAAGAAACCAATATCAGAAAAACTGCCAGGTAGAGTAGGGAGGTGCGCAAGGGACTTTATTTTCTGCAAAATAAGCAGAAAATATTGTAAATTGTATGCTAAAATTGTTAGTGTTTTGTGCATTTTTTTCTTTTCTGGAAGCAGCTCATTTTTTTAGTTTTAAAATAGTAAAAT
>DATFAP010000004.1:0-74660 GCA_035254545.1 Sediminibacterium sp. | reverse complement strand
TTCCCATTCCGAACAGAGAAGTTAAGTCCCCCATGGCCGATGGTACTCGCATCTAGCTGGGAGAGTAGGTAGCTGCCATATTTATTAAAAGCCTTGTTCCGTTTATGCGGAATGAGGCTTTTTTGCTTTACATACCTCCCCACCCCTTTTTCAATAACTTGCTGATTACTAATCAATCCAGGCCATAGGTATAAATACCTGCTCCAATAAAAGACGTCCCTATTTTAATTGTTGATTGGAATGCCTAATTTAGGACCCTAACCAGATTCCCGCTTTTTCATTTCTGGTCTTTATTCATTTTCTTCCCTTTAAACGATTAAGATATGAATAGGCTGCCTTGCTTTTATTTATTGTGCTTCTTTGCCTTTACCTCCTGTGCAAAGATCCCCGTTCAATCGCTTACACTGGCCGAATCCATTACCCGGGAGGGTAAACGAATGCATGAATTGAACATCGCTTTGCTGAACAGCATATACCAGGAAAAGCGCCAGAAAATCAATGATTTTATCCGGAACGATTATACCCCCTGGTTCAGCAATGAAATCGTGAAGAATATAAAGGACAGCATACAGCTAAAAAACGACCTCCCGCTGATACTTTCCAAAGCATTACCGGTTTTGAGCGCACAGATTGCTGATAGGCAAACTGCACTGGAGGCCAGCAGGGCGCTGTTGTTGGATCAGTTGAACGCCGATTTTCTGGCATACCAGGCTTCCTGCAATGAATTGACTTATTTATTGGAATCTGCTGTGAAACTGGACGAGGCAAGGAAAAAACTCATGACCCGGGTGGCGGATGTCTCCGGTAATAAGATTGATTTTGACTCCCTGAACCTGACCCTCGACCGGTTCATTGCCGATAAAGGCGACCTGGGCCAGAATATTGATGCACTGAATAAAGCCATCCGGAAATTAATCAAACCATAAATCCACTGTTATGCCTAATGATTGGGACAACATCATCCGCAAAGCGGCAAAATCCACCAATGAACATTTTGCAGAGCAGCTCTCCGGCCTTACCAGGCTTACCAATGCCGACATTGAAGGCCTGATCATGGATTCCGGTATCAGCAGGGAAGACCTGGCCGATACCCTGCAACTTGTAAAAGATGCAGGTAAATCCAATGCGGAGAAGGCTGCTGCCATCCGGAACATCCAGAAAGGGGTTGACGTGTTGGTAAACCTGGTTGGAAAGCTGATCTGAAAATGAATCCGGATAAGATATTCAGCGTGGATTCCCTAATTTTGCCGCTCCATGAAGGCAAAAACACTCAAGAAAGACAAAGTTAATATCATTACACTCGGTTGCAGCAAGAACCTGGTTGATTCTGAAGTACTCAGCGGGCAACTGGCTGCCAATGATATTGCTGTGGTACATGAGAATGCGAAACTGGACCACAATATTGTGGTGGTGAATACCTGCGGCTTTATTGACAAGGCCAAGGAAGAGAGCATCAATACGATCCTGGATCAGGTGGAACTAAAACGCAGGGGCAAACTAGATAAAGTATATGTTACGGGCTGTTTAAGCGAGCGTTACCGGGGAGATCTGGAAGCGGAAATGCCCGAAGTGGATGCCTGGTTCGGCACCCTGGAACTGCCTTTGATCCTCAAACAATTTGAAGCGGACTATAAAGCGGAATTATTGGGCGAGCGGATGCTCAGTACCCCCAAACACTACGCCTATCTTAAGATTAGCGAAGGATGCAACCGTACCTGTTCTTTCTGTGCCATTCCGCTGATGCGCGGTCAGCACGTAAGCCGCCCCATCGAATCGCTGGTGGAGGAAGCCGAAGCACTGGTAAAAAAAGGGGTGAAGGAAATTATGCTGATTGCCCAGGAATTGACCTATTACGGCCTGGATATTTATAAGGAGCGGGCGCTTCCCCGTTTGCTGCATGCACTGGCCGATGTAAAAGGCCTGGAGTGGATCCGGCTGCACTACGCTTACCCCAGCAAATTTCCGCTGGAAGTATTGGATGTAATGCGTGAACGCGATAATATCTGCAAATACCTCGATATCCCGCTGCAGCATGCCAGCAACAATATGCTCAAAGCCATGCGCCGTAATATTACCCGCGAGGAAATGAGTGAGCTGATTCTTGAAATCCGTAAACGGGTTCCGGGTATCTGTATCCGTACCACATTAATTGCCGGTTTTCCAGGTGAAACTGCAGCCGATATTGAGGAGTTGAAAGCCTTCCTGCAGGAACATCGTTTTGACCGGGTCGGTATCTTCAATTATTCTCACGAGGAAAACACCAGCGCTTACGACCTGGAAGATGATGTACCGGCCGAAGTAAAAGCAGAACGGGCGCAGGAGATCATGGAAGTGCAGCAGGAAATAAGCTACGAAAAGAACCAGGAAAAAATAGGGCAGGTATTGAAAGTGATCATCGACAAAAAAGAAGCTGGTCGCTACCTTGGCCGTACAGAGTTTGATAGCGTGGAAGTAGACAATGAAGTAGTGATCCACTCTTCCAAAAAATTACCCATCGGTGAATTTGTAAACGTAAAAATCACGAAGGCTTACGACTACGATCTGGAAGGTGAAGTGGTGGAATGAGCCTGCGGTTAAATCTTAAAGCCCAGCGTTAACATCAGGCTTCCCCTGTTCCCTTTTTGCACGGCAAATGTATTGGCCTTGTCGTTCAGTAAATAGGGAAACTGTATATCCCTGTTCATGATATGTGAATAGGTGAGATCAATGAACATTCCCTTATTTCTGTATCCCAATCCGCCGGAACCGATGAACCTGCTGGCTTTCAGTACCTGGTCTTTATAAGGGCTTCCGTAATAGGCCGTACCCAGTCTTACCATAATGGTATTGAATTTCAATTCTCCCCCCAAACGGATATTGACATTGCCGCGGTAAGTGTCTTTAATTGTTTCGTTCAGCATGCTGTAATAGTTGGATAAGCCGATATCTCCCGCATCGCCCGAAGTTGCATTAAAGCGTGCTCCCTTGTAATGTACGTATTCAATATCTGCACTGATAAATCCTTTCTGCATCTGTACGTCGTTCACTTCGCGCAAAACATAACTGAGACTCCCGATCATTCTCCAGGGGGTGGTCATATTGTACTTGGCTACCCCTGCACGGCCGCTGTTGAGTGCATCACTGCTTTCCGACCTTAGCCCTGCATAGGTTTCCGTATTGGCTACCATGGAAGACCGGATCTTGTCGGTAAATCCGATCAGTTGGGGTGTATGAAAAGCAAGGCCCAATCGAAGTGATTCCTGCGGTTTATAAATCATGCCCAACTTGGCACCAATTCCTGCGCCGGATGAACTGTAGGTTTCCCTGTATTCAAAAAAGCTGAAACTATTGGTGCCATCTGCCGTTGGATCTTTTTCGCTGTAAAAAAGATTACGTGTGTATTTGATGATCGGGATAGTGAAACTGATTCCCAGGTACAACTGGTCGTTCATATTGCCTGCCGTACCAATGGCAATTTCATTGTATCCGCCGCTGCTTTGTGCGTCATACAGTTGTTTTACCCCTTGTGATATGGGCACCATGCTCTGGTATCCTGCCACCGCACCACCTGGGCCGCTGATGGTATCTACCAGGAATGTTCGGAATGCCAGTGAGGCTCCGAATATATAGTTGCTCAGCGCCGCATTGGTATCTGCCCGGTCGCGTGTTAATTCCTCCAGGTACTTTTCGGTAAAGGAACTGTAATTGTTAAAGCCGGTGTACTGCACCCTGTTGTTGTAATTGGTCAGTTGATTTACCGATATGGCAAATGCCGCACTTGTCCAGCTACTTTGCCTGTGTTTATTGCCTGCCAGGATAATTCCGGAGGTTCCGTAGCCAAAAGCGCTTTTCTTTCCCGTACTGTCTGTGCCCCTGAAATTAAATTTATTGTTGTTGAACAAGAAGCCCGGGGATAGTACCAGCTCTTTGGTTTTATAAAATCCCAACCCTGCAGGATTTACGTGGTTGGCTGTGATATCGCCGCCCAGGGATCCCATTGTTCCCCCCACAGCCATATTCCGGGCCGTTCCGTTTTGTGTGAACCAGGCGGTACGCAATGCGTCTTCCGGTTGCTGGGCATTCGCTTTTATTGCGATAAAAAAAGTGTAAATAATCAACAGTTTTTTCATAGTCCAGGTTGTACAATTCCTTATGATGCAGGTGCATCAGGTAATAAAGCTGTTTGTTTGAAGCAGGTTACTATTAATTGCGTCCGCCTCTTCCGGAGCCGGCGCTGCTACCGCTGCTCTTAAAACCACCGCTGCTGCCACCTGAAGAACTGCTCATTCCTGCAGAAGGAGTGCTGAATGTTCTGGCGGCGCGGTCATAGCTGTTGTTGCTGCCTCCGACTGTGGATGGGCTGCTGAACACTCTGCGAACCAGATTGCCAAAGCTGTTATTGCCTGAACCCGCTACGCCGGGAGTGCCCCATTGACCATTTTTGCCGTTGCCGTAATTGTAGTTATTGTAAGATTTATTCCGGTATGCACTGAGGTTGGCTCCGGAAGTATAGGTTGGTGTTAAAGCCTTTGGATTGGCATAGCTGATCACGGTGTACAGCGGATGACTCCATCCCAAACCACCCCCATAATAACCCCAGCTACTCCAGTTGCTGAAACCCAGTCCCAATGCCCATGGGCTGCTGTACCCCCATCCCCAGGGGTTGTATACCGTGTAAGGATTATAAAAAGAGTAGTTATACGCGTAAGCCGGAAAGTTATAACGCATATCATTCCAGTAGCTGAAATTGTCGATACTGCTCCATTGACTTCTGTTGGCCACCTTCATGCGCAGGTAACGGTCGTCGGAAGTGCTTACATACTCCTGGTATTCACGGCTGTCCTCATTCCTGGCGCTTGCATATTCGGCTACTTCCTTACCGGCTGAGTAGTACAAATCATCGGGGGTCTGACCGGAACGGTAAACCGAGCTGCAGCTTGCCAGCAAACTAACTGCAATGATGGATCCGAATAGTGTCTTTTTCATATGAGCTGCGTTTAGGTTAGCCTAAATTCATGGATGAAGTTACATACATTTGCGTGCGAATAATAACCATTTATACAAACGCAAACTTAATTTTAACAAGGCAAATAGTATGCCAGCTAACAATTGTTAGTAAAATTGGTTCGAAAAATTGAAAATTTAACATGGGCAAGGAAATTACTTCCAGGGAACAGGACTACTCTCAGTGGTATAACGACTTGATTATTAAAGGAAATCTGGCAGACTATAGCGCCGTTAGGGGTTGCATGGTCATTAAACCATATGGATTTGCCCTTTGGGAAAATATGCGGGATGTGCTGGATAAAATGTTCAAGGATACCGGACACCAGAATGCGTATTTCCCCCTGTTTGTGCCTAAAAGTTTGTTTGAAGCAGAAGAAAAAAATGCAGAAGGTTTTGCCAAAGAATGTGCAGTGGTTACCCATTACCGTTTAAAAACCGATCCCAATAACAAGGGTAAGCTGATGGTTGATCCCGAAGCCAAACTGGAAGAGGAACTTGTTGTTCGTCCTACCAGCGAAGCAATTATCTGGAATACCTATAAGGGCTGGATCCAGTCTTACCGCGACCTTCCCTTGCTGATTAATCAGTGGGCTAATGTGGTTCGCTGGGAAATGCGTACCCGGTTGTTTCTCCGTACTGCAGAGTTCCTGTGGCAGGAAGGGCACACTGCGCATGCAACTGCCGAAGAAGCAGTGGAAGAAACCCGGAAAATGCTGGATGTATATGCCGATTTTGCAGAGAACTGGATGGCCATGCCTGTGATCAAAGGTGTTAAATCTCCGAACGAACGTTTTGCCGGCGCAGAAGATACTTATTGTATTGAAGCCCTGATGCAGGATGGTAAAGCCTTACAGGCCGGTACTTCGCATTTTCTGGGACAGAATTTTGCCAAAGCGTTTGATGTAAAATTCAGCGATAAGAATAATAAACTCGATTATGTCTGGGCTACCAGTTGGGGCGTGAGTACCCGCCTGATTGGCGGCCTGGTAATGGCGCATAGCGATGATGATGGTCTGATTCTGCCTCCGAAAATTGCACCGATACAGGTGGTCATTGTTCCGATCTATAAAGGGGAGGAACAAAAAGCGCAGATCGGTGCGGTGGTAAGTTCCATTATTGCCAAACTGAAGATGCTGGGTATTTCGGTGAAATACGACGATTCGGATAACCAGCGCCCGGGCTGGAAATTTGCAGAGTATGAAGTGAAAGGGGTTCCGGTGCGTATAGCCGTTGGTGCCAGAGACCTGGAGAATAATGTGGTGGAAGTTGCCCGCAGAGATACCAAAGAAAAAACAACCGTAAGTATTGAAGGACTGGATATTTATGTTGCCAACCTGTTGAATACGATTCAAACGCAAATGTTTAACAAGGCCAAAGCTTTCCGCGATGAACATATTACACCTGCCAATACCTGGGAGGAATTCGTGCATATTCTTGACACCAAAGCGGGATTTGTTTCCGCGCATTGGGATGGAACCGCGGCAACCGAAGACAGGATTAAAGAACTGGCCAAAGCTACCATCCGCTGTATTCCGCTGAATAATCCGCAGGAAGAGGGTGCTTGTATCCTTACGGGAAATAAATCTACCCAGCGGGTACTCTTCGCGCGAGCTTATTAACCATTTTTGATATATTTATTGTATGGAATACAATAAATACAGGATTTCTTTCCAGGGAAATGGACTGGAATATTTTAAAATTCAACTGGTCAACATCATATTGACTGTGCTAACCCTTGGGCTGTATTATCCCTGGGCCAAGGCAAGGTCGCTGAACTACCTGTACGGGCAATCCGTATTTGAGGGGCAGCCCTTTGTTTTCAGCGGTACGGGCAGCGAAATGTTCAAAGGCTTTATCAAGGCATTTGCCTTGTTGTTGCTGTTCTATGCAACATTACTGGTTTGCCTGCTGAATAAGGCTGAAGTTGCGGGCGTTCTTTTATTTTATGGTTGTCTCTTACTGGTGATGCCGCTTTCTATTCATGGTTCCTATCGTTACCGTTTTGCCAAAACCACCTGGTCGGGTATTCGCTTTGGGTATACCGGTAATAAATGGGCATTTGTTCGCCTGTTTATCAAAGGAGTGTTCCTTTCGATTATTACCCTGGGTATTTACAGTCCCTGGTTCCAGATGAATATGCGCAGATACCTGATTTGTAATATCCGGGTGGGCAATGCACGGTTTGCTTACAAGGGAGTTGGCAGCGAATACTTTTTGCTGATGCTCAAAGGATATTTTCTAACTGCCCTTACATTAGGCATTTATTTTTTCTGGTGGCAGAAAGAACTGTTTGCTTATTATGTGGATAATATGCGATTGACGAAGGACGATGAAACCATGTTGTTCCGCACCAATGCTACCGGAGGCGATTTTGCCGGGCTGATTATAGTGAATCTGCTGTTGTTTATTTTTACTTTAGGGCTGGCTACCCCATGGATTGTAGTACGATCGCTGGATTTTGTAATGCAGCATATGGTGCTGGATGGTACCATTGAGTTTGATTTGCTCCGGCAGGAACAATCCGATTACAGCGATGCAACGGGTGAGGACATGGCAGATTTTTTTGATTTTGGATTTGTGATCTGATGAAGCATATACATAAGGTTATTTTTTTTGATGGGTTGCAGGCTGGTGGACAAGCTGTTTCGATGTATTTCAGCGAAACAGGCATTTTCATTCAGCAAAGCGATGAATGGGATGCAGACAAGTCTGTTCTTTTTTTTCTTTACGAGGATTGCCGGATACAATCTCTTCCGGGTAGCAGGAATATTTTTTTGAACAGGCGCGGTACCCAATACATTGTTATCCCTCCGGAGGCCTCCTGGTTCCCGGCCCTGCAAATGATGGTCAATAAGGCCAATCATAGTGTTTTTTCTAAACTCTTTCAACTTAAAACGGCGGTACTGGTTGCATTGACCGTTGTAATACTGGCAGGCACTTACCTGGGTATTACCCGTTTGATTCCGCTGGCAGGGCTTCGGTTGATTACGCCCGAATACGAAATGCAACTGGGAGACCGGTTCTACAAAGCATTTGTGAGTGGTGAAACAATCGATTCTTCCAAAACAGTACAATTGCAATCCTTTGCCCAAAAATTGCAATTGAGTAAAACGTATCCCATTAAAATAACGGTTGTAGAAAACAAGGAACTGAATGCATTTGCCATGCCCGGCGGAAATATTGTGGTCTACAGCGGTATCCTCCGTACCATGAAAGAGCCTGATGAAATGGTGGCGCTGCTTTCGCACGAATCTGCCCACGTAAATGGCAGACACAGCCTTCGTGCCGTTTTAAGAAGTGCAGCTACAGGCATACTGATCTCTGTTGTACTGAATGATGTATCGGGTATCCTGGCGGTATTGATCGACAATGCGGATATGCTGCAAAGTTTAAGCTATTCCAGAAGTATTGAGGAGTCTGCCGATGAAAATGGGATGCAGACCATGCTTGCAAATGGGATAGATCCTGCGGGGATGAAAAAACTGATGCTTCATTTTAAAGCTGCGGAAGCCGAAATGCCAGCCGGTATTTCATTCCTGAGTTCTCATCCGGATACAGACAGCAGAATAAAACACGCCGATCAGTTTGCCGCTACACATAAAAACATTTCCTTTGTGCCCAAACCGTCGCTCGACTCGCTCTGGCTTCAGCTCAAACATTAATGCTGCTTTTTTATTATGCGACAGAAAGAAATTCATCCTGCCCTGCAATCTTTTCTGGAAGGGAAAGTGATCCTGCTGAATAAGCCGATTGAATGGACCTCTTTTGATGTGGTTCGTAAAATCCGCAACCTTACCCGTATCGTTAAGGTTGGGCATGCCGGAACACTGGATCCCCTTGCAACCGGTCTGCTGATTGTTTGTACCGGTAAATTCACAAAGAAGATCAATGAGTATATGGGCATGGAAAAAGAATATACGGGTACCATTACGCTGGGGGCTGTGACGCCTACGTACGACCTGGAAAGCACCCCGGAACAGCATCAGCCCATCAGCCACCTGACCGATGAAATGATTCATGCTGCCACAGCACTATTCACCGGCTCCATCATGCAGGTTCCCCCTGCTCATTCTGCCATTAAGAAAGACGGGAAGCCCGTTTATCTTGCAGCCCGAAAGGGGGAGGATGTGCAACTGGAGCCGCGTCCGGTGACCATCTACGAATTCAGCATTACCAAAATTGACCTTCCGGTTGTACACTTTAAAGTGGTTTGTTCCACCGGCACCTATATCAGGAGTTTATCCCATGATTTTGGTAAAGCCCTTGGTGTGGGCGGCTATATGAGCAGCCTGTGCAGAACGCGTATTGGTGTATTTACCCTCGATCAGGCGCAGACCATGGATGAATTTGAAGCGGAGATTAACCGGCTCAAACAATCAGAAGGGTAGGCCAATCCCCAGTTGCAGGGCGTAATTCGGAATCTGGAGACCGTTTGCCCGGGTATCGGTCCACTGGAAATTTCTGAAACTCATCCAGCCTCCATTGGTTGTTCTGAGCGGGTCTTTCAACTTATAAGCAAAGTCTAACCGGATCAGGAAATAGGAAAGATCAAAGCGTAAGCCCGTACCGATGCCAATAGCTACATCTCTTCCAAGGTTACTGAAACTAAACAGGGTGGAAGGATCTGTGCTATTCGTTTTCTTGATGTTCCAGACGTTTCCGATATCTGCATACAATGCGCTGCCGATTTTAAAGCTTCCGATCTCCGCCAGCGGAAAGCGGTATTCAATATTCATTTCCAGTTGCATATCACCATAGCGGTCTCTGAATGCATTTCTTAATGTATCCTGTTCACTTTGGCCGGAGCTTCCCAATCCCAACTGACGAAGGGTCCAGGCCCGCATGGAGTTCGGACCACCGGCGGAGAATTGTTTAAAGAATGGAAGGGTAATTCCAATGGTAGAATCGTTTCCGTAATTGTATCCTATGCCTCCGTATGCACGAAATGCCCACTCCGATTTATTGATCTTAATGGAATGCCGGTATTCATTCTCCGCTTTAATATAGCGGTATATCTGTCCTTTCAGCCCGGGAATATTGCCAAACAATCCGCCTGCTTCCTCTATACCGAAACGGAAATAGTGGCTCTTGTTGGGATCTTTTTTGCTGATGGTGGTTTTGATAACTGAAAATGACTGGCTCACAATATTTCCTTCGTTAAACGAAGCCTTGAGGAATGGATTTTTCTGTATCATGCTATTCAGTGAATCCAGTTTGTCCAGCGCATTCAGTTCTATATTCATGGGTTTGTACAGGTAAACCGTATTACCCTTTTTCCATTCATATCCCCAACTGGTATTAAAGGTACGCAACCTGTAAAAGGTTCTTCTGTCTACATAACCGGCATTGATGGCCCAAAGTGTTCTTCTGTTGTCGAGTTTTTTGAAGCCGCTGGCAATCCTGAAGGGCTGAATAATTCTTGGGAACACATAGGTATGCCCTGCGTTGATCAGGAAGGATTGAATCAATCCGCTTTGTTGTGCAGAGTTGCTGAGCAGGCTCAGTTCAACCCCCGTTCTAAAGGTCGCCACCGATTGAATGGCCCGTTTCCATACATTTCTGTTATTATAGGAAAGGTTGGTTGAAATCCCCAGCAGGTTACCCGATCCAAGATCGCCTGTGTTCCGGCTTCCCTCCAGATCAATGGTAAAGCTTTGCTTTACAGCAGGGGTCATGAAGAAATAAAAATCAAGACTATCCTTTCCCCTGAATTCCGGGCGAAGATCCACGTTCTGCCAGGCACCCAACTGGCTTAAGCCGTTGACGGTTTTATAATAGCTGTCTTCGTTGTAGAGGTCCCCTTTTTTGAAATAAGTGTATTCCCTGAGCGGTGCATATTTGATAATGCCCTTTCTGTACCGCATTACGGCTTCCCGTTGCCGGTACTCTTTAAATCCCTGCTGTAGCATCAGGCTGTCGGGTATATCCGTGATTTTAGTTTCCGGGTAATAGTAGAGATTGCCGATTTTGTACTGGAACAACCTCGAACTGTCGGCCAGTTCTCTGCGTTTGACGGTGATATCCCAACTGGGATTTTCTTTTTTTGCCCTGGCTATTTCTGTCAGCAGCCTGGCCTGTTCAAATGGATCGAGGGTAAGCTGCAGTAACTGCTGATTGGTAGAGTCTATATAAGCATAGATATCTTCCCGTGTAAACCTGAAATAGCCGTTTCTTCTGTATAAATTAACCAGCCTGTCCAGCTCACTGCTGATCAGTTGCTTGGTATAGGGCTGTCCCTGTACCAGTAAGCTCTTTTTTGCTTCCTGCCTGGCAATGCTATCCAGTATCGGATCGTTCAGATCGTACAGTACCGTGTCGATGGTAATATTCTTGCCAGGATTGATCTGCATGGAGATATAGGTCCTGATCTGATCCTTTACGGTGTCTGTATGATAATCTTTTTTGAAATCGGCATAATAATACCCCTGCGAATTAAGGTATGCATTCATGAAATTGATGGAGCGGCTGAATTTTGAACTGTCGAATGCGGAAGGATTTTTTATTTTATAGAAAAAGCCGAAGACCTGAACTTTCTTCACTTTCATGCTGTCGTCCCAGTAATTCTCCAATTGATTTAATAAGCGTTTTTTCTCATCTTTGGTAAAGGTTCCGGTCAGCTCAATTTTGTTTTGGTAAACAAATGCGCGGTTTTTCGGATAGTTTTTTACCGTTGTTCTTTTTTGTTCCGAGCAGGAGATGGCTGTTGCCGCAATGAGCAGCAAGCAGCAAAATACATTTTTAAACAGCCTTTTAAAGGTCAAATACATACCAGGATGTTAAGCAAGAATGAGGCCAAATATATTCAATCTTTATCCCATAAAAAACAAAGGCAGGAGTCTGGGCTTTTTATTGCGGAAGGCGTGAAGCTGGTAGATGAACTGATCAACAGCAGTTTCCTGATCCGTAAAATTTATGCAACCGAACAGTGGAATCGTCCTGTTTCCGAAAACTACGATCTGGTACGGGTTACAGAAGAAGAACTTCAAAAGATCAGCCTGCTGCAGAAAGCCAACCAGGTGCTGGCTATTGTGGAAGAACCCAGGCCGGAGCCTTTACAGATTCCTGAAAATAAATGGACAATTGCCCTTGATTGCATCCAGGATCCGGGCAATTTGGGTACCATCATCCGGATCGCGGACTGGTTTGGGATTGATACCATTGTTGCTTCCGAAGACTCGGTGGATGCGTTTAATCCCAAAGTAGTGCAGGGTACCATGGGCAGTATCACCCGGGTAAAAATATATTATATGCCTGTTGCCGGATTCCTGCAAACCGCAAAAGTGCCGGTTTACGGAGCTTTGTTAAAAGGGCAGTCCGTATACGCTATTCAGGATGCCCGGCCGGGTATCTTACTGATCGGAAATGAATCGAAAGGAATACATGACCAATTGTTGCCCCTGATCAATAACCCCGTGAGTATTCCCCGTATAGGTGAAGCCGAGTCGCTGAATGCGGCCGTGGCTACCGGCATACTGCTTTCGCACCTGGTGTGGAAAGGACAAACAAAAGAAATACTGTAACGGGTTTTACCGGAACCGGATGGCAGTGATGGGGTTGATCTTTTTTACCAGGAATGCAGGAATGATTAATACTCCATAACAAATGATCCATGTAAACAGGCAAACTACACCAAGTTGCCACCAGATGATTTTTACAGGTGCGCTTGATACATAGTATGAACTTTCGTTGAGTGCAATAACCCCTGTATACTGCTGTAGTAAACAAATCCCGGTACCCAGAATAAATCCGCCCCCAATGCCGATCCCTGCAATAACAGTGGCGTAATAGAGGAAAATCCGGATAATATTACTTTCGGTAGCTCCAATGGCTTTCAGCAATCCGATCATCCGGGTCCTTTCCAGGATCAGGATGAGCAGGCAGGTGATTAAGTTGATCAGGGCTACCACGGTCATAATGATGAAAATGACGTCCCTGTTTACATCCTGTATATCCAGCCAGTCAAAAATATTGGGATAAACGGATTGTATGGTACGACTCATCCATTGGGCCGGAAGGGTGTTCAGGAGTGTTGCATTCAACTGATCTGCCTGGCGATGGTCGTTGATGAATATTTCATATCCCCCGATCTGGTCGGCCTCCCAGTTGTTGATCCGCCTGATCAGGCGGAGATCCCCGATAGCAAAGAGTTTGTCGTATTCTTCAATGCCGGTTTTATAAATGCCGGCCACCCTCAGCTTTCGATAGGTCCGGCTACCGTCTTCGGAACTGATGAAATAAAGGCTGATGGTATCGTTGAGCCGAATCCCCATCAGGTTGGAGAGCTGCTGCGAAAGAATGATTTCCCTGCTGTACAGACTGTCCTCAAAACGGATCCATCTTCCGGAAACCATATAAGGTTTTAGGGTAGCCGAATCATATTCCGCTTCAATGCCTTTCAGCAAAATACCTTCTATGTTTTTATTTTTTTCAATTACCGCCGACTTTGTGGCAAAGGACTGCACGGTTACCACACCCGGTGTTTGCCGGATGGTATTGAATACCGCGGTATTCCTGGTAATGGGTACTTCCTCCGCCACCATGGATTTATCGGGTTCAAAATGCTGTACCCGCACATGCCCCCAGAAACTGTAGACCTTTTTGGCCACTGCCTCCTGGAATCCGTTGACAAAACAGAGTGTAATGATCATTGCAGCCACACCAACCACTGTTGCTCCCACCGATAACCGGATGATAAAACGGGAGAAGGACCGTTGTTTGCTGAAGGCCAGCCTTTTTGCAATGAAGAACGAAGTGTTCAAATGGTACGATTTTTGACTCTTTCAAAACTACACTGTGTTCATGAATGGAACAAAAGCAATTGATGAAACAGTGATTTTTGTAAGTTTATCCTCTATATGAAACAAATCGGCTCCTTTTTAATAGCAGCGCTTTTTCCTTTTTTACCACAGGCACAGGCGCTGCCCGACAAAGTATACAGCCCTACCATCCAAACGATTAAATTGTTTCCGCAGAATGATCAGTTGGCGCTTCCTGTTATTACACTGAATTCCGGTGATCAGTTGGAATTGCATTTTGACGACCTGGTGAGCTATACCCGCAACTATTTCTATACCTATCAGCTTTGCAATGCAGACTGGTCCGAAACGCAATGGAGTCCCTTTGATTATATCAGGGGATTTCAGCAAAACAGGATCAGCCAGTACCGGATTTCTTCCATTGCCCGGTTACCCTATGTGCATTATCAGGCCATGCTGCCCGAGCGCAGTGCCATCCCTTCGCGGAGCGGCAATTATCTGTTGAAAGTTTATGCAGACGGTGATCCGTCTAAGGTGGTTTTTACCAAACGGTTCTATGTGGTAGATCAGCTAACCAATATTGGCGCCCGTTTTCAGCAACCCTTCGATAACCGGCTCAGCAGAACGCACCAGAAAATTCAGTTGGTGGTGAACGCTCCCGGGATGAATATGATTGCGCCACAGCAGTTCAAAACCGTGATCCTGCAAAACGGAAGATGGGATGATGCGGCCGTGAACCTGCAACCTGCTTTTATCCGCGGCAGTACCATGGAATTTAATGCAGAACAGGATTGTATTTTTCCTGCAGGGAAGGAATATCGCTGGGCCGACCTTCAGAGTTTCCGGTTCGAATCGGACCGGATAGAAAAGATAGACCGTGCTTCCCTTCCCGTTCAGATTTTCGTCAAACCAGACCAGGTAAGGGCCGGTTTGCAATACCTGTATTACAGAGACAGAAACGGGTTTGATGAAATTAAAACCACGGAGCCGGTCAACCCCTGGTGGCAATCGGACTATGCCGAAGTCAATTTTAGTTTCGTACCGGAAAGGGGACAGGTGATGCCGGATAAAAAAGTTTACCTGGTGGGGGAGTTGACCGGTAACCAGATTGGCGATACCTCGCTGATGAAATATGACGCTTCCAAACAGATGTATACAAAGAGGCTGTTGCTGAAACAAGGTTACTATAGTTATGCCTATGTTACCCGGGATATTGCCGATCCCAAGGCCCAATCGGATCCTTCGCAAACAGAGGGCAATTCCTGGGAAACGGAGAATACCTATACCATACTGGTTTATTTTCGCTCTTTCGGGGGAAGGCATGATGAACTGATTGGCTATTCCAATGTGAATAATTTCAATCTGCAGTACCAGCGGTGAGTATAAATTTAACATTTCAGCGCAATGCCTGTAAACCCCTGATAAATAGCCTTAAAACAGCCGGATTTGCTAATCTTGCATTGTTTCATGCGGGGTCGGTTCAGTTTTAATTAGGTGGGGGAGGCGAATAAGGTTATCTTTGCACTTTATTAATTATATCAAATTACAATGGACACACAAATTCAAGGAACTGTAAAGTTCTTTAACGAAGAAAAAGGTTTTGGATTTATTAAGCATGATGATTCCAACAAAGAAACTTTTGTACATGCAAACGGACTGATTGATCAGATCGAAGCGAACGACAAAGTGATTTTTGACGTACAGGAAGGTCGTAAGGGATTAAATGCCGTTAATGTAAAGCGTTTAAGTTAAGTTTAACTTTCATACCTTACCTAAGGCCATCAGCTAACCGTTGATGGCCTTATTTTTTTGACCTATATTTGACGATTAATTTGAACTATGTCCACGTTATTGAATCAACTCGCCGAAACCAGGGCTTTTATTGAAAGTAAAGTAAAATCAGACGCCTCTGTAGGCATTATTCTGGGCAGTGGCCTGGGAAATCTGGCCAATGTCATTAAAACCGAAGCCGCCATTCCTTACGAAGAAATACCCCATTTCCCCGTTAGCACGGTGCAGGGGCACTCCGGAAAACTGATCCTGGGTGAACTGAGTGGTAAAAAAGTGTGGGTGATGTCGGGCCGTTTCCATTTCTATGAAGGATATACTCCGCAGCAGGTCACTTATCCCATCAGGGTACTGCATGCACTGGGTGTTAAAACCCTCCTGCTCTCCAATGCTGCAGGTGGTGTAAATACCAGCTTTAAAGTAGGAGACCTGATGGTGATCAATGATCATATCAGCATGTTTACCATTAATCCGCTGATTGGAAAGAATGAAGACACGATCGGTACCCGGTTCCCGGATATGAGCCAGCCGTATTGCAAAGACCTGATCAAACAGGTTCAGGCTATTGCAGATGCCAACCACATAGATCTGCGGGAAGGTGTATATGTAGGGGTCACCGGCCCAACCTTCGAAACAAGGGCAGAATACAGAATGATTCATCTCTTAGGTGGTGATGCCGTAGGTATGAGCACCGTACAGGAAAATATCGTAGCCGTTCATTGTGGTATGAAAGTTTTTGCAGCCAGCGTTATCACCGATCTTGGTATCAGGGATGAAGAGAATATCATCACGCATGAAGAAGTGTTGCAGGCAGCCAAAGATGCAGAACCTAAGCTGACCCTATTATTCAGTGAATTGATTAAAGCGCTTTAGTTCATTTATGATAGCCCGGTATTGTAAAACCTGTATATTATTGCTGTTGCTTTGTGTGGGGGCGGATTCCGTGCTGGCACAAGGCTCGCAGCAACTGGGTAACTTTCCGGGCGCACAGCGCCTGGGCAATCTTGGAGCAGGCAGCAAGTCTAAAAAAGACTCTCTGCAAAAAAGGGATTTCCTGGCCGATTCCATCACTATTTTCTATCGGTATTTTGACTCTACCCGAAACCGTACCCTGGATTCCTCGATCAACGATTTTACCACAAGGTTCCCGCTTTCATTTTACTATTATCACCTGGGCAACTATGGAACCGCCGTCAATTCCTTCCTGTTCAATCCTTTGATGAAAGCCGGATTTGACGCCGGATTCCACCAGTACGATGCATATAAGTTTACCGTAGAAAATACGAAGTTTTATCAGACTACCAGGCCTTATACCGAATTTGCCTATTTACTTGGCAGCAAGGCAGAACAACTGGTGGATGTGAAGCATACACAGAACCGTAAAACCAATTTCAATTTTGGGGTGGAATACCGGTTCAGTAATTCTCCTGGCATGCTGAAAAATCAGAATGCCAGCCACAATAATTTCCGGTTCACTTCACATTACCAAACCAATAACCGTAAATACGAGTTCTTCCTGATCTGGTTGTCTAACAAGGCCTCTTCTTCGGAAAACGGGGGGCTGGTTGATAAATCCAGGCTGGACAGCCTGGCGCTGAATGATCCGTACGAGTTGGAAACCCGTATGGGCAAGGTGGGGGCCGCTATCCGGAATCCTTTTAATACAGGCATAACAACCGGAAATATCCAAAAGGAATCCGTGTTCCTGTTCCGTCATCACCTGGACTTTGGTAAGAAAGATTCCATTGTTACGGACTCGGTTACCTACAAAATTTTTTATCCCCGTTTCAGGGTAGAGCATACCTTTCGCCTGGGTTCGCAAAGTGCCAATTTTCTGGATCTGAATGTAGATTCTGTTCGTTATGCCACTTACTTCAATTATACAACCCCGGCTGGCAAAGAGATTAATTTCAAAGATAGCTGGAGTACCATCCAGAACGAATTCAGCCTGATCACTTTCCCTGACAAAAATAACCAGAGCCAATTTTTCAAAGCCGGAATTGCCTTGCAAAATGGAAAAGGAACATTCGATACCCTTGCCACCACTGCCTTTCACAATATTTTCGCTACCGTAGAATACCGCAACAGAACCCGCAACCAGGTATGGGATATGGAAGCTACCGGTCAGTTGTACCTCAATGGACTCAACGCCGGGGATTACAACGCCCTGGTGAGCCTGAAGCGTTTGCTCGGCAGAAAGACCGGATTCCTGCACCTGGGATTCCAGAATGTAAATCGGTCCCCCTCTTTTTTGCTGAACCCTTTAAGTAGTTTCCCGGTGAGCAACAAAGGCCTCTATAATAAGGAGAATATCATCCGGTTATTTGCCGACTACGAAAATCCCGGTATGAATTTTAAACTGTCTGGCGAATATTTTGCCGTTAGTAATTTCATGTATTTCGACAGCTTCTTCACTGCCCGGCAGGAAGCAAAATTGTTTAATGTACTGCATATTGCCGCCGAGAAAAAATTCAGGTTATCGAAACATTGGAACTGGTATGCAGAAGTGCATGTTCAGCAGGCCACCGGTAACCCTCCGGTTAATCTGCCCGTATTGCTGATGCGAAACAGGCTGGCATTTGAAGGGAATTTCTATACCAATCTTTTCCTGTCCACCGGATTGGAAGTTCGCTATAATACGGGGTATAAGATGAACAATTACAGCCCGATAACGGGCCAGTTTTTCTACCAGAACAGCAATACCATCAGCAACAGGCCGGATATTCATGCCTTTCTGCATTTCCGGATCAAGAGCTTTAAAGGATTTGTACGGCTGGAGAATCTGAATACCCTGACCACAGGCAATGGCAGCTTTGGGTTTACCAGGCGAAATTTTGCCGCCAATGAGTATCCTGTCCCTACTTTATGGACCAGGGTAGGTATTTGGTGGAATTTTGTAAACTAATTTAGGTAGCTTTACAGGGTGAAACGTATAGCAGCTTTGCTGACTTTAATGATATACCTGATGGGAGCAACGGATGCCAATCAATTGCTGAAGGTTCCCTTTATGGTTAAACATTACCAGGTACATTACCAGCAGGACCCAACGCTGAGTATCGCTGGCTTCATTCACATGCATTATATCAATCCTGTTATTGATGCCGATCATGAGCAGGATATGCAACTCCCCTTTAAAACACATTCCTCCGATGGTTGTATGATCAGTGCCATCAGTATGCCATTGCAGAAAATTGAGGTGGAGGCCCCGGCCATTCCGGTTGATACCCGCAATTTTTCCGGCATTTATATCAGTGCCTACTCTTTTCAGCCGATGGTGAATATATTCCAGCCCCCCCGAACAGCGTAGCTATTTTCTTTTCTGTAAATGATATACATGCACCCTGCATGTGATTGATTCATGATACACCTTCAATAGTGTCTGTTGAAGGTGTTGGCTATAAAGTAAACTTATGCTGAATAAGATCATTGATTTTTCCATCCGGAATAAACTCATTGTCGGGCTATTTACGCTCGGCCTGATCATCTATGGAATCATTTCCCTGATGAAGTTGCCGATTGACGCGGTACCGGATATCACCAATAACCAGGTCATGGTGATCACGGTTTCTCCCGGATTGGGGGCACCGGATGTGGAGCGTTTTATTACTGTGCCTGTAGAGCAGGTTACCCGGAATGTTCCCGGTATCAAAGAACAAAGAAGTTTCTCGCGTTTTGGATTGAGTATTGTAACCGTTGTTTTTGACGATGCAACGGATGTGTATTGGGCCAGGCAGCAGATCAGCGAACGCCTGATAACCGTTCAGTCTCTGATCCCTGCGGGTATGGGCACTCCTGAAATGGGGCCTGTTACTACAGGGCTGGGAGAAATTTTTCAATATGTGGTTAAAACAAAACCCGGCTACGAAGGAAAATACAGCCTGATGGAACTGCGGTCTATTCAGGATTGGGTAGTCCGGAGGCAATTACTGGGTACACAGGGAGTAGCTGATGTGAGCAGTTTTGGCGGTTCCCTGAAACAATATGAAGTGGCCGTGAAAACGGATCAGTTGAAAAGCTTTGGGCTTACCATTTCCGATGTATTCAAAGCCTTGCAGGAGAATAATCAGAACGCCGGGGGCGCCTACATTGAAAAAGGCCCCAATGTATTATTTATCCGTACCGAGGGTTTGGTGAAGAACCTGGAGGATATGGGAAACATTGTTGTAAAAAGAGTCAATGGTGCCATTCCGGTATTGATCAGGGATATTGCCGTTGTACAGTATGGTCAGGCGATCCGCTACGGCGCTACCGTATACGGTGCGGAGGGTGAAGTGCCTGGTGCAGTGGTGATGATGCTCAAGGGGGGAAACAGCAATGAAGTGATTCATAATATCAAAGAGAAAATTAAAATCATTGAAACCTCGCTACCGGAAGGCGTGATTATTGAGCCCTTCCTCGACCGGACCAAAATGGTGGATAATGCCATCGGAACGGTTAAGACCAACCTGATTGAAGGTGCCTTGATTGTAGTGTTTGTGCTGGTCATCTTTTTGGGGAATCTCAGAGCCGGATTCATTGTGGCTTCTGTAATTCCGCTGTCCCTGCTTTTTGCCATGATTATGATGAACCTGGCAGGAACCAGTGGTAACCTTATGAGCCTGGGTGCGCTTGACTTTGGATTGCTGGTAGACGGAGGGGTGATTATTGTAGAGGCCGTGCTGCACAAGCTGCATTTTGGTATCCGGCACAGGGGGACCGGTACGGCTTTATTGAGTCAGCACGAAATGGATGAAGAAGTGGCCGGCAGTTCTAAAAAAATGATGAATGCCGCCGCTTTCGGGCAGATTATTATCCTGGTGGTTTACCTGCCGGTTTTAACACTCGAAGGTATTGAAGGTAAAATGTTCCGCCCTATGGCCGAAACGGTTTCATTTGCTATCCTGGGAGCCTTCCTGTTGTCGCTGACCTATATTCCAATGATGAGTTCTCTTTTCCTGAGCAAGAAACTGGGCGTTAAACCCAATTGGTCCGACAGGATGATGACGAAGATCACCAATTGGTATACACCACTGTTGCACAGGTTGTTGAACTTTCCTAAAACAATTGTGGGGGTGAGTGTGGCGCTTTTTGCCGTGGCATTTTATATCATGACCACACTGGGGGGCGAATTTATTCCAAAACTGGAGGAAGGAGATTTTGCCGTGGAAACCAGGTTACTCACCGGATCATCTCTGTCTAACACAGTGGATGCCGTTCAAAAAACGGCTAAAGTGTTATTGGATTCATTTCCTGAAGTAAAGAAAGTTGTTACCAAAATTGGTTCGGGAGAAATCCCCACCGATCCGATGCCTTTGGAAGCGGCCGATATGATGGTGATTCTGAAAGACAAAAAAGAATGGACCAGTGCCAAAACATTTGACCAACTTGCGGAGCGGATGAGCAATGCGCTTCAGCAGGTTCCGGGTGTAACAACCGGATTCCAGTTTCCGGTGCAGATGCGCTTTAATGAACTCATGACCGGTGCGCGCCAGGATGTGGTATGTAAAATTTTTGGCGACGACCTGGATTCGCTGGCGGCAACAGCCGAGCGGATGGGGTTGCTGATCAACCAGGTAGAGGGCGCCAAGGACTTGTATGTGGAAACCGTTACAGGAGTTCCGCAAATGGTTATTACCTATAAAAGAGATGCGATTGCCCGTTACGGGGCCTCTGTATCCGAAATCAACCGGATTGTGCAGGCTGCCTATGCCGGAAGCAAGGCCGGTGAGGTTTTTGAAGGGGACAAACGGTACGACCTGGTGGTGCGGTTGAACAACGATCAAAAAGCCGATATTGCCAATCTCAATAACCTGATGGTAGGCGTTGCCGACGGATTACAGGTTCCATTGTATGAACTGGCAACGATTGAAATGAAAGAGGGGCCTTACCAGATTCAGCGCGAAGAAGCCAGAAGAAGAATTATGGTAGGGTTCAATGTTCGTGGAAGAGATGTGCAGTCCATTGTAGAGGAGCTGCAGCAAAAAGTGAAAACACATATAAAACTTCCCACAGGCTATTCCATCACTTATGGTGGCCAGTACGAAAATCTGCAGAATGCAACCAATCGCCTGTCAATAGCGCTCCCCGTTGCATTATTGCTGATTTTTATACTCCTTTATTTTGCGTTCAATAAAATCAAATACGGGTTGCTGATCTTTTCAGCGATTCCGCTATCGGCAACAGGTGGTGTGTTCAGTTTGTGGTTGAGAGATATGCCGTTCAGTATTTCGGCCGGAGTAGGTTTTATTGCCTTGTTTGGGGTGGCGGTATTAAATGGTATCGTATTGATTACAGAAATAGTCCGGTTAAGAACCACTGATGAATCTCCGGTAAAAGATATTGTGGTGAAAGCAACCGAGGCAAGGCTGCGCCCGATTCTGATGACGGCTTCCGTGGCATCGCTGGGCTTTCTGCCGATGGCATTGAGTAACGGAGCGGGAGCAGAAGTGCAACGGCCGCTGGCAACCGTGGTAATAGGCGGTTTGCTAACAGCTACTATACTCACCCTGGTGGTACTGCCTTGTTTATACATGTTATTTGATCGCAGAAGCCAAAAAAGCAAACATCATATGAAGGCTTTAAGTACAATTGGTTTGATGATTTTGTGTGGTGGATTGTCTGCACAAATGCAGGCTTCTCCCACTGTTCCCGTACAGAAAATGCACCTGGAAGAAGTATTGCAACTGGCGGCTGAAAAAGCGCCTGGATTACAGGTAAGTCGTTTGCAGGAAAAGTATTACGGAATTTTGCCTTCCACCGCAAGGGATATTCCCAAAACCCAGTTCGGCTCCGAGTTTGGAAATTACAACACGGGAGCCGGATTTGATGCGAAGATCAGCATAGTGCAGCCCTTCAGTTCAGGAATGTTGTATCAGAAACAGAAAAACCTGTTTGAAACATTTCTGGCAACAGCCAAAGTAAATACGGCCGTTCAGGTAATGGATGTGAAACGACTGGCCAGGCAACTCTATGTTCAGTTGCAGTATTTTCAATCCAATCATATTTTGCTGAATAAGATCGATTCTATTTTTGCCAGCTATCAGCGCATAGCCACCCTGCGGCTGGAAAAGGGTGAAACCAACCTGTTGGAAAAGACATCCATCGACAATATGGTGATGCAAAATAAATTGCTGATCAGTATGCAGGATGCAGACTTTCATGCGGTTCAGTTACAGTTAGGGTTGTTGCTTCAGGCAGATGCCCGGATTGTGGCGCTGGATCCCTTGAATGCTACTGTTAAATTATTCGATTCTGCCCAATGGAGAAGCAATCCCTATATAGTCCTGTACCAAAAGCAACAGGCGCAGGCAGTTGCAGAAACAGAACTGGCCAAAGCAAGAATGAAACCAGACTGGCAGATCGGCTACAATAACCAGTCGCTGAATGGCTGGCAGATGCTGAACGACAGAACAGAAAAGCAATACAAGATCGGAGATCGTTTTTCTTCTGTTACCCTGGGTTTATCCGTTCCCGTATTTGCCAGGGCGCAAAAGCAGAAAGTGAATGCAGCCAAAGCCAACGAAGCGGTGGCTGCTGCTGCCACACAGGTAACTGTAATGCAGTTGCAAAGCAGGCTCAACAAAGCATGGCAGGAGTACGAGAAATACAGCAAGGCTGTTTTGTATTATGAGAAAACCGCATTGAAGCAGGCGGAGGTGATTATTCAGACAGCCAACCTGAATTATAAAAACGGACAGATCAATTATATAGAGTGGGGGATGTTACTGAACCAGGCCATTGGCATCAAAAGTCAGTACATTGAAGCACTTCGCCAGTTGAACATTGCTGAATCCGAATTAAACTATTTATTCAATAACTAATTATACCCGTCATGAGAACGATTCCTTATATTTTTCTATTATTTATCCTGATCAGTTGTTCGGGAAAGAAGACTGCACAAGAGGAAAAAGCGCCGGTAAAAGAAACTACCTCGCTTACATTGACCGATCTGCAGTTGAAACAATCGGAATTGCAAATTGCTCCTGCAGGCGAACAGACCCTTCATGAAACCATCACGGTGAACGGCAAGGTTGATGTTCCGCCGCAAAGCATGATATCTGTGAGTTTCCCTTTGGGGGGCTACCTGAAGAAAACCCAACTGCTGCCCGGTATGAGTGTGAAGAAAGGAGAAGTGATTGCACTGATCGAAGACCAGAGCTTTGTGCAGTTGCAGCAGGACTACCTGGTAGACAAAGCCAAAATGGAGTACCTGGTTGCTGATATGCAGCGCCAGAAAGAGTTGAGCGAAAACGAAGCCACCAGCAAAAAAACTTATCAGCAGGTATTGAGCGAATACAAAGTTGTTCAGGTAATGATCAAGAGCCTGGAAGAAAAACTTCGCATTATCGGGATTGAACCGGAACATTTAACCGTATCCAAAATTTCCCGTTCTGTTGAATTGCGCTCGCCCATTACCGGGTTCGTGAGTAAAGTGAATGTGAATATCGGAAAGTATGTAAATCCTTCCGATGTGTTGTTTGAACTGGTGAATCCGGATGATATTCATGCGGCCCTGACTGTTTTTGAAAAGGACATGCCGTTGATTCAGAAAGGCATGAAAGCGATTGTAACTCTGGCTAATAATCCTGCAAAGAAATATGAAGTAGAGGTATTGTTGTCTACCAAGAATATCGATGAAACAAGATCGGGATTGGTACATTGTCATTTTGAAAATGCCAACCATGAGTTGTTGCCCGGTATGTTTCTGACCGGAAGTTTTCAACTGGCGGCAAAGCCTACTAAAGTTGTTCCGGAGGAAGCCGTGGTTCGCTTTGAAGGAAAGGAATATGTTTTTGTAGTAAAAGATGCCCACAACTTTGAAATGATTCCCGTGAAAACCGGTACCCGTCAGGGTGGGATGGTTACCCTGAGCGACGTTAGCACCCTGGAGGATCTCAATCAGGTGAAGTTTGTAACAAAGAACAGTTATCGTTTGCTGGGTATGCTGAAGAACAAAGCAGAGTAGTGCTGTATCAGTAGCAGGAACAAGCTGGTGAAATTTCGTTTTGCCGGCTTGTTTTGTTTAAAGGGATTCAATAAAGGCGTCTACACGATACTCTGCATGAAAGAAGCCTGCCAGTTTGCGGATGACCTGTTCTACTATGGCATCCGGGCAACTGGCGCCACTGGTGATCAGGATTTTTACCGGGCTGCTGCCCGGCAGGTAGCTGCTGATCTCACTGAGTTCTTTGGTTTTCCAGTTGCAATGAAGAATCAGTTCCCTGCTGATCAGTTTGTCGGGATTGTCTATGAAGTAGGTTTTTAATCTGGCCTCACAAAGCTCTACCAGGTGCGAACTGTTGCTGCTGTTGTGCCCGCCGATGACGATGGCAATATCTGCAGGAGTGTCCAGCATGCCTGTTACTGCGGTCTGGTTATCATTGGTGGCATAGCAAAGGGTATCCCTGGTATCTGCAAACCGCTCACCAATATTGCTGTCGTTGAGCTGGTAATGATGGCGGATCACTTCTTTCAGATAATCCGAAATGGCCTGCGTGTCTGTGGCAAGCTGGGTGGTCTGGTTTACCACACCAATGCGCTGAAGGTCCTTGCTGATATCAAATCCTTCGGAATACCTCCCTTTGAATGCCGAATAAAATTCAGCGGCAGGCTTTTGACCGGTCATGTATCGGGCCAGCTCTGCGGTTTCGGCCATATCATTCACTACTACGGTTGGGGTATTGGCAGATGCGTGGGAAAAAGTGGCCCTGGTTTCTTCGTGTTTGGGTTTGCCATGTACTACAATACTGTAGCCTTTCTTTGCAATCTGCTCACTGCGGTTCCATACTTTTTCTACAAAGGGACAGGTGGTATTGTATTTTTCAACTGCTATCCCTTTTGAACGCAGCAGTTCCTCAATTTCCAGCGTGGTGCCAAACGCTGGAATGATCACCACATCTTCTGCGGTAAGGGTTTCAAACGGAATGATTTGCTTACCATAGGTATCCTGCAGAAAACGAACGCCCCTGGCTTTCAGATCGGCATTTACCTGTGGATTATGGATCATTTCGCTGAGCAAAAAAATGCTTTTGCCAGGATTACTGTCGATCGTATTAAAGGCGATCTCAATGGCATTCTCCACCCCGTAACAAAAACCGAAATGCCTGGCCAGGTAAATCTGCAAAGGCCCCAGGTCCAGGAGGGTAGGTGTGAAGTCTTTTTTTAGTTTATCCGCAGCTTTCCGCTTTTCTTTTACGCCACTGATCAGGCTGCTGCGGTATATATTGGGTATGGTGAATTGTTTCATTACGTATATAAACCGCTAAGGTAGGAAATTGTTGGCTGCAGGGGTCAGTAGTCATCAATCTTCAGCAGGCGGAAGAATTCGGATTCTTCCAGTTCTTTTACTCCGCCGGGGCGAAGATCGCCCAACCGAAGGTCTTCAATGCAAACGCGCACAAGGCGTTTTACCCGGTGGTTAATGGCTGCTACCATTTTGCGCACCTGGTGAAACTTACCTTCTGTAAGACTGATGCGCAGCCAGGTATAGGTTACCCTGGGGGATTGTTGAAAGGGCGATTCAAATTGAATTTCCGGGTTAGGTTCAATATCCACTTCACAGGGGGCTGTTTTGTAGGGAACCCCACCTTGTATTTTAAATTCAACCCCTGTTCTCAGTCGTTCCAGATTATGGGGAGTAACCTGGTGATTCACCAATACCAGATATGTCCTTTTGTGGGGTTTAGTTCCCTGAAACAGGAGCCTGGTTACTTTCTTATTGGTGGTTAAAATCAGCAGCCCCTCCGAATTACTGTCGAGCCGTCCAACTGCATGTGTTCCTTCCGGGAAATCGAAATCCAGGTCTCCCAACAAACCTACTTCATGGGTACTCACAAACTGAGACACCATATTCACGGGTTTATTGATGATAAAATATCGATACGGGGCAGGTTGCATAAGGGTTATTTATTCGGTACCAACCAGGGGAAACAGGATGTTTACCGTAGTTCCCTGGTGCTGGATGCTTTCCACTTCAATTCCGCCGTTTTGCTTATCCATGAAATCTTTGCAAAGCACCAGTCCCAGGCCAATCCCTTTTTCATTGCCGGTTCCGAATGTGGAATGACTCACATTGTCCTGGAAGAGTTTGGCCAGGTTTTCAGGTGCAATACCCACTCCATTGTCTTTGATGGTTACGATGGCATGGCTTCTGTTGCGCATGGTGTAAACCTGTATGGCGCCACCTTCCGGAGTAAACTTAATGGCATTCGACAATATGTTCCGGATAATAAATGCCGTCATGTTTTTATCTGCCCAGATCAGTTGATGGTGTAGCCTGGTGCTAATGGTGATTTTTTTGTTGAGTGCACTCTGATTCAATACCTCCACCGTATCGGTAATCACTGCGGCAAGATCAATCGGTTCCAGGTTGATAACGATTTCTCCGGTTTGAGAGCGCGACCAGAGCAGCAGCCCATCCAGCATATCCACCACTTTCTTTACATGGGTGTTCAGGTTGGTGGAAACAAAGTCAATTTCCGCTTCCGTAAAGCTGTTGAAATTGTCCTTGTAATAATCCAGGAACCCGATGATACTGGACAGGGGCGCACGCATGTCGTGCGATATGATGGAAAGGAATTTGTCTTTTTGTGTATTGACTTTTTTCAGGTTCTCTTCATTCTGAATCAACTGCAGATTCTTGGCCTCCAGTGTATTGTTCTTATTCTGTATAATCCGGATACTTCTTCTGATCTTTCTGGCTGCCAGGTTGAAATTATTGGTTAACTGGCCAATTTCATCCTTTCTGTGCGGATCAATAATTTTAGGATTGATATCGTCCTTGAACCTGGTGGCCACCACTTCGCGGATGGCGTTGTTCAACCGGATGATCGGATGGGTGATTTCCACAGCCAGGAGGTAGCTGATGAAAATGCCGGAAATGAAAGTGATGACAATCAGTGCAATGAAAATCCAATCCAGTTTTTTCAGGTCTTCTTCATAGGTGTTACGGATGGAGTCGATGGTAACCCTGATCTGGTCGTCTGTACGGATACTTTGCTCTGCCAGTTCGTTGCGGATACCATTCTCTTTGTTGTAGCCGATACTTCTTTCCAACGCAACAATCCGGTTGAAGTTTTTCCGGTACTCGCCCAGGATCAGCAGGGTGCTGGGACTATTGATGTATTGCCGCATGGCATGGGTGGCAATGGTGTCGAACTGTAATACGGCTTTATTATCTTTATACAGGAGGTACCGAATCTCCTTTTGTCTTAATGAATCAAGAATTTCCGGGCTGATCAGCCGGTTGCTTCTTAATTCTTCAGCATACTGCTGCAGGCTGCCACTGAGCCCTACGCTGCCAAATCCCAGCTGTTTAACGGAGTCTGCCATTTTACTAAACAACATATCCTGCTGGTGAACCTGGCGGGTGATCATCAGCATCTGATCGGCAATGATTGGTTTTTTGCTGAGTTCCAGTTGATTGATGGCCGCAATGTTTTCGTCAATCTGTTTCAGCAGCGTATTGTGCTGGCTGATGGAGGCGCTGGTGCCTGTTTTGAAGAATTGTTCATTCAAACGTTCATTCAGTAAAAAATCCTGCCTGGCCTGGTTTTGTAACTGGGCCTTGATACGGATATCGTCTACTTTGGCCAGGATTCGGGTAATTTCGCCTCTTTTATCATTGATTCTGATGCTGATATATATAATAATTACAGTAATCAGGAGGATGAGAAAATGGGAAAGAAAGAGTTTCTTCCTGATATTAAGATTCCTGAAGGGATTTCTGATCATTTCTTTTGTAAACAAGGTTGATGGATGTGCTATAAGCGCGCTAAGATACTTAGTTTTGCAGCATGCATTATGTTTCGGTAGAAGGGTTGACCAAGAGTTATGGAGTTAACCCGCTTTTCAGCAATATTTCATTTCATATCAACGAAGGCGATAAAATAGCCCTGATTGCCCGGAACGGCATCGGGAAATCCACGCTGTTAAAAATCCTTACCGGCAGGGAAACCCCTGATTCCGGGAAATATTGGATTCATAAAGATGTAACAGTAGCCCTTTTTGAACAGGATCCCCACTTTCAGGAAGATAAATCGGTGCTGGAGAATATTTTTGAATTGAACCATCCGATCATCAACGCCATTAAAAAGTATGAAGTGGCCATTGAAGAGGAGGATCCGATTGGTATTACCGAAGGTATTGAAGCCATGGACAATCTGAATGCATGGGATTTTGAAACCAAAGTGCACCAGATCCTCGATAAACTGAATATTCATCATCTGACCAATCCGGTGAGGGAACTCAGTGGCGGGCAGCGAAAGCGGGTTGCTCTTGCCAAAACCCTGGTCAACATCGGTTTTGCACATCAGCACACATTGCTGATGATGGATGAACCCACCAACCATCTTGATGTGGAAATGATTGAGTGGCTGGAACATTACCTCAATCAGGAAAAAGTAACGCTGCTCCTGGTTAGCCACGACCGTTATTTTCTGGATGCTGTTTGTGAGGAGATATGGGAGTTGGAAAGAGAAAAACTGTATACCTACAAAGGCGACTACGAGCTTTATATGGAGCAGAAAGCCGCCCGCCTGGAAAGTGAACAGGCCAGCATTGATAAAGCGAAGAATACTTACCGGAAAGAACTGGAGTGGATGCGCAAGCAGCCCAAAGCCAGAACAACCAAGAGCAAGAGCCGCCAGGATAATTTTTATGAGGTGGAAGCAAAGGCCAAACAGAAAATTGAGGATACGCAATTGCAACTGGAAGTAAAGATGAACCGTCTGGGCGGTAAAGTGGTAGAAATGAAGAAAGTGTACAAGTCTTACGGTGATTTGCCCATCCTCAAAGGATTTGACTATACCTTCAGCAAAGGTGAGCGGGTTGGCATCGTTGGAAAAAATGGTGTTGGAAAGTCTACTTTCCTCAACATGCTGCAACAAATAGAACCTGCCGACAGCGGTAAGATCAATATTGGCGATACTGTTCTCTTTGGTAATTTTTCCCAACAAGGGTTGGTTATCAAAGAAAATATGCGGGTGATAGAATATGTGAAAACATTCGCGGAGAATTTTCCGCTGGCCAACGGGGGCAGTTTAAGTGCGGCGCAGTTCCTTGAACTGTTTCTGTTCACACCCGATAAGCAGTACACTTATTTATCGGCACTGAGCGGTGGGGAGAAGAAGCGCCTGCAATTACTGACAGTCTTATTCCGGAACCCCAACTTTCTGATACTGGATGAACCTACCAATGATCTTGATTTGCCTACATTGGCCGTACTGGAGAATTTTTTGAATGATTATCCGGGATGTATTCTGATTGTATCGCACGACCGGTATTTTATGGATCGCCTGGTAGATCACCTGTTCGTTTTTGAAGGAAACGGTGAAGTCCGCGATTTCCCCGGAAACTACACCCAATACAGGATATGGCAGAAGGACAACGAAAAGTCTGTGAATAAATGGGATCTGCTGGAAGCCGGGAAAAAGCAGGGTGCATCTACCGAGCAGATGGTGATGAAAGAGAAGCCTGCAGGGGCGAGTGTAACAGTTAAAAAAGGTCTGTCGTTCAAGGATAAAAGAGTGTTTGAACAACTGGAAAAAGAAATACCCGAACTGGAAAAAGAAAAGCAGTCACTTACCGATGAACTGGGCTCCGGAACATTGCCGTTTGAAGCTATTCAAAAAATAAGTGACCGCCTGTTGGAAATTACCAGCCAACTGGAAGAGAAAGAACTCCGCTGGCTGGAACTGAGTGAACTTATATAAAACTGATTAATTCCACGTCAAATATCAGGGTGCTGTTCGGTCCGATCTGCGCACTAACCTGTCTTTCCCCATATCCCAGATGAGGCGGGATGAAGAAGCGCCATTTGCTGCCGGTGGGCATCAGTTGTAATCCTTCCGTCCATCCCTTGATGACCATATTCAACGGGAAGGAGGCTGGTCTGCCCCTTTGCACAGAACTGTCGAATACGGTCCCGTCAATCAACGTTCCGTGATAATGACAGGTTACTTCATTGTGTGCTGACGGTTTTTCCCCAACACCGACCGTTAAGATTTCATACTGTAAACCACTGGGTAATTCCGTTACGCCGGGTTTGGTTTTATTAACTGCCAGGAAGTCCTCGCCCGCCTTTAAATGAGCTGCGGCTTTCTCCGCTTTTAGTTGTGCCAATTGATCTGCTACACCCATAAAAATATTTTTTACAAAGGTAAGCATTCAATCCTTACTTTTGCGGCGGCAGGTCTCGTACGGCCAGCTCCTGCTGAACCTCCCCAGGGCAGGAATGCAGCAAGGATAGGCGGTTGAGCGGTGCGATGCGAGTAGCCTGCCACTTTTTTTTCTTTTAATTCAGAAACCTGTATGAAATTTTTTATCGACACGGGCAATCTCGCCCAGATTAAAGAAGCCAACGATTTGGGAATTCTGGATGGTGTAACCACCAATCCGTCTTTAATGGCAAAAGAAGGCGTTAAAGGGGAAGCGGCTATTGCACAGCACTACAAAACCATCTGTGAGATGGTTGACGGTGATGTGAGTGCAGAAGTCCTCTCTACCGATTTTGCAACAATGGTGGAAGAAGGAAAAAAACTGGCAGCGATTCATCCGAATATTGTGGTGAAGGTTCCGATGATCAAAGATGGTATCAAAGCCATCAAATGGTTTACAGATAACGGTATTCGCACCAACTGTACCCTTGTATTCTCTGCCGGGCAGGCCATACTGGCTGCAAAAGCAGGTGCATCTTATGTTTCACCTTTTGTAGGAAGAATCGACGACAGTGGTTGGGATGGAATGGAACTGATTGGTCAGATCCGCCATATTTTTGATGTACAGCAATACAAAACAGAAATCCTGGCTGCTTCTATCAGAAACGCCTTGCACATTATTAAAGCTGCAGAACAGGGAGCAGATATTTGCACTTGTCCGCTGGACTCTATTTTAGGTTTGCTGAAACATCCTTTAACGGATATAGGTCTGGCTAAGTTCCTGGAAGATGCCAAGAAAATGTAATTAGTACAAATGCTTATAGAAAAACCCTCACGGTTGCAACCGTGAGGGTTTTTTATTGCAGTTATCCGGAGATTCTTTTCAACGCCTCCCGTTTACTCAGGGGTGCCAGTTTATTTTTAGCAACAAACCGGGCTACCCAAACGGGATCCGTTTTGCTATATTCTCTCAAGGCCCAGCCAATTGCTTTTTGTATAAAGAACTCTTTTGAATTGCTGAGATGCAGAATATAGGTAGAAAGTAGCCGGGTATCCGTATTTTTCCTGGCTGGCTTTTGAAACAGCAGGCTGCTGCGTTGCAACCAGATATTGTCGGAACGGTTCCATGCTTCCGTAACAGGGATCTTCAATGCAGGAAACAGATTGAAAAATGTCCATAACCACTCGCTTGCAATACCATCCACTGTGTCCCACCAGCTTTTATGTGTTATGCAATATTCAATCATTTGAATGGACCTTGGTTTCCAGATTGAATGATGGGCTTTGAATACATCAATTGCTGCGTATTGCAGTTCCCGCTGATCCATCTTCCATAATTCCCTGACCACTTTCTCCAGTTCCGTGGTTTTGGTTAATTGATGTTCTTTGAGAAATGGATGAACGATGGAATCCCGCAAAGGGGTTTTAATGCCAGCAAAATCAAACTGGTGAAGCATATAGGCTTTCATACCAGTAGCATTTTCAGCATTGGCATGTTGTTGAAACTGTGTAATGAGCGGATGAAGGTATGCTCGCATAGGCAGATTGCATCAATGAAGTTAGTAAACCTGTCTGAAAATTATGTACGTCCGCTTCGCTAAATTGTAACATCCGGGCCTAAACGGGGGCGTGTTTTACGTAACCGTAACCACTGCCTGATTCCGGCTGCTTATTCTTGCAGCTTCAATGATCTCCATTACATTGATTCCGTCTCTGGCGGTAACCGGAGGTTCTATGTTCCGGGTAAGCGCCTGATAGATTCCCTCGTAGTAATGGTAATAATTGCCCTGCAGGGAGTGTACGTGTTCGCGGATGGTTTTGCCATTTACCTCTGTATGCAGCAGGCCCTGCGCAGATTCGGGTTCAGTACCCCAGTAAACCAGGGATGGTTTTACGTTCGCCAGCAATGAGGCTTCCTGTATATCGGCCCTGCTCTTGATGAAACTGCCCTTTGTGCCGTGAACAACAAAGGCAGGAAGCGGCTCTTTTACCAGTAAACTGCTTTTCAGGGTCACCCGCTTATCTTCATAAAACAGGGTGATGGTAAAGCAATCATCTACCTGTGAGTCTGGCCGAAGAATCCGGATATCGGCAAATAAACTTTGCGGCATACCAAACAGACTCAGCGCCTGGTCTATTAAATGCGGGCCCAGGTCGTTGAGTAATCCGGCTCCGGGCCCGGGTACTTCTTTATGTTGTTTGGGACTCAGCGCTGTTTTGTAACGGTCAAAATGAAATTCAGCTTCGGTAACTGCACCAAGTATTCCCTTTTCCACAACCTCCCTTACGGTGCTGAAATCGCTGTCCCATCTTCGGTTTTGGTATACAGAAAGCATTCTCTTTTGCCGCTGGGCAATATGATGCAGTTCCCTGGCTTCTTCGGCCGTGGTGGTGAATGCTTTTTCTACAATCACCTGTTTGCCCGCCATCAGCGCCTGCCTGGTAAATTCATAATGGGTGTTGGTGGGTGTATTCACTACTACCAGTTCTACGGCAGAATCATTCAGTACTTCTTCCAGGGAACGGTATATATGGATGTCCGGATAGTATTCCAGGGATTCCTGTTTGCTTCTTTCCAGTATCCCCACTAGTTTAAAGCCGGGATGCAGGGTAATGAAAGGGGCATGGAAAACCCGGCCAGACATACCAAAAGATAATAAAGCTACATTGATGATGCGCATGCTCCGGTGTTTGTAATTAATTTTTAGGTGCTTCGTTTTGTTTTTCCCTCGCCTTCATTTTATCGAGATAGCTTACGCCATCTGTGATCCATTTTGGCGCAGGTTTTCCAAGGAGATAATGATCAAACCATTCCCGCTGCCGCTGCTGGTAATCGATCTGGTTCTCCTTTTTGGCCAGTCCATGGTTCTCATCTGCGTATACCAGCATTACATGTGGTTTTTCCATTCTGCGCATGGTACCATACATTTCAATACCCTGGTGCCAGTCTACGGCTCCGTCTTTGTCGCCAAAAGCCACCAGCAACGGGGCTTTGATTTTATTGGCATTAAACATAGGAGAGTTGCGGATATGCGCATCGGTTCTTTCATACCAGGGGCCGTCGAACCTTCCCTGGCTCGTTTCAAAAATTTTCTGGTCCGGTGTACCGCTGTTCCAGTAGATGGAAAGCGACATGCTGATCAGATCGGTTAACGGAGCGCCTGCGCAGGCCGCCTTAAATAAATCTGTTTGTGTTACCAGGAAGGCTGTTTGGTAGGCACCCCAGCTATGTCCCATGATGCCTATTTTATCGGCATCAATCATACCTGTTTTCAATACTTCTTCCACAGCCGGTATTACACAATTGGCTGCACCCATGCCCGGTTCATTGGTTTCATATACAATATCAGGTTGAAATATAAAATACCCGTTGGTGGTATAGTTGGTGGTGTTGTAGGCTCTTCTGGTGCCCGGTGCCACGTAATTGTGCACGCCGTTGGAGAGGATTTCATAGATGTACACAATCATCGGATATTGTTTGCCGGGCTGATAGTCGGCAGGATAGTAGAGCGCCCCCTGCATTTTTTTGCCCAGCTTATTGGTAAAACTGATCAGCTGGCTCTTACCCCAGTAATAGTTCTGTTGCTGGGGGTTGGTAACAGCTGCTTTTTTCTCGCCCATAAAATTATCCGTTACATAGAGTTCGGGAGACAGGTCGTAGTCTTGTTTTACATAGCTGAAGGTATTGGCATCTTTTGCTTTTACCAGCCGGCTTACCATCAGGTCGTCAAAAACCAGCTGGTCGGTTTTGCCTTTTTCCAGTTTGTAGTAACCAAACTTTTTAGACTTGTCGCCATAGGCGGATAAGTAAATGGGTTTGGTGTCATCCAGGAACGGATCTTCAAATTCCACCCGGCTAACCCGGAACATGATTTCTTCTTTTTCGCCCGCTGTGTATTTGCGGAAACCTTTTCCATCGGGCTTTACACCATACACATTGTATTCATCATAGAGCAGGATTTCTTTGTCGCCCTTAATCCATCCTCCCATACCGAACGGAGGTTTGGTTGCCGGATGGTCGTCTCTGGTATTCCAGAAATCGGTACTGATCTGTTCGGTGATATTGATGTTCTGTCCTGTTGCAATATGATAGGTCCACCAGTTCTTGTCCTTGAAATAATACAGGTACTTTCCATCCGGGGAAGGCCTTGGCCCGGTATAAAAGCCGTTGAGCATTCTGGTGAACAACAGTTTGCTTGTACCTGTTTTTGTTTGAACCAGGCTGTAATCGGAATAATCTTCCTTAAAGGAAGGCTTGTATTTTTTATCGGTGGCAATGATGGCATATTGCTGGTTGCCGGTGAGCAATGCTGTGGGAGACTCCTCTGTTGCCAATTGATAAAAACTGTTGTTATCGGTGTTCCATACAGACAGGAGGCTGGATTCCTTATCGGTTGCGTAAGTTATTTTCTGTCTGGGCTGCACCTCTGGGTCTTTCCAGTGCCATACATCCACTGCTGCCGGTTTTTCATCCGCCTTCGCCGTTGTTCTGGCTATGGCTGCGGCAGCCATACCTGCCTGTGCGCTGTCTGCTTTTGTTTTATTGCTGTCTGCCGGTTTCTTATTGTCTTTAACTTTAACTGTCCAATCTTTAATACCAAAGAATACTGCCGTCATATCATCGCTCAGACGGGGAGATGTGCCGGTATGAATTCGCTTACCTGCAGGAAAACCCTTTGCACTCGTTGGATCAAATGTTTTTAAAATCGGGAGCGGAATCCTGTTCAGATTGGTATAACTGTATACGATGGCATTTTCTTCTTCATAGCCGTCTTTCTTAAAGGCCTTTAAAAAGCTGAGGCCTTCTCCTTCTTTCTGCCAGCTTAATTTGGAAAACCGCAGTGTATCACTCGCAACAACGGAAAGGGTATAGGTCTTCAGGTTGAATAACTCTACAGAGTTGCCGGCGGTATTGACCGACTCTACGATATAAGCCAGCAGATCGCTTTTCTTGTTGAACCCGTATTCTGTTACGTTGCCAATGGTTCTCGTGCTGCTGTCTGCCAGGTTTTTTAACAGCAATACACTGCCCTTGTCTTTGTTTTCTTTTGGAGGGGCCAGGTATGCGGCCAGAAACTGGCCGTTTCTGGAAAATTCAAACCGGTTCACATTGCTGATGATTTCCTGCTTACCCGATTCCAGGTTCAGGAGCCCCATTTTGTATTCCACCGGTTTGTTCTGATCGCGCAACTTTTCAGCTTCTTTAAATGGCAGCCCTATCCGGTAGGCAATCCATTTATTGTCTTTGGAAAATTCGGGATTCGCGGCAAATGCCAGTTTACGAATCTGGTTGTTGGTCCTGTTCACCACAAACAGAGTATCATTGTCTTCCTGCACCATAAGCTGGTAAGCAATCCAGTTGCCATTGGGAGACAGGTCGCCGGATCCTATGGTCTGCCACTTTCCATAATCCTCTTTGGTGAGTTGTTTTTTTTGCTGTGCTCCGGCAATTTCGGAAAGCAGTACAAAGAAGGCAAATAATACAATGTATTTATGCATAACAGGTATTTTATACAAGATAAATCAATTTAGGGTCATCTGTTCCGGTTGGGCCAAAAACGGACTTCCTGATTGAGGTAACTTATGTACTTTTAATCAAATTTATTCCACTGTGTCCCATTCACCCGAAAGAAAGGAGAAAATCTGTTTAAACTGTAATGCCGCCCTTCATGGCAGGTATTGCCATGTTTGCGGGCAGGAAAATATTGAGCCCAGGGAAACTTTCTGGCATATGCTCACGCATTTTGTATTTGATCTCTTTCATTTTGACGGGAAGTTTTTCAGTACTATGAAATACCTCCTTTTTAAACCCGGATTTCTTTCTAAGGAACACCTGAAGGGCAGGAGGGCCGACTACCTGCATCCAATCCGTATGTATGTATTCACCTCCGCTTTTTTCTTCCTGCTTTTTTTTACTTTTTTCAGCAATAATGAAGAACTGGTTGAATTGGAAGGGGAAAATGCCACAGCCGCCAGTGTTGTGAAAAAACTGGAGAAGAATAAAGCCGGGTATGAGGGGTTGCTGCGCGATTCTGCAACTGGCCAACCGGTACAGTTTTCAGATTCATTGCGCAGTCTCATCAGCCAAACGGATAGCGACCTGGTGGTTATCAGGAGAGATACCGTAATGAAAACCCGCTTAAAATCTTTGAATAAAGACCAGACTCACGGGGTAACGTTTAATTCTGATCGGGACGGGTACCATTCGTTGGCCGAGTACGATTCAATTCAGCATATACTTATTCCGGCAAAAAGGGATGGATTTATCATCAGGGCCATTAACCGGCAGTTACTGCAGTTGAACGAAAAATATCAGTGGAATGAAGCAAGGGTTACCAGGGCCATTATAGAAAAATTTCTGCACAGTATTCCCAGTATCCTGTTTACATCACTTCCTTTATTTGCAGCCGTGTTATTCATGATGTATGCACGCAGGAAACAATTTTATTATTCGGATCACCTGGTATATACCCTGCATCTTTATTGCGCGCTCTTTATTTTGTTGATGATTTCAATGACGGTTGCTGCATTGCTTGCAGTGATCAACGCCGGCCTGTCTGCTTTATTTTCGGCACTATTCAACGTCCTGCTGTTCTATTATTGCTATAAGGCTATGCGCAACTTCTATCATCAGAGCAGAAAGAAGACTGTGGCCAAATTCGTTTTATTGTTATTGATTAACCTGATTATATTCATCTTCTTATTCCTGGTCTTCATTGTTTTTTCAGTGATGACCATTCATTAATTGTATGGAAACTAAAGCAGCCGCATTTCTCCGTTTGGTTAAAATCATGGACGAGTTAAGGGAACAATGCCCCTGGGATCGTAAACAAACCATACACACCCTTCGTTCCATGACCATCGAAGAAACCTATGAACTGGTGGATTCCATTGACCGGGAAGACTGGACAGGTATCCGGGAAGAACTGGGAGACCTGTTGCTGCATTTACTGTTCTATTCCAAAATAGGTTCGGAGCAAAACAGGTTTCTGCTGGAAGATATGATCAACGGCGTTTGCGATAAACTGGTGCTCCGGCATCCGCATATTTACGGAGATGTGAAAGTGGCAGATGAGGAAGAGGTAAAAAGAAACTGGGAAAAGATCAAAGTCTCCGAGGGTAAGAAATCCTCCCTGGAAGGGGTTCCCCGCTCTTTACCTGCTATTGTAAAAGCACTGAGGGTGCAGGAGAAAGCAAAACAGGTAGGATTTGAATGGGAAAACAGGGACGATGTATGGAAGAAGGTAGAGGAGGAAACTGCCGAGCTAAAAGAAGCTATTGCCGGTAAAAAGCAGGAAGAAATTGAGGCTGAATTTGGAGATTTACTGTTCAGCCTGGTAAACTATGCACGGTTTTTGCAGGTGGATCCGGAAACAGCCCTGGAAAGGACCAACCGCAAGTTCATTCAACGGTTCCAGCAGATGGAATCCATTGCCGGCGCGCAGGGGAGGAAGCTGACGGACCTGAACCTGGAGGAGATGGATGCGATCTGGAACCAGGTTAAAAAACTAAATCAATCAGCTTGAGTAACAGCTTACGAACAGCGTTGTATAAACACGGTTACCTCATTATTACCGCAGCATGGCTGTATACCATATCCTTCATTTTTACCAACTACTGGAGTTACTATTCCAGTCCGGGCAAGGTTAAAAGCAAGCTGGAACAAAAGATTCACGCAGAAGAACAAAAAATCAATGAGTTATCGGAAGACACCGCCCTCATTAAGAAACTGATTCGGCATTCTTCTCCGGAAATGAACCGGAGCATGCAGGCAGAAGCATTTGGCGTATTCATTTATGAACTGCAACTATCCGGGCCTCCCCATCCATTGTATTGGAGTACCAATAAAATGGAGGTGCCGCCCGGTGAGATGGACCGCCCTGCGGGCATCTTTTTTATCACCAATCCACATGGCAGTTTCATTATTCACCGGAAAGCATTGGTAATGGATGGCACCCGGTATGCATTATTTGCAGTTCAGCCTGTTCAATGGACTTATTTTATCCGGAATAAATATTTTCATACCGATTTTGCGGCCTACCCGGGATTGAGCGATCAGTATGAAATCAGTACTCCGGAGAATGCGGTAGCCGTAAATAGCAGCCAGGGGCAATACCTGTTCAGCATCCGGTTAAAAGAGGGAAAGGCTTTTATTTCTTACGATAAGGTTACCATAGTGCTAAGGATCTTATCGATTGTATTGTTATTCTTTTTCCTTCACCTGGTAGCGCAGGAACTGGTGACGGCGGCTAGCTTTTCGAAAGGGTTTGGCTTTTTGCTGACAACTGCTTTGCTATTTCGGTTAGCGGCCTATCTGCTGTCTTTCCCTTTTGATTTTTCCAAACTGCCTTTGTTCGATCCCTCTATCTATGCCTCTAATTTTTTGCATCCTTCACTGGGAGACCTGTTCATCAATGCGCTTCTGTTTTACTGGTTATTGCTTTTTTATAAAACCCACCTGAACAGGCCTACCTGGCTGGAACGCCGGGTCCCTACCATTGCCTATGCTTCTGTGGCGGTCTTCATTTTAACCGTCAGTTGTTTTGTGGTCATCAGTATCATTAAAAGCCTGGTGCAGGATGCCAAAATCTCTTTTGATGTAACCAATATATTCAGCCTGAATATTTACAGTTCGGTCAGCTTTATAATTCTCTGTTTGCTGGCACTGAACTTTTTTTATCTTTCCCAGATCCTGCTAAGAAACGTGATTAACCGGTCCGGGTTCGATATCCAGTTGTATATTATGGTTGTGCTGAACGGATTTGTTTGCATGTTGCTTTTCATTAACCGCAGTGATATCAGCCAGTATCTTTGGGTACTGGCCTGGCTGGTGGTTTATTTACTGATCCTGCAGCTTCGCAGGGCCGACTTGCAAAAAGCACTGATCCGGACGCCTTTCTTTATTTTCTGGGTAATGATTTTTGCCCTGTCTATTGCTGCATTGGTGATGTATGAAAACCGCGTGCTGGAATTTGAACAACGTAAAAGGATTGCTGAAAAACTGGCCATCCAGACAGACCCTTCCGGAGAGAACCTCTTGAATATTGCCACCACCAATTTTGATACAGCATTCCTGCAACGTAACTTCTATCGTTTTGAGGCAGGAGAATACAGCAATAGATTTTTTAAAGACAGCCTGATTAACCAGAATTTTTCAGGGTACCTGAATAAGTATGATACCAGAATCTACACCTACGACAGTCTTTTTCATCCATTGTACAATGATGATTCACTGAACTATGCCTCTGTTAAAACCATTGTGCTGAACCAGGCCAGGCCTACCGAAGTGCCTGACCTGTTCCGTTATGAGAACAGCAAGGAGGGGTTCAGCTATATTTATCAGAAAGTGATTAGGGATGAAACACAGGTTCGCGGCTATCTCTACGTACTGATGAAATCGAAGCGGTATAAGAGCGAAGCCCTTTACCCGGAACTTTTTAACCAGTCGCAGGATGTACTGACTGATCTGAATTCCAACTATGCCTATGCCGTTTATACCAATGGCCGGATCATCAATCATTTCAATAATTATAATTTCCCGTCGCGATTGAACAAGTCGGATGTGCCTGAGTTTGAATTTACCTACCGGAAAGCAGGCGATTACACAGAGCTATGGTACAATACCGGCGCAAACCGCCAGGTCGTGATTGTTAAAAGGAGTACCTGGCTGATTGAATCGGTAACCCTGTTTGCTTATATGTTCCTTTCTTTCCTGGCGATCATCCTGTTGTTTCATGTCGCCAATCACCTATTAAATGCAAAATTCAACCGGGAGCAGATCCGGAATATATTCAGGCTGAACATCCGTTCCCAGATTCAGGCTACGATCATATTTGTGAGCGTATTCTCTTTTGTTGTGATTGGTATTGCAACGATCTCTTTCTTCATTTACCGGTTTAACAGCAGCAACGAGGAACGACTTTCCAAGTCTATCCAGGTAATGGCCAATGAATTGAATGCCCGGATTAAGCTGATGCAGGCCGCAGGAGATATCCGGCAGCAGCCAAACCAGCGTTCTGAACTGGAGAAAGTGGTATCGGAGGTTTCCGACCTCCACAGTGTAGACATCAACTATTACAGTGCAGCAGGAGATCTGCAGATTTCCACGCAGCCCTATATTTACAATAAGCATTTGCTGACCGAAAAAATGGATCCTGCCGCCTATACTGAAATGCGGTACAATCACCGGATCCGTTATCTGCAATCGGAAACAGTGGGTACTTTTAAATACCTGAGTGTGTATGTGCCGCTCATGGACAGCGATAACCAGACCTATGGTTACCTGAATATTCCCTATCTCAATTCCCAGATAGAGCTGAACCAGGAAATCTCCGGGTTCCTGGCCACACTGATTAACCTGAACGCCTTTATTTTTTTACTGGCGGGCGCCATTGCTTTCTTCCTGACTAACAGGATTACGGCCTCACTGAGGCTGATTGGAGAAACTATGCAGAAGGTGAACCTGGGCGCGAAGAACGAGGCGATCAACTGGAGCAGGAACGATGAAATAGGCGTGTTGGTGAAGGAATACAACACGATGGTGCAGAAACTGGAAGCCAGTGCAAGATCACTGGCACAGAGCGAAAGGGAAGGGGCCTGGCGGGAAATGGCCCGGCAGGTGGCGCATGAAATTAAGAACCCGCTTACGCCCATGAAGCTGAGTATTCAGTTTCTGCAGAAAGCCATTCAGGATGGTTCTCCGAATGTAAAAGCACTTTCGGAGAATATGGCAAAGACCCTGATTGAACAGATAGATCAACTCTCCAAAATAGCGGGAGATTTTTCGCAGTTTGCTAATATCGGCAATGCACGACTGGAGAGGTTTGATGTGGCTGAAGTGATACAGTCTATGATGTATCTGTATTCGTCTAACAACAAAGTACGGCTGCATTGGGAAAAGAGTATTGCTCCCTGTATGATTTATGCCGATAAAGTACAGATTAACCGACTGTTCACCAACCTGATACAGAATGCGGTGGAGGCCGGTATGGAATATTCCGGTGAAGCAACGATTCATATTCACCAGGAAATCAGGAACGGTTGGGTGATCATTACCCTGCGCGATGAATCCGGTGGTATCCCGGAAAGTATGAAGGCGCATATTTTCAGTCCTAACTTCACCACCAAATCTTCCGGAACTGGTTTGGGGCTGGCCATCAGCAGGGGTATTGTTGAAAAAGCCAATGGCCATATCAGCTACAGCTCCCGGGAAGGAGGAGGTACCACTTTTACAATTGAATTGCCGTTGGCAAACGGATAGATTAAAGCGGTCGTTTGGATTGCTGCGCTTGTACAAACTGCTCAAAGGCAGACAACGAAAAACTGCTGAGGTTTGCGCTGCGGGCCAACCCTGCTTTCTGTGCAACCAAAACCCCATACCTGCAATCATCAAATCCCTCAATGGCATGGGCATCCGGATTAATGGAGATCAGCACATTTTTATCCAGGGCTTTTCGGATCCATCTCCAGTCTATGTCTAAACGTCTTGGATGCGCGTTCAGCTCAATGACCACATTATTGGCGGCGCAGGCATCGATGATCTTCTCATGATCAAGGGGATAGCCGTTCCTGCTAAGCAGGAGGCGGCCGGTCATGTGTCCGAGAATGGAGGTATAGGGGTTCTCAATGGCCGTGATCAGCCGGTTCATGGCTTTTTCCTGGCTCATTTTGAGGTTGGAATGCACCGAAGCGATAACCAGGTCAAAGCTTTTCAGAATATTGTTGGCATAATCGAGTCCCCCATCGTTGAGGATATCACTTTCAATGCTTTTATAGATTTTAAAAGGAGCCAGCGTTGTATTCAGTTCATCAATCTGCCGGTGTTGCGCCCTGATGCGCTCTTCCTGTAGGCCATTGGCATAGAAGGCCGATTTGGAGTGATCGCTGATTACAAGAAACTGGTATCCGCGGACAATGGCAGCTTTGGCCATTTCATCGATGGTATTGCTTCCATCGCTCCAGTTACTATGGCTATGAATGATGCCGGTAATCTGTTCCGGTTCAATCACCGAATGCAATTCGTTGTTCCGTGCTGCGTGTATTATTTCCGCCGTTTCCCGCTGGTATGCCGGTATAGGGCAGATATTGGCATGATTGAAGATCTCATCTTCCGATGCATAACTTGCACCTGCATTCCACTGGGTAACCTGTTCCCATTCCTTTAAAAAAGCCTCACTGCAACTGGTGGTAAACAATTTAGACTGCAGGTGTTGCGGAGTTGCCAGATAAAAACAGAGGATGATATTTTCTTTCCCGACAAAACGGATATATTCGCTGCTTTCCTCTTTTACCCGAAAATCATGTTGAACAAAAAAATCTGTTAATGCCGTGGCAGATTCGTTGGTAACCCACTCAATCTGGTTAATTACTTCCAGTTGTCGGCGGTATTCTCCGGTCAGCAAAAAGCTGGTTTTGAAGGCGGTTTTAAGTTTTTGGTGAACAACTTCAACGAAAGATTCCACCTGCTGATAGAGATAACTTCCCAATGTACCAAGGTAAAATTCGATGGCTTCTTTGATATTTTGCTGGGTCTTTTCTCCGAAACCTTTGTACAGCATCAGCCTGTTTTCGTTACAGGCATACAGGAGTTCTCCCAATGTTTCTATTTCCAGTTCCTTCCAGATAGTCGCAATTTTTTTAGGTCCCAGTCCCTTAATACCGAGCATTTCCAATATGCCCGCAGGTGTTTTTTTCAGGTATTCATCCAGTGCCGGTAAACGACCGGTTTCCAGTTGTTCTACAATGTTTTTTCCGATACTGTCTCCGATTCCCCTGATTTTAAAGATCTGTTCCGGTGGGAGGGCAGCCAGTTGGGAAGATAGTTTTTCGATGGTGAAAGCCGCAGCAGCATAGGATTTGGCTTTGAAGGAGTTTTCTCCATGTATATCCATTAATTTGGATAATAAACTGAAATTATCTGCTATGGCATAGTTGTTCATCATAGTGTAAAATAATAAAGACGGGGAATATGGGCATAAAAAAATCCCGGACATTGTCCGGGACCTTAAATCTATTTCTGCTTTAGAAATAAGAAGCTTACTTCTTAGCGGCTTTTTTAGGAGCAGCTTTCTTTGCAGCTTTTTTAGGAGCGGCTTTCTTAGCGGCTTTTTTAGGAGCAGCTTTCTTTGCAGCTTTTTTAGGAGCAGCTTTCTTAGCGGCTTTTTTAGGAGCAGCTTTCTTTGCAGCTTTTTTAGGAGCGGCTTTCTTAGCGGCTTTTTTAGGAGCAGCTTTCTTAGCGGCTTTTTTTGCAGTTGCCATGTTTTTTAGATTTAATGGTTAGTAAATAATACCCTAAAATAAAAAAACTTATTTGGAACTACAAAATATTTTTTTTATGCAGTAGCTACGGAAGGTAAAACAGATACAGTTGTCTTGTCTGTTCTTCCTTTTTTGAATTCAACAATACCATCAGATAAAGCGAATAATGTGAAGTCAGAACCTACTCCTACATTTTTACCAGGATGATATTGTGTACCTCTCTGACGAACGATGATGTTGCCGGAAAGTGCAGGTTGACCGCCGTAAATCTTAACACCTAAGCGTTTGCTTTGTGAGTCACGACCGTTCTTAACGCTACCTTCCCCTTTTTTGTGTGCCATAATTGTATGATTTTAAACTTCGGCTGCCTGCACGGCATTCAAAGCGTTTTATTAAGCGATGCTTTCGATTTTGATTCTGGTGTAATGAGTACGGTGACCGTGCTTCTTGCGGAAGCCTTTCCTCCTCTTCATTTTAAAGGCGATCACTTTTTCTCCTTGTACCAGGTCACTGATGATTTCTGCTTTTACAGTTGCTTTCACAGCTGCTCCTGTAGAAATAGTACCGTCCTTGTCAACGAACAGCACATCATTGAACTCTACTTTGTCTCCGGTTTTGCCCTGCAGGTGAGGAACGTACAAGCTTTGACCTTCTTGCACTTTAAATTGTTGACCTGCGATTTTTACAACTGCTAACATAGCTATCCAAAATTAGGACGGCAAAGGTAGGGTTTTGCGGGAATAAATCACAAAGATTTTCGAAATAAATTATCACAAATTTAGTTATTTGCCTCACCAAACCGGCCAACAAGGCCCTATTTTTGCCTCCAGATTGATCATCAGCGAATTATGAACCTAAAATCCCTTGTGGCAAAACCTTTTGCCCAGCTCATATATAATAAGACCCGGAAAGGGATGCTTTTGGCTGTGGAGCACCAGGATGCCATTTTTAAGGCTCAACTGAAAACCGGCCAGCATACCCGGTTCGGGAAAGACCACCGGCTGGCAGAGGTAACCGACTATGCCGGTTATACCCAGGCGGTTCCCATCAGGGATTATGAGCTCCTGAAGCCCTATATTGAAGAGATCAAGCAGGGAAAGCAAAACGTGCTCTGGAAAGGAAGCCCCATTTATTTTGCCAAAACCAGCGGAACTACCAGTGGAGTGAAATATATTCCGATTACCCGGGATTCTATCCCCAACCATATCCACAGTGCCAGAAATGCCTTGTTTTGTTACATGGCTGAAACCGGAAATTATGCTTTTGCCAACGGCAGGATGATTTTCCTGAGCGGGTCCCCGGTGCTGGAAAGAACCGGGAATATCCCTACCGGCAGGCTCAGCGGTATTGTGAATCACCATATTCCGGCCTATCTGCGGTCTAACCAGCTTCCGAGTTATGAAACCAATTGTATAGAGGAATGGGAAACCAAACTGGATAAAATTGTAGAAGAAACAATCCATAAAGACATGACCCTGATCAGTGGCATACCGCCATGGATGCAGATGTATTTTGACCGCCTGATAGAGAAATCGGGCAAAAAAGTGGGGGAACTATTCCCCAATTTCAGTGTTATGGTGCAGGGCGGGGTCAATTTTGAGCCGTATAAAGCAAGGATTTACGAGAGTATTGGCCGGAAAGTAGACTCCGTGGAGTTGTTTCCTGCCAGCGAAGGGTTCTTTGCTTTCCAGGATTCACAAAACGAAGAGGGGATGCTCCTGAATACCAACAGCGGTATTTTTTATGAATTTATCCCTGCGGGAGAAGTGTTCAACGAAAACCCTACCCGGTTATCGCTGAAAGATGTAAAACTAGGTGAAAACTATGCTTTAATCATCAACAGCAATGCCGGCTTATGGGGGTATAACCTGGGTGATACGGTCAAATTTGTAAGCCTGGAGCCTTACCGGCTGATTGTAACCGGAAGGATCAGGCATTTTATATCGGCTTTTGGGGAACATGTGATTGGAGAAGAAGTGGAGCAGGCTATGTTGAAAGCATGTTCCGAACACCATGCCAAGGTAACAGAGTTTACGGTGGCGCCGATGATACAGCAGGGAGAGGGTAAAAGCTACCACGAATGGCTGATTGAATTTGAGGAAGCTCCGGCAGATCTGCAGGCTTTCAGCCATACCCTGAACCAATGGATGCGAGCAAAAAATGTGTACTACGACGACCTGATGCGTGGTAATATCTTATTACCCCTGCAGATTACGATGATTGCCAGGAGCGGATTTATCAATTACATGAAATCAATCGGTAAGCTGGGCGGACAGAATAAAGTACCCCGCCTGAGCAATAACCGGGAGATTGCAGAAGCATTAAAACCTTTTGTACTGGCCAGACCTTAAATATTGTAAACAAAGCATACTGCATATTTGCTTATTTTGTAGCCAATTCAGTATCCGTTAAAATAATTGAATGAGTCAAAAACGCATCGCTATATTCGGGTCAACAGGGTCCATCGGTACTCAGGCACTGGACGTGATCAGGGCGAATCCCGATCTTTTTTCTGCGGAAATTTTAACTGCTCAGTCCAATGACGAATTATTGATCAAACAGGCTTTGTATTTCAAGCCCAATATGGTGGTGATTGGTGACGAGAAAAAATACCTCACCGTTAAGGAAGCATTATCCAAGACAGACGTTAAAGTATTTGCGGGGGAGGCTGCGCTTGCAGAAGCCGCTTCAATTGATTGTTATGATATGATGCTGGCAGCCATTGTGGGATATGCCGGTTTAAGACCTACCCTGAATGCAATTGAACTGGGAAAGCCCATTGCCCTGGCCAATAAGGAAACCCTGGTAGTAGCCGGGGACATCGTGATGCGCCAGGCTGCTGAAAAACGAATTCCGATTATCCCGGTAGACAGCGAACACTCTGCCATTTTTCAGTGCCTTGTAGGGGAGGGCAGAAATAAGATTGAAAAAATTATTCTCACCGCCAGCGGTGGTCCTTTCCTCGGAAAGAAACCCAACTTCCTGGTGAATGTGAAAAAAGACCATGCATTGCAGCATCCAAACTGGAGCATGGGCGCCAAAATAACCATCGATTCCGCCACCCTCATGAACAAAGGGCTGGAAATGATTGAAGCCAAATGGCTGTTCAACCTAGATGCGCACCAGATACAGGTGGTAGTGCATCCGCAAAGTATTATCCACAGCATGGTGATGTTCAACGACGGAAGTATCAAGGCACAGATGGGCATGCCCGATATGAAGCTGCCGATACAATATGCATTGGCCTTTCCCCAACGAATTGCCAACGACTTTCCCCGGTACGATTTTAAAAAGCCCAATACACTCACATTTGAGGAGCCGGATTTAAAAACCTTCCGTAACCTGGCACTGGCTACCGATGCGTTGTACAAGGGCGGAAATATGCCGTGTATCCTGAATGCCGCCAATGAAATAGCCGTTTTTGCGTTTCTTCGCAACAGGATCGGGTTTCTGGATATGACAGAAATGGTGGAACAAACCATGGCGAAGGTTCACTTTATTGAGCAGCCTACTTTGCAGGAATATTTCGACACCGATGCAGCGGCACGCGATTTTGCCGCTTCTCTTGTTCATATGTAAATTATAATTAGTAAAATAAAACCTTCGGGAAATTAAATATGAGTTTATTAGCAATTGACTGGTTAAGTGTGGGAGTGAAAATGGGGCAGTTTATTTTGTCCTTTTCCATATTGGTAATTCTGCACGAATTAGGGCATTACCTGCCGGCTAAATTTTTTAAATGCAGGGTGGAAAAATTTTACCTGTTCTTTAATCCATGGTTCAGCCTTTGGAAAAAGAAGATCGGTGAAACCGAATATGGCCTTGGCTGGATTCCTTTTGGCGGTTATGTTAAAATTGCCGGCATGATCGATGAGAGTATGGACAAAGAGCAGATGAATCTTCCGGCACAACCCTGGGAATTCCGTTCCAAACCGGCCTGGCAACGACTCATCATTATGGTTGGGGGAGTAGTGGTGAATGTGATCCTGGCGATTGTCATCTTTATCGGTATTACCTGGGTTTGGGGTGAGGAACAATTGCCTGTGAAAAACCTGAAGTATGGGGTACATGTAGACTCACTGGCCAAAACGATCGGTCTGCAGGATGGAGATAATGTGGTAGGGATCGATGGGCAGCCAATTGAAAATTTCGGCACCCTCGAATCTGAAATGGTGCTGAAGGAAGCGAAGAAAATACAAGTGGTTCGCAATGGAAGCCAGATTGACCTGGCCATTCCGGAAAACTTCTCCAAAACCATTGTGAAGCAAAAGAAGTTTGCCGGAATGATCATTCCCCGTTACCCGGTGATCATTGATTCTGTGGGCAAGTCTGCCACCATTACCAATGGGGAATTGCGTAAAGGCGATACCCTGATTGCGATCAACAACCAGCCATGCCCTTACTATAACGACTTTGATGCAGTCAAAAAAAGATACAGTGATTCCCTGGTTACCTTAAGCCTCATCAGGGGTGCGGATACGGTACAGGTGAAAGCATTGATCAACGATAAAGGTTCTATCGGTTTTTTTGCCGTGAGTCCTTATTCCATATTGGGAACTGTTACCACAGAATATACCCTGCTGCAGTCTGTTCCGATCGGATTTAACCATTGCTGGGAAACGCTCGATAAATATGTAGCCGGGATCAAGCAGATTTTCACCGGCAAGGTAAATGCCAGCGATTCATTGGGCAGCGTCATCAGTATCGGCAATACCTTTCCCGGTGTTTGGGATTGGGAAAGATTCTGGACACTCACCGGTATCTTTTCCATTGTGCTCGCATTCATGAATATCCTGCCTATTCCGGCGCTGGATGGCGGGCATGCCCTGTTTACCATCTATGAAATGATCTCCGGCCGTAAACCGGGCGATAAGTTCATGGAATATGCCCAAATGGCAGGTATGATACTGCTTTTAGGACTTATGGCATACGCTTTGGGGTTAGACTTCTGGAGGTTATTGAAGTAATCATCAAACTTTGAGCTTAACTTTGTACACTCTTCATTAATTGGGGCCGTGTTGGTTTTGACAGCATAGGTTACGGTTGGTGTAAGCATGCAGTGCGTTGGATAATTAGCACTTTAATCTGAATATTCAACCATTATCTGGCAATACACAGTATGCCATGGCTGCCTAATCAGTGATTAGACCGTCATTTGGGCCGCCGCACAGGTTCGCTTCTTTCCAGGTGCCGCCGCCGACTCAAAACAAAAGGAGATGCTGCAACAAAAGGCTGTGACTGTTGCCTAAGCTCATCCAGCTAAGCTGCGGGTTGGTTTGTTTCTTCCCGGCACGCAGCCGACAATGAATAAGAAAATAAGCATGTAGAAAGCTAATGGTCACGATGTTTGGACACCGGTTCGAATCCGGTCGGCTCCACACACTACTCAAAAGGCAGCCTTGTAAAAGGTTGCCTTTTGCTTTATTATCCCGGCCCGGGCAGATGCTATCTCCGATAGCCGGCCTGTCCGTTTCTACACAGCGGTTCCGGGTATTTATCAAATTGACAGATTTCTTTCGTTTTTGATACAGGCTTCAGCGGAAGGGCAAATTAGTTTTGCCAAAATATATCAGAAATGACAGTATGTTCAATTACAGGATTGGTTCCTCCCGGCATTAATGCCAGGAATATCCTAATCATATTTATCAGCTTTGCCGGCTTTTTATCGGATCTGCAATCACAGCCACCTGTACCAAATAAAGTAGTCATGATTTCGCTGGATGGCACGCCGGATTATTTGATCGACAGGTTCCTGAAGAATGGGGTTTTGCCCGCGGATGGTGCATTTGCCAGAATCAGGAAAACCGGGGCATATGCCAAAACCGTATATCCTGTCAATATTGCTTCAACCGGGGCTTCGCATATTTCCATTTTCACCGGCGCAACTCCCGGCACAACCGGAATGGTTGGCAATTCATTCAGAAGCAAGAGCCAACAATGGGATGAACCTCCATTCACAGCTTTCAGCAGACCGTATCATGCCGAATCCATTTTTCAGGCAGCCAAGCGGCAGGGGAAAAAAGTAATTGCATTGGGAGGGGTTGGAATTGATTATTCAGACAGCAGCAGAATGACTGATCGCATGCTGATGTACCCTGCCATTGCAGGCCCTTCTGTCATATTCAATTTGATTGCTGGAAAGGAAACATACACCTTAAATGGCCAACAGTATATCCGCCTTTTTGACGAGCGTACAGCCATCGTGCCTGAACTTAATCTGAACGCCGGGAAAAAGGCGGGGCTATGGTTTTATTTGAAGGATACACTTGTAGATGAGGCGAATATTTTAAAACCTTCTTTCAGGATTATCATAGATACTGATTCGATTCTGAGCAATGGCTATTCGGCTTCCTTATCGGAAACAGGGTGGAAAGTGATGCGTATTGCCTCTTCTGGCAAAGTGTATACGGTGTCTTCCTGTTTGTTCAATTCGTCTTTGAAAAACGGCAGGTTCCGGATTTACCTGTCCCCGCCTGCGGAAGTGTACGGGTATCCGCAATCCTTTATGGATCGGATGCAGCAATCCTGCGGACTATGGCCGGGAGAACCAGACAACCGGAAGGAGACATCGGGGCAGGTTTCTGAAGAAACCTGGTTTGAGCAGGTGGGGAGACTGGCTGCTTATTCAAAAAGCCTTATTCTGGCGGGTATGAAGGAGGAAAACTGGGATTTGTTGTTTGGCTATTTCTCTACACTGGATGATGTACAGCACCGTTATACGCTAACTGATAAAAGACAGTTGGACTATGGTGCGGAGCTAGGCCTGAGACCAGCCAGGTATGAAAGAATCATTGAAAAATGGTTCAGGATTATTGACGGTTATTTACTGGAAATAATGGATGCAGCCCCTAAAGGGACTTCCTTCATTATATTTTCAGATCACGGAATGATCCCGACACATTCTGTACTGTTGCTGAATAATTTATTGGAGCAATCCGGTTACGCTTTTAGTAAAAACGAAGTAAAGGCAGTGCCGAGCGGAAATTCGGCCCATATTTATATTAACCCTGCAAAAATTGGCGTTGAAAGATATGCAGCCTATTTAGCCGGATTGAAAAAAACGCTGGAGCATTTCCGGGACGAAAAAAGCGGTGAGCCGGTTTTTGAACTGGTGGCAGACAGCAACGGCCAGAAAAAGATAGGGTTGTACCATGCGGATTATTCAGGCGATTTATTTGTAAGTTGCAGGAAGGGATATTCCCTTTCCGGGAGGTATATACCATCGATACCTTATTGGATCAGCAATTCATTTGATCCTGATATGTTTAAAGATCAGCCCGAAGGTGTTAGAAATTTCCTTATAAACGGAACTATGAACGAAACAGGCCGGGCTGTTCACGGTTGCCTGGCAAAAATCAGAGAGGGGCAATCCATTTTCTATGCCTGGGGTGGGGATGTGCCTGCAAAGAAACTGAAAGGGGTGAGTTCACTTCAAATAGCCGCTACGGTCTCGAAACTTTTGAAGATGCGTCCACCCGCACAGGCCCTGGATAAACCGGTTTTTTGATGAATTGATCAGATTATGAGAATTTTTAAATTTAATAACTGGAAATACGGGAATGAATTACTGATTGATGCGGGTCCTATCGAAAGGTTCCCGGGTTATTTCTTTGAAGAGGAAGAACATGCTACTGATTTCTATGAATTGATTTTTCTGGAAGCAGGTTCGGGGCATTTGTTGCTGGATGGCAGGAAAATAGCGCTGTCTGCGGGTATGATTATTTTTATATCCCCTTTTCGCAAAAGAAAATGGTTTGTTAAGAAGAAAGCGCTGAAGTGCCGTTTTTTATTGTTCCGGGAAGAATTTCTGAGCGAATACCTGAAAAACAAATTATTCCTTTGTAGCCTCCCCTTCTTTTACAGGCAGTTTCCGCATTTTCTTAGTCCTGCAGATAAAGAATGGAGGGCGCTGAACGATCTTGCCCAAAATACGATTGATGAAATTAACCATCGCAAGACCGATAGTGACTCCTTCCTCCGGTCTCAGCTTGTTTACCTGTTACATGCGTTGAGCAGGGCTTATAGCAGACAGTACAACATTCCGGTTGGAATGAAAGAGCAAAACATGGCACACCAGTTCCGGTATTTACTGGAATCAGAAATAAACGCCGCTTATGGAGTGGTTTATTATGCGGTGAAATTGTCTACTACCCGTGTTACTTTAAACAAATATTGCAAAAGCGTTTTTGGCGTGAATGCAGGCGATCTGATCCGGCAGCGGCTCGTTTTCGAAATCAAGTCCTTATTGCTGTACACAAACCGGACAATCAATGAGATCGCCGATTCCTTGGGCTTCAGGGAACCGGGCAATCTTTCAAGATTTTTCAGACACCTTACAGGGGTAACTCCTTCAGAGTTCAGGAAAACATATCAGGGCGGATTGTATTTTGGGTAACAGGGTATTGATAGCTTGCAATATTTTTGTTCTTTTGTATAAAAGATTCTTTATGGAAGAGCAGAACAGCATCGGGGAAATATTTTTCAGATTTCTGTCGCAGTATCAGTTTGATGAAAGATTATTAGACTATACCGTTATGCAGGAACATATTAAACTGCTGAATGTATTGTCTGATATCAGCAACTCCGGTATTCAGGTATTTGATATGAATAAAAAAGAAACAATATATTTCTCTTCCAATTTCGGGAAAATGCTGGGTTATATGCCAGCCGATTATAAAGATTTAAACCATCATTTTTTTCAGTGTAAAATTCATCCTGAAGAGCAACTCCGGCTTGCATTAAATGGCATTGCAACGCTGAAGATATTTACTGCATTTTCCAGGGAAGAGAAGCTAAACCATAAAGTGATTGACGAATACCGGATGCTGAATGCCGGGAATAAGTACGTGCGTGTTATTGAGCAATATCAGGTATTGGAATTAGACAAGGCCGGACAAATATGGCTTTTATTCAGTATCGTAGATATTTCGCCGAACCAGGAAAGCGACAACCCTACCGGGCCACAGTTGTTAAACTTCAAAACAGGTAATTTAATATCACTGGAAACGCCCAAGAAGCCGGAACTGGAACTAAGTAAAAGAGAAGTAGAGATTTTAAAACTGGTGAAAGAAGGTTTTTTGAGCAAAGAGATTTCGGGCAAGCTTTCTATCAGCGTGCATACGGTCAATACACACCGGCAGCGGTTATTGAAGAAATTAAGTGCCAATAATTCACATGAGGCTGTTGTTTTTGCTTCTAAATTCGGACTTCTGGAATAGGATTACTGACAAATCAGTATTGTATAAGACCGGAACAGGAAAGACTTTTGCGCTTTCTAATTCCATTCAATATGATTCGAGTTTTGATCCTGTTCAGTTTTGTTATGTTGCTTGCCAGGTTGCAGGCACAGCCCACTCAAACCATCAGGGGATCGGTAGTTGATCATGTATCAAATACCCCGGTTGGTTTTGCTTCGGTTGAATTGCTCTCCCAGGGCAAGCCCATAAATGTTACTGCGGATAGTGCCGGTAACTTTGTTTTCGTCAATATTCCCGTTGGAAGATACAATATTCAGGCTACAGGTGCAGGCTATGAGCCTTCGCTCATTCGGGATGTGGTTGTAGGTTCTGCAAAAGAAACGTTCGTGCTGATCGGGCTGGAACAGAAGGTAGCCAGGTTAGGTGAGGTTGTTGTCCGGTCTCGTATAAACAAAGATCAGCCGCCTCATTCAATGGCCACGGTAAGTGCCAGGGTGCTGGGGGTTGAACAGGCCAAACGCTTCGCCGGCGGCTTTGATGATCCGGCCAGGCTGGCCTCCTCTTTTGCGGGTGTTGCAAGCAATACGGATGTAAACGGAATCATCATAAGAGGAAATGCGCCCAAATTTGTACAATGGAAAATGGAGGGCGTTGAAATTCCTACCCCCAATCATTTTGGCGACCTGAAAGTATTTGGGGGCGGAACATTAACGGCATTGAGTAGCCAGATGCTAGCCAACTCGGGCTTTTTTACCGGGGCATTCCCGGCGGAATACAATAATGCTTTATCAGGTGTTTTCGATATAGCTATGAGAAATGGAAATAATCAAAAAAAGGAAAATACCTTTCAGGCGGGTATCATCGGAATTGACGCTTCATCGGAGGGACCCTTCAAAAAAGGAGGCCAATCATCGTATCTTTTCAATTACCGTTATTCCACACTTGCTTTATTGGCACCATTACTGCCGGAGAATGCCAATAGTATCAAATACCAGGATCTTTCGTTTAAACTTAATTTCCCCACTTCAAAAGCCGGTATCTTCACTGTTTGGGGTATGGCGCTCATAGACAAGGCAGCGTCTAAAGCCGTAATGGACAGTTTAAAATGGGAATATAAGAAAGACAGGAATGAGGATGATATAAAGCAATATACGCTGGCAGTTGGGGCAAGTCATTTTTATTTCCTGAAGCACAATGCTTATATCAAAACAACACTGGCGGCTACCGGAAGTAAGGTAGACTGGAATACACAGCGATTAGACAGCCGGCTAGACTTAGCGCCATTTAGTAAGATCGGCAATAGCAACTTGAATGTTGTGCTCTCTTCTTTTATCAATAAAAAGTTTGGTTCGGGTTTCTCCAACAGAACAGGAATAACGGTAACAGGTATGAAGTATAACCTGTTTCTCAACAATTCAATCACACCAGGCAGCCTGCCTGTTGAGATCGTAAATGCAAAAGGATACAGTACATTGGTTTCGGCATATACCAGCTCATCGCTGGCGCTTGGCAGCAGGCTAAAAGTCAATATAGGAGTGAATGGTCAGCTTTTTACACTGAATAACCATTATACGGTTGAACCAAGGCTTGGTATTCGCCGGCAGATCAATGAAACGCAATCTATCGGTGTTGCTTATGGATTGCACAGCCGCCTGGAACAGTTAAACTTTTATTTGAATAATTCACTTCAAACGGGGCAGAAAGCGGTTAATAAGAACCTTGATTTTACAAAAGCACACCACTTTGTGCTCAGTTATGATTGGAAGATCAACGAGTTTGTACGCTTAAAGATTGAGCCTTATTTCCAGCAATTGTTTAATGTTCCGGTCATTCCAGACAGCTCATTTTCTTTTCTCAATCTGCAGGGAGACTGGTTTTTGGCCGAAAAAATGGAAAACAGAGGGGTTGGTAGAAATTATGGCGTGGATATAACGCTTGAAAAGTATTTATCGAAAGGGTATTATTATTTATTAACAGCATCTGTTTTCAATGCTGAGTATAGAGGAGGCGATAACTTGTGGCGCAGAACACGGTACAACAGGAGTTATGTGTTTAATGCTTTATTTGGCAAAGAATGGCAAACAGGAAAAGCAAGGCAAAATGTACTAAGCCTGAACGCAAGGGCTACCTATCAGGGGGGAAGCAGGTATTCACCGGTAAATGAAGCCTTGTCCTATGCTGCAAAAGACATCCTATACGATGAAAAAAACGCTTTTAGTATGCAGGTTACTCCCTCTCTGAATATTCATTTTACGGCAAGCTATAAGATCAACCGGAAGAAGACTTCCCGTGAATTTGCTTTAAAAATTCTGAACCTTACCAACCAGTCGGATTTTTATGGATTCAAATACAACAGCCGAACCAATCGTATCGAAAAAGATCTGTCATCGGTAATAATACCGAACCTGAGCTACAAAATAGAGTTTTAAACGTGTTGTGCTATTAAAAACTCAGATCAAACATGCGCTTGGTCTTTAATAGCACAATACGTAAGCGTTTTAAATAACACAACGCAGGCATACTGATAAATCAGTATTGTTTCGACCCTGGTATAAAAATACTTTTGGTTTTTACAATAAACAAAAAGACACACTTAAAACATGAGAAATTTTTTAACTGGCTTTCTTGCGATCCTGTTCACAGGTATTTTTCTTTATTCCTGCAAAAAAGATAATGGAGGGGCCACCCCTGGTAACAGCCGGAATATCAAATATGAGATAACAGGTAATTTTACCGGTAAGTTGGATGTATTGTATAGTAATAATGCGAACGGGAATACCGCAGTTACGGATGTTGTATTACCCTGGTCCAAAGAAATTCTATATGGGAGCAATGTAATAACTATAGGAATTGGCGCCCAGGGAAAAACAGCCGGAACCCCGGGGCAGACCGCGACCATCAAAATATATTCGAACGGGATAGTCGTGAAAACAAGTACGGCAACTGCAGGTGCGCTGGGTGAGATAGTGTTGCCAACTATTGCTTATGGTTTCTAACATATTTAGAATACAGGCATATAAGGTTACAAACCTATCTAAATATAAATTTCATAATTAATGATCAGTCGTACTTTTTGTTTATTCCTTTTATTCAATATCCTATCTAAACATGGTATCTCTCAGGAAAAATTTACGATGAGTGGTGTTGTCAGGGATATTACATCAACAGAAACATTAATTGGTGTAAATATTTTTATTGAAGAACCAAAGGTTATCGTTACTACTAATGAGTATGGGTTTTATTCCATCACATTGCCAAAAGGAAATTATACAATACGGGTAAGTGTTGTTGGTTATGAACCTATAGAAGAAAAGGTTATCCTGGAGCAGAATTTGAAACGCAATTGGCAACTGACTGGTACAGCCAATATTTTATCGGCAATTACAGTAGAAAATACTAAAAACAAGGCCGAAATCCGGAGGCCGGAAATGAGTGTGAATAAACTTTCCATTCAAGCAATCAAACAAATGCCGGTAGTCTTGGGCGAGGTAGATATTATTAAGTCAATTTTATTATTACCCGGCGTTACCAATGCAGGAGAAGGACAGTCCGGATTTAATGTCAGGGGAGGCTCAGCCGATCAAAACCTTATTTTACTGGATGAAGCGACTATTTATAATTCTTCCCATTTATTTGGCTTTGTTTCTGTTTTTAATTCTGATGCTATTAAGGATTTAAAGCTGTATAAAGGGGGAATTCCTGCCCGTTTCGGTGGTCGTCTTTCATCTGTTTTAGATATCTATCAAAAAGAGGGGAATAATGAAAAAACACAATTTTCAGGGGGGATAGGCATTGTTTCCAGCAGACTACTGGCCGAGGGGCCACTGGTTAAGGAAAAAGGGTCATTCCTGATTGCCGGGCGGGCTTCTTATGGTCACCTGTTTCTTAAACTTTCTGGTAATAAAAACGCTGCCTACTTCTATGATTTGAACACAAAAATGAACTACAAAATCAACAAAAAGAATAATTTGTATTTATCCGGGTACTTTGGCAGAGATGTATTTGATTTAAATGGAGATTTTACGAATGTATATGGAAACTCTGTTTTGAATTTACGATGGAATCACCTTTTTTCAGATAAACTCTTTTCAAATTTATCGCTCATTTACAACGATTACGACTATGGATTGAAAGTGGGGTTTGTAGGATTAGACTGGAAATTGGGCATCCGGAATTTTAACCTTAAATACGACTTCAAGCATTACCTGGGCAATAACCTAAAACTTACTTATGGGGTAAATGCGCAGTATTATAACTTCAACCCGGGTACAGTTACACCTATTGATGATAAATCGGGCATTTTAGCCAAACAGTTAGATAAAAAATATGCTTTTGAATCAGCAGCATATTTCGACGTAGAACAAAAAATATCTTCAAAGTTGATTGTTAACTATGGTTTGCGAAATAGTTTGTTTTATCGGTTAGGCAGTCAAACAATTAATTTGTATGAGAAAGATCAGCCAGTCGTTTTTAATAATTCCGCAAAAATTTATGAAAAGGCCACTCCAATTGGTACAAAATATTACGGTCATAATGAAACGATAGCCAGTTTTAATAATTTGGAACCTCGTTTTTCTTTCTCTTATGTATTGAATAATAATCATTCTGTAAAAGCAAGCTATAATAGAATGACACAATACCTTCATTTGATATCGAACACACAATCGCCAACTCCACTGGATTTGTGGACTCCGAGCGATAACTTTTTGAAACCAGAAATATTGGATCAGTTTGCCGTTGGATATTTCAGCAATTTTAAAAATAATCGGTTTTCATTGGAGATAGAGGCTTTCTACAAAAAAATACAAAATAGGATTGACTATATAGACGGGGCAGAATTAATCGCAAACAATGAAATTGAACAAGTTATTTTAAACGGCAAAGCCCGCTCTTATGGGTTGGAAATGATGATTAAGAAGAATGCCGGAAAACTTACCGGCTGGATATCATATACTTTATCCAGATCAGAACAACAAATTGCCGGAAGAACACCGGTAGAAACCGGGATCAATAACGGCGAATGGTATAAAACCGCTTATGATAAATTGCATAATGTATCTATTTCCGGTAATTATAAGAAAAGCGACAAATGGAGCTTTGGTTTTATTTTTAGTTTGCAATCCGGTCAGCCAATAAGTGTTCCTGAAGCGAAATATCAATATAGGGGAATCAATGTTCCCGACTTTGGATCAAGAAATGCCAATAGATTACCAGTGTACCATCGTCTGGATGTTTCTGCAACATATATTCCAAATCCCCAAAAGATAAATGGCTGGAGGGGAGAATGGGTATTTGGATTATACAATCTATACAATAGACAGAATGCCGCATCAATTAGTTTCAGACAAAATCGGCAAACGGCAATGACTGAAGCGGTTAGGTTTGCTGTTTTTGGAATAGTGCCAAGTGTTACCTACAACTTCAAATTTTAGAAAGGAATGAAAAAGTTAATATCAATATTATCGGTAATGATTTTTGCTGGTTGCGAGAAAATAGTAAATATAGATTTAAAGGATGCTCCACCAAGGTTGGTCATTGATGCATCCATTATCTGGCAAAAAGGGACAACTGGAAATCTGCAAACAATAAAATTAACTACAAGTACTGGCTATTTTCAGGCACAGATTCCTAAAGTAACAGGAGCAACTGTAACTATTACCAATAGTGCAAATACGGTTTTCAATTTTATTGAAGTGCTCAATACCGGAAATTACGTGTGTGATAATTTCAAGCCCGTTCTAAATGAAAAATATACACTAACGGTAACATACAATAATCAAATTTATAAGGCGGATGAAGTGTTAACCCCTACTCCTGAAATTAATGAGATAGAACAGCGGAATGACCTGGGGTTTAATAGTGATGAAATAGGAATTAAAATCAATTTCAATGATTTTGCCAACCAAAACAATTTTTACCTGTTTAATTTTATAGTGCCCTCTAAGGTGTTTCCAGAATACCAGGTTTTAGACGACCAGTTCAATCAAGGCAGTAAAATGTCGTGGCTTTATTCTGACACAGCTTTAAAAATGAATGATAAATTAACATTAACCTTGTTTGGGATTTCAAAGCCCTATTATAATTATATGAATATCATCATAAAAAATACGGGTAGTGGCGCAGGAAATCCATTTCAATCACCTCCTGCCAATGCAAGAGGTAATATCCGCAACCTGAATAACCCCAATGACTTTGTATATGGCTATTTCAGCCTAAGCGAAAGTGATCAAAAAGAGTATGTTATTAAGTAAGGATATTTTGAGTTGCAAATTGAGTTAACAATATATCTTTTCATAGTGCCTTCCTGCAGATTCAGGTGATTGGCGCCTGGGGTAGTTTCTGTAATAATGCCTAAGAGCTTTGTAAGCTTCAACGTCTATTTATGCATCGGGTGCGCCCGTGTCGTCCCGGAACTCATCCAGGCCGTCCTGGTCTACGCCGCCTGAGCTGCCGGACAGATAGGAATTGTCGGAAGTGCCTTCCGCCTGCTTGTAGTAGAACTTGGTGGATGGTTTGATCTCATCCAGTTTTTTCTGAAAGATGCTGATATAATTATTTTCTTTATTATTCTTGTTGAATACGTCCTTCAATTGGCCGAAGAGTTCTTTAGAACTGGAGTCGTATACAGATTTTTCCAGGCTGAGCAATTTGATATTTGCCTCTACAAACTGGTTCATTTCTGTGTTAATGATGGTACAATGGATGGTACCCTTCAGAATAGAATCCTTGCAAAGGTTTACTTTTAAGCCATAGATGGATCCTTCTACTTCCCCTTCCACTTTAATTTCATTACACACTATTACACCTTTTACCATACCTGTTTGTGTAATATGAATCGTTTTTTTGCTGTAAAGAACTCCGTTGAAATTACCATCTAGTACAATATCATTATCAGATTCGAGAATACCGGAAATATCGGTGGATCTGGTAATGAAAAGTTTTTTGTCATCTGTTGCGGGCATGCCTCCAAAATTTGTGGCAGTTTCATTGAGAAGCTGGTCCCTGAATTTGTTCATTTTTCGATTTGCGTTTATGAAATTAAATGGGGGGATTCAGAGCTAAGATAATAAAAAACCAGCCACCAAAAAGAATAGATATCAATTTTTCAGATATTTATGCAGGTTTTACTACATTGGCAATGTGTTTTCACCGGTATTTAAATACACTTCACTGATTGATTCATGCTGCATATACAAGCAACACACCAGAACAGGCCCGAAGGGCTGATCGATTCCTATGGTTTGTCCGCTCATCCCGAGGCGGATTTTACAAGGAAACCTATCGGTCTAAAGAAGCCATTCCGCATGAAGCCTTGCCGAAACGCTTCCGTGGGGCCAGGCTGTTTTCGACGGCCATTTATTTTTTACTGTTGAAAGAGAATTTCTCCGCATTTCACCGGATAGAGAGCGATGAGTGCTGGCATTTTTACGAAGGGGCTTCCTTACTGATACATATGCTGGATTCCGAACTGGGGTACCGTCTGGTTCGTTTGGGCAACCATGCAGCAGCAGGGGAGGTTTACCAGGCAGTGGTGCCTGCCGGTTGCTGGTTTGCATCTGAATCTGCCGGCACCTATTCTTTTGTGGGATGCACGGTTGCCCCTGGTTTTGACTTTGCTGATTTTGAATTGGCCAGTGCCGGAGAATTGGTTCCCGACTATCCGGAACATGCAGGGCTGATCAACCGTTTGTGCCGGTAAGGGATCGTTCAATGTTTATTTTCCTGTGTTGAAATGGATCATCAGGTAACCTGCAATACAGAGGAGCAGGATAGCTAATATGGCAACGATCAGCCATTGCTGATCCGCGATACCGCGCTTTCTTTTGCGCTTTGTTCTTTTGGTGGTTTCCTTTTGCAGTTGCCTGTTGAGCTGGTCTTTCAGTGCCTGTAACTTTTCGGGACTACCCAATTGCTGCAAGCCTTCTACGGCATCATTTACAAAAGCAGAACCTGCCATTTGCCGTTCAATGGCAAAACGCTCTTCTTCCGAAGGATTTCCCCCGAGGTACTTCATGAGTTCCTGCTCATTCAGCGGTTCTTCTTCGTTTAGTATGTCATTCCAGTCGGCCATTCAATTTTTGCTTTTTTTTCTCCATGATCATTTTCAGGTTTCTTTTGCCATTTTGTATATGACTCTTTACCTGTAACAACGAATATCCTGTCTGGTTACAGATATCCTGGTAACTGTTTTTCCGGAGGTAGAATAAAGTTATACAAGTTTTTTGCTCCGGATTTAACTCCGCCAGGCTTTCTTCCAATAGGTTCAGGTTGATTTCTCTTGCCCTGATTTCGCCGGTATCGGGTTGTTCTTCATGCAGACCGGCCGTGTCTGAAAGGGGTACGTTGATCCTGGTTGTCCGCAGTTTCATCAGGCAATGATTACAGGCCACTTTATACAACCAGCTTTTCGGATAACTAACCGGGTATTTTTCAAGTTCACCCAACGCTTTCAGAAAAATCTGCTGAACGGCGTCCTTGGCCTCTTCTTCGTTTTTAAGGTATTTCATGCATACCCCCAACAGCAGTAATGTGTAGCGTTCCAGCAAAATGCCCAACCATTGTTTATTGTGGTCGGCATGAAATCGGTTAAGCAGTTCCTGATCGCTGATATGTTGATAATCATTTTTCTGCACGCTTCAATTTAAGCATTTGTGGTAAGATGCGATGCACGTAAATTTCCATACCTTTCCCTAAATTTTTTTCATGGGTTATGTTGTTGGATATACTGCCGCTGCACCTTTAAGGGCAGAAGCGGCCCACAGAAGTGAAATGGTAAGCCAGCTCTTATTTGGTGAAACGGCTGAAATACTGGATACCGCCAAAGACTTTATCAAAATCCGTTGCAGCTATGATGGCTATGAGGGGTGGTGTCAGCATACGCAACTGGTGGAAATACCGGATGAACAGGCTGCCGCAGCAGGAAAAAATCTTGCCGCGGGATACACCAACCTGCTGGATCTGAACGGAACCCCCATGCAGATCCCCATGGGTGCATCATTGGGATTATTCAACAACCATACGGCCCGGATGGCTCACTTTCATTTTACTTATCAGGGAACGGTCGCCAATCCTGATGAAGCCATTTTTGAGCCTGGGCAAATTCGTCGGCTTGCAATAGCCTACCTGCATACGCCCTATCTCTGGGGTGGAAGATCGGTGTTTGGAATAGACTGCAGCGGTTATGCCCAACAGGTGTACCGCTTTTTTAATAAGGCACTTCCACGGGATGCCTGTCAGCAGGCTGAGTTGGGTGAGGTAGTTGGATTTTTACAGGAAGCGGTTACCGGAGACCTGGCATTCTTCGACAATGAAGAGGGGAGGATTACCCATGTGGGTATTCTGCTGGATGCAGAAACCATTATTCATTCCTCGGGTAGAGTAAGGGTTGATAAAATAGACAATATGGGCATCATCAGTTCCGATACGGGGGAACGTACCCACCGGTTACGCCTGATGAAAAGCTATCGCTAAAAGATACCGATTACCGGTAAAGAAAAATTGTAGTGCAAATGAAAATCCCCCCGGATTTCCGGAGGGATTTTCTATATCAGTTGGTTGCAGACTACATGATATCCATGGCCTTCGCAAAATAAGTAACTGTACCGGGCAGGGCCAGCCAGAAAAACTCACGATACACTACCAGCAGCGTGATCAATACCGCCAACCAGAAAAAGCATAATGCCCAATATTTACCTGAAGATTGTTTTGCTTCCATGAAAATTAATTTTTGCAAATATAAGCCCGTGATTGCAATCAACCATCTATTGGATGGCAGTTTGTTGATTTTTTGTTGAATCCTCCGCCGGGGCCGGTTTTGGCCGGTCAAAAAACAGCATTTTGATGGCTATCAGCATCATGATGATGGCAAAAATCTTCTTCATTTTTGCATCACTGAGGCCCAAAGCCAGCTTGCTGCCGAGGAATCCCCCCAAAACAAAGGCGGCTGCCACAATCAATACATAGTTTACATTCATATATCCCTGCCTGTAATACTGAATTACGGCCAGGATACCCACGGGCAGCAGCAAAATTCCCAGGGAGGTTCCCTGTGCTTCTTTCTGTGTAAACCCCAGGAATAATACCAGTGCGGGAACAATGATGACTCCTCCACCGATACCAATTAATCCACTGAGGAAACCGGCTACCAGGCCAACAACGACCAATAGTAAAATGGTGGTGAAGTCCATATGCTTATTTTTTAAAGGTTGTTTTATAAAATTCGATGGCTTCTTCCACAATCAGGAGGGCCTTGGCTTTGTCGCCAAATTCTTCCACCACCACTGTTTTGTTTTCCAGTCTTTTGTATTCTTCAAAGAAGTGACGTAATTCATCAAAGAAATGTTTGGGCAGTTCTTCAATATTATTGTAGTGGTTTACACCGGGATCATTAGCCGCTACAGCAATGATTTTATCATCGGGATCTCCCTGGTCGACCATCTGCATTACGCCAATCACTTTCGCTTCCATCAGGGTAAGCGGTTGTACGGGAAGGGAAGTGATAACCAGGATATCCAGCGGATCCTTATCTCCTCCGTATGTCCTGGGAATAAAACCATAGTTTACCGGGTAGTGGAAAGAGGAAAAGATCACCCTGTCCAGCTTCAATAAACCGGTTTCCTTATCGATTTCGTACTTGCACCGGGATCCCTGCGGAATTTCGATAATGGCATTAACTTCACGAGGTGCATTTTCTCCATGATGAACACCATGCCATGGGTGTTTTACTGTTTGTGATTCCATATCTGATTGCTTGATTTATTTGCTAAGCCAGTAACCAACGGCTACAGCTATAAGTGATAAAATTAATGTGCTGCCCGCATAGATGCAAAAATGCATGTACCGTTGTTGGTGAAGCATCTGTAAATTTTCCCAGGCAAAAGCAGAAAACGTGGTGAAGCCGCCACAGATGCCTGTTGCCAGAAGCAGCCGCCAGAATTCCTGCTGTGGCTGCTTTGCAGCCCATCCCATGATCAACCCGATCAGTAATGAGCCCAATATATTCACGCTTAAAGTAGCCAGGGGAAATCCAACCGGTTTTATCCAGACCGATGCAAGGTACCTGAGTACGGACCCGAGCATGCCTCCAACGCCTACCAGCAATATATTCTTCATGAAGCCTTACGGTTGAAATGTTTTTTTATAATCTACCATCCATTGACTGTTCCGGCGGATTATCATAAGTTTCTGAGGCCGGGTATCAACAGAGTTGCTGTATTGCATCAGAACGGTGGAGTCGGTCAGATCACTGACAGACCGAATGTTGATGGAGGCTGTTCTTAACTGCTGTCTTTCTTCTTTGTTTTTTTTGCGAAATACGGCTTCGGTGTTTTTCAGGTAGCCCTCGTTGCTGATATCCGGCAACATATAAAATGCGGCCCTGTTAAAATCTCCTTTGTTGCAGGCTTCCAGGAATTCACGGCCCGCATCAAAGCCACTTTCTGCGGGAAGCATCGGTTGTTCCTGCGTTTTGCATCCTGCAACCAGCAGGAGAGCACCAAGTGTTAATGTCTTCAAATAATTCACCCAGCGAAGGTAATCAATTAGAATGGTAAGTAATAGGGGGTCAGCAGTTTACGGAAACCTTCTGTGTAATCGGGGCCATCCTTAATAGCAAGGTCTTCCGTAATACCTGCCGCAGCCTGCCTGCCAAAAATCAACATGGATCTGAAAAAAACGTGCCCCGTGGTTTGCCTTACCAGAACTTCCCGAAGGGGATAAAACCCCGATTTTTCGGCTTCAGCTTTAAAATAAGTGCACCTCGAAAAGGGGATTAGTATGGCAAAACGGCCTTCCGGCTGCAACAGTTGCTTTATGCCGCCAATCAGTTCACTCAACTTCAATGCCTTACTGTGCAGGGCAAGGTTCCTGTTTTCCTGCCCGCTTTGCAGATCGTTTTCAAAAAAAGGCGGATTGCTGATGATGAAATCATACTGCAAAGCCGGGTTGGCTGCAAAGTCCTGAATACTGCAATGGGTTGCCCGAAGCCTGGCACTCCAGGGAGATGCTGAAAAATTGGCTACTGCCTGCCCGGCTGCTGCTTCATCCATCTCCACCGCATCTATATGTGCAGGGATTTGCTGTGCGAGCATCAACGCCAGTAAGCCCGTACCCGTTCCGATGTCGAGCAGGTTTCCGTTGTTGGGCGGATATTGTTGCAGGTAATCCGCAACCCATGCCCCAAAGAGGCAGGAGTCCGTACATACTTTCATGGCGCAGGCATCCTGGTAAACAGAGAAATTTTTAAAATGGAAATACGGGTTGGCCATAGTCTGTTTATTCCTGAATACCTTCCAGCGCAAACAGGAAGGCATACGTTAGTGCTATATCTTTTAAATAATCAAATCTGCCGGATGCTCCGCCATGTCCAAAATCCATATTGGTTCGCAACAGCAATACATTTTGGTCTGTTTTAACTGCGCGGAGCCTGGCCACCCACTTGGCAGGCTCGAAATACTGCACCTGGCTGTCGTGCAAACCGGTAGTTACCAGCAAGTGCGGATAATCTTTTGCCGCTATATTTTCGTAGGGCGAATACGCTTTCATGTAATGGTAGGCTTCCTTGTTTTTGGGATTCCCCCATTCATCAAATTCATTGGTGGTCAGTGGAATGGATTCGTCTAGCATGGTATTGATTACATCCACAAAGGGCACCTGTGCAATGGCCCCATGCCAGAGATCCGGTGCCATGTTCAATACGGCGCCGATCAGCAATCCGCCTGCACTGCCTCCCTGGGCATACAGATGCTCCTTCGATGTGTATTGCTGCTGAACCAGGTACCGTCCGCAATCAATAAAATCGGTAAACGTATTGCATTTCTTCATCAGTTTTCCGTCTTCATACCACTGTCGGCCCAGGTCCTGTCCGCCACGGACATGGGCAACGGCAAATGCAAATCCCCTGTTCAGCAAACTGAGCCTTGTGCTGTTGAATCCAACATCCATGCTGATTCCATAAGCGCCGTAGGCATACAACAGGAGCGGAGCATTGCCGTCTTTAATAAAGCCGTTCCTGTAAACAATGGAGATCGGAATTTTTGTTCCATCCTGCGCGGCTGCATAAATTCTTTCGGTGGTATAATCCTGCGGACGGTATCCGCCAAGTACTTCCTGCTGCTTCAGTAATTTCCGCTCCCTTGAAATCATGTCGTATTCGTAAATGGAGGCCGGCGTAGTGAGGGAGGTATACCCGTAACGCAGGGTATTACTGTTGTATTCGGGGTTGGTATTGAAGGAGGCCGTATATGCAGTTTCTCCAAAATCAATATAGTGTTCCTGCCCTGTAGCGAGCTGTTGCACGCGTAATCTGGCTAATCCATTCTTTCTTTCGTTGATCACTATAAACCCGTGGAACTCTTCCAGGCCCTGCAATAATACATCACTGCGATGCGGAATGATTTCTTTCCAGTAATCTGCGGTTGTTTGATCAGGCGGAGTTTCCATCAACCTGAAGTTGAGCGCGTGCCAGTTGGTTGTAACCAGGAAACGATCTCCCAGTGCATATACATTATAGAGTACATCTTTCATTCTTGGCTGGAATGAACGGAAAGGAGCATCAGGGGTATTGGCGTTAATGTAAAAGGTTTCTGAGGAAACAGTAGCCTGCGATACAATGAAGATGTATTGGTTGTTCTTAGATTTTTCCACGCCGATATAATTACTTTTATCAGCTTCTGTATACACCACAACGTCTTCGCTGCTATCCGTTCCTAAACGGTGTTTTTTAATTTTCTCCGATAAGAGCGATACGGGATGATTGGCTGTATAGTACAGGGTGGTGTTATCACCGGCCCAAACCGGGTCGCCCGCTGTTCCCGCAATGCGTTCCGGATAGCGTTGCCCTGTAACCAGGTTTTTGATTTCAATTGTGTATTGCCTGCGGGATAATTCATCCACTCCGTATGCCAGTAATTCGTTGTTCTCACTCACGGTAATGCCGGAAATACTGTAATAGGCTTTGTTTCCCGCCATGGCATCCACATCCAGCAATAATTCTTCCGGCGCACTCAAACTTCCTTTTTTCCGGCAATATTTATAGTACTGTTTTCCTTCCTCTGTTCGGGTATAATAGTAATACCCGTTTTTAAATACCGGAACACTCTCGTCTTTTTCCTTAATCCTTGCCTTCATTTCGTTGAATAAATTTTCCTGAAGGGATTGGGTTCCGCGGAGCATTGCGTCGGTATAGGCATTTTCTGCCCGGAGATATTCAATTACTTTGTTGCTTTCGGGCCCCTGTTTAAAATAATCGGCCATCCAGTGGTAATTGTCCGTTAAGGTTTCTCCGTGCAGGGTTCTTGCCACAGGGCAGATTTCGGCAACAGGGGCTTTTTTTGCAGGCCATTGATAAGGATCTTTCTTCATAATTTCCGGCGAATAAAAAAAGCCATTGAAACTTCAATGGCTTTCCTTTGATGTTGTTCAATTTATTTTTCAGCGGTGAGGCTGGCTCTTAAGTATTCGTTGTTCAGACGGGCAATATTGCTGATAGAGATTTCCTTGGGACAGGTAGCTTCGCAGGCACCGGTGTTGGTACAGGCGCCGAACCCTTCCTTATCCATCTGCGCCACCATGTTCATTACACGGGACTTGCGTTCCGGATCTCCCTGCGGCAGTAACGCCAGGTGTGCTACTTTGGCGCTCAGGAACAGCATGGCAGAACTGTTTTTACAAGCCGCAACACAGGCGCCGCAGCCAATACACATGGCCGCAGCAAATGAAGCATCTGCCGCATCCTTATTGATCGGAAGTGAATTTCCGTCTACTGCATTACCGGTGTTCACACTGATAAAACCGCCGGCTTGTACAATACGGTCAAATGCGGAGCGGTCTACCATCAGATCCTTGATTACAGGGAATGCCGCAGATCTCCAGGGCTCCACTACAATCGTATCTCCGTCTTTGAATGCACGCATGTGCAACTGGCAGGTAGTGTTGGCCTGCCATGGTCCGTGTGGTTTACCGTTGATATACATGGAACACTGTCCGCAAATACCTTCGCGGCAGTCGTGATCAAATGCAATCGGTTCTTTTCCCTCCACAATCAATTCTTCGTTCAATACATCGATCATTTCGAGGAAGGACATTTCGGAAGAAATATTTTTCACAGAATAGCTTTCGAAATTGCCCTGTGCTCTGCTGTTTTTTTGTCTCCAGACTTTCACAGTCAGATTCATATTGTAGTGTTCCATTCTAAAAGATTTGTCGTTTACGATAGATTATTTATATGAACGTTGGGTAGGTTTAACTACATCGTACACCAATGGCTCCTTGTGCAGGGTCCATTCATGTTCCCCTTTGTATTCCCAGGCTGCCACATACATGTAGTTGGCATCGTCGCGCAATGCTTCTCCGTCCGGTGTCTGGAAATCTTCCCTGAAGTGTCCGCCACAACTTTCGTTCCTGTTATACGCATCCTGGCACATCAGTTCGCCCAGTTCCAGGAAGTCGGCAACGCGATTGGCTTTATCCAGTTCCGGGTTCATTTCATCAACGCTTCCCGGAATTCTTACATCGCTCCAGAATTCTTTTTTCAATTCCTGAATTTCACGGATAGCTTGCTGCAGGCCTTCTTTGTTACGGGCCATACCGCATTTCTCCCACATGATTTTGCCCAGGCGTTTGTGGAAGCTTTCCACAGACTGTTTACCCTTAATGTTCATCAGTTTTTCAATTCTGGCAGCAACTTCTTTTTCTGCTGCTTCAAAAGCGGGGTGGGAGGTTTCTACCGCCTTGCTGTAGATTTCTTCTGCCAGATTGTTTCCCAATGTATAAGGAATAACGAAGTAACCATCGGCCAGCCCCTGCATCAGCGCAGAAGCACCTAAACGGTTGGCTCCGTGGTCGCTGAAATTGGCCTCGCCCAAGGCATATAATCCCGGAACAGTTGTTTGTAATTCGTAGTCTACCCATAAGCCACCCATGGTATAGTGTACCGCAGGGTAGATCCGCATGGGCACCTCATAGGGATTTTCTCCGGTGATCTTTTCGTACATGTCGAAGAGGTTCCCGTATTTCTCTTTTACTACTTCCTTACCCAGTACAATGATCTCTCCCATGCTCATATCGGGTTTTCCTTCCTTGCCGGCTTCTATCTTGCCGTACCGAACAATGGCATCGGCAAAATCGAGGTATACCGCCTGCTTGCTGGTACCCACACCATATCCTTCATCACATCTTTCCTTGGCGGCCCTGGAAGCCACATCGCGGGGCACCAGGTTACCAAATGCGGGGTATCTTCTTTCGAGGTAGTAATCTCTTTCTTCTTCCGGAATATCAGTGGCTTTCCTGGTTTCTCCTTTCTTCTTCGGAACCCAGATTCGTCCGTCATTTCTCAACGACTCAGACATCAGGGTCAGCTTAGACTGGTGGTCTCCGCTTACAGGAATACAGGTTGGGTGGATCTGTGTAAAGCAGGGATTGGCAAATGCAGCACCGTTCCTGTGCGCCTTCCATGCAGCGGTAACATTACTGCCCATTGCGTTGGTAGACAGGTAGAATACGTTGCCGTACCCTCCGGTGCAAAGCAATACCGCATGTCCGAAATGTCTTTCCAGTTTGCCGCTCACCAGATCGCGGGCAATGATCCCTCTTGCTTTGCCGTCGATCTTTACCACTTCGAGCATCTCATGGCGGGAATACATTTTTACGTTGCCCAATGCTACCTGGCGCTCCAGTGCCTGGTAAGCGCCTATCAATAGTTGCTGGCCGGTCTGACCAGCAGCATAGAATGTTCTTTGTACCTGTGTACCGCCAAAAGAACGGTTGCTTAATAAGCCGCCGTATTCCCGTGCAAAGGGCACGCCCTGTGCCACGCACTGATCTATAATATTGCCGCTTACTTCGGCCAAACGGTGAACGTTGGCTTCGCGCGCACGATAGTCGCCCCCTTTGATGGTATCATAAAATAAACGGAAAACGCTGTCGCCATCGTTCTGGTAATTTTTGGCAGCATTGATACCGCCCTGTGCTGCAATGGAGTGCGCACGACGCGGAGAATCCTGAAAACAGAAGGCTTTTACTTTATAGCCCAGTTCGCCCAGTGTAGCGGCTGCAGAAGCGCCGGCTAATCCTGTTCCCACCACAATTACTTCCAGCTTTCTTTTATTGGCCGGGTTTACCAGTTTGCAGTGTCCCTTGTATTCGGACCATTTGATATCCAATGGTCCTGAAGGAATTTTAGCATCTAACATATCCGATGGTTTATTATGAGTAGAATTTTATTCGTTTGTTGTACATACATGGCCCCCGCCCATGCAATGCGGTTGCAGATTATCCAATCCAGCCTAATACAAAGCTCAGCGGCATGAGTATAAATACAATGGTGATGACGGCAGAAAAGCCATATCCCAGGCTGCTCAGCATGGCATTGTATCTTTTATTGTGAACACCCAGTGTTTTGAAGGCGCTCTGGAAACCGTGCGCCAGGTGATAGTAGAGGGAAAGGCATCCCAGGGCATATAGAATTACCACCCACCATTCAGAAAAAGTGGCTTTCATCAGCCCGAACATATTGTGCATTTCCACGCCGTTGTAGGATACCGGCTCAAGCCCCCTGCCGGTAAAACGCGCCGAAGCCCAGAAGTGATATAGGTGAAGCACCAGGAACAACAGGATCAGTGTGCCCAGGAGGCCCATGCTTCTGCTGTACCATTTACTGCCCGCAGTATAAGGAACTGCATATCCTACATTGCGGCGTTTTTTGTTTTCTGCGGTCAGTAACAACCCTTGTGCAATGTGCAGAATGATTCCGGCAAACAGTCCGATTTCAGTGATCCTGATCAACACGGTAGAACCCATGAAGTGGGCGGCCTTATTGAACATTTCACCGTTTTCATCGGGGTCGACCAGGTCGGCAAATACACAGGCATTGATTCCTGCATGTACAATTAAAAACAAAACGAGGGAGATTCCGGTTAAGCCCATAATCAGCTTTTTACCGACAGACGAGGTGAAGACTTGTTTCCAGGTCATAAAGCAAGAATATTTGATTAAATCTGCGCAAATTTAACGGATCGAATGATGCCATTCTCGAAAAAATTGCTTTTCGGTTAATTTTCTAACCAATTAAGGTTGAATTGGTTCTGAAAATGTTGATAATATTTGTCTTTGTATTAAATGGCATTATCATTTATATCCATGGCTTAAACAGCCCAATCAACCGCTTACATAAAATTAAGCGCATATAAAGCCGGAGCTTATTACATTTGGGTATGCTTAAACTGTTGAGTATTTTATGGAACAGCTTCCGGATGGCCCTGCAGGAACTGAAAGTAAATAAACTGCGCACATTTCTTTCTCTGTTTGGAATTACCATTGGTATTTTCTGCATTATCGGGGTGCTTGCAACAGTAGACAGCCTGGAGCGTAAAGTGCAAAACGACCTGAAGTCGCTTGGAACCAATACCATCTATATCGATAAATGGAATTATGGTGGTAGTGCCGATTATCCCTGGTGGAAATATGTGAAACGCCCTGCCATGAAGTACGAAGAGGTCCGTTTCATTAAAACCAAGAGCCAGCTGGCTTCCTATGCGGCATTTTTTGTGAGTACCAGTGTAAACCTCAATTATACCGACAATATTCTCAGTAATGTAGGACTCTACGGTGTTTCCAATGAATTCAGCAATATCCAGTCCATAGAAGTAGACCATGGCCGTTACCTGAACGAATCCGACTTTAGCCGGGGCACCAGTGTGGGGGTGATCGGGTATAAGATCGCCGATGAATTGTTTGGAAGCCCCGAAAAAGCAGTGGGAAAAGAAGTGTCTTTTGGAGGGAGAAGGATCTATGTGGTTGGGGTTGTTAAAAAACAGGGCCAGAGTTTTGTAGGCGGATACGATTATGACAACAGTGTGATGGTGCCCTACCGTTATTTTGCCGGCATTTTCAACCCGGATAACAGTAACCCAAGCATTATTGTACAGGGTAAACCCGGGATTGCTTCTTCCTCTTTAGCGGATGAACTGAACGGGGTTATGCGCCAGTTGCGGAAGCTGAGTCCTACGCAGGAGGATAATTTTTCCTGTAATGATGTAGCTATGTTCAGCGATCAGGTAAAAGGTTTTTTTGGCCAGGTGAGTGCAGGTGGTTGGGCTATTGCCGGATTGAGCCTGATTGTAGGCGCATTTGGTGTGGCCAATATTATGTTTGTTACCGTTCGTGAAAGAACCAGCCAGATCGGCCTTAAGAAAGCCATCGGCGCCAAACGCAGCACCATACTTACCGAGTTCCTGATTGAGAGCGCCTTCCTTTGTATCATCGGCGGATTGGTGGGGCTGGCTCTGGTATGGCTTCTGTCGGTTGTGCTCAGCACGGTACTGCCTTTCCCTATTTATATAGCGCCAGATATTATAGGACTTGCACTGGGCATCTGTATTGCGCTCGGCATCCTGGCCGGAATCATTCCGGCTTCCATCGCAGCCAAAATGGATCCGGTGGTAGCGATCAGAACAAAATAGGCTGCTGCGTTCTCCAACATCTTTGGTTAGTTTTGCAGCCTTAATTGAAACAGATACCTTGAAGCCCGTCACCATCTTAGCCATTGAATCGTCCTGTGATGAAACCGCTGCATCCGTTTGCGTGAACGGAACCATACTGAGTAATGTAATTGCCAGCCAGGCCGTGCATGAACAGTATGGCGGAGTGGTTCCTGAACTTGCCAGCCGTGCCCATATGCAAAATATTGTTCCGGTGGCAGACCAGGCGCTGAAAGATGCTTTCACCGATCCGGCTGCCGGGCTTGCACAGATTGATGCCATCGCTTTTACGCAGGCTCCCGGTTTGATCGGCAGCCTGCTGGTGGGGGCGCAGTTTGCCAAATCGCTGGCCATCGCTTTGGATAAACCATTGATTGCCGTGCATCATATGCAGGCGCATGTTCTGGCCAACCTGATTCCGGAGAACCGGCCATCTTTTCCTTTTTTGTGTTTAACCGTAAGCGGGGGCCATACACAGATTGTACTGGCTAAATCGCCGCTGGAACTGGAAGTAATCGGCGAAACCATTGATGATGCTGCAGGAGAGGCTTTCGATAAAACAGCCAAACTGCTGGGGCTGCCTTATCCGGGTGGGCCATTGATAGATAAATATGCCGCAGCGGGCGACCCGCTGCGGTTCAAGTTTGCGGAACCTCAGATTGCGGAGCTGAATTTTTCTTTCAGCGGGCTGAAAACGTCTGTGTTGTACTTTCTTCAAAAGCAAACACCTGAGTTTATTCTGGAAAACAGGAACGATCTCTGCGCATCCGTACAGCATACCATTGTTCAGATCCTGTTGAAAAAAATCAAAAAAGCAGTTGCACAAACGGGCATTAAACAGGTTTGCCTGGCCGGGGGCGTAAGTGCTAACAGTGGTTTGCGCAACGGTATTGAGGCACTTGGCGCTAAACATGGATGGAAGACCTATGTGCCTGCTTTTGAATACTGCACCGACAACGCGGCCATGATTGCCATTACCGGGTATTATAAATACCAGGCGGCGCAATTCTGCCCGCTCGAAACAGGTCCGTCTGCAAGGGCCGAATGGTAATCTAGAATCTGGCTTCGTTGAGTTTATCCGCAGGGTTCATCATGTAGGTGATCAGTGTGCCGTCTTTCAGTAACTCCACTACCCTGAATCCTCTGTAGGAAGTGCCCCAGTTCCCTCCAATATGGGCATCGAAGAGAAAGGGAATATTTCCCTGCATTTTCACGCCGTCCTGATCGTGTTCATGCCCGTGGAATACCGCTTTAATATTGCCGTATCTGCCAATCAGTTCAAAAAATGCGGGGGTGTCAATGGCATGTTTGGTCCATTTAGCCTGTGGTATGTGCAGAAAGATCAGTACCTGCTTTTTGTTTTTGTGCGCCTCCAACCTGGATTCCAGCCACTGCAGATCGGGAGAAACATATCCGCCCTTACCATCGGAAGTATCGCCTAAAATGATGCCGGTATGGTGCACGGTTACATCATGGTTCAGCGGCATATTCCATACCTGTTGCCAGTGTTCCGGCGTAACCATATCATGGTTGCCCCTTGTTACATAATAAGGCATGGTCAATGCATCCAGTTTTTGTTTGGCCGGTTCAAGGAATTTTTTGTCGTCGTGAATAATGTCTCCGTTGATGACGCAGAAATCCAGTGTGTTGTTTTGGTGGAACCGGTTGACCACGCCGGTCATTTTTTCGATCATTTCATCAAACAAAGTATTGGGCTGACCGTAGTGCGAATCAGAAGCCACCACAAAACGCAATTTAACCTTACTGCGGAGCTCAAATACTTCTGCTGCAGACAGGTCGGTGATTTTGCCGGTGAGCAGTACGGCGGAGGCAAGGGAAATATTGCGGATAAACGATCTTCTGGTTTGGCTTTGCGGTTTTTGGAGCGACATTTTGGGCTGATTTTGCACAAACTTATCAAAATCAGGTATTTGCAGGCGTTATGAGCCAAAGCATAACATAAAAATTACACCGAAATCTCCTTCCCGGAATACGCCCGTAAAATCGTAATTTTGCACCCTTAAAAACAGCATACGTAATGATCAGTGCAAGAAATATCACCCTGGC
>DATFAP010000003.1:0-12011 GCA_035254545.1 Sediminibacterium sp. | reverse complement strand
TTATTTAATAGGGGGATAAAGAACATATTTTTGATCAAACATTGCTGCTATATGAGACAAATTTATTTTTGTTGCCTGCTGATCTTTTGCCTGGCAGGCATTAAAAGCCTTGCACAGGCAAGAAAAATCACCGGAATTGTTACGGACGAAAAAAAGAATGTTTTAGCAGGGGCCACGGTTGCTGTTAAAAACGCTCCGGTTTCCGCGCTTACAGATATGGCCGGAAAATTTTCTTTGAACCTTCCTTCCGGAACTAAATTCATCACCGTTTCTTATGTAGGTATGGAAAGCGTGGATATTGCTGTTGGAACGAAAACTTCGTTTCAGGTGGCATTGAAGCCCCAGATAACCGATTTGGGTGATGTGGTGGTGGTAGGGTACGGTTCGGTTCGGAAAACAGATCTGACGGGGGCTGTGCAGCGGATCACCAGAGAGGATCTGATTAAAGACAATCCCGTTAACGTGATGCAGGCTATGCAGGGAAAACTTGCCGGAGTGAATGTAACGCAAAACGACGGCGCTCCCGGTGTTGGCCTAAGCATTCGCATCAGAGGATCCAATTCTTTTCTGGGTGGAACAGAGCCCTTATATGTTATTGACGGTGTTCCCTTTAACAACAGCAACTCAGAGTCCAATCCGGCTTCCATCGGGGCCGATGAAAAACAAACCCTGAATGCCCTTTCTTTTATCAACCCAAATGATATTGAATCCATTGATGTTTTAAAAGACGCGTCCGCCACTGCCATTTATGGTTCCAGGGGCGCCAATGGGGTTGTGTTGATTACCACCAGGAAAGGACGTGTTGGGAAAGAGAAAGTGGAACTCTCCGTAAACCTTGGTCTTTCTGAGGTTTCCCGAAAATTGAACATGCTTACGCCTTACGATTATGCAGCTTATCAAAATCTTTCTTACCTGAATGCGAATAAATATGATGGCACCAATTACGCCATCCCTTACCCGGACCTGTCTAAGTATGTTGGTAACAATCACAGCTGGCAGGATGCCATTTTCCGCAAAGGGCTGTCGCAGCAATATTTCGTAAATGTATCTGGCGGATCCGAAGCCGGTAGTCATAGCCTTTCCATGAATTACATTGGGCAGGATGGTATTATCAACAACTCCGGTTACCAAAAACTGGGTCTGAGTTTTGGATTGTACAGGAATCTTGGAAAGAGATTCAAAATTGGTACCAATACGGCTTTGTCTAATTCAGTAACGAATGGTGTAAAAACCGGCACAGATAAGTCCGATGCGGCCAGCGCCGGTGTTATTCGTTCCGCTCTTACTTATCCGGCTACAATTGATACCGTATCCGAATACGATGATTCGGGAGAGGGTTTCTTTATTACGAATCCAAAAATTTATACCAACGATGTTTTAAATAAGGTAACCGGCATGAATATTTTTTCTTCCAACTACCTGGAGGCAACGCTGCTGAGCGGCTTAAAATTCAGGCAAAATCTTGGGTTTAATTTTGGTTCCAATACCCGTGACCAGTACTATCCCCGCACTGTGTACGAAGGATTCAGTGTAAAAGGCTGGGGACTGAAATCGGATAACCTCCGAACCAGTATTGTTTCTGAAAGCATTCTTACCTACACTAAAAAAATCAATCAGCACAGTATCAATGCCACCGGCGCTTCCACTTTTGAACGTACCACCGGACAATCAACCAGGGTTGAGGCTAAAACATTCCCGAACGACCTCCTGCAAAATGAAAACCTTCAGTCTGCAGAACAGGTATTGCCGGTTATCACCAACCGCTTTCAGTCTACCCTTGTTTCCTTTTTAGGAAGGGTAAATTACGGTTACAACGATAAATACCTCCTCACTGTTTCTTATCGCCGGGACGGATCAAGCAAATTTGGTGCAAATAACAAGTGGTCCGGTTTTCCATCGGCTGCCATTGCATGGAAGGCGCACAAAGAGTCGTTTCTTCAAAAACTTCCTGCTGTCAGTAACCTGACCTTCCGGATGAGCTATGGCCAAACAGGTAATCAGGGTATTGGTTCTTACGCCTCTCTTTCTAAGTTATCTGTATACAATTATCCTTTTAACGGCGCTTTGCAAACCGGATTGGCAGACGATATTTCATCCGGCCCAAGCAACGATGCGCTGAAATGGGAAACCACCACAGCTTATAATGCAGGACTGGATCTTGGATTATTCAACGGCAGATGGAATTTGCATTTTGATTATTACCTGAAAAAAACAGATAACCTGCTTCAATATGTTACCACACCCGCTTCTACCGGTTTCCAAAGGCAACTGCGTAATTCCGGAACAGTGCAGAACAGGGGTGTGGAAATTTCACTGGATGGAACCATACTGCGTTCCAAAGATTTTCAATGGAAGACCAATTTCAATATTGCCTTTAACAGGAATAAGATCCTGAGTTTGGGAGATGGAATCAACGAACAGTATGCAACCAATATATCAACCGGCGACGCTCCTTTTATTCAACTGGTTGGTCAACCAATCGGGGCCTTATATGGCTATGTAGAGGATGGATATTATGACAATGAAGCCGAGGTTCGAAATGCTCAAATGTATACATCACAACCAGATGCCATCATCAGAAGAATGGTTGGGGAAATTAAATATCGCAACCTCGACGGAGATCCAACGGCCATTTCTATCAGCGACAGAACGCTGATCGGAAATGTGAATCCGGATTACACATTCGGATTTACCAATAACCTTCAGTATAAAAAGTTCGACCTGAGTGTTTTTATCAATGGTGTGCAGGGGAACGATATTATTAATATGAATACAAGGTTTAACGGTAACATTGGCACTTCTAAAAATATCAGCGAGGGTATGCTTTCAGGAGCCTGGGCAGAAGGAAAAGACAATACGGTTGCTACCGGTCCTAAAGCCATTCGCCAGTTCTGGAGAACCTTGTTGTTCAGCAGAAGATTCATAGAAGACGGCAGCTTTGTTCGCATTAAAAATATTACAGTAGGATACACAATTCATGAAAAGGTCGTTAAAGGAATCTCTGCAATACGCTTATCACTTGGCGTGAACAACCTTTATACGTTTACTAATTATTCCGGGTTTGATCCGGAGATCAACAGCTATGGAGATAATCCGGCATTGTTTGGCGTTGATTTAGGCGGGTATCCTAATTCGCGAACCTACAATTTTACCGTTCGCTGTACTTTCTAATCATTTTTTAAAAACAGTTATATGAGGTCGATCAAAATATTTTTCTGCAGCCTGCTTTTGCCATTACTGCTGTTGCTGGCTTCGTCCTGCAAAAAAGCACTGGAAGAAAAGCCGTATTCCTTTATTTCTCCCAATAACTTTTATACCAATGAAAGTGATGCTAAAACAGCCATCAATGGAGTATACAATGAATTGTATTCCTACGATCTTTACCTGCAACCGATGTGGAACCTTACGATCCTGGACGATGATCATGTGTCTGGCGTAGACTGGTTCATGGGAACTTCCGGAGCCGGTAACCCGCAGGGATATTGGGGTGTGAATGGGCCATGGGTGGGCTGTTACATGATTATTGCAAGAGCCACTACCGTATTGGAAAATGTAGAAAAAATCAACCAGAACATAGATCCGGTAATTAAGAAACGAATTCTTGGAGAAGCGCATTTCTTACGAGGATGGGCTTATTTTCAACTGGTTCAGTTGTACGGAGCTGTTCCCCTCAGGCTGAAATCCTTGTCTACTGATCCCAATGCCAACGTACCAAGATCACCCGTAAAAGAGGTGTATGCTGCCATCATAGACGAATTGCAGCAGGCGGAAACCATGTTGCTTCCTGCAGCAGATACCAAAGCCGGAGAATCCGGACGGGCAACCAGGGGCCTGGCAAAGGGCATGTTGGCCAAAGTGTACCTGACCATGGCATCCGGCTCTCTGGCAACTGGCAATGTGGCGGTTCGCGGCGGAACGGATAACGGATATTATACGCATGTAAAAAATGTGGTTGCGGGCTTAGAGGGTCTGGACAGCAAAGCCTATTTCACCCTGGCAAAAGACAAAGCGCTGGAAGTGATACAAAGTGGTGAATACTCCTTGTTTTCCAGTTGGAAAGATTTGTGGAGCATAGCGGGCAGAAACAAGCAGGAACATATGTGGGAACTGCAATCCCTCGCAGGAAGTGCGTTTGTAAATAATCTGAGTATCTATTTTTCTGCATATTCCACATTTGGAAGAGGAGCTGTATGGGCAACCAACAACCATTACCAGGATTACGAAGATGCAGACAAGCGGGCACTGGACGGGGTTGCCCACAATTATGAAACCAGTACCGGGGTAAAGTATTTTTATCCTTCCTGGCAGGCAGCCAAATATAAGGTGGTGAATGGGGTTACTTATGCCAATAACGGCACTACCGACGACAGGGCCTATGTAATTAAGTATGCCGATGTAAATGACCGGACCGTTGCCAACAGTGATGCCTATTTTCCGCTGATGCGTTATGCCGAAATTCTCCTGATTTATGCCGAAGCGGCCAATGAGGCAAACAACGGCCCTACGGTTGAAGCCTACACACAACTGAATGCCGTTCGAAACAGGGCTGGAGCAACAGCTGCTACGCCGGGAATGAACCTTGAACAGTTCAGGAGCTTTGTACTTGCGGAAAGAGCCCGGGAGTTTTCTTTAGAAGGGATTCGTCGTTTTGACCTGATGAGGTGGGGGATTTATTTACAGGTAATGAATAAGATATCTTCAGGTCAGAACAATATCACCAAAGTCAGGAGCCTGCGTAATCTGTTGCTGCCGATTCCACTCAGTGAAATGAATTCAAATCAGGCCATTACAACCAATAACCCCGGCTGGTAAATCCATTCAATCAACTATATACTTCAATTTATGAGAAAAATACTTCAGGCTTCAATTGGATGCATATTGCTACTGGTAGCTTCCTGCAAAAAAGACAATGGAGGAAACAATAAAAACCTTCAGCAGCCGCCCGTGATCAGTGCAGTCACTGATCTTGAAAACCGCAGCATTGCTTTATCTGCGGTGAATTATGGCGACTGGATCATCATAAAGGGTCAATACCTCGCTACCGCCCACAAGGTAGACTTTAATGGGGTGCTGGCAGCCGATTCACTTTTATATGCAGATGATACCTCCGTTACCGTTAAGATACCTTCCGTGTTGCCCGATCCTGCCGATAACCCGATCACGGTAACTACCCGCTATGGTTCAGCTACCTATAATTTCAGAATTCTGCAACCTGCACCGGTTATTACTTCGTTTGATCCAATAACAGGAAGTACCGGCGATACTGTAACCATTACAGGGAATCATTTTGGCGGTGTGCAGTCTGTAAAGTTCGATGCGGTAAGCGCCACTATTGTGTCCAGCACCAGAACAGAAATTAAGGTTAAGGTTCCGGCCGGAATCAGTTCCGCATACATCTATGTAACAACAGGAAGCGGCACTGTGAAATCGGGCCTGGCATATGGATACAAGTACCTGATTTTTGATGATGCACTTACTACGACCTGGAAGAATACTTCTTTCAGTGCAACCACCGTGATCGCAAATACAACCTTCGTGAGACGTGGGACCAATTCAAGCTATACCAAATTCAGTGTTGGCTTTGGCGCATTCAGGGTAACGAAATCTACCCCGGCACTGAGTATGGCCGGGAATACCAAACTTAAATTTTCCCTTTACGCCGGCGCCAATTCGCTGAATAAGAAAATAAAAATCTATTTTAATGGTACAAGCGCATCCGGTTATACTTATACGATTACACAGGTGGGTAAATGGATTGATCTTGAAATACCATTGACGAACTTGGGGAATCCTGCTACTATTACATCTTTGACGATACAGGAGTTTAGCGGTGTGCTTCAGGAAATCTATTTAGATGATATTGGATTGATATAAAGGAAAGAACAAAATAAGGGGAAATTAGTATGAAGCTTCAACTGCCGGATTTCTTAATCATCATAGCATACCTGGTTACGATGGTGTTCATCGGATTTTACATGCGTAAAAGGGCCAGGCAAAACAAGGAAAGTTATTTGATGGGCGGGAAGAAGCTACCCTGGTATATGCTGGGCCTGAGCGACGCCAGCGATATGTTCGATATCAGCGGAACAATGTGGATGGTGGCTTTGTGTTTTGTGTATGGTATGAAAAGTATATGGATACCCTGGCTGTGGCCAGTATTTAACCAGGTGTTCATGATGATGTTTCTTTCAAAATGGCTTAGAAGGTCCAATGCCAATACCGGCGCAGAATGGCTGGTTACCCGTTTTGGTACAACAGGTGCAGGTATAAAAGGGTCGCATAATATAGTGGTGGTATTTGCCATTATCTGCTGTTTCGGCTTCCTGGCCTACGGCTTCATCGGGCTGGGTAAGTTCATAGAAATGTTTATTCCATGGGAATTGGCAAAGAACTATATTCCTTTTCATCTCCCGCAGCAGTATGCAGCACATTTTTATGGCATCCTCTTTACGCTCTTTGCCATGTTTTATTCTATCCTTGGCGGACTGCACAGCATTGTGCTGGGAGATTTTATCAAGTACATGATTATGACGGTTGCCTGTATATCCATTGCGGTAATTGCCATGATGCACTTAAACAGCAATGGTAACCGGTTGCAGGTTCCGGAAGGTTGGTTCGATCCGTTTTTCGGGTGGAATCTGAACCTGGACTGGAGCGCTATATTGCCGGATGCCAACCGGAAGATTGCAGAGGATGGCTTTGGAATTTTTGGTATTTTCTTCATGATGATGTTGTTCAAAGGGGTGTTTGCGAGTCTTGCAGGACCGGCACCCAACTATGATATGCAAAAGGTTTTGTCAACGAGGTCTCCGAAAGAAGCGAGTAAAATGACCGGCTTTGTTTCAATTGTATTGTTGCCGATCCGGTATTCCATGGTTATAGGTATTACTGTATTGGCGCTTTTGTATTACAACAAGCTTCATTTATCCGGGCAGGATGGTGCCGATTTTGAAAAAATTTTGCCGGCTGTGATCAATCATTTTTTACCCGTTGGTGTTTTAGGACTGGTATTAACAGGATTGCTTGGTGCGTTCATGGGAACATTTTCCGGAACGCTGAACGCTGCCCAGGCCTATATTGTGAACGATGTGTATCTTAAATATATTGATCCGCAGGCGGGCACCAGAAAAATCATGCGTGCCAATTATATTGTAGGAGTACTGGTTGTAACAATCGGTGTGGTACTGGGCTTTTTCGCAAAAGATGTGAACAGTGTTCTCCAGTGGATAGTAGGCGGATTATACGGCGGCTATATTGCCGCTAATCTGTTGAAGTGGTACTGGTGGAGATTTAACGCTAACGGTTTCTTTTGGGGAATGACCAGTGGAATTGTTGCAGCGCTGATTTTTTTAAAATTGTACGATGGCCTTTTCCTGTATATATGGCCTGTTTTGTTCCTGATTTCTATTGCAGGATGTATTGCCGGCACCTATACTGCAGCCCCAACTGAGGAAGCTACCCTGAAATCCTTTTATAAAACGGTGAAGCCATGGGGGTTCTGGCAACCCATCCACAAACTGGTTGTGCAGGATGATCCCGGGTTTGAGCCCAATAAAAGGTTTGGCTTGGATATGTTGAATGTGTTTCTTGGAATGATAGCGCAATGTTGTTTAACCATTCTGCCAATGTATGTGGTGTTGTGGATGAAACTGCCGCTATTGATTACCATAATAATCTTATTGATCATTGTTGTTATTCTTAAAAAGACATGGTGGAATAAGCTGGAGGATTAGTTTTTAATTTTTAATAAGAAGTATGAATAAAGTGTTTGACCAACAGTTGTCAAAAATGAGGGTGGAGCAGGAACAGCTCATTGAAAGATCCAATCATCCGGTTGACATGACGAACGGAGTTTATCAGCGCTATCAATATCCAGTACTGACTGCTGAACATGTGCCACTGGATTGGCGCTATGATTTTGATTGCCGTAGCAACCCCTTTTTAATGGAGCGTTTTGGGATCAATGCGGTGCTGAATGCCGGCGCTATAAAATGGAATGGCAAGTATCTGCTGATGGCAAGAGTGGAGGGAGTAGACCGGAAATCATTTTTCGCCATTGCAGAAAGCGAGAGCGGTACAGATCGTTTTCGGTTTCGCGATACCCCCGTGCAGATGCCCGAAACTGAAGAGCCTGATACGAATATTTATGATATCAGACTGGTACACCACGAAGACGGCTGGATTTACGGATTATTTTGTACGGAGAGAAAAGCGCCCGGAATGCCTGCATCCGATCAGTCTTCGGCAGTTGCACAGTGTGGTATAGCAAGAACCAGGGACCTGGAATCCTGGGAACGTTTGCCCGATTTGAAAACGCCTTCCGCACAGCAGAGAAATGTAGTGTTGCACCCTGAATTTGTGCAGGGGAAATATGCTTTTTATACCAGGCCACAGGATGGGTTCATAGATGCGGGTGGTGGAATAGGGCTTGGGCTTGCAGACGATATTACCCGGGCGGTTATTGCAGAAGAGTTGCTGATCGATAGAAAGATATACCACACCGTTTATGAATTGAAGAACGGACTTGGCCCGGCGCCAATCAAAACAAAGGCTGGCTGGTTGCATCTTGCACATGGTGTGCGAAATACGGCAGCAGGTTTGCGTTATGTATTGTACCTGTTTATGACAGACCTTCAGGATCTTACCAGGGTTATTTACAAACCCGCTGGTTATTTTATGGCCCCGGAAGGAGAAGAACGGGTGGGGGATGTATCCAATGTTCTGTTCTCTAACGGTTGGACGGTTGATCCGGATGGAACGGTTTATATTTATTATGCTTCTTCGGATACCAGGATGCATGTTGCGAAGACAACACTGGAGCAGTTATTGGATTATGTAATGAATACACCCGAAGATGGTTTAAGGTCAGCTGCATCTGTACAGAGAATCAATCAACTCATTGAAAAAAACCGGAAGTGGAAGAGCTGAAACAGTACCAGGCAGAAATGGAAGCGGAACTGCAGTCGATTCTTGGGTGGTGGATGGAGCATACCCCTGACCCCGGATCGGCCGGGTTTCACGGAGAAGTGAATGCTTCCGGTATAGCGCATCCCGGGGCAACCCGCGGCCTGGTTTTATACAGCAGGATACTCTGGACTTTTTCTGCCGCATACCGGCATACCGGTAATGCGCATTTGCTGACTATGTCGGAGCAAGCCTACAGGTACCTGCTGAATCATTTCAAAGATCCTGTTTACGGGGGTATGTTCTGGGCTGTAGGCGCGGATGGGAAAGTGCAGCAGGATAAAAAACAGGTATATGGGATTGTCTTTTGTATATACGGCCTGGCGGAATATTATCAGGCGGTGAAGGATGAGCAGGCCTTGCAGGTGGCCATTGAGTTGTTTCAGTTAATTGAAACGCATTGCAGAGATCGTGTTTACGATGGATATTTTGAAGCTTTTTCCAGAGACTGGAGCCCGATGCCAGACGTCCGGTTAAGCGAAATAGACCTGAATGAGCAAAAAAGCATGAATACGCATTTGCATGTATTGGAAGCCTATTCCTGTTTGTATAAATGCCGGAAAGATGTAAAACTTGCTTCTGCTATTTTTTCTTTACTCAATTTGTTCCGACAACACATCATCGATGCGGAGACCCACCGGCAGCATTTGTTTTTTTCAGCATCCTGGGAGGTTCGTTCAAACATGGTTTCTTTCGGACATGATGTGGAAGCCGCCTGGTTATTATACGAGGCTGCAGCATCGGTGGGTAATACCGAAATGCTTGCTTATTTTAAAGCGAATGCGGTTGAAATGGCCGGCGTTGCTCTTCGGGGTGTTGGTCCGGACGGAGGAATGTGGTATGAATATAATAAAACCGGTCATCACGCTAACAAAGAAAAGCATTGGTGGCCGCAGGCGGAAGCCATGGTGGGTTTCCTGAACGTCTACCGGTTAACAGGGGATGAGCAATATCTCCGGCATTCAATCAATAGCTGGAGCTTTATCAAAAAATACATCCGCGATCCCCAAAACGGGGAGTGGCTCTGGGGTATCCATGAAAACGGTTCGCCAATGATCAGGGAAAAAGCTGGTTTTTGGAAATGCCCCTATCACAACAGCAGGGCCTGTATGGAGGTCAGCAGCATTATTTCCGTCCTGCTAAATCGCTTTCCTGGTCTTTAAATCTTCAATGGGCATACTGATGATTCGCCCTACCTGTACCCCGTTCCGATAGGTAACCACCCTCATGAGTTTTGCGTCTTTGGGTATTGTTACAGGAACCGTATAACGGGGGTAATACTGGTCGGGGAACGAATTGTCGAAACTGTAATGGATGTTCAGTCCGTCTATTTCTGTATTTAGCGTAACCGTCCATTCGTTGTTTACGGTTTTTGCTGCGGTAAAAGCAGGATCAAACATACTGCGGGAATATTTAATGCCTGCGGCATCCAGTCTGTTAAAATGTGCTTCTACTTTTGGTATAAAATGCCCCCATTGTTTCTTCTCCTTAGGACTCCATACGGATTCTGCAATGGCAAGGCCTCTTGGCCATAACATATACTGCAGGTGGCGTGTATTGTATATTTGTTCGGTCCAGATATTTGCCTGCCCTCCCTTAATCAACTTTGGATCCACCCCCTCGGGCAATGGATCAAACTGGTAACTCTTGCTTAAACGAAGAGTAGCATAAACGGGAGGTTCTGCAATTTTATCGCCCTGCATATAATCCAGGTAAGCAAAGGTAGAAGGGCTCATGACTACCTCATGCCCTGTTTTAGCAGCTTCAATACCGCCCTTCATGCCGCGCCAGCTCATGACGGTGGCACCAGGCGCCAGGCCCCCCTGCAGTATTTCATCCCATCCAATCATTTTCTTTCCCTTGGACTGAAGAATTTTTCCTACTCTTTTTACAAAATAGCTTTGCACTTCATCCAGGTCTTTTAACTGTTCCTTTTGCATCAGATCTTTGATGGCCGGTGTTTTTTCCCAATAATTCCGGGCTGTTTCATCGCCACCCATGTGGATGTATTCAAAGGGGAACAATTGGGCCACTTCGGTAAAAACCTTGTCGAGAAAATCATACACCTTCTCGTTGGCCGGACAGAGTGTATTGTCCAGGAGCCCGTAAAAATGCCCCTTTGGGGGCCATTCCATGATTTTTTCTCCCGAACGAACATTGTAGTTCTCTGCACCGGGGGTACAGGATAATTCAGGGTAAGATGCAATTGCAGCAAGGCTATGGCCAGGAACATCAATCTCGGGCATAATATTCACAAAGCGATCTTTTGCATACCATATCAATTCTTTGATGTCTTCCTGCGTATAAAACCCGCCATAATCTTTTGGTTCATCTTTTTCCGGAGCGGAAAAAGTTCCGAAGTTACCGGTTTTATTCACCCGCCAGGCGCCAACGGAAGTGAGTTTAGGCAGGCTCTTGATTTCCAGGCGCCATCCTTCATCGTCCGTTAAATGCAGGTGTAAGAGATTGTATTTGTATTTAACCATCTGATCAATAAAATCCTTCACCTCCTGTTTGGTAAAAAAATGTCTCGACACATCGAACATTAATCCGCGCCAGCCAAACCGGGGATAGTCGGTAATTTCCACTGCAGGAATGGAAAGCGGCTGGTTTTTGAGGCCATCTTTGGCTTCAATCTGTCCGGGAAATAACTGAAGAAGGGTTTGTATACCATAAAACAGCCCGGCTGCTTCGTTTGCCGCAATACTAATGCCCTGTGAAGGAAGTACTTTAAGCTGGTAGCCTTCTTTCCCAAGATGTTTATCTGGTGTTGCATGAATCAGAAGTTTGATGGTTGCTGCAGTTGTATGGGAAACGATGTTTGAGTTCAGCCCGGCGTTTGCAAACCTGGTTTTTAATTGCATAGCGATTTGCTGAACTTCCGCCTGATCTTTATTGACCGCTATGCTGATTTGTTTGCCCGGTTTAAAGTGCCCGGCTTGATGGATGATGGAAACCGGCTCCGGGATAATAGCGACCTGGCCAACTGAAGTATATGCGAATAATAAAAAGGCAAGGCCAGGAAGAATTTTTGAGATCATGTCCGT
>DATFAP010000002.1:0-45345 GCA_035254545.1 Sediminibacterium sp. | reverse complement strand
GAAATTATTGGGACATTAATTCTTGAGTATGATTCTATAAAATCATCAAGCTGAATCTTTGGAACAATGTGCTCAATTTCTTTAGAGTAGTCGGCTTTAGGTTTTTTGTTTATGTTCTTTGCCATAGTCTATTATTAATTGTACCAACACTTAAAAGTGCGAACCCCGGATCATTAAAAAAAGCTTTCACTCACATACTTATATCCGCACTATTAAGGGTAGATATTGCGGCTAATCAACTTAAAAAACTACCGCCCCACCAGGCACCTCACCCCCCACGCTCACGCCATCTCAGTCCCACATAGGGGTAAGTCAATGCCCCATCCTTCAGAGATCAGCATTGCAATTACACAGCATAAATTCTTGGGGGGAGTGATACATGCAATATTTACACAATATAAAAAAATCGGCGAAACAAACAAATTATCTCAAATATTTATATAACCGTCCACAAACAAAAAAGCCGCCCAGATTACTCAGGACGGCTTCGATATGGTTAGTGAACCCTTATGCTTTTTCAGCAGGCTTGGTTTCTTTTTTCTTTGCGTCTTTCTTGCAGCAGTCTTTCATGTCCTTGCCGCCTTTCATTTTGCAATCCTTCATGTCTTTGCCTTCTTTCATGCCGCACTCTTTAGACTTGGCACATTTCTTACCATCACCGCCGTGTGCAAATGCAACACCGCTGAACAAAAAGGCTGCTGTAGCAAATACCAGTAATTTTTTCATATGTCTGTTTTTTTATTTGAATGAATATAAAGTTAGGGATTTCGTTCAATTCCGGCCTCCTGGATCTGTTAAAATTGTGGCCCCAACTGGCCGATCGACCCCCGACCCACCGCCGCCCCTACCAGCTTGCCAACACATCTATTCCGCCCTTTACCACCTGATTCAGACGCACATTTACCTTGGTTCCCACGGGCAACAACACATCTACCCGGCTGCCTAACTTAATAAATCCGTACTCATCGCACTGTTTTACGGTCTGGCCCACCTGGGTATAGTTACAGATCCGCTTGGCCAGGGCCCCGGCAATCTGCTTGTACAATATTTCTCCGTGGTTATTCTTCACCGCCACACTCCAGCGTTCGTTTTCGGTGGATGATTTGGGGTGCCAGGCCACCAGGTACTTGCCCTTGTGGTACTGGTTATAAGTTACTTCCCCGCTCATAGGGTTGCGGTTCACGTGCACATTGGCCGGACTCATGAAGATGCTGATCTGGATCCGCTTATCCTTAAAATACTCCACATCGGTAATCTCTTCTATCACCACCACTTTTCCGTCGCAGGGGCTGATGATCTGATTGTCATTCATGGTAAATGCCCGGTTGGGGATTCTGAAGAAGGAGATGATGAACAGCAGCAGTCCAAAGGTTACCACAAACAGGGTAACGGCCAGCCATTGCAGCTCCTCACCCAGCATGCTAAAGGAAATCAGGTTCATTACGCCTACAATCAGGGCGGTTACTGCTATGGTTTTATACCCTTCTCTGTGTATGGTCATTGGTCCTTATTGAACAACAAATGTATACCGGAAAAGGTACAATACCAACCATACGGCCGGTGCCGCTATCAGCAGGGAATCGAACCGGTCCAGGAAGCCGCCGTGTCCGGGCATGATCTGGCCGCTGTCTTTTACGCCCGCGGTTCGCTTGAGCTTGCTTTCCAGCAAATCGCCCAGGGTTCCGGTTACCGCTGCGGTGGCGGAGATCAATACCAGCGGCAGAACGGGGAAGTTCCAGATCAGGTGTGCTCCGGCTGTTACCACTACTACCGCCAGTAGGGCGCCGCCCGCCGTTCCTTCCCAGGTTTTCTTGGGGGAGATGGGGGAGAGCGGGGTTTTACCGATTAAAGAGCCCACCAGGTAGGCCATGGTATCGTTGATCCAGATGGAGGCTATCAAGATCATCGACAGGGTCCATTCGGGTCCGTTGAAATAATCCGTGCCGTGCCGGTAAAAATACCGCATGGCCATAAAGGGCAGCGTTAAATATATAAGACCCAATACCAGGTATTTGAACCCCGGCAGCGGAAACCGGTTGTACATCGGGTCCATCAACCGGATCAGCCGGATCAGCTCAAACACACAGCCAATCTGTATCAGCAGAAAAAGCGTATCGTAACTCCAGGCATTCCACATGATTCCGCCGAGCATCACCACCACAAATACTACTGCGGTGATTGCTCTGGTTCTTAAGGTTGCTAGGTTCAGGGCCATGGATATTGATTTGGTGCTGTAGTAGGCTTTTGTTGCACAAATTTACTGCATTGTGCGCATTGGCGTTGTGCCATGGCGCTAACGCCCGTTGATTGCGGGTTTAATTCAACAGGCTTTGCTGCACCAGTTGCACGGCGGTATCTTTTAAATGCCCCGGCACATAGAGTTCTATATCACCGAAGTTCAGGTAACTGCTGTCCTGTTTATTCAGTTGTCGTACCGGTACCTGGTTCTCTTCCAGCATGCCCTGAACAATACTGGCCTCCGCTATACTGCGGGTAGCAAAAATCTTAATCCATGGTTCCATATTCGGCTGCGGGTTGTGTTGGTGGATTTATTTGCTTCGATTCTTTTTTAAACAGGCGGAACGCGTAGTAGAGGATCGCTATGGCTATAACGCTGTACCATACCGGCATAGACTCGTCCATGGCCTGCTGTATGGGCTTGCCCATCCTGGTTAAAGAATACATCTGGGTTACCACAATGGCATTGTTCAAAAAGTGCATGGCAATGCTCAGCCAGAGATTGCCGCTCTGTAAAAAAATCATTCCAAGGATAATGCCCAGGGCCAGCCTTGGCAGAAACCCAAAATAAGATCCGTGTATGGCGCTGAAGATCACCGATGTAATCAGGATGCCCGCCCAGGCGTTTTTGGTCCAGCCGCTCAGGATGGTTTGCATGCTGCCCCTGAACAGCACTTCCTCAAATATGGCCGGGGCCAGTGCTATTACCAGCAGGCTCAGTGCATAATCGGCAAAGGAACGCATGGTGGCCATGCCGATCATGGCGGAACGGTATTGGTCCTCCAACTCGCGGGCTTTCTTTAAAAAGGTTTCCGACATGGGGATCATTTCGTTCAAACTGGCCAATCCGCCGCTTAAAAACAGCGATCCCAGTGTTATCAGGCCCACCAGCCCGATCTGCCTGGATGAAAAACGATTGTTGAACCCCAGGTAGGCCAGTGGTCGTTTGCTCGCCAGCCTGGCCACTGCCAGCGCCGGTATAAAAAATGCAATAAAGGTGGTGGCGGTATTCAGGAACCGGGCCAGGTTGGCATGCTCCGGCTTTATCAGGTCTGTTGCGGCCTGCAACAGGGGCTTGTTCATCACCTGCGCGGCCACCAGTCCCATCAGGAGGCTGCTGATCATAAATGCGATCCCCATCAATCCCAGTAACAGGGCAAACTGCACGGCATAACCAATTGAAGGCTTTTGATTCATCGATTTGAAAAATAAGATTGTAATTTCGCAAATTCCTTTCAGGGTTGGCCCCAAAAAGTATGAAAGGTATTGAATGCAATATGGTTAAAATTGATCAAATAGAACTACCTGATTTTCCGCTGCTACTGGCGCCCATGGAAGATGTGAGCGACCCTCCGTTCCGGGCCGTTTGCAAAGACAACGGGGCCGACCTCATGTACACGGAATTCATCAGCAGCGAAGGTTTGATCAGGGATGCCATTAAAAGCAAACACAAGCTCGACATTTTCGACTACGAACGTCCTATTGGCATTCAGATTTTTGGGGGTGATGAAGAAGCCCTCTCCCTGAGCGCTAAAATTGTTGAAGTGGTGAACCCCGACCTGCTCGACATCAATTTTGGCTGTCCGGTTAAAAAAGTAGCCCTCAAAGGCGCTGGCGCCGGGGTACTGAAAGATGTGGACCTGATGGTGCGCTTAACCGATGCCGTGGTAAAGAGCACCAAATTGCCGGTGACCGTTAAAACCAGGCTGGGCTGGGACGAGAACACCAAGAATATTGAAGAAGTGGCCGAACGCTTACAGGATGTGGGCATCAAGGCCCTGGCCATTCATGGCAGAACCCGTTCCCAAATGTACAAGGGCGAGGCCGACTGGAGCCTGATTGCCAAAGTAAAGAACAACCCACGCATCCATATTCCCATCTTCGGCAACGGAGACATAGACAGTCCGCAGAAAGCCAAGGCATATAAGGAACGTTACGGGGTTGATGGCATCATGATCGGCAGGGCCGCCATCGGCTATCCCTGGATCTTCCGCGAAATCAAACACTATATGGCCACCGGTGAAATACTGCCCTTCCCTACCGTGGAAGAACGGGTGGATGTCTGCAAAAAACATTTACGCAAATCGCTGGAATGGAAGGGGCCGAAAGTGGGCATCTTCGAAATGCGCAGGCATTATGCCAATTACCTCAAAGGGTTGCCGGGCATTAAAGAGTTCCGCAGCAGACTGGTTACCCTGATGCTGCAGGAAGAAATTGAAGCGGTGCTGGACGAAGTGGCTGTTACCTACAAGGGTTTTGAAATTGAACGCACGCCGATTGAGCTGATCAATTACCACGAAAAATGCCCGATCTAAATCTATTGGCGGTTTATTTGAGCTGATCCGTTACAGCCGGATCCAGCGGCGATACCATCTGTGTATAGAACGCCTGCAATACGCCCTGTTCATCCACCAGGTATTTACTGAAATTCCATACAGGCGGCTGATCGTTCCATCCATTGGAACTGGCATGGCTCAGCCATTGGTATACGGGATGCTGCGCCGGGCCTTTCACCACACTGCTTTTCTGCATCAGCGGAAAGCTGACCCCGTAATTGATTTTACAAAACTCCGCAATGGCGGTATCTGATTGTTTCTCCTGTTCCTTAAAATCATTGGCCGGGAATCCGAGGATCACCAACCGGTTGCCGTATTGCTGATGGAGTTTTTCCAGTTCTTCGTACTGCCCGGTAAATCCGCAATCGCTGGCCGTGTTCACAATCAGCACCTTCTTCCCTTTCAGCGTAGAAAAATGCAAAGTGTCTCCATTGCTCTTCACCGCCTGCAGCTCGTAAAATGAAGTTGCAGGAACCGCTTTGCCAGGGTTCAGTTTAACATCGTTCTTATTGCCGAAAAGTTTCCCCTTCAGCATGATCAGCGGGTACAGGGTCTTGAGCAGGGATTGTCTCCAGGTCATGTTTTTCTGTTTAATCAGCATTGCTGCGGCTGCAAGCACCACGGCAATTACAATGAGTTTTCTCATACAACAATGGATCGGCTAAATGGTTGGCGCGCTAGCCCACCAGCCATTTCAGCAGTTTAAGTTTTCCGGTGAAGGGGGGATATTTTAATGCGGGGTCAAACCAGGTTGGCGCTTTCATCACGGCCTTTTTATGACTAAAGGTTTCAAAACTGTATTTCCCGTGATAAGCGCCCGTTCCGCTGTATCCCCTTCCGCCAAAGGGCAGGTTCGGATTGGTCAGGTGCAGGCTGGCCGTATTTACACAGGCGCCTCCTGCAGGAACGGCTTCCAGCCAGGCTTTTTCTTTATCGGCCGATGAAGTGAATACATAAAACGCCAGCGGGTTGGGGTGCTGCGCTATGATGGCCCGGGCTTCTTCCATGGTATTGTACGGTATCACCGGCAGGATGGGCCCGAAGATCTCTTCTTTCATCACGGGTGCATCCGGCGCTATATCCACCATTACGGTGGGCGCTATGTACAGGTTGGCTGCATCGTATTCGCCGCCGTACACAATGGTTCCGTCTTTCAAATACCCTACGATCCGGTTGAACTGTTTTTCGTTGATGATTCTTCCATAGCCTGCTTCCGTTGATGCATCCGTTCCATAAAACTGCGGGATCACCTGTTGCAGCGCTTTGATCAGTTCCGCCTGTTTGCTCTGGTGCACCAGCACATAATCGGGCGCCACGCACATCTGCCCCGCATTGGAATACTTGGGCATGGCGATCCGTTTTGCGGCCACCCGTATATTGGCATCCGCTTCCACCACGGCCGGGCTTTTTCCGCCCAACTCCAGCGTTACCGGCACCAGTTTTTCTGCGGCCATTTTGTAAATGATCTTTCCGACCGCTGTGCTTCCGGTATAGAACACATGATCGAACGTAAAATGATTCATCATCTCCGGGATCACCGTTGCGCCGTCTCCCGGAGCATACAATACCTGTTCGGGCGGAAAGCTCAACTCAATGATCTGCTGCATTACTTTGGCGGTAGCCGGTGCAAATTCACTGGGCTTGAGCACCACGCAGTTGCCCGCTGCCAATGCACCAATCAGGGGCGTGAACAACAATTGAAACGGGTAGTTCCAGGGTCCGATGATCAACACCACCCCCAGTGGTTCGCGCAGCACTTTACTACTGGATGGAAGGTTCAACAGGTTGGTAGGAACTGGCTCCGGCTCCATCCATTTTTTAAGGTTGGCCAGTGCATCTTTCAATTCGGTTAAAAAGAATCCGTTTTCGGTTACCCAACATTCTTCCCGGCTCTTGTGCAGATCGGCTTCCAGGGCCGCGTAAATGGCTTCCTCATTGGCTTCCACAGCTCTTTTCAGCACCAGGAGCTGCTGCTTGCGAAATGCATAGGACCTGGTAGCGCCGGTTGCATAAAAGCGGCGCATCCCTTGCAATTGTTCGGTGAGGTTCAACATATCCGTTGGTTTATACTACAAGATAATACTTGTTTCACGGATCGCCCCTTTCATATAATATAACATGATCACCCCCGCCTCCTTCCGGAAAAATATTTATATTCATAGCCTATAACTGCGCAATATGAAAAAGAAAAAAAATCCTGTTACTGCGGCCAACGATCTACCCGCAGCAACCAACTCCCGCCGCTCTTTCCTGCGCAATGCAGGTCTTGCTGCCGCGGGTTTTTACATTGTTCCCCGTCATGTACTTGGCCGTGGGTTCCTTGCCCCCAGCGATAAACTGCAAATTGCCGGCATTGGCGTGGGCGGTAAGGGAGAGAGCGATATCTGGAATTTTGCCCTGAGCGGTAAGGCCGACATCGCCTTCCTTTGCGATGTAGACGACCGCCAGGCGGTGAAAACAAGGGGACGTTTTCCCAAAGCCAAATACTACAAAGACTATCGCGAAATGCTCGATAAGGAGCACAAACATATTGATGCGGTTTCCGTTTCCACCCCCGACCATATGCACGGTGTTCAGGCCATGGCCGCCATGCAGCTCAAAAAACATGTGTATGTTCAAAAGCCGCTGACTCACGATATTTATGAAGCGCGTATGCTTACCAAAGCTGCTCACGATTACAAAGTGGTTACACAAATGGGTAACCAGGGTGCTTCCGGTGATGGGGTTCGCAAATTGATCGACTGGTACAATGCCGGTTTAATTGGTGATGTTACCACCATCTATGCGTTCACCGATCGTCCGGTATGGCCGCAGGGCATTGGCTGGCCTACCACCAAGGGTACCATTCCGCCCGAACTGGACTGGAACCTCTGGCTGGGTACAGCGCCGCAAAAAGACTATGTAGACGGGCTGCTTCCGTTCAACTGGCGCGGCTGGTGGGATTACGGTACCGGCGCACTGGGCGATATGGCCTGTCACAACATGGCTCCTGCTTTTGCCGTACTCGGTCTGGGCTACCCGGTTTCTGCTGAGTGCAGTGTGTCTACCCGTTACCTGCAACCATGGACCAGGGCTTATTATCCCGAAAGCTGTCCTACCTCTTCTCATATCATCCTTACATTCAAAGGTGTCAACGGAAAGCCCGATGTAAAACTCCACTGGATGGATGGTGGTATTCAGCCGGAAAGACCGGAGGAACTGGGCCCGAACGAACTGATGGGTGATGGCGGCAATGGCGCCGTGTTCATTGGTACCAAAGGCAAAATGATGTGCGGCACCTATGGAGCCGTTCCTAAATTATTGCCTACTTCCTTAACCGATACCACCGTGGTTCCGGAAACCATTAAAAGAGTTCCCGGCAGCGCCGAAGGGCATTATGCCGCCTGGGTGGAAGCCGCCATTGCGGGTTATGGCTCTGCGCAGGCCAATAACCTCAGCTCTCATTTTGATGTGGCCGGTCCGCTTACGGAAAGCGTGTTGATGGGCAACCTGGCCATCCGCAGCTACGATATTCAAAAGAAAAATGCCAATGGCAATGCTTCTTATCCTGGCAGAAACATTAAACTGGTATGGGATGGTCCGAACATGAAGATCACCAACTTCGACGATGCCAACCAGTTTGTACGGCGCAATTACAGAGCTTTCTAACATTCGCTATACAACCCCGTATATTACAAAAGCCCGGGCTATCGTCCGGGCTTTTGATTGAATACTATTCGATCCTGTTCTTTTAAACAGCCAGTTGTTTCATAAAAGCCGCATCAATCTCTGCGCTTTTCATTGGCGTTGATCCGGTAAATGCTTCCTGCTCTACAATATGATATTGCAGGCCGTATTTCTTAGCATCGGCCAGCAGTTTGCCGTAGCCGATGGTTCCGGTTCCCAGATGGCACGACTCTATTCCTCCGTTGGCGGATTTGGTCTGGTCCTTTACATGACATAACCGGAATCGGTTGGGATATTTTTTAAACCATTTCATCGGATCTTCTTTGGCCGCAACAACCCAGTAGATATCCATTTCATAATCTACCAGTTTAGGATCCGTTCCTTCCATCATCACCACCTGGGGTATTTTACCTTCCAGCTCTTTGAAGGAATAGTCGTGGTTATGGTAGGCAAATCGAATGCCGTTCTTCTTACAGATTTCCCCGGCCTTATTAAACTCGTCTGCAAATTTTTTGAAATCATCAATGGATTTCTGCGGCCCTTTGTACGGACAGATCAGGTACTTCATCCCAATCGCTGCTGCTTCCGCGGCCTTGCGTTCAAAATCCACCGTATTGTTGGCATGGGAGGATACAATCTTCATTCCCAGGTCGTCCATGTATTTTTTGAACTCCGTGTTTTTCATTCCCCAGAACATACCCTTGGGTCCTTCAAAACTTTCGATCTGCTTGTATCCGTATTGTGCCAGGCTGGCCAACGTGCCTTTGGGATCTGCCGCCAGGTTCTCTTTGACCGTCCACAACTGTATGCCGAATGCGCCTGCTTTTTTACCGGGAGCAAAGGAACTCAGCAAACCGGCCTTACTCCCGAAGGGTAAACTTAAACCGGCTGCTGCCAGTCCGGCTGTTTTCAGAAAATCTCTTCTATTCCTGATCATAGTGTTTTTTTTGGTTGAACAAATGAATGAATCGGCTTCGCTTGAGCTTTCTAGGTTGCCCAGGCCCGGTCTCCTTTTTTATAGTCGATACAGCCCTCGTATTTGCCCGGAACCGCTACATAGCGCAGGGCCTTGGTGGCGCCCACTTCGGAGGTGAAGAATCCCCAGAGGGTCAACTCTTTCATCATCCGGAAATAATGCGGCAGCTCTTCTTCTTTCTTTGTTTTCTGGAATGCGGCGGCTTCCTTATCCAGCGCTACCAGTAATTCGTGACGCTGTTCTTTGGTGCTCTCCAGGAAGCCCTTGCCGTTTTTGGCCTTGCTGGCTTCTTCCAGCTTCGTCATTCCTTCGCGGAATGCCTTGCTTTCTTCCGGCTTATAACAATCTTTTACTATCACGGTCATGAATGCCCCCACTTTCGCCTCTTTGGCGCCCGGGGTACTGGTTGCAGGTAAAATGGTTTCGGCCACTTCATCCAGGAGTTCAATGTCTTTGGGTGTAAATGCTACCACATCGGAGGAGGCTGATTTACATCCCGATAAAAATGCCTGTGAACCCAGTATGGTACCTCCCAACAATAGCGCTACGCTGGATATTGCTTCTCTTCTGTTCATTGGTAATTTTTTTTAGAGATTTTGTTTTTTAAGTTCAGATACTGCATAATCTACGGCTCTTGCGGTAAACGCCATATAGGTTAAAGATGGATTTACACAAGCCGCTGAGGTCATAAAGGATCCGTCTGTTACAAATACATTCAGCGCATCCCAAACCTGGTTGTATTTGTTTACCACTGAGGTTTTCGGATCTGCTCCCATGCGGGCTGAGCCCATTTCATGGATGCCTCTTCCCAATACCCCGTCTCCATCGTAGCCCTGTACATCTTTCACGCCGGCATTGGTCAGCATTTCAATGGCGTCCGCCTGCATATCCTTGCGCATTTTATATTCGTTTTCTTTCAGCTCGGCATCAATCTTCAATACATTCAGACCCCACTTGTCTTTCACGGTTTTATCCAGTGTTACAAAGTTGGCGTGATCCGGCAATACCTCTCCAAAACCCATCATACCCATCGACCAGCCTCCCGGCTCCAGTAATGCGTCTTTAAAGTTGCCTCCGATCGACAATTCGGCTATCTCCCTGTCCCAGCCGGATCGGCCCGCTCCTCCCTGGTAACCAAATCCACGGAGATAATTTCTTTTATCGCCGTTGACGTTCTGGTATCGCGGTATATATATGCCGTTGGCCCTGCGTCCGAAATAATATTTGTCTTCGTAGCCTTCCACTCTTCCGCCGGCTCCAACGCCCAAATGATGATCCATGATATTATGTCCCAACTCGCCGCTGCTGCTGCCCAAACCGCCTTCCCATACATCGGTGGCAGAGTTCATCAGCACCCATGCCGAGTTCAAAGTAGATGCATTCAGGAAAATGATTTTGGCATTGTACACATAGGTCTTATTGGTTTCCGCATCCAGGATCTCCACCCCGGTTGCTTTCTTCTTATCCTTATCGTACAAAATTTTGGTTACGATGCTCCATGGTCGCAGGGTTAAATTACCTGTTTTCATGGCTGCCGGAAGGGTAGATGACTGGGTGCTGAAATACCCGCCGAACGGACATCCCAGCCAGCATTTGTTTCTGTACTGGCAATTGGTTCTTCCTTCCAGCGGCTGGGTGATATTGGCAACACGGCCAATAATCATGGCCCGCTGATTTTTATAATAGTCTTTAATCCTTTTGGCTACATCCTTTTCCACACAGTTCATTTCCATCGGCGGCATAAACTGTCCGTCGGGCAATACGGCCAGCCCGTCTCTGTTTCCGCTGATGCCCGCAAATTTTTCTACATAATCGTACCATGGCGCTATGTCTTTATAGCGTACCGGCCAGTCTACCGCAACGCCGTCTTTTGCATTGGCTTCAAAATCCAGGTCGCTCCAGCGGTAGCTCTGGCGGCCCCACATGAGGGAACGGCCGCCCACATGATAACCGCGGAACCAGTCGTACCTTTTTACTTCAACATAGGGGCTTGCCTTTTCATCGGCCCACATTTCATAGGTCTGTTCGTTCAGCGGATAGTCCCTGTTGCGCACGGGCTGCGCTGCTATCATTTCCTGTGTTTTCCTGCCATGGTGGGGATAATCCCAGGATTCCTTGTTGGCATTTACATAGTCTTTTACGTGCTCTATATTGCGCCCTCTTTCAAGCATCAATACCTTGAGCCCTTTTTCTGTAAGCTCTTTAGCAGCCCAGCCTCCGCTGATACCGGAACCGATCACAATTGCGTCGAAATTTTGTTCAGCCATTTTTATCCGTTTGTTGGTTTAGGTGTATGGTATGTATTTAGTGGTGTTTGTTTCGTTTACGCATCTTTTTATACATCGCAGATTTGCACGGCCTTCTTCAACGATGCCAGCTTATCCTTTGCCGCGGGCATGAACTCCTGCGCTACATAATCGTTGAACCCTGTTGCCAGGATCGCCTTCATGATGGCCGGGTAATACAACTCCTGCGTTTCATCGATCTCATGTCTTCCCGGTACGCCTGCGGTATGATAATGTCCTATATAAGTATGGTTTTCGCGGATGGTGCGGATCACATCGCCCTCGTCTATCTGCATATGATAGATATCATAGAGTAATTTGAAATTGGGTGAGCCGATCCGCTTGCAGAGCTCCACTCCCCAGGCGGTCCGGTCGCACATATAATCCTTGTGATCAATCTTGCTGTTCAGCAGTTCCATCTGGATAAAAACACCTTTTTTTTCGGCCTGCGCCATGATTTGTTTTAGTCCCGCCGCCGCATTGTTCAGCCCCGTTTCATCGTCCATTCCATTGCGGTTACCACTGAAGCAGATGAGGTTTTTGAATCCCGCTTCGGCTACCAGGTCAATATGCTTTGTATAGTTGCTGATGAGTGTGGCGTGGTATTGAGGATCGTTCCAGCCCTTTACCAGGCTGATTTCCGCGCCATTGCACATACTGGATACCATGCCGTGTTTTTTCAGCGTTGCCCAGTCTGCAGGGCCCACCAGGTCTATTCCTTTGATGCCCAGTTGAGCAGCTTCTATACACAGTTGTTCTACACTGAGTTCGTTGAAACACCAGCGACATACCGCATGTTGTATATTCCCTTTAAGGGAATGCGCAACAGTTGAACAGGATGCCATCGTTGGTACCAGCGGTGATACGGCTATGGCGGCGGTGCCCGCAAGCATATTCTTTATGGCTTTTCTTCTGCCTGTTTTCTCTTTCATACAGCAATTGTGCGTTAAATATAATATTTGTTGTGTATCCAATACATAACAATGTGTGCGGTGGCAGAAATAATCGGTGATTTTCTCTATTTTTAATGGCTTACCAAAATCAAATAAAAAAAATATACAATGGGAAGAAAATTACGCATGGGAATGATTGGCGGCGGCAAGGACGCTTTCATCGGCGCCATCCACCGGATTGCCGCCAACATGGATGGAAAGATTGAACTCGTATGTGGTGCACTGAGCATCAACCCGGAGATTGCGAAAGAATCTGCCGAAATGTTGTTCCTTCCAAAAAACAGAACCTACCTTACTTACGACGAAATGATTACGAAGGAAGCGGCCCTGCCCGCCGACCAGCGCATGGATTTCGTTACCATTGTTACCCCCAACTTTGCACATTTTGCCCCGGCCATGATGGCCCTGGAACATGGCTTTAACGTGGTCATCGAAAAGCCCATCACCTTCAGCCTCGATGAAGCGCTGCAACTGAAAGCCAAACTGGCCGAAACCGGCCTGATCCTCTGCCTCACCCATACCTATTCGGGTTACCCGATGGTGAAGCAGGCCAAAGCCATGGTGGCAGATGGCGTGCTGGGTAAAATCAGGAAGGTTTGGGTGGAATACCCGCAGGGCTGGCTCAGCAAACTCAGCGAACGCGAGGGAAATGCTGGCGCTGCCTGGAGAACAGACCCCAAGAAATCGGGCAAAAGCGGTAGCATGGGCGATATCGGTACACATGCCGCCCACCTGGCCGAATACATCACCGGCGCTAAAATTTCCCGGCTTTGTGCAGACCTGAATATTATGGTGGAAGGCAGAATGCTCGACGACGATGGCAGCGTACTGCTGCATTTTGATAATGGCGCTGCGGGCGTATTAATGGCTTCACAGGTGGCTGCGGGCGAAGAAAATGCTTTGAAGATTCGGGTTTATGGCGAAAAAGGCGGTATTGAATGGGCGCAAATGGAACCCAATACCCTGATTGTAAAATGGCTGGACCAACCTACTCAGATCCTGCGTGCCGGCAGCAACTATACCGACCGGCTCTCTTCTTATGCAACTTCCAACTGCAGAACACCCGGCGGTCATCCGGAAGGTTACCTCGAAGCCTTCGCCAATATCTACCGGAACTTTACTGCCACTTTAACGGCTAAGATCGAAGGCACTACCCCTTCTAAAGAAGCCCTCGACTTCCCTACTGTGGAAGATGGCATTCGCGGTATGGCTTTTATTGATAACGTAGTTGCATCTGCTCAGTCCAACTTAAAATGGACCGAGTATAAAATTGGATAACTTATGACAAACATACAAGGACCGGGCATTTTTCTGGCCCAGTTTATGGGAGATACTGCTCCCTTTAATTCTTTGGAGTCCATCTGTAAATGGGCTGCAGGGCTTGGCTTTAAAGGCGTTCAGCTTCCCACCTGGGACTCCCGCTGCATTGACCTGAAAAAAGCCGCGGAAAGCAAAACCTATGCCGATGAAGTGAAGGGTATTGTACAGGCTGCCGGCCTGGAAATCACCGAACTCTCCACCCATTTACAGGGTCAGTTGGTTGCGGTGAATCCTGCCTACGACGCGTTATTCGATGGCTTTGCTCCGGTGGAACTGCGCGGCAATCCCAAAGCAAGAACCGAATGGGCCGTGCAGCAGTTGAAATATGCCGCCAAAGCTTCCCGGCACCTGGGCCTGAATGCGCATGCCACTTTTAGCGGCGCATTGCTCTGGCAAACCGTATATCCCTGGCCGCAGCGTCCTGCCGGATTGGTGGATGCCGGTTTTACCGAACTGGCCAATCGCTGGTTGCCTGTTTTAAATGTGTTCGACGAAAACGGCATTGACCTCTGTTATGAAATTCATCCGGGCGAAGATTTACACGATGGCGTTACCTACGAAATGTTCCTCGATAAAGTGAACCAGCACAAAAGAGCCTGCTTATTGTATGATCCAAGTCATTTTGTACTGCAGTGTTTAGACTATAAAACTTACATTGATCATTATCATGAGCGCATCAAAATGTTCCATGTAAAAGATGCTGAATTTAATCCTACTGGTAAACAGGGCGTATATGGCGGTTACCAGGGCTGGACTGAACGTGCTGGCCGTTTCCGCTCTTTGGGTGATGGCCAGGTAAACTTCAAATCCATCTTCAGCAAACTGGCGCAGTACAACTATTCCGGCTGGGCTGTAATGGAATGGGAGTGCGCGTTGAAGCATCCTGAAACCGGCGCTGCAGAAGGCGCTCCGTTTATTCAGCAACACATCATTCGCGTTACCGATAAAACCTTCGACGATTTTGCAGGCACCGGCAGCGATGACGATTTTAATCGGCGGATTTTAGGAATTTAGGAATAACTTTATCAGGTAATTTTTTACCAATAAACCCGGATCAATTTTCGGGTTATAAAAATCTTTGTGTTTATGAAAAAGTATGTACTTCTCCTTGCAATTACAGGAATGGTTGCTGCATGTGGCGGCGGTGAATCCAAAAAAGCTTCCGATGCGCCTGCCGCTGAAGCTGCTCCCGCTCCTGCGGCCAACGACCTAAGCAGCAACCCGGATTATGTAAAAGGTTTGGAACTGATTGGAAAATCAGATTGCCTTACCTGCCATAAAGTAAAAGAAAAACTGATCGGACCTGCTTACCAGGATGTAGCCAACAAATACGAAAGCAACGATGAAAACATCAAGCTGCTCGCTGGCAAAATCATTCAGGGTGGCAAAGGTGTTTGGGGCGAAGTACCTATGACGCCGCATCCAACCATTTCTGAAGAAGATGCCAAGCAAATGGTGAAGTACGTTCTTTTACTTAAAAAATAATTTTCATGAAGGCTTTCATTACCGGAGTCTTTGTCCTCATCATTGGCTGCTGCTCCGCACAGCAGAAGAGGCAGGCCGGAGATTGGATTGCACTGTTCGATGGCAAAACCACCATTGGCTGGCATACCTATGGTAAAACAACCGCGGGTGAAGCCTGGAAAGTGGATAACGGAGCCCTGCTCCTGGACGCCGGCAACAAAGACCTGAAGGGGGGCGACCTGGTGAGTGATGCTGCTTTCGGCAGCAACTTTCACCTGAAGCTGGAATGGAAGATTGCGAAGAATGGCAACAGCGGCATTATGTTTTTTGTGCAGGACGATCCTGCCACTTACAAATATGTTTGGCATACCGGACCCGAAATGCAGGTGCTCGACAACGATGGCCATCCCGATGGTAAGATCAAAAAACACCGCGCCGGTAACCTCTACGATCTGGTAGAGGGCAAGGAAGGCGCCGTACTTCCTGTTGGTGAATGGAATCTTGCTGAAATCATCAGCTACAACGGCAAACTGGATTTTTTCCTGAATGGCGTGAACGTGGTTTCCACCACCTATGGAGATGCAGACTGGAAAGCCCTGATTGCAGGCAGCAAGTTCAAAGACAAACCCTATTTCGGTAAGGTTTTCTCCGGTCATATTGCTTTGCAGGATCATGGCGACAAAGTGTGGTTCAGAAACATCCTGATTAAAAAACTATAACAATGCAACTGCTCAATGATGAATACTTCATGCAGCAGGCATTGAAAGAAGCACAGGCTGCCTATGAGGCAGACGAGGTTCCCGTAGGGGCAATAGTGGTATTAAACAATACCATTATTGCCCGGGGACACAACCAGGTTGAACTGCTGAACGATTCTACCGCCCACGCTGAAATCCTGGCGCTTACTTCGGCCTACAGTTCCCTCGGCAGCAAATACCTCCCCGATGCCTGTTTGTATGTAACCGTGGAACCCTGCATCATGTGCTGCGGTGCCATCTACTGGGGTAAAATCGGAAGAATTGTGTACGGCGCCTCCGACGAAAAAAACGGCTACCGGCACCTTACCAAAGAAAACTGGCCCTTTCATCCCAAAACCGAACTGGTTGCGGGTGTACTGGAGCACGAATGTGCCTTTCTGATGAAATCCTTTTTCAGATCCAGGCGATAAATGCCCTTCATTGCCCCTCAGCAGCTTGCTGAATTTCGATTTCCGAAAGAAATCGATCTCTTAACACCCCGTTCAACTTTAGTCAACTAAATTTGTTGAATACGAAACACTATTTGTTCATCAAAAATCATACGATATGTCATTTACTCTTGCACCATTACCTTATGCACACGACGCACTGGAACCGCATATTGATACCACCACCATGCAGATTCACCATGGTAAGCACCACCAGGCTTATGTAGACAACCTGAACAAAGCCGTTGCAGGTACGCCCAACGAAGGAAAATCGCTGGAAGAACTGGTTAAAGTAGCCGGCACCATCAGCCCCGCTGTGCGCAACAACGGCGGCGGTCACTGGAACCATACCTTTTTCTGGGAAAGCCTTGCTCCCAATGCGGGCGGCGCTCCTACAGGTGCACTGGCCGATGCCATCAACAGCGCTTTCGGTTCTTTTGATGCTTTTAAAGAAAAATTTGCCCAGGCCGGCATGACCCGCTTCGGCAGTGGCTGGGCCTGGCTGATTGTGAAAGACGGTAAACTGGAAGTGAGTTCCACTCCCAACCAGGACAATCCTTTAATGGATGTGGCCGAAGTGAAAGGGACCCCTATTCTGGGTGTAGACGTTTGGGAACATGCGTACTACCTTAAATACCAGAACCGCCGTGCGGATTACCTCGCCGCTTTCTGGAATGTGATTGACTGGAATAAAGTGAGCAGCCGCTTCAGTGCCGCTAAATAAACTCCGGTAAAATATTGTACTTTAGTCCCGCCCTGATACAGATACAGGGCGGGATTTTTTTTAACTACCCTTAAATGCATTCAATGAAACAGTTCTTCTGCGGCGTCTGCGCCATTATTTTTTTGGCGGCCTGCTCCGGCAACAATAAAACAGTCGTGATCATGAGTAAAGGCGCTGCCGATATTGACCTGAATGCAGGCACCATCAAGGCTACGGATGGAGCCGGTCATGAAGAAAAGACTGTGAACATCAACAGCAAGAAAGTGAATTTCGCTTTAACCACTCCCGCGGGCAATGCCTCCGTGGAACTGGTGGAGAACGGCTTGTATGTAATTAATGTGAAGAACGACACCATCATTGGCAGTTACCAGCAATACAGCAGTGCAGACAAAGCGCAAGCCGTAATTTCTCAGGAGTCTTTAAAACAGAAGATCGATTCTTTGATCTTATTGTCCGAAGGAAAAAATGTGTCTGCCGCCAACCGCAACTTTTTTATCCTGCCCAACCAGGCTACCAAAATCACCGATAACGCCGGTGCGCAGGTGGTAGGTCCTTATCACCAGATGCGTTCTGCCGAAAAAACAGACGGCGTTGAACCCGAGATTTATCGCTTTTACAGCATCAAAGAAATCAGGGAAATGATTGCCCGGTTACAGGCTTTAACCGTTGCTCCTGCACCAAAGCCTTAATCTGTCAACAGTTTGGTTTAACCCGCCTAAGCTTTTCATCGGAGGACCTTCATCAGGGTACGGGATCCCATCCGGAGCCTCCGCCCGGCCTGCACCGGCTGAGCCGCTTCAGGAGTAGCCATCCCCCTTTAAACAGTCCGTATTTTTTCAGAGCTTCTTCCCCGTACTGCGAACAGGTGGGAACAAAGCGGCATTTGGGCCCCATCACAGGGGATATAATGTACTGGTATACCTTAATGAAGGGGATCAGTACATAACCCAGCAGCCTCGTTACAGATAAGGATGCCGATTGCCATTGGGGTGTATTGCAGTTGGCACACATGGTTATACTTTGTTGAGTTTTTCGATCAGTCGCTCCAGCACTTTACCCATCGATTCTTTCAGCGGCGCGTATTCGGGCAATTCTTTGCCGATGTACAAAAAGAACGCCGTTACATGTTGTTCCTCCTTTACAGCAGCCTGCAGCGTTTGTTTCTGCGTGCGATAAGCTTCGCGCAACAGCCGCTTGATCCGGTTGCGCTGTACGGCTTTGCGGAAGTTTTTTGAACTCACCCCCACGCCGGCATTCACGGGTATTTCCCGGGGCGCATCTGCTGCTGCGGTATCCACAGTATAAAACACTTTTACCGGAAATACGGAGAAGGACTTACCGCCGGTAAACAGGGATTCCAGGGCCTTGCGGCTCTTGAGTTTCTCGGTGCTGGAATAACTGTTGGGATGGTTCATATACTGCAAAACTAAAAAAGCCCCGTCACAAAGACGGAGCTTATATTTTTCGTTTGGCCCGGGCCTCTTGCCGGGCTACGGTTTATTTTAATCCTTTTTCGCTGGAAACTGTCAGTTTCTTACGACCTTTCGCTCTGCGGCTTGCCAATACTTTACGGCCATTAGCAGATTCCATACGTTTACGGAAACCGTGTACGGTTTTACGACGACGCTTGTGTGGTTGGAATGTACGTTTCATTGATAACTTGTTTTACTAACCCTAAAATTTGGTTTCATTTCATTGCTTCAGTCACCATACTGCCGCTTGTGAAAGGACGGCAAAATTAGGCAATAATTTCTAACGACCCAACAGAATATGCTCCGATTTAAGCGGTTTGCCGAAGAAAATTGCCCCGTTTTGGTCAAAATCGGCTGTTGAATCGGTGGTACAGAACCGAATCTGCCCGCCTGTGGAACATTTTTCCGCTATTTCCTGGTGCCGCTCCAGGTAATCGGCCATGCTGGATGCCACGATTTTTCCCTGCGGCACCACCTGTATATGTGCCGGCACGGCTGCGCTGATCTTGGGGATCAACAAGGGGTAATGGGTGCAGGCAAGTAAAAGGGTATCGATCCGGGGATCTGTTGCCAGCAAATGATCAATATGTTTTTTTACAAAATAATCGGCCCCCGGGCCATCGTATTCCCCGTTCTCCACAATCGGCACCCACATAGGACAGGCTTCCTGGTACACACTGGCCTCCGGAAAAAAATGGTGGATCTCCAGCAGGTAACTCTCGCTCTGCACTGTTCCGGTCGTAGCCAGTACCCCAATATGGTTGGTTTTGGAATAATTCCCGATCACTTCTGCTGTGGGTCGTATCACGCCCAGCACCCGCTTATGCGGCGCATACACCGGCAGGTTCTTTTGCTGAATATTACGCAGTGCCTTGGCAGACGCGGTATTGCAGGCCAGCACCACCAGCTCACAACCCTGCTCAAAAAACCATTGCACCGCTTCCCAGGTATACTGGTATACGGTTTCAAAAGAGCGGGTACCATAAGGCGCGCGGGCATTATCGCCCAGGTAGATATAATCATATTGAGGCAGCGCCGCCACCAGCTCTTTTAAGATGGTCAGACCGCCATACCCGCTGTCGAATACACCAATCGGTGCCTGTTTTACTGACATAAATTAAAGATACAGCCAAAAAAAGACCCGCCTTTGCAGACAGGTCTTTTTTCAGATATGGTAATGAATTTATCCTTTGGGTTTTGCTGCTGGTTTTGCAGGTGCTGCGCCTCCAACTGTACCACCGGCTGCTTTCCATGCATCCTCGTATTCCTTAGGCAAAGGCAATTTCAGCTTCATGGCAACACGAATGGTTACGTTGTCCAGTAATGGCGGCTGCAGGTAAGGAGAAACACTTTCTGCCTTTAAAATTATAGTATATTTCTGCTCTGCGGCAATGGCTTGTACCGCTTCGTAGATTTTTTGCTTGTATGGTGAAAGTAACTGCTCATACTTTGCTTCTTCCATCTGCTGCTGGTACTGCTGCCAGTTCACCAGTTTATAACGCAGTTGCATGATTTCCCTGGTAGCCAGTTCTCTTGCTTTTGCAGGCATGGTTGCAGAGTCTTTTTTAAAGATGCTGTCTCTGCGCTGAAAATCGGCCAGCGTGTACTTGTATTCTTCCTGTAAGGAATCCAAACGATAGCTGTTGATCAGGGTATCGATTTTATTAATACCCGGGAACAATACCAGAGCAGACTGCTCATCAAAGTACCCGATTTTTGGTGCCTGTGCCTTTGCACTATTGCTGAACAGAAAACCCGCCGCAAAAACCGCACACACTAAAAGGAATTTTTTCATTGTAATGAAATTTATTGTTTGTTGTTGATTGACTAAAATTTAATACCCATTTCCCGCAGCACTTCATCGCTCTTATCCAGCTTGGGGTCGGCAAATATAACGGTAATTCCTTCACTTTTATCGAGCACAAAATCATAAAAACGGGCAATGGCAATTTTTTGGATGGCGTTGTACACCTTATCCTGGATGGGCTTTACCAGCTTCTGGCGCTCTTTGAACAAATCACCCTCGTAACCAAAGCGTTTTTTCTGCAGCTCCCGCACTTCCTTTTCTTTAACAAAAAGTTCATCTTCTCTTTTTTTCTTCAGATCCTCGGTAAGCATCACCTGCTCGGCCTCGTAGTTCTTATACATTTTGTCCAGTACCACCTGCTTTTCATCAATCTCCTTCTGCCACTGCTCCCCCAACTGCTGAAGTTTGGTTTCGGCTGCTTTGTATTCGGGAACCTTGCTCAGGATATACTTGGTATCGATGATGGCATAACGCTGCTGGGCATTTGCGCCAACAGAAAGGCAAACAAGGGTAAACAATAGTAGAAATACTTTCTGCATATAACCGGTTTTAAATTATTCAGGCTCAAAACCTAACATAAAGGTAAAGCGGGCTGCATCCTTCATGGAGTTGGTTCCTGTAAACCTATCCAATCCTATGCCATAATCAAATCCAAGCAAACCAAACATTGGCAGATAAAAACGCATGCCTAAACCCACGGACCTCCGCAACTGGAATGGATTATAATCCTTAAAGCTATACCATCCGTTGGCTGCTTCAAAGAATCCGAGCGCAAAAATGGTACTGCTCGGGTTGAGACTGAGCGGGTAACGCATCTCCATGGTGTACTTATTGAATATGGTAAAGTACTGGCTGGCTCTTTGCTGATCGGGGTTTACCCTTGGGTCAGAGGTTTCATATACAGGGTAGCCTCTGTGCGCTATGATATCGAAACCGAGCAGGGCAAACTGGTTGGTTAATCCCGCATCTCCCACCTGGAAACGCTCAAACGGCGATACTTTCAGGGCGGTATTGAACCTGCCCACAAAACCATATTTGGCTGCAAAACGCAATACAAACTGTTTGTTCCGGTCTTCTCCATGCGGTTTACCCAAGGGTACAAACCACTCTCCGTTGAAACGCCATTTATGGTATTCAATCCATTTGTATGGATTGTCTGCCGGGTTGATATTGCTGTTGATTAAAGAATAGGGCGGTGTAATCTGCAGGCTGGCCATAAAGTTGGAACCGGTTCTTGGGAACATCGGCTGGTCAATGGAGGATCGCTGCAGGGCAATTCTTAAGTTCAGGTTATTTACCACGCCATTGTCGAATCCGGGCAGGTTGGTCGGGTCGATCGCATAGTTGCTCAGCTTGTAACGGGTATAGTTTACCCCCATCGACAGGGAGAAATAGTCGTCCGGCCACTTCAACTGCTTGGCAATACTGGCCGTTACGCCGGTAGTGGAAATATAGCGGCTGTTGGCTACGGAAGGATCATAATATCCTGTAACGGGGTCGTAGGTCTGACCATACTTGGTATTGAATATACTAACCGTTAATGCATTTCTTTTCTTACCTCCCAGCCATGGCTCGGTGAAGGAGAAGTTATAGGAACGGAATGCCTTTCCGTTACTCTGAACCCGCAGACTCAGCTTCTGACCATCACCCATTGGCAATGGATCCCAGGCAGATTTGCGGAACAGGTTCTTGGCAGAGAAGTTATTGAATGAAACCCCCAATGTTCCGGTTAAACCAATCAGGCCGCCCCATCCGGCACTCAGCTCCAACTGGTCACTGGATTTTTCTTCCACATTATAATTAATATCCACGGTGCCGTCTTCCTGGTTGGGTACCGGGTTCGGCGTAATTTTTTCCTGGTTAAAATAGTTCAACTGTGCCAGTTCACGGATGGAACGGATCAGCAACTGCCGGCTGAATTTTTCTCCCGGGATGGTTCTGATTTCCCTGCGGATGACATACTCCTTGGTTCGGTCGTTTCCGGTAATCCGCACATTCTTGATGGTGGCCTGCGGACCCTCGATCAACCTGATTTCAAAATCAATGGTATCGTTGTATACCGCGGTTTCTATCGGTTCTGCACGGAAGAACAAATATCCGTCGTCCTGGTACAGCCCGCTGATATCTCCTCCATCGGGTGAAGAAGATTTTCCCAGTTTTTTATTCAGTACTTCCTGGTTATAAATGTCCCCTTTCCGGATGGCCAGGATGGTGGTTAAGATGGAATCGGAATACTTGGTATTACCCCTCCAGGTGATGTTGCCGAAATAATATTTGCGGCCCTCATTCATCTTGATATCAATATTGAGGAGACCACTTCCAACACTGTAGATGGTATCTTTTTCAATCACCGCATCCCGGAATCCGAGGGTATTGTAGTAATCCAGCAGGCTTTCTTTGTCTTCCAGGTATTTCTTTTCATCGAACTTGGCGGATGAGAGCTTGATCCGTACATAGGGGTTCAGTACCCGCCTGGTTTTGCTGAAAGTAAGGAATCCTTTTTCGCTCAGGTATTCCTCAAATGTATAATTATCCGGTGTTACAATTCTTCCGCTGTCCTGAAGGGGGTACAGGGTCAGCCTGGATTTTTCCTTGGACCCTTTCAGTTGTTTTTTCAGTTTGGCTGCATCCAGTGAATTATCGCCAAAATTGATATTATTGATCTTGATCTTGGAGCCTTTATCGATGATGAAATCCAGCGCCAGCGTGTTGTTCTGGGAAGAATCCTTGCGTTCCACCACTTTCACGCTTGTTTCGCGGTAACCCTTTTCTGCAAAGAATTTTTTGATAACTTCGGAGGCGGTAATCTTCATATTCTCCGTCACCACCCTGTTGGGTACCAGTCCTGTTTTACCCCGCAGGTCGTCCTGCTGTCCTTTGGGAATACCCTTAAAATAAAAATTGGATAAACGCGGCCTTTCCGTAACAGCTATTTCAAGATCTATTTCCTTTCCTGCAACCCGGGTAACAAAGATCTCCACGTTGCTGAAGTAATTCTGTCCCCATAACTTGTTGATGGCTTTGGCAAAATGATCGCCTCCCGGAATGGTGATTTCATCGCCCACACTGATATTGGCAATGGAAATCAGGAGGTTTTCGTCGAAAAAGCGGTTACCGGTTACCTTAATAGCTGCTACCTTGTATTTTTTGGGCGTTTTCTGACTGAATAGATTAATCAGATCTGCCTCAATAGAGGTAATGGTAGTATCGGAGCCGGATGTCTGTTGTGCAAAAGCTGATTGAGAAAACAATAAAACAACTAAAGCGAACAATGATAATTTAAACACTTTCTGCATCCCGTTTCTGTTTGTTCTGTTGCCGGTTGATTAAGCTCCGTGCACGCAGCAATTAATTTCGTTTATTTAGGCTGGGCAAATTAACCCGAATAATGAAAACTGTTTGTTAAATCGCCAGCCAGTAATGGTTTTGTGTTAAAATGCCTACCCCAACTCCGTTTCCTCCTGTATTTGCCGACCGGTTTTGCCGAACCTGCGCTCCCTGGATTGATAATCAATGATGGCTTCGTACAGGTTTTCTTTTCTGAAATCGGGCCATCGGGTATTGGTAAAATACAACTCCGCATAGGCCAACTGGTACAGTAAAAAATTACTGATCCGGTACTCCCCGCTTGTCCGGATCATCAGTTCAGGATCGGGAAACTCACTGGTAGTAAGGTAGTTCTGCAAAGTATCGGCACAGATTCCTTCGGGATCCACTTTACCGGCTTTTACATCCCGGGCAATATTTTTTACAGCATTCACCAGCTCCCACCTACTGCTGTAACTCAATGCCATAATGAGGTTCAGCCCGGTGTTCTTCTCCGTCATCTGCAAAGCTTCCTGTAATTCCCGGTACGCGTTTTCGGGCAGCATTTTGATGTCGCCGATTACATGGAGCCGGATATTGTTCCTGTTCAGAATGGGAACCTCTTTATGGATGGTATCTACCAATAAGCCCATCAGGCCTTCTACTTCCTGCTGCGGGCGATCCCAGTTTTCTGTACTGAAAGCATAGAGCGTAAGGTATTGTATACCCAGTTCTGCAGCCCCTTCCACAATATCCCGAACACTTTCCACCCCGTGAAAATGGCCATACAGGCGCTCCTGCCCCTTCTCCTCGGCCCAGCGCCCGTTTCCATCCATAATGATGGCTATATGGCGCGGCAGACGATCCTTATTTATTTTAGATAAAAGGGGTTCCTGATGAAGCATGCACTCAATTTAGGGTGCAAAATTAACAAAATCAACGGTTTCTGAGGATTTAAATACAATTAATCACCGCAATGGCTCAATTGTCGGGACAGCGGTAGGTCTGCAGATTGAAAGACAGGCCCACTTTCAATGTGGCAAAGGCATCCGCTTTCAGGCTGTTCCCGCGCTGGCGGCCCTTTACACCAATGGAGGTTCCGGTTTCGTAGCTCCTGTCCTGCAGCAAAAAAGCCGGCGAAGCCGAGCCGTCGGGCAGGGGGGAAAATGCATCCGGAGCATACTGGCCGCTCACATCGTCGAGGTAATCGGTATTGGTTACCCGGTACACCAGCTCGGCAAAGAAATTTGTCCTGGGATTCAGGGCATACTTGATGCCCAGGGTAAAGGGAATGGCGATTGCGGTATTTCCGTATGGATTCAGGTTCGGATAGAGCGCACTTCCCTGCCCTTCCGTTCCCAGCGGACGCAACAGGTATTTCTGCCCATTCAGGTAGGCATAGGGATCATAGGAAAAAACGCCGATCCCCAGGCCGACATAGGGGGTGAAATTGTACCCCTCAAACCCCGGCTGAAACCGGAAGAAATTGAAGTCGCCTGAAACACTGAACTCATATACATTGCTGTTAAAACTCAGGTTCCTCCTACGTTGTACGGAATTGTTGCTGTACCGGTCCGAATATCCCAACAGGGCATATTCGCCTGAAACGCGTACGCCCACATAGTTGGTCAGTTGTCTCCTGTAAAAAATGCCAAATGCCAGCTTAGGACTGTTGAGCTGTGCATCGGGATTCAGATCCCCGAAATAATGGCCGAGACCAATTCCCACACCCAACTCTCCGGTATGAACAAAGCTTTCCATCAACTGGGCTTTTGTTACAGACCATGACCAAATCATCAAAAATAAAAATCCTGCTCGCTTCAGCATAGTATAAGATACTGGGTAACTGTTTGTAAAATAGCACCAATTTTCTTTACGAGAAAAGTTAATTTCTTTTATCAAGACCCCAGGTTAGCTTGGAACGCAGCGTGGAGAGAAAAGTATTTTCGTTCAACCGAACCAGGTTAACCCCAAAGTTTTCCTTGCGTATGGCCAACTGAATCGTTTTGGGCACAATTTCTCTTCTTGCATCCATTGCACATATAAACTGATCGGCCCTCCCTTCCACTTCAAATGAAATCACGTTGTTGTCCGGCACTACAATTGAACGGACATTCAGGTTGTGCGGCGCCACTGGCGTAATCACCAGGCTCGATGAATCGGGGAACAGGATGGGACCATTGCAACTCAGGTTGTATCCCGTTGATCCGGTGGGGGTGGCCACAATCAAACCATCGGCCCAGTATGTGTTCAGGAACTCCCCGTTCATATAGGTATGTATCTTGATCATGGGGGAGATATCCCTTTTGTAAATGGCAAATTCATTGAGCGCAAAAGGCGCATCTGCAAACAGGGGCATATTGGCATCGAGATGAATCAGTGTTCGCTTATCGATAATGAACGTGTGATTCACTAGCGACTCTACAGCAAGCGATAACTCTTCGCGGCTGATGCTGGCCAGGAAGCCCAGGCGGCCAAAATTGATCCCCAGCAAGGGAATATTCTTATCCTTCACAAGGGTTACCGCGTCCAGCATGGTTCCGTCTCCACCCAGGCTGATCAGGCAGTTGATGGTTTCATCCAGGTCTTCTGATCCGCCAAATGATATCAGTTTTTTGGTAAGGTGCTGCGGAATATGAAACTGTTCCATCAGGGTATTGTACAACATAATTTCCGTGTCGTATCTTCCCAGTTCTTCCAGTAAGATCAATAATGGATTCTCCTGCTCTATATCCAAACCACGACTGTAGATAGCTACCTTCATAATCAATTATTTAAGCAAATATACGTTGAGCCTGCCCACGGAAGGCTTACATATTGAGATAGGAAATCAGGTGCTGGTAATTCTCTTTTAACTCATTGGCGTATTCCTCTTCTCCAAAATAATAACGGACTACATAATCGTACCGCTGAAAAGTGGCCACAATATCGGAAATCTCAATCTTGTTGATCTTGATCGTAACGATCACCAGGCCGGTACCGGCCTCTGTATATGTATTGAGTTGTGTAATATATGAATCATTCGTTTCAACCAGCCTGCTCAGTTCGCCAAAAGAAAAATTGCGCTTGTCGGTTTCCAGCACTATGACCGCTCCCCGTTCTTCTATCCCCAGGAACAATGAAACCGCTTTAATCAATTCCTTTGCAAGCACTACTCCGGTCAGTTCCATCTGATCATTGACCACCGGAAGCAGGGAAAGATCGTGATTGGAGATCAGCTTCAGGGCTGTTAGAAAATGTTCGTTGTATTTCACAAATATTTTCTGTATAAAATCTTCTGATGCAAAATGGGTATCGCTTTCCGCTGCATCGATCAGGTCGTCTTTTGCAACCAGACCTACCAGCTTGTCTTCACTCAGCACCGGCAGATGCAGTACATCATAATCATCCATCAACTGCAGGGCAAATGTTGCCTTGTCTGTAATGTTCAGTGATGGGAAACCGGTATTTAATAATTGAGATACGAGCATAAGCCGGATCTAAGTATGTGCGGTTTGCTTTTGAAGGAAACCGTCCAGAATCTGGTTAAATTCTTCTGGTACTTCCATCATCGGCGCATGACCGCATTTGTCTATAAAATGCAATTCGCTGTTCGGGATGAGTTTATTAAATTCCTTGCCAACAAAGGGCGGCGTGATAATATCATTATTGCCCCAGATAAGTAAAGTAGGCTGTTTGATCTGGTTCAGCTCCTCGCCCAGGTTATTACGGATGGCGCTCTTGGCCAGCGCAATGATCTTAATGACTTTAATCCGGTTATTGGTGATTTCAAACACCTCATCCACCAGTTCTTTGGTGGCGATGGCCGGATCAAAAAAAGTGAGCTGGGTCTTCTTCTTAATGTATTCGTAGTCGCCCCTTTTCGGATAACTGTCGCCCATGCCATTTTCAAAAAGACCACTGCTTCCTGTGAGAATCAGCGATTTAATCCTTTCGGGGTGTTTCAGCACGTGTACCAGCGCCACATGGCCACCCAGCGAATTTCCCAGTAAATGAATATGGGTATATCCCCTTGCTTCTACAAATTTTTGTACATATTTTTCCAGTCCGCCTACGGATGTATGGAAAATATCCAGGTCGAACAAAGGCAAAATCGGCACCACCACTTTATACTTCTTACTGAAATGGCCAACCAGGTGCTCAAAATTGCTCATAGCGCCAAACAACCCATGTAATAACAGCAGGGTTTCTCCTTCTCCTTCCTCTACAAACTTGAACTTATCATCTTGTTTAATCTCGTATATCATGCTTTCGATGCAGTTATGCAGTTCCTGCTAAAGTACTGAAAATACGGCATATTGATGCAGTAATAAAGCGCCGGATTTGCGCTTAAGCGGGGTTCTTCCCCAAACTACCGAAGAATTGGCTGAGTTCACCGAACATTCCCTTGAAAACAGGGAGTAGCTTCCCGAATAACTGTAAGGCCTCAGGGCCCCAGAAGTAAATATAGGTATAGGTTTTTGAGGCGGCGATCATTTCGGGCTTCAGTATTTGCAGCCGTTCCAGGTAAAACAATACCACGCTGAACAAGGTTACATAAATACAACCAAATAATAATATTCCACCCAGCCTGTTTGCCCATCCGAGCATGCTCAGGTGCAGGGTAGTTTCTACCAGCTTTGCGGCCATACGGGCCAGTAGCATCACCGCAACCATCACCAGTACAAATGCCAGGAATGGAAGCCAGGCCGCCTGTACATCCATAGCGCCCCACAACCAGCGGGCCACCAGTGAACTCATTTTAACAGCGGCTGCCAGACCAATGATGATGGCTAAAAAAGAAAAGACTGCCATTACCAGGCCCTGTGTTAGACCTTTGTAAACAGCACATACCAGTATCGCCAGCAAACAGAGATCAATGAGCATGAAAGGATTATTTATTCAATAACGCCTTAACCGCTGCGGCAATTGCCTTACCATCGGTTTTGCCGGCCAGTTGTTTGCTGGCTACGCCCATCACTTTGCCCATATCCTGCGGAGAAGCGGCGCCCACTGCTACAATGATGGCTGCAATTTCCTTATGCAATTCGTCTTCCGACAACTGGGCAGGCAGGAATTTTTCAATCACGGCAATTTCTTCCATTTCCTTCTGTGCCAGGTCTGCCCTGTTCTGCTGCTGGTATATTTCCAGTGAATCTTTTCTTTGCTTAACCAGTTTTTGCAGGAGTTTCATTTCGCCGTCTTCTGTAATGGCTCCATTGGCTCCGGGTTCGGTTTTTGCTTTAATGATCTCTGCCTTAATAGCCCTGACACCTCTCAACAAGGCTTCATCCTTGGCTTTCATGGCCTCTTTCATCAGAGACATGACTTTTTCTTCTAAACTCATAGTAGCTTATTTAGCGTCTTTTAATTGGGTGGCCCGGAATTTTTTGTAAAACTCCTTCGCGTATTCCTTCATTTCGGAAGTCAGTTCCTGATTTTGCGTAGCCCGCAGATAGGTATCGGCCATCCCCATCAGGGTCTGGTAAAAAAAATCCGCCATCTCATCAACCATCATTTCCTTGGTCCACAGATCTATCCGAAGGGCGCTTTTATCCGCCCCATCCCAGAATGCCAGCATCATGGCCTTGGCCTGCTGCTTCATATCTGCTGTACTGTCGCTGGCCGACCAGTGAATGTTTTGGGGAACTTTATGCTCGTCTAAAGTAATATCTACCGTAATACTGGATTGTTTCATCAAAACTGTTTAAGGCTGCAAAACTAAGACGAAACCGGAACTGTTGCCAGAATTTCCTTCCAAAAAGCTGCTGCTGACCGGTCCCAGTTGAATAAACGGGCCCTCTCCAGCCCCCTGTCTGCATATACCTGCCGGTATTTTTCGTCGCGGTACAGCAACTGCATGAACTCGGCTATCTGTTGCGGGTTTTGCGATTCGGCATACAATACGGCGTTTCCCCCCAATTCGGGCATACTGGAATTATTACCTGCTATCACCGGAATGCCGCTTTGCATCGCCTCCACAATGGGCAGCCCGAATCCTTCAAAATCAGAAACGTAGACCGCTGCATATGCCGAGGCGGTTACCTGTTCCAGTGCCGCTTCGGGCAAATAGCCCGTTAACACCACATCTTCCCTGTATTTATAAGACTTCAGTTTCGATAGAAAATCTTCGTACTGCCAGGCCAGCCTGCCGGCAAATACCAGTTTCATATTGCTTTTATGCCATTTTTTAAAGAGGGAGAAGGCTTTCAGTACGGTCATCATATTCTTCCGCGGGCTGATGCCGCCTACACATAGAAAATACTCACAGCCGGCTGTATAGCGTTGTTTAATCTCCTCTTTTTGCTCCCATTCAATGGGTCGGAATCCTTCCCGGGCTGCTCCGGGTATTACGTTGATCCTGTTGAGCGTAAACGGATAATGCTGCTCTATATCTGTTCTGGAAAATTCGGAAACCGTTACAATACCCGCGGCTTTGCGCAGAAATTTGGGGGTGAACTGCCGGTAATGCCAGCGCTGGTGCCAACTGATCTGCTCCGGGAAATGCCTGAAAGCCAGATCGTGCACCACCAGCAGTTGAGGGATTCCCGTAGTGAGGCTGCTGAATCCGTAAGGCTGTATCCATACCGCCGGCTTGTATTTGCGCAGGGCAGCCGGGGCACTCAGGTTGTACCAGTAAAAAAAAGCTGCAACATGTCTTGCAGCCGGGCCAACCTGTATGGCTTTTACATTGTGGGCAAACAGAAAATCCTTGCTGAAGGGGCGGTCAAATACAAAGATGAACTCATGTTCCGGATGTGCCAGCACAATACGCCGGAGAATTTCGCGGGCATAGTACCCGTATCCCTCCAGCACTCCTTCCTGTAAAAAAACAGCATTGACCGCTATTACCATAACACAAAGTTAATCCTCTGCGGTTTTATCGTGTATATCTGTAACCCCGCCGGAAACTACATACTTCATTGCATCGGCCGCACCTACCTGATTGAGGGGCTTCACCCGGTCTTTGGGAACAAAATAGGTGATCCCCGAAATGGCATAGGAATGCGGCACATAAACGGTTACATGCGCCTCCAAACCAAATTGTCTGCTGCTTTGCTGCGTAATAAAACCGATCCGCCAAACATCCGTCGAATCCACATTCACCAGCACCGGCTTATCAAATTTCTTTTTATTGCCGGCAAATGCTTCCAGGAAATCCTTTACGGAGGAGTAAATAAACTTGATACCGGGTGTTTTCTCCAGCAATGAATTGAACAACCCAACCAGCCTGCTCACGGCAAAAAGGCTGGAGAGCCAACCCACACTCAGAACCACGCCTATAACCACCAGGAATCCCAGGCCGGGGATCTTGATCAGGTTACCATCCGCATCCTTTTGTATTAATGTGGGTGCAAATACACGAATAATATTGGGCAGAATATCGTCTACAAGGTTAAACAGGCTGACCACTACATAGGTAGTTATACCTATGGGTGCCAGCACAATCAAACCCTGTAAGAAAAATTGCAGTAGCCGTTTAAAAAAGGATCGGAGAGACATAGAATGCGGATTAACCGGTTGTTTCAGACTGCAAGATGGTATAAATATTTGAAAACAGGGCCTGCCACAGGTCTCTGTTTAAACACCCAAAAATTCATCCCGATCCAAAACCGCTTATCACGGTTTTATGGCGCGGCTCAAATTAAATTAAAAATAATGCGAGAAACTATGGTAACGAAAATAGTTTCCATAGTTTTACGCCCCCAATTAGTCAACCAAAATGGAGAACAGAATCACCCAAAAAGCCCGGGAACTCTTCTTCAGGTACGGCCTGAAGAGCGTTACAATGGATGATATTGCCGCTGCACTTGGCATTAGCAAGAAAACCATTTACCAGCACTACGACAATAAAGACAGCTTGGTGGATGCCGTAGTACAACACCAGATTAACCTGAGTTCCAGTGAATGCGATCTGCACAACGAGCAATGCGAAAATGCGGTTCACGGAATGTTCCTGGCAATGGATATGATGCAGGAAATGCTCTCGGCCGTTAATCCCTCCCTGTTCTTTGATATGCAGAAATTCCATCCCGAGGCTTTCCGGAAATTCAGCAGGCACAAAAACGAGTTCTTATATGCCGTGATCAGACTAAACATTGAAAGAGGACAAAAAGAAGGACTTTACAGGGAAGATGTGAGCCCCGATATACTGGCCAAGTTCAGGATTGAAAGCGTTTTCCTGGCGCTGAACACAGATCTTTTTGCCCCGGACAAGTACAGTTTATTTCAGGTTGAACTGGCCATCATGGAAAACTTCCTGTATGGCATTGCCACCGCAAAAGCACACAAGCAGATTATGAAATATAAAAAGCAACGACAAAACACCCATTTATGAGCATAGACAGAAAAATTAGCGCGCTGCTCTGCCTGGTATTCTTCACCAATGCCGTTCTTGCACAGGACAGTAATAAATACAACCGCTACGAGTTCAGTGTTGAGCAGGCGGTTGCTTACGCCAAAAAGAACAATGTACAGGTTAAGAATGCCCTGCTGAATATACAGTCGCAGATTCAGACCAACAGAGAGATTACTGCCGCTGCATTGCCTACCATCGGTGGCAGCATCGGTACCAGTCACTTTCCCAATGTGGCAGTTCAAACACTGCCCAACTTCATCTCCCCGGCTACCTATCAGGTTTTGATTGACCAGGGAGTGAAAGACGGAAACGGCAACCCGATCAAAATGCCCGGAGATTTTGGTTTTATCCAGGCCCAGTTTGGAACCAAATACAGCGCCAGCGCCGGTGTAAGCCTGCAGCAACTGCTGTTCGACGGCCAGGTTTTTGTAGGCCTTCAGGCTCGCCGAAGTTCCCTCGAGTTTCAAAAAAACGCTGCTGCCGTAACAGAAGAAAGCATCAAAACCAATCTGTATAAAATCTATTACCAGTTGGTTGTTAGCAAAACGGTGATTGAACTGCTCGATGCCAATATTGCCCGTTTGCAGAAACTGGACAGTGATACCCGCGCTTTATTCAAAAACGGGTTTGCGGAAAGAATTGACATTGATAAAATTGCTGTTCAACTCACCAACCTGAATACCGAGAAAATCAAAACAATGAACTCCATCGAAATCGGCTATATGGGATTAAAGACCCTTATGGGCATGCCGGTTCAGGACACCCTGATTCTTACCGATAAGCTGGATCAGTACAATATTAAAGCGGATCTATCGGACGCTGAACCGTTTCAGTACACCGACCGCAAGGATTTTCTTTACCTGAGCTCTGCCAGACAACTCAATGAGTACAATGTGAAGCGCTACAAGCTCAGCTATTTACCTACACTGGCTTTCGGCGCTTCTTACAGCAAAGTGGCCCAGCGGAATCAGTTCAACTTTTTCGGTAAAGGCGATTGGTTCACCTCCTCTTCAATTGGACTGAATATGTCGATCCCGATTTTCAGTGGTTTTGCCAAAGAAGCCCGCTTAAAAAAAGCGAGAATTGAACTACAGGCAACCGAAAACCAACTGGAGAACCTGAAACTTTCTATAGACAATGCTGTGGAACAGGCTAAACTGAATTACAAAACTGCAATCGCCACTATGGATTTTCAGAAAAAGAACATGGAGCTGGCAGAAAAAGTGTACGCACAAACCAAAAAGAAATATGAAATAGGTACGGGATCCAATACAGAAATCAATGCGGCAGATGTAGACCTGAAAACAGCACAGACCAATTATATCAATGCCATGTATGCCGCCATTATTGCACGAATCGACTTCCTGAGCGCAATCGGAAAACTATAACCATCAAAAAAATCAATATATGCTTACGATAAAACAATTACTGACTGTTTCTGCTGCTTCGGCCCTGCTGATGAGTTGCGGCGGCAACAATGAAAAAGGGAACTCCCTGGCCAATAAAAAGGCCACCCTCGAAAAACTGACCAAAGAGCACAATGCCATTGCCGATCAGATGTCTGCCCTGCAACAGGAAATTGCCCGGCTAGACAGCAGCAGCACCGATAATACCGCCAAACTGGTCACACTTACTCCGGTTACCACTCAAACCTTTTCGCATTACATAGATCTGCAGGGTAGCATTACCTCCGACAACGTATCTTATGTGGCCCCGAGAATGGGGGCCGGACAGGTAAAAGCCATTTTTGTGAAAAAGGGAGACCCTGTTAAAAAAGGTCAGTTGCTGCTAAAACTGGACGATGGTGTGATCCGTCAATCGGTAGTGGCTGCACAAAAAAGCCTGGAAACTTTGAGAACCCAGTTGAATTTTGCCAAAGATATTTATCAGCGTCAGGGGAATTTATGGAAAGACGGCATTGGTACGGAAATTCAATACATCTCTGCCAGGAATAATGTTCAATCGCTGGAAAAACAATTATCTGCCAGCGAAGAGCAGGTAAAAGTTGCGGAGGAACAATTGAAAGCTACCAATATTTATGCGGATGTAACCGGAGTAGTAGACGATCTGAATGTAAGAGTAGGTGAAATCTTTGCAGGTCTGGCCGGCACAAGTCCGCAGATCAGGCTGGTGAGTACCGCCGGACTGAAAGTAATCACGCAGGTTCCCGAAACCTACAGCGGTAAGATCAAAGCCGGCTCCAAAGTGCTGATCAACTTCCCGGATATCAATAAGTCTTATACCGGAACAGTAGCCACTACCAGCCGCGCCATTAATGCCAACAACAGAAGTTTTGATGCGGAAGTGAAAATCAGTTATGATCCGGCAATCCGCCCTAACCAACTGGCCCAACTGAAGTTCCAGGATTATGAAGCGGCCAACGCCATTTCCATTCCGGTGAATACGGTACAATCCGATGAAAAAAGCAAATACGTTTTTATAGCCGTACAGGAAGGTAATAAACTGGTTGCCCGTAAAAAGCTTATCCAGGTAGGTGAATTATATGGTCAATTGATTGAAGTAAAGAACGGTTTAAGCAAGGATGATCAGTTGATTACCCAGGGTTACCAGGGTCTCTACGATGGTCAATCATTAAAAGTATTAGGAAAATAAAATCATTCAAGCCAATTATATGAAGCATTTCATAGAAGGCGTTGCCAAAAAATTTAAAGAGTTTAAACCGACCAGTTGGGCGGTAGACAACAAAACGGCCGTCTATATCATCACCATCCTGATCTCTCTGTATGGTTTGAACAAGTTCAATACCCTCCCGAAAGAACAGTTTCCGGATATTGTGGTTCCCACGATCTCCGTTACCACTATTTATTTTGGTAACTCCCCCAAAGACATTGAGAACCTGGTTACCCGCCCGATTGAAAAACAATTGAAGGGGATCAGCGGGGCCAAAGTAAATAAGATCCAGAGTACCTCCCAACAGGACTACAGTTTGATTGTGGTTGAATTTGATACCGATATCAAAACGGAAATCGCCAAGCAGAAAGTAAAAGATGCCGTAGACAAGGCGCAGACCGACCTGCCTACCGATCTTACCTCGCAGCCTAACGTGCAGGAATTTGCCTTCAGTGAAATCCCGATCATGTTTGTGAACATCAGTGGCAATTACGACGGGGTTAAACTGAAACAGATTGCAGATAAAATGCAGGACCGGTTTGAGGAAATGAAAGAAGTGAACCGGGCTGAGATCGTGGGCGCACCTGAAAGAGAAATTCAGATCAATGTTGACCCCGTTAAAATGGAAGCCGCCAAACTCACCTTCCGGGATATCGAAAATGCGGTAAGCCTTGAGAACAGGGATATCAGCGCCGGCCTGGTAAATGTGGGAGCCATGAAGCGCAACATTAAGGTGAAAGGTCAGTTTACCAGCGCCTTCGATATGCGCAACATTATCATCAAGAATATTTCCGGCGCTCCTATTTACCTGAAAGATGTTGCCGAACTGATTGATACTGTTAAAGAAACGGAAAGCTATGCCCGCTTAGGCGGCGCCAACGTTATTACACTGAATATCGTTAAACGTTCCGGCGAAAACCTGATTAACACGGCTGATGGTATTAAGAAGCTGGTGGAAGAAATGCAGAAAAGCAGGGAAATCCCAAGGGATGTTAAAGTAGTGATTACCGGTGACCAGAGCAAAAAAACCAAGACCTCCTTTAATGAGTTGGTAAACACCATCATCATTGGATTTATCCTTGTATTGCTGATCCTGATGTTCTTCATGGGTGTAACCAATGCCTTCTTTGTGGCATTGAGTGTTCCGCTTTCCGTTTTCGTAGCTTTCATGTTCCTCCCGCTGGGAGATTTCATTGTGGGATCGCCCATCACCCTGAACTTCATTGTGCTTTTTGCCCTCCTGTTCGGACTGGGTATTATCGTGGATGATGCCATTGTGGTGATTGAAAATACGCACCGGATCTTCGACAACGGAAAAGTGAATATCACCCGTTCGGCCAAGGAAGCCGCAGGGGAGGTATTCGTTCCCGTATTGGCCGGTACGGCTACCACACTGGCTCCGTTCTTTCCGCTGCTGCTTTGGAAGGGGCTTATTGGTAAGTTCATGATCTATCTGCCCACCATGCTGATCCTTACACTAACGGCCTCTCTGATTGTGGCGTTCCTGATCAACCCGGTATTTGCCGTTAGTTTCATGAAGAAAGAAGGGCGTGAATTTGAGGAACCCAGAAATGCCTTCGCCAAAAAATGGTGGTTCTGGGCTTTCATTGGTTTTGGTATCCTGTTCAACCTTGCCGGCTGGCACGGGTTCGGTAACCTGCTCCTGTTCATAGACATCATCGTGATCCTTGAACGCTATGTACTGCGCAACATCATCCATTATTTCCAGGAGCACCTGCTACCGGGTTTCATGAACAATTACGAAAAATTATTGCGCTGGATTTTGGTGAAGCACAGACCAGGATGGTTAATGTTGGGACTGTTCTTATTGTTCCCCATTTCCCTGTTCTTCCTGGTATTGCGCAACAACCCCAAACCCTTCTTCCCAAGCGGTGACCCCAACATCGGTTATGTTTACCTTAAAATGCCCATCGGCACCAGCGCCAAAGCTACCGACTCTGTGGTTCGCATCCTGGAAGACCGGGTGTACAAAATCATGGGAGAGGAAAACAGGCCAGGTGTGGAAGGAAGCATTGTAGAAAGTGTGATTTCCAACGTTGCGGTAAGCGCCAACAACCCCAGAGACAATAACAGAAGTGTTCGTTCCAATCTTGGAAGAATACAGATTTCTTTTGTGGAGTTTGAGAAAAGACATGGCAAAAGCAGCGCCCCTTATCTAGACTCCATCCGGGCGGCTATGACCGGTATTCCCGGCGCTTCCATTGAAGTGAGCCAGGAAGATGCCGGCCCTCCTACTGATCCGCCTGTGAATATTGAGGTTGCAGGAGATGATTTTGAATCCATTGCGAAAGTGGCCTACGAACTGCAAAATCACCTCGATACCAACCGCGTGGAAGGCATACAAGACCTTCAACTGGATGTGGATTTGCTGAATCCTGAAATCACCATCAACATTGATCGTGAAAGGGCTTTGGCAGAAGGATTAAGCACCGCCCAGATCGGATCGGAATTAAGAACGGCTGTATTTGGAAAAGAGGTGAGTAAATTAAAAGAAGGGGAAGACGATTATAAAATTCAGTTGAGATACCAGGACCTGAAACGGAACAATGTGGAAGACCTGATGAATATGCGGATTGTGTTCAGGGATTTTAACTCCGGCGCTATCAAACAGATTCCCGTAAATAGTGTGGCCACTGTAGATTACACCAATACAACCGGCGGCATCAAAAGGAAAAACCTGAAGCGGACCATCCAGATTCAGTCTACTGTTACGGATCCTTCTCTCACTCCGGTCATCAACCGGGAACTGGCCAAGAAAATTGAAGATTTTAAATCCAAAACGGAAATTCCGCCGGATGTAATCATCAAACAAACCGGGGAAGGAGAGCAACAGGCAGAGACCATGTCGTTCCTGGGAATGTCGATGATGAGTGCATTGCTGATCATCTTCCTGATCCTGGTGTTACAGTTCAACAGTTTAAGTAAACCGTTCATTGTACTGACTGAGATTTTCTTCTCCATCATTGGTGTATTCATTGGCTATGCAGCAACCGGAATGACCATGGCTACCATCATGGTAGGTGTGGGTATTGTTGGCCTGGCCGGTATCGTAATCAAAAACGGTATCCTGCTGATCGAATTTACGGATGAACTGAGGGGCAGAGGGTTTAAAACCAGGGAAGCGGCCATACAGGCGGGAAAGATCAGGATTATACCGGTATTGTTAACCGCTATCGCTACCATCATGGGTCTGTTTCCGCTGGCTATCGGTTTCAACATCGACTTCGTATCCATGTTCCAGCACCTTGATCCGAAAATCTTTATTGGCGGAGACAGTGTGGTATTCTGGGGACCATTGAGCTGGACCATCATCTTCGGACTGGTATTCTCTTTCTTCCTTACGTTGATTATGGTGCCCAGTATGTACCTGATTTCTGAAAGGTTAAGGAGGCCGATGGAACGGTTCTACGGCACTAAATTTGTAGCACTACTCGGATTTACCGGACCGTTTTTCTTTATCCTGGTTGGGATTATGTTCGGGGTAAAAAAATTACAAGGTAAAAAAGTATGGATGGGAGTTTTGAAACCGGCTCCATCTAAAGCATCATTAAAATAAACAATCATGATTAGCAATCACGAAATTGATTACAGGATTTTTGGAGAGGAAATGCAGTATGTTGAAGTAGAATTAGACTACAACGAAACTGCCGTTGCAGAACCCGGCGCTTTTATGATGATGGACGACGGTGTGGTCATGGAAACCATGTTTGGCGACGGAAGTCAGCAGAACAACAGCATCTTCGGTAAGTTACTGAACGCAGGAAAAAGAGTGCTCACCGGTGAAAGCCTTTTTATGACCGCCTTCACCAATGTGAACCAGGGAAAAAGAAGGGTATGTTTTGCTTCTCCTTATCCCGGTAAAATCATTCCGCTCGACTTGTCGTTGCTGAACAACCGCATCATCTGTCAGAAAGACGCCTTCCTCTGCGCTGCCAAGGGGGTCACTGTTGGCATTGAATTTCAACGCAAACTGGGAACCGGTTTGTTTGGCGGAGAAGGCTTCATTATGCAAAAACTGGAGGGCGATGGCATGGCTTTCCTGCATGCCGGCGGACATGTATTTCAGAGAAACCTGCAACCTGGTGAGGTATTGAAAATTGATACCGGCTGTATTGTTGGTTTCACCTCCGGTGTTCATTACGATATCCAGTTTGTGGGAGGTATCAAAAATACCCTGTTTGGTGGTGAGGGATTGTTCTTCGCCACTTTATCCGGCCCGGGAACAGTCTGGATCCAGACCCTTCCGATCAGCAGGCTTGCCGGCAGAATTTTACAATACGGCACTACTACCAGGAAAGAGGAAGGAAGCCTGTTGGGTGGAATCGGCAATCTGCTGGACGGTGACGGCAGGTGGTAATTGGCTAATTACAGTTGGCTTTTATAAAAAGACCCCGGGGTTCCGGGGTCTTTCTTTTTGGGTCCTTGCAGAGCAGCAGGAATACCTACTTCAGCCTGGCCAGTTTTTCGGCGGCACTGGTCAGTGTTGCCTCCTGTTTGGCAAAACAAAACCGCAAGACCTTATTGTCTTCCCCGTTCCTGTAAAAGGAGGAAACCGGTATGGTGGCTATGCCGTATTCTTTGGTGAGCCGGATAGCCAGCTCCTTGTCTGTTTCGTTGCTGAAGCCCTCATAACTGTAGCATTCAAAATAACTGCCGTGAGACGGAACACACCTGAATGGTGTTTTTTCCATCAGCGTTCTGAAAAAATCTCTTTTCTGCTGCATAAATGTACCCAGGTTCAGATAGTCTGCTTCATTTTGCAGATAAGCTGCCAGGGCTACCTGCTTGGGACTATCGCAGGTAAAACAATTGAACTGGTGTATTTTCCTGAACGCCTGCATCAGGTGATCGGGGGCTATACTGTAGCCGAGTTTCCAGCCGGTGCAATGATAGGTTTTCCCAAAGGAGAAACAAACAAAGCTCCGGGCAAAAAGATCCGGGTACCGGAGTATACTCTGGTGGGCAATATCATCAAAAATCAGGTGCTCATATACTTCATCGCTCAGGATCAGGATATTGGTATTGGCTGTAATGGCCGACAAGGTTCTCATATCCTCCGCACTCAACACAGCTCCGGTTGGATTATGCGGCGAGTTGATCATGATCATCCTGGTTCGCGGAGTGATGCTTGCTTTTACGGTTTCCCATGGTATGGAATAGTCGGAGTATTCCAGCGCTATGGTGATGGCCTTTGCGCCATTCAGTTCTATGGTAGGAATATAACAATCGTATGCCGGTTCAAAAACAATCACTTCATCACCCGGTTGCAACACCGTTGTCAGTGCCGTATAAATTGCATAGGTTCCCCCGGGTGTTATTGTAATATCAGTATTGGGATCGATGGATGCACCATACAGCCGGGATGCTTTTTTTGCCAGGGCTTCGCGCAATGCGGGAAGGCCATTCATATGAACATACTGATTATGCCCGTTTTGCATGGCTTTGCAAACCAGCTCCGTAAGGGTTGAACTCATAGGAAAATCGGGAAATCCCTGACCCAGATTTACTGCGCCGTGTTCTGCGGCCAGTTGGCTCATGACCGTAAAAATAGTAGTCCCTACATGGGGAAGTTTGGATACGATGGTGGGTTGCACAGTTCTTACATTTAATCGCTCTGGCAAGGTAAGCAATTTATAAAGTTATCTGTGGCAGCATTAGGGTTGAATGGAATTGGACAGGCGCTTTAATTCTATTTCAGCAACCTTGGCCGTATAGGCCAGGTTAACGAGTCGGTATGATTCGTTTTCGAAGCTTTGCTGTGCAATCTTTACGTCGATGATGGTTGCCTGGCCCAGTTGAAATTTTTGCATCACCAGGTCTAGCAGTTGGGTAGAGAGCTCGTAATTGGTTTGGGCTGTTTTCAGTTGCTCCAGGGAGCTGTTGTATGCCTGATAGGTTTTTACTGCACCGGTTTCTACCGTGAGCAATAAGTTATCTTTTTGTGTTTTGGCGATCCGGGTATTTACCGCAGCTACCTGCTGCTGTTTTTTACTGATCAATCCGTTGTAAATAGGAACAGACAGGTTAAGACCAAATGTTGGACCATAGCTTTGGTTCATTAAGATAAAACCTGCACCACTATTGGTTCTGCTGATGTTAAAACCGGTGGTTGCCCGCAGGGTTGGGTATCTCAATGCGGCTGTTTCACGCTCAATCAGTTCATTGACTTTGATCTGCTGATCGGCTGCAATCAGTTGCGGATGGGTGGGTAAGAGGGCCCTGATCTGATCCAGCTTCAGGGATTTATCTACCAGTATGGTATCTGCAATAACGATGTTTGAATCGGGGCTTACAAAAATCAGGTTCAGCAAATCCGTTTTCCCCTGATCAATCACCAGTTTCTGCGCCTGCCCGGACTGAATCAGCGAATTCAGGTCCAGTTGTGCCTGGTAAAGATCTGCGTTGTTAGACATACCCACCTGCTTTCTGCTTTCGATCACCTCCACCCTTTTTCTGGAAACCTCAATGGATTTCTGAATGGTTTGCAGGAAGTTCTGCTGGCGAACAATATCGTAATATCGGGTGGTCACTGCAGCCAGTGTATTCTGAATTTGTGCATTCAGCAGGTCCTGGTTCAGGTTCTGCAGTTCTTCCAGTCTTTTCTTGGTTGCTTTAACCTTCCATCCGTTGTACAATAAAAAACTGCCGGTGAGAGAAGCCGCGAGGTTATTGGAACTCACCCCATCTCTTTGTACATCCCGGGAGGGATCGGGAAATTTCTGGTTAATGCTGGTAATCTGTTCATTATCGCTGGCCTGTGCGGTCACCAGCGGCAAACCGCCTGCAACCCCATAGCTGTTATTGATACCGGCTATCTCCAGGTTCTCCTTGGCTAGCAGGATATTATAGCTGTTTTTCAATGCAGTTGACAAAGCATCTGATAAGGTTAAACGAGACTGTGCAGCTACACTCAGCGAAGTAAGCACAGAAAAAAGGATACAAACAGAATACTTAATCATGTAGCATGAAATTATGCAAGGATCATTTAAATCCGGGATTTTTTTACACGAGCGGGTAATCAGCTTACCAGGGTACCTACACTGGATCCTTCCACTACCTGAAGCAGGTTTCCGGGCCTGTTCATATCAAATACAATGATGGGTAATTTATTCTCCATGCAGAGGGTAAAGGCCGTCATATCCATCACTTTCAGGTTTTTTGTAATGCAATCCTGGAAGGAGATTTTATCATACTTCACTGCTGTGGGGTCTTTCTCCGGATCGGCTGTATAAATACCATCTACCCTTGTTCCTTTAAGAATAACATCGGCCTTCATTTCAATGGCCCTCAGCGATCCCGCGGTATCTGTGGTAAAATAAGGGTTACCTGTACCGGCTCCGAATATTACTACCCGGCCTTTCTCCAGGTGACGCAAGGCCTTTCTGCGGATATACGGCTCCGCTACCTGCTCCATATTGATGGCACTCTGTAAACGGGTGTAGACCCCGATTTTTTCGAGCATGGCCTGCATGGCCATTGCATTAATGACCGTTGCCAGCATCCCCATATAGTCTCCATGCGCACGTTCAATACCACTGTCGGCCTCGTTCATACCACGATAGATATTTCCCCCGCCAATCACAATGGCTACCTGTACACCCAGGTCGGTTACCCGCTTGATGTCGTGTGCATATTGCTCTATGATTTGTGGGTTAAAAGGGTCTCCATTGCGTTGATCGCCCAACAGCGCTTCTCCGGATAATTTAAGCAGGATACGTTTGAACCTAGGCAGCATGTAATAAATTTAGGGTGAGGTGTTGCGCAAAGATATAATCCAAACCAACTCGGATAGAAAAAATTCGGAAAATGGCGCTCCTACCAAAAAGAAAAAGCCCCGGTAAACCGGGGCCCCTATCAACTATTGATGCAATGATTGCCGGAAATTATCCCAGGGCAACTCTTCTGAATTCTGTAACAGTTACATCACCTGCATGTTTCAGGTAAGATTCTACGGTAACAGCCCCGTCTTTTACAAAGGCCTGCGCCAGTAAAGTATTCTCCTTGAAGAAGGCGTTCAGTTTACCTTCTGCAATTTTAGTGATCATATCATCCGGTTTACCCGCCATCTTAGGATCTGCTTTCATTGTTTCTACAACAATCGCTCTTTCTCTTTCGATGGTTTCAGCAGGGATGCTGTTGGCATCTACCGCCAACGGGTTCATTGCTGCAATCTGCATGGCAACATCTTTACCTGCATCTGCAGCTTCTTTATTCAAACCTACCAGCACACCCATACGGTTTGCACCGTGGATATAAGATGCTACATAAGGCGCTTCGATTCTTTCAAACTTGGCTACACCGATTTTTTCACCAATGGCTGCCAGCTTATCGTTGATCAGGTCGGCTACCTTAGCTCCGTTAATGGTTACTTCATTCAATTCTTCGGCACTCTTCACATTGTTTGCTACGGCTGCATCAGCAATGGATGTAGCAAAAGCAACAAAATCTGCATTCTTCGAAACGAAATCAGTTTCACAACTGATACATACAACGAAACCAACTTTATGATCTGCAGATGTTTTCGCAATGATTACACCTTCTTTTGCTTCTCTGTCGCTGCGTTTTGCGGCCACTTTCTGACCCTGCTTACGTAACCAGTCAATTGCAGCTTCAAAATCGCCATTGGTTTCGGTTAAAGCTTTTCTGCAATCCATCATTCCGGCACCTGTTGCCTGACGTAATTTATTGATGTCTGCTGCTGTAATAGTTGCAGTTCCCATAGTCTTTTATATTGATTAGTTATTAATAGGCAATACAGAACCTTTTCGGATTCTGTATTGCTGTTAAAGATATTTACTGTGTAAACGAGGCAGTATTATGAATATATTATCTGCTTCCACCACCACCCGCAGGGCGACGGTTTCCAGGAACACGGCGTTTTGCAGGACCGGCAGGACCACCCGCTGGTGCAGTTCCTCGACTTCTTCCGCCACGACCGGCTTCGGACTGTGCTTCAGCTTCCAGGCGACGGGCACGTGTTTCATTCTCGTTGTTGCTGTCATCAGACTCATCTTCATCTTTAGAAGCCTGACGCTCCGCCAGACCTTCTGCAATAGCAGCTACAATGTAGTTGGTGATGATGGCAATGGATTTGGTAGCATCGTCGTTCGCTGGAATGGCAAAGTCTACTTTATTAGGATCACAGTTGGTATCTACCATACCGAAAGTGGTAATGCCCAAACGCTTTGCTTCTGATAAAGCAATGTGCTCGTGACCAATATCTACCAGGAACAGCGCCGCAGGCAGACGACCTAACTGAGCAATACCGCCCAATACTTTCTCCATTTTATCCTTGTCGCGGCTTAAAGTCAGACGCTCTTTCTTGGTCAGGCTTTCTGCACTGCCATCGTTCAGCATTTTCTCAATGCTCTGCATTTTCTTCACGCTCTTACGAACAGTATTGAAGTTGGTAAGCATACCACCCAGCCAACGCTCAGTAGCATAAGGCATGTTAACGCGCTTAGCACATTCCGTAACGATTTCTTTCGCTTGTTTCTTGGTAGCAACAAACATGATTTTCTTACCACTCTTTGCAATCTGCTTGATAGCAGCAGCAGACTCCTGTAAGTAATCTACTGTTTTGTTCAGATCGATGATATGAATACCTTTTTTCTCAGCGAAGATGTAAGGCAACATCTTAGGATTCCACTTCTTCTTCAGGTGGCCGAAATGTACACCTGCTTCAAGGAGTTGTTGCTGTAACGAAGTGTTTTGTTCCATTTTATTTGAATAAGAATTTGAATAATAGGATTAACGTTTAGAGAACTGGTAGCTTCTACGGGCTTTCTTCTTACCGAACTTCTTACGTTCAACAGAACGTGGGTCACGTTTCAGCAAGCCTGCTGCTTTTAAAGCAGGGCGGAATTCAGGGTTCAGTTCTACCAATACACGGGCAATACCCAGCATGGCAGCTTCTGCCTGGCCTTTAACACCACCACCAGCAGCATTGATCTTGATATCAAATTTGTCTGCAGCATCCACAGTATGAAGAGGCCTGGTAACCTGGTTTTGCAGGTAAACCAGTGAAAAATATTGTTTGAAATCCTTATCGTTTACAGTGATAGCACCTGTGCCACGAGAGATAAACACTCTTGTAACAGCTTCTTTACGGCGACCAACACTATTTTTTTGCTTTTCCATTTATTAGTAATTAGGAATTAGTAATTGGGATTTAGAACTTCAGTTCTTTAGGTTGTTGTGCAGTGTGAGGATGTTGATCACCGGCATACACAAATAATTTTTTATACATCTGGCGGCCCAGGCGGTTCTTAGGTAACATGCCTTTTACAGCTCTCTCGATGATCACTTCAGGTCTGCGCTTTAAAAGATCTTTGGCGATCTCTTCTCTACGGCCACCTGGGTAGCCTGTATAGCGGTCATAAACCTTTTCATCCATCTTGTTTCCTGTAAGTTTCACTTTGTCAACATTGGTAACGATAATGAAATCGCCACAGTCAACGTGAGGGGTGTAATATGCCTTGTTCTTGCCGCGAAGTACTGCAGCAATACGAGAGCACATACGTCCCACGGTTTGATTGGTACCGTCCACAACATACCAGTTACGTTGTACGGTAGCCGCATTCGCATGTTTGGTTGTAAAATGTAATTTGCTCATGATTTGA
>DATFAP010000001.1:0-131847 GCA_035254545.1 Sediminibacterium sp. | reverse complement strand
CATTTTAGGTTATTTTTGGGCAGATCATGCAAAAATTCAAGCAATTTATGAAGAGTAGAAAAGGTTTGGTGCTCACTGCCATCGTATTATTCGGGGCACTTTTTTTTGCGTTCAGGAACATTGGAGCAGGTAACGCCAATGAAATGGTAACGCTCCAGCAACGCTTACTGAACGCCGTGGGGGCCCTCCTTGAGCAGGAACATTTTAGCCCGAAAGAAATCAATGACGATTTTTCTAAAAGAATTTTCCGGGAATACCTGGATCAGCTGGATGGCGATAAAGCCCTTTTCTTGCGCAGTGATATTGAATCATTGAAAAAATACGAAACCTCCATTGATGATGAAATTCACGGAGCAGCGCTCGCGTTTCAGCCCGCAGTAAGCGCTATTTACGCAAAACGGGTAGCGGAGGCCAGTCAGTTGTATAAAGATATCCTGTCCAAACCGTTTGATTTCTCAGTAGAAGAATCCGTTCAACTGGATGGAAAGAAACTTCCTTTTTCCGCCACTGAAGCCGACCGGATGGACCGTTGGCGAAAGAAATTGAAATACTATACCCTGGAACGCTACACTGACCTGCTGGATCAACGCGAAAAAAACAAGGACCAGAAAGGGTTCATCAGCAAGCCTGATGACAGCCTGGAACTGGAGGCGAGAACCAAGGTGATGAAATTTATGGATCGGACCTTTAACCGGATTAAAACCGCTTTTAACGAAGAACAGCGCTTCAATTCTTTTGTAAACGTGGTGACCAACCTGATGGATCCGCATACCGATTACTATCCGCCGGTTGAAAAACGCGGATTTGATGAGCGCATGAGTAACCAGTTTTATGGAATCGGCGCTCAGTTGCAGCAAAACGACAACGGAATCAAGATTGCCAGCCTGGTAACGGGCGGGCCGGCCTGGAAGTCGGGTCAGATTGCCACGGGAGACATGATTGTGAAAGTTGGGCAGGGTAAGGAGGAACCGGTGGATGTAAGCGGGTATGAAACGGAAGATGCAGTGAAGCTGATCCGCGGAAACAAAGGAACAGAGGTGGCCCTGACCATTAAGAAGCAGGACGGGACCAGTAAAGTGGTTACCCTGATCCGGGAAAAGATAGAACAGGATGAAGGCCTGGCCAGGAGTGCTGTAATTAAAAACGGAAATGAAAAAATCGGCTATATCTCACTGCCCGATTTCTATGCCAACTTTGAGGATCAGAATGGGTTCCGCTGTGCAGATGATGTGGCAAAAGAAGTGGCCAAACTGAAGGCAGAGAAGGTAAAAGGGATCATCATAGACCTTCGCTTTAACGGGGGAGGATCTTTGGTAGAAGCGGTAAAAATGGTAGGGCTTTTTATAAAAAGCGGAACCGTGGTGCAGGTGAAAGAAAGGGGAGGTAAGATAGACAACAGAACATGGAGAGACAATGATGAATCTGTTTTATACGATGGCCCGTTAACCGTTCTGGTAAATGAATTAAGTGCATCCGCCAGCGAAATTTTTGCCGCTGCCATTCAGGATTACAAGCGGGGTATTGTAATTGGCAGCACGTCTACCTATGGTAAGGGAACCGTGCAGCGCCCGATCCCCTTTGGTAAACCAATCGACTTTTACAGTGGCAGAACAGAATATGGTGCAGTAACGCTTACTTTCCAGAAATTCTACAGGGTAAACGGAGGCTCTACCCAGTTGAACGGGGTGGAACCCGATGTAATCATGCCGGATGCTTATGAGTATTTAAAGATCAGGGAAAAGGATAATCCCAATTCATTGCCCTGGGATGCTATAGCCAAAACAGATATCCAACCATGGCAGTTTACCGGTTCAACCGACCTTGCCACTATTAGTAAAGAGGAACAGGCAAAAATTGCTGCCGATGCTAATCTGAACCTGCTGCAGGAAAACCTGCGCTGGTTATCGAAGAACAGCGACGAGCCGGTAGAGCTGAAACTGGAGAAATACCGTGCGCAACAGAAACTGGTAATCAATACCGTGAACCAGAACAATAATCTCCTGAAGCTGAAACAGGAAATGAATGTTGTTGCAATGGATGCAGATAAGGATAAATTTTATAACAATCCGGATAAAAACAAAGGCATTCGATACCAGGAGTGGTTGAAATTTCTGAAAACGGATATGCATATTGATGCAGGGGTAAAAGTGGTGAATGCAATAGCCCGGTCTCAAACAACGGCTATCGTAAGTAAATAAGGCCTTTGCGATGATTGTTTGTTGTTGATCAGAACTAATGCTGTTACATGGAAAAGAAACTGGAAAAGAAATGGTTTGCATTGTATACAAAACCAAGATGGGAGAAAAAGATTGATGCTTCTTTGCTCAGGAAAGGCGTCGAAAGCTGGTGCCCCTTGCAAAAAGTGGAAAGGCAGTGGTCCGATCGGAAAAAAGTTATAGAAGACCCCTTGTTCAAGTCGTATGTATTTGTCCGGATCAATGAAATGGAGAAGGCCAATGTACTCCTGACTGATGGAGTATTGAACTTTGTCTACTACCTGGGGAAACCTGCAGTGATCAAGGAAGAGGAAGTGAATAATATCAAAATATACCTTGCCGAAAAAGATGCCCGGATTACCATTATATCGGAGGAAGGATTCCGGGAGGGCGAAAAGATTCGTGTTAACTTTGGCGTGTTCATGGATAAAGAAGGAACCGTCATGCGCGGAAACAGGAAGAAAGTATATGTGCAGTTGCAGAGCCTCGGACAGGTAATGGTTGTTGAATTTCCTGCAGAATATTTGTCTCCGATTTAATTCAATTCATGCTTACATCTTTTTTCCGTTCGGCCCGTGTAGAAAGATACCTTTCTTTTATTGGTGTGGATATGCATTCGCACATGCTGCCCGGTTTGGATAACGGAGCTGTAACAATAGAAGAATCGCCGGGCTATTTTCGTCTAATGCAGGAGTGGGGGACTATCGTAAATGCATTGTAACGCACCATATATTCAAAGGGTACACAATAATTTCGGTGCAACCATACTTCCTTTCTGGCAGATACGCAGCAGGAACTGCAGAGGGCAGTATTCAGATCCTCATTGAAGCGGCTGCGGACCTTCTCCTTATATCGAAACGGTAATCTTTTCAACTGAACATAAAAGGGTATAAGCCCATATTGTCACATCCTGAGCGGTAAGGCTACTATCATTTCAATCAAACAGTTTACGGTAACCAAAGCGTTCTATGAGCTTACGGGAGAAACGGATCTGTTGAATACTTCCCTGTTATAATTTCCAGTCTACCAGTTGATTGGCCCATTCGGGTCGGAAAGGAGTGCTCACACGGATATAGTTGTCGGTATAACCTTCCATCATTCCATCTTTGTTGAAAGCTTCGAACAACACTTTGCGTGTTTCGCCGGCATGCTGGTTGGTGAAGTATTGCAACTTCATGAAAGAAAGGTTCCTCAATGCTTTGTTGCGCTCATTCCTGATGTAAACAGGTACGACTGGTTTAAATTCCAGCGCTTTGGTATGGTCTCTTTCGGAATAGGTAAACACATGCAGATAAGAAACGTCCAAAGCATGCAGAAAATCGAATGTTTCCCTGAAATGTTCATCAGTTTCACCGGGGAATCCAACAATCACATCCACGCCTATGGCAGCATGCGGCATCAGTTGTTTAATCAACTGAACTCTTTCTGCATACAACTCCCGCTTGTAGCGCCTGCGCATCATACCAAGGATTTCGTTAGAACCACTTTGCAGCGGAATATGGAAATGCGGCATGAACTGGTCGCTGTTGGCTACCCATTCAATGAGCTCACTGGTTAAGAGATTGGGCTCTATTGAAGAAATCCTGTAACGGTCAATGCCGGAAACAGCATCCAGCGCTTTCACCAGGCCGGTAAAATTTTCATCGTACTTCCGGTCTCCATCCGGTCCTTTTCCGAAGTCGCCGAGGTTCACCCCAGTAAGCACAATTTCCTTTACCCCATCAGCGGCCAGATCTTGTGCGTGTTTCACCACATTGACTACCACATCACTCCGGCTCTTACCCCTTGCCATGGGAATGGTGCAGAAAGAACAGTTGTAATCGCAGCCGTCCTGTACTTTCAGGAAACTGCGGGTACGGTCATTTTGGGAGAAAGAAGCATTGAAACCGCTGACCTCTCCGATATCGCAACTACAGATTCTGGCTGCATCGTTGGTTTTGGTAAGCGTGCTGATGTGGCGAACGATATTGAATTTTTCCGCGGCCCCCAAAACCAGGTCAACTCCCGGAATATTGGCAATTTCCGCAGGTTTGAGCTGGGCATAGCAACCGGTCACCACCACAAAGCTGTCGGGCGCTTTTCGCTGGATCCTTCTGACCAGTTGCCGGCACTCTTTATCGGCATTATCGGTAACAGAGCAGGTGTTGATTACATACACGTCGGCCAGGTCGGTGAAATCCCGCTTTTCAAAACCCTCCTGTTCCAGCAATCTGGAAAGGCTGGAGGTTTCGGAAAAGTTAAGTTTGCAACCCAGCGTATGAAAGGCAACGGTCTGTTTTTTGTTCATTGGGCGGCAAAGTTAAGGAAATACGGGAAAGACTATGCAGGATAGGGTATTCGGGCGGGGAGGGGCCATATTCTAAGATTTTCTTAATTCTTCCCAAACAAGCCCTTCTATTTCAAATTTTAGCTATAATAAACTATGTTTGCCCGTCTTAAAAATCAAAACCAGTATGAAGTTTAGCAAGATCAATAACATCACAGGTTGGGCCGTGTTTTTAATCGCAAGCCTTGTGTACATCATGACTGCCGAAGCAAGGGGTAGTTTCTGGGATTGCGGTGAATTTGTGAGCAGTTGTTTTAAGTTGCAGATCCCCCATCCGCCCGGAGCACCTTTGTTTGTTATACTGGGCAGGTTGTTTGTTGTGGTATTCGGCGATAATCCGATGAATGCTGCAAAAGCGGTGAACATTATGAGTGCACTGGCCAGTTCATTTACCATCCTGTTCCTGTTCTGGACAATTACACATTTTGCGCGCAGAATAGTGAATCTCAAAATAACAGAGACCCCCAGTGCATACCAGATCTGGTCTATTATGGGAGCAGGTGTTGTGGGTGCCCTTGCTTATACGTTCAGCGATTCTTTCTGGTACAGTGCGGTGGAAGGGGAGGTATACGCCTTGTCCAGTTTCTTTACTGCTATTGTGTTCTGGGCGATCCTGAAGTGGGAACACCAGGCGGATGAGCCGGGTGCAGACCGCTGGATTGTTTTTATATTTTTCATGATGGGCTTGTCTATTGGTGTACACCTGCTGAACCTGTTAACCATTCCGGCCATCGTAATGGTTTATTATTTCCGCAGGCGTGAATCTTTCCATGTATCGTATGCAGCCATCCGCGGGTGGTTCATCAAGATCATACTGGTGGGAGGAGTACTTGCTTTTATCGGTGCATTGATCAGTGCAGCGGGAGAAGCAAGCGACCGTGTGGCGATGGATGGTACAGTAGCCGGATTGGTGATCCTGGCAACCCTGATTGGCGTGGGCGCCCTCTTCCTGATTGAGCGCTGGAAACCAAACGAAAAATCTTATTACGGAGGAATGTATATATTCTTTGTCATCGGTTGTGTCATTACGGGGGTAGTGCAGGTAGGTGTGATACAGTACTCCGTTAAACTGGCAGGTACGTTCGACCGGTGGTTTGTGAATGGTGCAGGATTGCCATTCTTCTCCGGTTTTGCTTTCTTCTTCCTGCTGGTTGCTGCACTGATCTGGTATGGAATGAAGCTGGCTGCAAAAAAGTCATGGCAATATTTATCTCTGTCGTTGTGGTGCATTACATTCATGTTTATCGGATACAGCACATATATAACCACCATGATCCGCAGTAATGCCAATCCGTCGGTGGATATGTACAATGTAGATAATCCCATGAGCCTGGTGGGTTACCTGGGTCGTGAACAGTATGGCGATTTCCCGTTGCTGTACGGACAGAAATTTACAGCGCAGCCTGTAGATATGAAAAGTACCGGTATGAGATACCAAAAGAGCCACGATAAGTACATTGAGCTGGGAGAGGACAAGAAATATGTATATGCAGCAGAGGATAAAATGGTGTTCCCGAGGGTTTGGGACGCCAGTGACGATCAGTACCATGCGTACTATTATTCCTCTTATCTGAATATCCCAAAATTAAAAGACGGCACATACGAACGTTCCCCTAACCAGGTAGACAACGTTAAATTTTTTGTAGGTTACCAGGTGTACTGGATGTACTTCCGCTACTTTATGTGGAATTTCTCCGGTAAGCAGAACGATCTGCAGGGGGTTTATACAGGTAATGTAAGAGACGGGAACTGGATCACCGGTATTCCTTTTGTAGACAACCTGATGTATGGCGATCAGCGCGCCATGCCGGATACGCTTAAGCATAACAAAGCCAATAATAAATTATTCGCTCTTCCATTCATCCTCGGATTACTCGGTATGTTCTACCAGTTTAAGCGTAAGGGGGATGACGGAGTTGTAAACTTTCTCATGTTCTTCTTTACAGGACTGGCCATTGTATTGTACCTGAACCAGGCTGGCAACCAGCCCCGCGAGCGGGATTACGCTTATGTGGGAAGTTTTTATGCATTTGCCGTTTGGATAGGTCTGGGCGTGCTGAGTGTAAGAGATTGGTTCAGTAAAAAGCTGAGCCAGCCGGTAGCAGCATCACTGGCAACCATTATCTGTTTACTGGCTGTTCCCGTATTGATGGCACAGCAGGAATGGGATGATCACGACAGAAGTAAGAAATTGTTGTCCGTTGATCTCGCAAAAGATTACCTGGAAAGCTGTGCCCCCAATGCCATTCTTTTCACTTTTGGTGATAACGACACTTACCCGCTTTGGTATGCACAGGAGGTGGAAGGCGTTCGTCCCGATATACGCGTGATCAACTATAGTTTGTTGGGCATCGACTGGTACATCAATGTGCTGCGTTATAAAGTGAACCAAAGTGCACCGATTGATGTTATATGGTCTGCAGAGCAGATTGAAGGCGGTAAGCGCGATTATGCATTGTATCGTCCGAAGCCGGGTATACCCGAAGATCGTTACTACGACCTTTATGACCTGATGAAAAACTATGTAGGCAGCGATGACCCTACTAAAATGGAAGACCGTGGAGATGGCAATGCGCTCAGTACATTCCCTGTACGCAGGTTCTCTGTTCCTGTAGATAAGGAACTGGTATTGAAAAATAAAACAATCAACCCAACAGATAGTGTGGTCAATGAACTGCGTTTTGAACTGCCCAAGCAATCTATGTTGAAGAATGATATGGCTGTGCTGAATATCATTGCAGCCGCTAAATGGAATCGGCCCATCTATTTCACCAGCCCGAGTGTGGATCTTGGTTTTGACCAGTTCCTGCGCAGAGATGGACTGAGCTACCGACTGGTTCCCGTTCAGGATTCAAGGGTGAATACCGACTGGATGAAAGAAAGGGCCCTGAATGTTTTCAAAACAGGTAATGCGGATCTGAAGGGTGTGTACTTTGATGAAGAAAATCGCAGGCACCTGAATACCATTCGTTCTGCTTACGCAGAACTGGCGATTGATCTGGCTGCTAAAGGAAGAAAAGCTGAGGCAGTGCAGGTGCTGGAAAAAGTAGACAAAATGATGGACGAGGAGAATTTCCCATATGGAATGACCAGCAGGGGTAATATGCATAACCGTAACTCACTGATGTTTCTGGAAGCATGCTATATGGCAGATGCGAAGGAACTGATTAAAAAAGTTACGGCATCGGTGAAGAAAGATCTGCAACAGCAGGTGAAATATTATAACACCCTTACCGGAATGAAGGCGGAGATGATGGATGATGAGAAGAGAATGACAGAGAGCTATATGGAAGGCATGGAGCGGATGCATACAATTTATAATCCTGCCATTACGATCCCCGGGAAGCTGATGGCGCCGAAGGATAGCGGGAAGTAGTGGCAACAACAGTTGAACTATGAAGGGACATCGCTTTGAACAATTCAAAGCCAAAGATGCAGCGGGTACGCTTTATGAAAACCTGTTACAGGCATTCATAGAATTACTCACGAGGATGAATGGAAATGCAGCAAGGGCATTGGAATGGATGACCGAGTTCGACCGGAAATACCATATACTGGGAGAAGACTATGAGATGGCGGCTTTCATCGAGGACCTAAAAAAGAACGGTTACCTCGATGAAAGCCCGTTTACCGGACAATATAAAATTACCCGTAAGGCAGAACAGACTGTTCGAAAGTCCAGCCTCGAAGAAATCTTCGGCAACCTCAAGAGAGGGGAGCGTGGCAATCACCATACATTCAAGCCGGGCAGGGGAGGCGATGAAGTAAATCCGGATACCCGACCCTTTCAGTTTGGGGATATGCTGGAACAGATCGACTTTACCGAGAGCATCCGCAATGCACAGGTAGCAAGAGGTGTGGAGCAGTTTTCCATGCAGGAAGACGATTTACAGATACGGGAAACCGATTTCAAAACGCAGACCTCTACCGTATTGCTGATTGATATTTCACATTCCATGATCCTATATGGGGAGGACCGGATCACCCCGGCCAAAAAAGTGGCAATGGCTTTGTGCGAGCTGATCACCACCCGTTATCCCAAAGACACCATCGATATTGTGGTATTTGGCAATGATGCATGGACCATTGAAATCAAAGACCTTCCTTATTTACAGGTAGGGCCCTATCATACCAATACCGTTGCTGGATTATCGCTTGCAATGGATATACTTCGCAAGCGAAAAAATCCCAATAAGCAGATATTTATGATCACAGACGGGAAGCCTACCTGCTTAAAAATAGGAAACAAGTATTATAAAAACAGCTTTGGATTGGATCGGAAAGTGGTGAACCGTTGCATTAATCTGGCAACACAGTGCAAGAAACTGAAGATCACCATCACCACATTCATGATTGCGACAGATCCCTATCTGCAGCAGTTCGTTACGGAGTTTACCGAAGCCAATAACGGGAGGGCCTTTTTTTCCACCCTGGATAAACTGGGGGCATTCCTGTTCAGGGACTTTCAAAGCGGGAAGAACAAAAAGGTTTATTAGAATAAGATTAAATTAACGGAATGAACATTGAGCAGATTATCACACTCGGTCAACTGAAGCAGTCGGGATATCAATCCAAAACAGTGCATGAAGAGATCAGGCAGAACCTGATCCATACCATCCGGAGTAAGGAGAATCCGTTTAAGGGAATACTGGGATACGAGGATACCGTAATTCCGGATACAGAGCGCGCCTTGCTCAGCAGGCATAACATCCTCTTCCTAGGATTGCGCGGACAGGCTAAAACCCGTATGGCGCGTCAGATGATAGACCTGCTCAACGAATATATTCCCGTGGTGGCCGGTAGTGAGGTGAACGATGATCCGCTGAACCCAATGAGTAAATTTGCAAAGGATCTGATTGCAGAGAATGCCGATGAAACGCCCATACACTGGGTACACCGCAGCGAGCGATATGGTGAAAAACTTGCAACGCCCGATGTAAGTGTGGCAGATCTGATCGGTGACATTGATCCGATCAAGGCGGCTAATTTAAAACTCAGTTTTGCAGATGAGAAAGTGATCCATTACGGGATCATTCCGCGCAGCAACCGCGGCATTTTTGTTATTAACGAATTGCCCGATTTGCAGGCAAGGATCCAGGTGGCCCTGTTCAATATTTTGCAGGAAGGCGATATACAGATCCGCGGATTTAAACTAAGGATGCCATTGGATATACTGTTTGTATTTACCGCCAACCCGGAAGATTATACCAACCGGGGGAGTATCGTAACCCCTTTGAAAGATCGGATACAAAGCCAGATTCTGACGCACTATCCAAAAGACCTTGAAACCGCACTGGCCATCACAGAGCAGGAGGCGGCGATCCTGGAAGTTCAGCAGGAGAAAGTGGCGGTGAGCGACCTGGTGAAACGCCTGATAGAACAGGTGGCATTTGAAGCCAGATCCAATGAATACGTGGATAAGAAAAGCGGGGTCAGTGCAAGGCTTACCATTGCAGCATTGGAAAATGCAGTAAGTAGTGCAGAACGAAGATCCATCATTCACAATGAGGAAAAAACACAGGTCTGGATCAGCGATCTCCATGGTATTATTCCGGCCATCACAGGTAAGATTGAACTGGTATATGAAGGTGAGCAGGAAGGCCCTTACCAGGTAGCCGTAAACCTGATCGACCGGTCCATCCGAACACAATTCGCAGCCTATTTTCCCGATCCGGAGCAGACCAAGGGGAAGAAAATTCCTACCGGGAAAAAAAGTACGTCAGGTAAGCCGCAGGAAAATCCGTATAAAACCATTACCTCCTGGTTCGATAAAGGCAATGAGCTCGATATCTTACTGGATATGAAAGACACTGAGAAAATAACGGCGCTTTACCGGGTAGAGGGCCTGTACGGGCTTGTGAAAAAGTACTACCCCCGCGCCAATGAAAAGGAGCAGGCCCTGCTTATGGAATTTGTTTTACACGGACTCGCAGCATATTCGCTGATCAGCAAGCGGGTGATCAATGGCCAGTTTCAGTTCCAGGACCTGATGCGGGGTATGATGAACCTCAGTCAATTAGGGGAGGAAGAAGGCGACGATTACAACGAAATGGATGATTATAATCCTTAAAGTAAATTGCTGCTTACAAACACTGAAAAAAAGAGCCGATCTCAGATCAGCTCTTTTAATTTTGCTACAACAATATCCACTTCAGCTTTTGTATTGTGCTTACTGAATGAAAAACGCACGGTAACCTGGTTGGGATTATTGTTGATGGCCCTGATTACATGTGAACCCTGGTCTGCGCCACTGGTACAGGCGCTGCCGCCACTTGCGCAGATATTGTTGATGTCCATATTGAACAGGATCATTTCGCTTTTTTCCGTTTTGGGGAAGCTGACGCTTAACACTGCGTATAGGCTCCGGCCCAGTGTGTCTCCATTGAAACCCACACCTTTGATGTGCTTTTTCAGTTGTTCCATCATGTACACTTTCAACCCCTTAATATAAGCGCTGTCCTGCTCGTAATTGGCAGTGGCCAGTTCCAGCGCCTTCCCGAACCCTACAATGCCGTACAGGTTTTCTGTGCCAGCGCGCATATTTCTTTCCTGGCTTCCGCCGTGGATATACGGTTTGATTTTGACGTTTTCATTGATGTACAACATACCCACCCCTTTGGGGCCATGAAATTTGTGACCCGCGCCGGTAATGAAATGTACAGGCGTATTTCTTAAGTCGAAGGGGAAGTGCCCTACGGTTTGAACGGTATCGCTATGGAAAATGGCATTGTACAGTTTACAAAGATTGCCCACTGCATGCAGGTCCAGCATATTGCCGATCTCATTGTTGGCATGCATCAGCGTAACCAGGCATTTTTCTTCACTCTCTGCAAGAATACGCTCCAGGTCTTCCAGGTCTACATGACCATTGGGCAGCAGCTTCACATAACTCAGCGCAGCTTCTCCGTTGTGGTATAAATATTCAACCGTATGTGTAGTGGCGTGATGTTCAATGACCGAACTGATGATATGCTTACACCCCAGGTCACGGACAGCCGAAGTAATAGCCGTATTGCTGCTTTCGGTTCCCCCGGAAGTGAAAAAAATCTCTGCAGGATGCGCATTCAGCAGCTTTGCCACTGACTTACGCGCACTTTCAATTGCCATTCTCGATTCTCTTCCATAAGAATAGATGGAAGATGGGTTGCCAAAATGGGTAGTCAGATATGGCATCATGGCTTCCAGTACCGCCGGATCCAATGCCGTAGTTGCTGCGTTGTCGAAGTATATTCTTTCCATGGCCGCAATTTACAAATTACTAGTCTATAGCGTTGCTAATCTATTGAGCTGCTTCGCGGATATCTTCCATCAACCGTTTGGCAATATTGGCCGCAACCGTATCGCTGTTGCTTTCTGCATAAATCCGGATAATGGGTTCGGTATTACTGCTTCTGAGATGAACCCAGTCGTTATCGAATTCAATCTTCAGGCCATCTTCGGTATTGATCGGATTTTTCTTGTATTTGTGCTTAATATGGTCAAAGATTTTATGCAGGTCGGTATCTTCCGTCAGTTCAATCTTATTCTTGCTGATCACATAGTCGGGGTAGCTGTTTCGCAGTTGCTTTGCCGATTTGTTTTGTTTGGCCAGATGGGTCAGGAACAGGGCTATGCCAATCAGGGCGTCACGGCCGTAATGCAGATCCGGAACAATGATTCCGCCATTTCCTTCACCGCCAATGACTGCATTAACCGCTTTCATTTTGGCGACCACATTCACTTCGCCAACGGCGCTGGCAGTGTATTCTCCGCCATGTTTCAGGGTAATATCTTTCAGGGCGCGGGTACTGCTCATATTGCTCACCGTGTTGCCCTTTCTGTTTTGTAAAATATAATCGGCTACGGCTACCAGGGTGTATTCTTCTCCAAAAAGAGAGCCGTCTTCGCATACAAAGCAAAGTCTGTCCACATCCGGATCAACGGCAATGCCGAGGTGGGCTTTTTGGGCATTCACCTCGTTGCAAAGACCCCTCAGGTGTTCGGGCAGGGGTTCCGGATTGTGTGCAAACTGACCGTTAACGGTTTCATTCAGTACGGTAAAGTCCTTTACACCCAGTGCTTTAAGCAAGGCCGGAACGGCAATCGCCCCTGTACTGTTGATGGCATCCACCACTACTTTGAATTTAGCTTTTTTAATGGCCGCCACATCTACCAGCGGATAATTTACCACTGCCTCAATATGTTTTTCCAAGGCAGTATTGTTTGGGGTATAAGTGCCCAACTGATCCACGGAAGCGAAATCAAAATCTTCGCTGGCAGCCAGTTCCAGCAGTTTTGCACCATCTGCACCGCTGATGAATTCCCCAAGATGGTTCAGTAGTTTCAGTGCATTCCATTCTTTGGGATTGTGGCTGGCAGTAAGGATGATTCCGCCGGCGGCTTCTTCAAATACCACTGCCATTTCAACGGTAGGGGTGGTGCTTAAACCCAGGTCTACCACATCCAGGCCCAAGGCAATCAGGGTATTCACTACTAGCCCCTGTACCATGGCCCCACTGATCCTTCCATCCCTTCCAATCACTATTTTTTTGCCGGAACCGGGCTGTTGCTTCAGCCAACTGCCATATGCAGCCGTAAATCTGACGATGTCGATCGGGCTTAAAGTATCACCCGGTTTACCACCAATTGTACCACGAATGCCTGAAATGCTCTTAATTAATGCCATATTGTTCAAATAAACTGTCTGCAAACATAATTCAAATTTTTTGTTCGCTTCTTCGTTGTAATATTGTAGTTGAAACATTAAATATGCCCGACAAAGCCTGGTATAAAGACTGGTTCAATTCGCCGTATTATCACCTGTTGTATCAGCACAGGGATGAGGAAGAAGCGGGCCGGTTTATAGAAACCCTGATTGGTTACCTGAATCCTCCAAAGGGCAGCCTGATGCTGGATGTGGCCTGCGGAAAGGGGCGCCACAGTATAGCCCTGGCAGAAATGGGATTTGATGTAACGGGGATCGACCTGTCAGGGGCGTCTATTTCCGAAGCCAGGCTGCAGGAAACGGAACACCTGCATTTTTACCAGCACGATATGCGCAATCCTTTTTGGATCAACTATTTCCAGTACGCGTTTAATTTTTTTACCAGCTTCGGCTATTTTCGAACCAGGCGGGAGCACGATAATACCATTCGGACCATTGCCCAAAGTCTCCGCAAAGGCGGATTATTTGTAATAGATTACCTCAATGTGCATTATGCCGAGCAGCACGAAGAACGCTCCTTTACCACTACCATTGATCAGGTAACCTTTCATATCAGCAAGTGGCAGGATGAGGCGCATTTCTATAAGCAAATCCAAATTACAGATCAGGATCACACGACCCCCCGGCATTTGTATACAGAACGGGTAGCTAAATTTTCCCTGGGCGATTTCAATGATATGCTTGCTTATCAGGACATGCAGATAGAAGACGTGTTTGGAGACTACCAACTGGGGCACTACGATATCAAAACATCCCCCAGGCTGATTATCCGGGCAAAGAAGTTGTAACGGCCGGTTATCCCATATTGAATCCCAGGTAATGCGTCAGTGTTTCCGGTAGTTTAGGCAGTTTTCTCCTTTCGATCAGGTAGGTGGAAAGTCCGGATAAATCCCTGTATACATAGTGCTTATTCAGGGCTCCTTCGAGGTAGCCCGCTCCTGATGTATTGCCGGTGCCTACCCGCATGCCAATCATTCGCCTTACCATGATCAGGTGTTTGTGACGCCAGTTGCTCATCAGGTGGTCTATTTCGATCAGCGAGTCTAATAACTGATAAGAGGTTTGGAATACGGGGAAATCCCTGTACAACATGATGAACAGCGCGGATCGCATGGCGGTGGTACTGAAGCTGCCTTTTAATGCAGCCAGTTGTGCAGTATCTGTATGGGCCGGGATTTTTTCGAAGAACACATAATCAAAATCGGCCAGTTTACTTCTTTCCCTTTCTGTTAATCCTTGCTCGTACATACTTCTGTAGGATTTCCAGAAAGGATGCTCCTGCCAGTCGCCGCTCACCGCATTGTTCCAATATGTTGCATGAAAAAAAGGCATGCGCTCCAGCCAGTCGTTCACGAGTTGTAACAGGTTCTTATTGTCTTCGGTAGTGTTGATGGTGTTAAAGTCGGGTTGTGTAAAACCGCCCTCATTGGTTCTTTTGTAATAATCTCTCTGGTGCCGGTTATCCAGTTGCAATCCCAGTCTGGCTTCAATCAAACGGAACTGTAAACTCTGGAACCCCGAAGACGGTGTAAGCAGGTTGCGAAAGGCCAGGAAATCCATGGGTGTCATGGTGTCTAGTATGTTTACCTGCTGGTTCAGTAGTTCCAGTATCCGGATGATCCTGCTGAACCGGTGCCGTACCAGGTTCAGGTCTTCTGAATTATCATTGATCTGTTCTTTCTGAAATACCCCCATGGCATAGTCCAGCTCAAACAAAATCTGCTTGAACCAAAGTTCATAGGCCTGGTGAATCACAATGAACAACATTTCATCGTGTGCCGGTTCATTGCCGGGTTCAAAACTTACGGGATGCTGGCTTTGCAGAATCTGATCCAAATGCAGATAACTGCCATAATACATGGGCTCCTTGTTCATACGCAATCGTTGTGGGGCAAATATAAGGGGAAGGCGAGATACGGCAGATTGCCTGATTTTAATTAAATTGTAGCTGATCTATTTTTAACATACGCATCATGAAAACCATCTCCTTAAACCCACTCCTGATCCTGTTGTTTTCGATAACCCTGTTTCAGTCTGCGGCACAACCGGGTAAACAGGATATCATCAAACAGCATCCATCCTGGTCCATGCAGTCCAATATTTATGAAGTCAATATCCGCCAGTATACACCAGAGGGTACATTCAATGCCTTCGCTAAACATATAGACCGGCTCAAAGCCATGGGCGTGCACACGCTTTGGTTCATGCCGATTAATCCTATCAGCCAAACGGATCGTAAAGGTTCGCTGGGCAGCTATTATGCGGTAGCGGATTATACATCGGTGAATCCGGAGTTTGGTTCCATGAAAGATTTTCAGCAACTGGTGAAACGCATTCACCAAAAAGGAATGAAAGTGCTGATAGACTGGGTACCCAACCATACCGGGGGGGATCATCGATGGTTAACCGAACAGCCCGGTTTCTTTGTGAAAGACAGCTCCGGTAAAGCGGCAATGGCCAAGGACTGGGCTGATACCAGGCAACTGGATTATGCCAATCAGAAGATGCGCGACAGTATGATTGCCGCCATGCAATTCTGGATCAGCAATGCCGATATCGATGGTTTTCGGTGCGATGTGGCCTGGAATGTTCCCGGCGATTTCTGGAAAGATTGCATAGCCCGGTTAAGAAAATTAAAGCCTGTTTTTATGCTGGCAGAAGGGGAGGATGCCTATCTCCCCGAAAATGGTTTTGATGCTGTTTATCCGTGGAGAGCGTTTCATGTGCTGGTAGATATTGCTGCCGGTAAAAAAAGTGCATTGGCACTGGATACGGTACAACACCTGATGGATTCCATTTATCCCAAAAATACGATGCTCCTGCATTTTACCAGCAATCATGATGAGAACAGTTGGAATAAGGCGGATTATGCCACAATGCCCGGTGCATCTCATGAGCCTTTTGCCGTACTAACACAAACGCTGCCCGGCAGTATCCCACTCGTATACAGCGGACAGGAAGAGCCTGTATTACGACCCCTTGCTTTTTTTGAAAAAGATCCGATTGGCTTTGGGCAGTATAAGCGGGTGCCGCTGTACAGGAAACTCCAGCATTTGCGAACAGCCAACAAAGCGATGGCTGCCAATGTACCGATGCAGAAACTGGTTACAGGAAATGATGCTGCCGTGTATGCGTTCTATCGAAAATCGGGCGGGCAGTTTGTATATGTAGTGGTTAATCTTACAGGAAAGCCGCAACGTTATTCCGTTGATGCGGGCAGCCTCCGGGAAATTTCCGGGAAGCCGGTAAAGGAGCTTCTTTCCGGGAAAAGATATGCGTCTCTTCCCTTGGGTAAAAATACACTAAATCCCTGGGAAAGCAGGGTCTATTATTAATTCGCTAGTTTTACACCATGACCCGCCAACAACTTACAGACCATATTCAGCAGAAACAATCCTATTTGTGTGTAGGGTTGGATACCGATATCGACAAATTGCCCAGACATCTGCAGGGAAGGCCTGATGGGGTAGTGACTTTTAATAAAGCCATTATCGACGCCACCAGTGCGTATTGCGTAAGTTATAAAATCAATACGGCGTTTTACGAATCGCAGGGACTAAAGGGATGGGAAGCCATGCAGGAAACACTGGCCTATATTCCGGATACGCATTTTACCATTGCAGATGCCAAAAGAGGAGACATCGGAAATACTTCTACACAGTATGCCAAAACTTTTTTTGAAGTACTGCCCTTCGATGCCATCACGGTGGCTCCTTATATGGGCGAAGACAGTGTGCGTCCTTTCCTGGAATACGAGCATAAATGGACTATTGTACTCGGACTAACGTCCAATACAGGCAGCAATGATTTTCAGCAACTGCTCTTGTCGAGGTACGACGAAGCCATGTCGATGGTGCCGCATATAACCCAGGGAACCCTGGAGAAATGTTTGTATGAACATGTACTGGAAACCGTGAGCGGGTGGGGAACGCCCGATAATTTAATGTTTGTGGTAGGCGCTACCCGGGAGGAAGAAATGGAAAATATCCGCAGCATTATTCCGGATCATTTTCTGCTTGTTCCGGGTGTTGGGGCGCAGGGTGGAAGCCTGGAAGATATTTCCCGGCTTGGGTTGAATGACGACGCAGGTTTATTGGTAAACGCAAGCCGTGCCATCATTTTTGCAGGTGGTGGAGAAGATTTTGCGGAGAAAGCCGCATTGGTAGCATCGGGCTACCGGGATGAAATGAAAAAATATTTAAAAGCATGATTATGAAAAATATAAAAGGAACAATCTTGTCGCTTGCCGTAGTGGCAGGGATGATGACCAGCAGTTGTGAAACAGTAAAAAATACCAGTAACAAGAACAAGGGAATTGCCATTGGGGCTGCGGGTGGTGCGGTGATCGGAGGTATTATCGGTAACAATGTGGGCAGTAAAAACAATTCAGCGCTGGGTGCCATCCTGGGGGCTGCCGTTGGCGGCGTTGCGGGGGGCATCATCGGAAACAAAATGGATAAGCAGGCGGAAGCCATCCAGAAAGAAGTACCGGGTGCAACTGTTAGCAGGGAAGGGGAAGGAATCAATGTAACTTTTGATGAAAATAACCCTGACGGATCCAAAGCCGGGCTGTACTTTGAAACGGGGAAATACAATATCAATGCCAATGCGAAACTTACCCTGGATAAGTTTCAGAAAATTTTCGCCGAATATCCCGATACCGATATCCTGATTGAAGGTCATACCGATGATGTGGGTTCCGACGCATCCAATCTTTTATTGTCTGAAAGAAGGGCAAATGCAGTAGGCAATGCTTTAAAAGCAGCCGGTGTTGCTTCTTCCCGGATTACCACTAAGTGGTACGGCGAGTCTCAGCCTAAAGTAGACAACACCAGTTCAGAGAACAGGGCCCTGAACAGAAGGGTTCAGATTGTGATTACCGCCAATGAAAAAATGAAAGCAGACGCTAAAAAAGAAGCGCAGAAGGGGTAGTGGCTTTATAGCAGCCCCATCATTATTTCGGCAACTTTTTCTGCCCAAATAGCATGAATCATACCGGAGTAATGCAACAGATCCGGACTCAGGGCCTGCAGGTTATTTCTGTAGGCCCTGGTTTCATCCGTGATATTGATGTAGTGTACTTTGTTTTTCTTTGCCTCAGTGGCACAGAATTTATTAAAAGTGTCAATGTCTTCGCTAATAGCTTGTACATCCCTGTCCCTGGCAAACGGGGTGACTCCCCAATCGGGTATGGATAATAATATGACCCGTTCCGGTCGTTGATCGGTGTAATGGATGGCTTTGTGAAGCAGAAATTCCAGGTCTGTCTTGAAATCCTTATGCGTCAACCCCCTGTATTGGTTGTTCACACCGATTAACAGCGACACAAAATCATACTGTTCATTCAGTTCTGTGTGCAGTAAATGTTCCGCCAGCTCAAAACTTGTCCAACCGGTTTGTGCAACAATTTCCGGCGCATGAAAGTGTAGTTTCTGTTTTCGGAGTAATTGTACCACCTGGTACGGAAAACTTTCATGCAGCGGAACAGATTCCCCGATGGTATAGGAGTCTCCCAATGCCAGATAACTGTTGTGGTGCACCATTGCTAAAAATTGTTTTTCAGTATTTCATAAAAGCGATACACATCTTCAAAACTACAGTAGAGAGGGGCAGGGGCAACCCTGATCACTCCTGGTTCTCTGTAATCTACAATAATTCCGCTTTCCATCATCTTATTGTGTATGGCTTTTCCCTGGCTGGTGAAAAACAGGGACAACTGAGCGCCTCTTTGTTCCGGGTCTTCCGGGGTGATGATCTCAAAAGAGATATTGCTCAGTTGCTTCAACAAAAATTCCAGGTAGGCTGTTAGCGCAATACTTTTGTTTCTGATAGCAGTCATGCCTGCCTGGTCAAAAAGTTCCAGGGAGGCTTTGAGTGCAACCGTGTTAAAAACCTGTGCCGTACTCAGGTTCCAGCCACTTGCATTGGGCTTGGGAACAAATCCTTTTTCCATTTTAAACCTTTCCTTCTCTTCATTCCCCCACCAACCGCCCAGGCGGGGCGTTTGAATATTGCCTGCATGTTGTTCATGAATGAATACACCGCCTACCGCGCCGGGACCTGCGTTGAGGTATTTATAGCTGCACCAGACGGCAAAATCCACGCCCCAGTTGTGCAGGTGCAGTGGAATATTTCCTGTTACATGTGCAAGATCAAACCCGGCAAGTGCACCGGCTTCATGCGCTTTTTGTGTAATGGAGGGAATGTCAAAAAACTGCCCCGTATAATAATTGATGCCCCCGAACAATACCAGTGCCAGTTCATGCTGATTGGTTTCGATAATATCCAGTATATCCTGCGTATGCAGTATTTTTTCTTCGGGCCTGGGCGCTACTTCAATGATCACGTCTTCGGGTTTCAGGCCACAATGGCGCGTCATGGTTTCCACCGCATACTGATCGGAGGGGAAGGCTCCGGCCTCCATGATAATTTTGAACCGGGTAGCAGTAGGCCGGTAAAAGCTCAGCAGCATCAGGTGCAGATTCACGGTTAATCCATTCATCACCGTTATTTCTTCCGGTGCAGCTCCAACCAGGGTCGCCAGAGACTGCCCTACATAATCCTGGTAAAACAGCCAGGGATTTGTTCCGCCAAAATACCCACCCACTGCTTTTTCACGCCAGGCATCCAGCTCTGTCCGGATGGCTTTCTCTACGTGAATGGGCTGCAGCCCAAGTGAGTTGCCACAAAAATAGATGGCATTGTTGCACTTGTGCTGCGGAAAATAAAACCATTCCTTAAAATGCTTCAGCGGGTCTGCAGCATCGGCTTTATGGGCATAATCAATTCCAGTCTCAAAGTTCAAAGGCATACAATCTAATAATAGGTTGAAAAAATCAGGAATGGCCGGTTAAAGCTCCTCCTCATACTTCACGCATATCAAATTTTTGTACAATGTAAGGATATCCCCAATTATATGCAAGGGCTTAAGCAGCTCTTAATATTATTTGATAAATGGGTGGGCTGCTAATGAGTTATAGAGTATTTTCAATCTTCCAAAACCACTTCTATGAGATTAGTCTGTCTTTTATTGATTGTTTTGCTCAGTAGTTCGCTCAATGCTCAGCAAATGCCGGTTACCAGGGCCAATTACGCACTGGCGGCCCGTTTTTCTCCCAAGAAACTGGAGAAACTGATTTTCAGCCTGAATGTGGATCCGCACTGGCTTAAAAAGACGGATCGTTTCTGGTATATGTATGAAACCACTGAAGGAAAAAAATGGTACATCGCAGATGCACAGAAGGGAGAGAAAAAATTGCTCTTTAATCATGCAGCGCTTGCGGCGAAGCTTACCCGCATTACCGATGATCCCATGGATGCCCGGCACCTGAATATCGACAGCATGCGTTTTGTGAAAGACGAAAACTGGATCCGGTTTGAAGTGAAGAGTACTAAAGACGCAGAAAAGAAAGATACCACCGTCAAAAAAGGGGCGGTGCCTGTTAAAGAGAAAAAAATATTTTATTTTGAATACAATATTCTCACCGAAGAACTGGTAGAGCTGACCGATTTCAAAAAGCCCAAACGCAAACCATCCTGGGCCAATATTTCACCAGATGGCAATACCATTCTGTTTGGCAGAAACAACAATCTCTATTGGATGGATAAAACCAATTATGAGAAAGCCCTGAAGAATGAGGACGACAGTACCATTGTAGAAACGGCCATTACTACAGATGGGATGGAATATTTCAGCTATCACAGCGATGGCTTTGGCGAAACCAATGTAGATAAAGAAAAGAACAAAACGAAACGCAAGTCTGTATTTCTGCTCTGGTCTTCCGATTCAAAATATTTTGTAATGAATCGCAGCGATAACCGGAAAGTAAAAGACCTTTGGGTGATCAACAGTATTGCGGATCCTCGCCCGACGTTGGAAACCTACAAGTACCAGATGCCCGGGGATAAGGAAGCCCCGGTTGAACATATTCTGTTGTTCGAAGCGGCCACCAAAACCAGCAGGGAAATTGCTGCAGGGCAGTTTAAGGACCAGGATGTGAATATTTTCAGTGAGCCATTGAAGGCCAGCAGCCGCGACGATGATTTTCGTCCGCAGATCTGGCTTGGCACTGCAGATAAATTTTATTTCAGCAGAACCAGCCGCGACCTTAAGCGCATCGATATCTGTTACGTGGATGTGAAAACCGCTGCAGTTAAAACAGTGATTGAAGAAAGGCTGAACACCTATGTGGAAATTCGCAGGCCGGGATTGGTGAACGGCGGCAGGGAACTGATTCAGTGGAGCGAAGACGACGGCTGGGCCCATTTCTATCTGTATGATGAAAATGGTAAGCTTAAAAACCAGATCACTTCCGGTTCCTGGCATTGTGAAGACATCCTGGGAATAGATGAAAAGAACAGGGTACTGTATTTTACCGCCAATGGAAGAGAAAGTGCAGAAGATCCTTACTACCTGCATGCTTACCGGGTAAACTTCGATGGAACAGGTCTCCAACTCCTGAACCCCGGCGATTTTGATCATGCTTCCGTTATGGATGATCATCAACGCTATATCATCAATAATTTTTCCCGCGTCAATACGGTGCCGAAATCGGTGTTACTGGCAGCAGATGGCAGAAAAATCATGGACCTGGAAACAGCCGATCTGAGCAGCTTGCTGGCTGCGGGATATAAGTTTCCTCAACCCTTTAAGGCCAAGGCCGATGACGGCATCACGGATCTTTATGGGGTGATGTATAAGCCCTTCGATTTTGACAGCACCCAAAAATATCCCATTGTAGAATATGTATATCCCGGCCCGCAAACAGAAGCGGTGAATAAATCCTTCAGCAAGGGGATGGATCGGACCGATCGTTTGGCGCAGTTGGGGATGGTGGTAATCACCCTTGGCAACAGGGGCGGACACCCGGCCCGTAGTAAGTGGTACCACAACTACGGGTATGGGAATCTCCGCGATTATGGGCTGGCCGATAAAAAAGCCGTTGCAGAGCAACTGGCAGACAGGCATCCCTTCCTCGACATCAACAGGGTGGGCATCCATGGGCATTCCGGCGGCGGCTTCATGAGTACCGCAGCCATGCTGGTCTATCCCGACTTCTTTAAAGTAGCCGTATCATCAGCGGGCAATCACGACAATTCCGTATACAACCGTTGGTGGAGCGAGAAGCATCATGGCGTAAAAGAGATCATCAATGAGAAGAAAGATACCGGTTTTGTTTACAGCATAGACAAGAATCCGGAACTGGCAAAGAATCTGAAAGGCCGTTTATTGTTGTCTCATGGCGAAATTGATAACAATGTGCATCCCGCCAATACCATGCGGGTGGTAAATGCCCTGATTAAGGCCAATAAGCGGTTTGATATGATCATTCTTCCTACACAGCGCCACGGTTTCGGCGATATGACCGAATATTTCTTCTGGAAAATGAGTGATTATTTTTCCAGGTACCTGATAGGCGATACCACGGAACGCCCGGTGGATGAGGAAGAAATGAACCGCGAAACAGAAAAGAAAAAGTAGATAAATTACTAATATATAAATCCCCGTTCTGCAATAGAATGGGGATTTATTGTATTTGGCCTGTTTGGGTACAAAAATCTTCCGCAAAACAACTCCCGTAAGCTGCATACCCGTAATTTTGCAGCCAAGATTTTTAACCTAAAATAACGATTCAATGGCTGCCAGAACAGATTTATTCCAATCCCCCGATTATTTGCTGATAGACGAACTGCTTACTGAAGAACATAAACTTATCAGAGAGTCTGTTAGGAACTATGTAAAGAAGGAAATTTCTCCAATTATTGAAGATTATGCACAGCGTGCGGAATTTCCACAGCACATTGTGAAGCAATTGGGTGATCTTGGTTGCTTTGGTCCTACCGTGCCCGAACAGTATGGTGGTGGCGGTCTGGATTATATTAGCTATGGTTTAATGATGCAGGAACTGGAACGCGGCGACAGTGGTGTAAGGAGTACTGCCAGTGTACAGGGCAGCCTGGTGATGTATCCGATCTTTGCATATGGAAGCGAAGAACAAAAAATGAAATACCTGCCCAAACTGGCTTCGGGTGAATGGCTGGGCTGTTTTGGCCTAACAGAGCCCGACCATGGATCCAATCCGGCAGGCATGATCACCAATATCAAAGATGCCGGTGATGGCAGACATGTAATCCTGAACGGTGCAAAAATGTGGATCAGTAATGCTCCGTTTGCACAGGTAGCGGTTGTCTGGGCCAAGAACGAAGAAGGCAAAATCCAGGGTATGATTCTGGAAAGAGGCATGGAAGGGTTCACCACTCCTACCACACATGGTAAATGGAGCCTCCGTGCAAGTGCAACCGGAGAGCTGGTATTCGACAATGTAAAAGTTCCCAAAGAAAATATTTTACCCAATGTAACCGGATTAAAAGGACCGTTGGGTTGCCTTTCCAAAGCCCGTTACGGCATTGCCTGGGGTGCATTGGGCGCGGCAATGGATTGCTACGATACCGCGTTGCGTTACAGTAAAGAGCGTATACAGTTCGACCGTCCGATTGGCGGATTCCAGTTGCAACAGAAGAAGCTGGCCGAAATGATCACCGAAATCACCAAAGGACAATTGCTGGTTTGGAGAGTAGGGGTGTTGATGAACGAAGGGAGAGCCACTCCGGCACAGATCAGTATGGCCAAAAGGAACAGTTGTGAAATAGCTGCCAATATTGCCCGTGATGCCCGCCAGATGTTGGGTGGTATGGGTATCACCGGAGAATACAGCATTATGCGCCATATGATGAACCTCGAGAGTGTAATCACTTACGAAGGAACACACGATGTACACCTGCTGATCACCGGTATGGATGTTACCGGATTGAATGCATTTAAATAATATCCTGTGAAAATTTTCCTGATTGGCATGATGGGTACCGGTAAATCTTACTGGAAACAGTTGCTGGCCAAACAATGCAAAACCGGTGGGTACGATCTAGACTTTATCATTGAAGCAGAGGAGGAGCGGACCATCCCGGAAATTTTTCAGGAAGAGGGGGAAACTTATTTCAGGAAAACAGAGGCAAAGTTACTCCGCTGGTTTGGAGAGAAAAAAGCATTTGTGCTGGCAACCGGCGGAGGAACCCCCTGTTTTCATCAAAATATGGAGTGGATGAACCAACAGGGTATCACCATCTGGATTGATGAGCCGGTGGAAGTGCTGGTGGAAAGATTGTCTGAAGAAAAAGCACATCGCCCATTGCTGGCCGATCTGGACAATGAAGGCCTGCATACATTCCTTACACAAAAACTGGAAGAACGTAAGCCTTTTTATTCCCGGGCTGCCTTCCATTTACAGGGAGATAAAATCAGCCTGAAACAGTTTAAAAAAATCATCAGACAACATGCATAAGGAATTCCTGACAACCGCAGCCATCCTGGGTGGAATAGCAGTATTACTGGGCGCTTTTGGTGCACATGGCCTCAAAGCCTATGCTTCCGAGCAGCAACTCAATACTTACGAAACCGCCGTACGCTATATGTTCTATCATGTATTTGCGCTGGCGCTTTGCGGCATATTGTACCAGGCATTCCCGGTGAGCGGGGTCGTTACATCCGGTAAACTTTTTATGGCCGGAATGGCTGTGTTCTCCGGTTCTCTGTACCTGATGACCGCACTGTCACTCGGTGGTTCCGACAAGTTTAAATGGCTAGGCGCTATTACCCCGGTAGGAGGGTTGCTGCTGGTAGCCGGATGGTTCACCCTGGCCTACACCCTGTTCAGCTACCGGAAATAAATACATTTACAAACGGTAAGTGGAAAACTGTTGGGCAATTCAGCAGTTTTGCACATTGCAGTGAATGCGTTCCTTCGCCTCCCCCCTTAGCTTATATTTGTTTTCATGGCAAATAGTTTAAGAAAGAAAACGCCACCGCCACCCGATCCGGAAACCCTTACTGCCGATAAAGAAGCAGACGTAACTGTAACGGAAGTGGTGAAAGACGAACGTACCGAAAAGATAGCCGGTGCGGTGAGTATACTTTTTACCCTTTTTCTCTTTGTTGCATTCACCTCTTACTTGTTCACCTGGCAGGAAGATCAGGATAAAGTGCAGCAATTTGGGATCCGCATATTTGCCACAGACGATGTTCGGGTAACCAATTTACTGGGCGTACTGGGTGCATATACGGCCCACACGCTTTGGAACAACGGATTCGGACTGGCCTCTTACTTGTTCTGCAGTTTCTTTTTTGTACTGGGGGTGAACCTGCTTTTTGGAAAGAAAATCTTCAAACTCCTGCGCAACCTGAAATATGTACTGGTTGGCCTGGCGGTATTCAGTATGAGTTTTGCTTTTGTATCCGGTGGCGCCGATCTTTCCTGGGGCGGGGCAGTGGGTGAATACCTCAGCGACTGGAGTACCAAATGGATAGGGAAGATAGGAACAGGTGCAGTGATCGGGCTGGCTTTCTTTAGTTATATCATCTGGCGATTCAATCCAACTTTTACGATCCCGAACTGGAAATTTGATTTATTTGATAAGAAGGAAACGCCTGTTGAAAATCCGGCAGCCGATACCGATCCGGAAGCATTGGAATTGCCTGATGCAGAAGACCTGGATGAAGCAGCAGCCGATGCAGAAAAAGCTGTCGGGGCAATGCCGCTTAGCAACAATAAATTAAAAGGAGAAGGTGCATTGGTATCAGTGGTAATGCCCGCCGGCGCTGATGCAGCCAATCCCCTGAATCAGTTCGATGTGATAGAGAAGGAAGAAGAGGAAGAGGCCGAGTTGGAAGAAGAAGAGATGGATGTATTGGAAGAAGAACTGGAGGAGGAACTGGACGCAGAACAGGAAGAAGTGGAGGAACCAATTCTGCCAACGGTCAAAGCCATCACGGCCCATGTACCCCCTCCCGCCAACCTTGAGCTGGAAATAAAGGAAGTCCCCGAAGATCATATTGAAGAAGAGATAGCTGCCACCATCGGAAGCCTTGCCACCAAGTACGATGTAACGCTAGACCTGAAGGATTATAAATATCCCGGGCTGGATTTGCTCGAAACCCATGGCAGCGAAAAAATCGTACACGACCCGCAGGAATTGGAGACCAATAAGAACCAGATCATTGCCACACTCAAAAACTATGATATCGCCATTCAGCGGATTGCAGCCACAGTAGGTCCTACGGTTACGCTCTATGAAATTGTTCCGGCTCCGGGTGTAAGGATCAGTCGCATTAAAAACCTGGAAGATGATATTGCCCTAAGTCTTGCGGCGCTTGGAATCCGGATTATAGCGCCGATCCCGGGCAAGGGAACCATTGGTATTGAAGTACCTAATGTGCGCAAAACCATTGTAAGCATGAAGACCCTGCTGGCCAGTGAAAAATTCCTGACCAGTAAATTTTCCCTGCCCATAGCCATTGGTAAACGCATCGATAATGAAAACTTTATTGTAGACCTGGCATCTATGCCTCACCTGCTGATGGCCGGCGCCACCGGGCAGGGTAAATCCGTGGGTGTAAATGCCATCCTGGTTTCATTGCTTTACAAGAAACATCCTTCGCAGTTAAAGTTTGTACTGGTGGATCCCAAAAAAGTGGAACTGAGTCTTTACCGCGTTATTGAAAAACATTTCCTGGCTAAATTGCCGGGAGAGGAAGAAGCCATTATCACCGATACCAAGAAAGTGATTTATACCCTGAATGCACTCTGTATAGAAATGGATCATCGCTATGATCTGTTGAAAGAAGCGGGCTGCCGGAATATTAAGGAGTACAATGAGAAGTTTACCGCACGTAAACTGAATCCGGAAAAGGGACATCAGTACCTCCCATTTATTGTGTTGGTGGTGGATGAGTTTGCCGATCTGATCATGACGGCGGGTAAGGAAGTGGAAATGCCGATTGCCCGTTTGGCCCAATTGGCCCGTGCCATTGGTATACACCTGATTATTGCAACACAAAGACCTTCCGTGAATATCATTACCGGTACCATCAAAGCCAACTTCCCTGCAAGGATCGCGTTTAAAGTATCCAGCAAAATAGACAGCCGGACGATCCTGGATGCAGGCGGAGCAGAGCAACTGATCGGAAAGGGAGACATGCTGGTTAGCTATAATGGAGAAATTACCCGATTACAGTGTGCGTTTGTGGATACGCCCGAAGTGGAGAGTATCTGTGAATTCATCGGTGATCAGCGGGGCTATCCGCATGCATTTTTATTGCCCGAGTATGTAGATGAAAAAGAAATGGAAGGAAGGGATTTTGATGCCAACGACAGGGACCCGCTTTTTGAAGATGCCGCACGCCTGATTGTGAGCAGCCAGATGGGCTCCACATCGCTGATTCAGCGAAGAATGAAACTCGGTTATAACAGGGCCGGCCGTTTGATGGATCAACTGGAAGCTGCCGGAATTGTAGGCCCGAACCAGGGAAGCAAAGCAAGGGAGGTGATCTTTAAAACAGAAACCGAATTACAGGAGTTTCTGGATACCATGGACTAGTTGCTCACCGATACAAATGCCTGCTAATCCGATTTTAACTTATCAGATTTGTCCGGAAACAGGCATTTCTGATGTAAAACTTATATTTGCATCCCTAAAAGCACAAAATGCGTAAATTCTACCTGGTTTCACTGTTCGTATTGGGTTGCGCCCTTTTCACCAACGCACAAAATGATCCTGCCGCTAAAAAAGTAATAGAGGCATTCGGAAATAAAGTAAAAGCGTCTAAAGGCATTACCGCTGTTTTTACCCTGAACTCTTTTACCAGCAAGGGCAGGGCAACCGGTTCCAAACAACTGGCGCTCTCCATGCGTGGCGAAAAGTACCAGTTGAAACAGGGCAAAACGGAAATTATTTGTGATGGGAGAAACGTGTACAATTTTGATGGTGCAAAAACCATTACAAAATCATCCGTAGATGAAAGCAACCAGACGCTGAGCCCGCAAAAATTACTGGCCGGCACTTACGATAAAGATTTTTCCTACAAGCTGATTTCCTCCAAAGGGAACCTGAATGAAATAGAAATGAAGCCCCTGGATAATCGAAAAAATTTCCAGAAAGTGAACCTCTACTTTGATAAGTCAAAAAACACACTGATAAAGGCGCGGATACTGGACAAAAGCAACAATGTAACCGAACTGAAAGTGAACAATATCAATCTTTCAGCAGTGCTGGCCGATCAGTTGTTTATATTCAATAAAGCCAGGTATCCGAAAGATGTGGAAATTCTGGATTAATTTGCAGCTATGCGAATTCTGCTTTCCTTCATTTTTTCCCTGTTGGCAGCCGGTGTTTCAGCACAGTACACGGCTCGCTTTATAGTAACGGCAGTAGCCACCAGGCCCAATGAAGATATCTATGTCAGCGGAAACTTTAATAACTGGAATCCTAAAGATGAACAGTATAAACTCAGGCCATTTGGCGGAAGCCGGAAAAGTATTGTAATAAAGGATCTGACCGCTGGCAACTATGCATTCAAGTTTACCAGGGGCAGTATCGACAAGCTGGAATGTATGGCAGACGGCCGGGATATACCCGATCGCCTGATTGAAGTGAATGGGGATGTATCCGGTGAATTTAGTATTGCAGGCTGGAAAGATGATTACCCCGAACGGCCCAGAAATTATACAGCCAGTCCGCGTGTGAAAATCATGGACAGCGCATTTAAGATGCCACAACTGGGCCGATCCGGGAGAATATGGATCTATCTGCCCAGGAACTATGCATCGGTGGGAAAGGCCTATCCCGTATTATACATGCAAGATGGGCAGAACCTGTTCAACGATCAAACAGCTATTGCCGGTGAATGGGGAGTGGACGAATGCCTGGATACGCTGCAGGCAAAGCTGGGGAAGGAATGCATTGTGGTGGGTATCGACAATGGAGGTAAACGGCAAATGAACGAATACAGTCCTTACGATCATTTCAGTTTTGGCAAAGGTGAAGGAAAACAATATGTAGATTTTATTGCCGGCACATTAAAGCCATACATCGATGCCCATTACAGAACCCGTAAAGGGCCGGATCATACTTATATTGCCGGAAGCGGAATGGGCGGATTGATTAGTTGGTATGCAGTGCTGCAATACCCTGCTGTATTTGGCGGGGCGGGTGTTTTATCTCCTTCTTTCCGGGTATCTCCGCAGTTGTTTGTGGATGCAGAGCAATTCAACACTGCATCAATCCCTAAGTTTTATTTCTATGCGGGGGAACAGGAAGAAGCGGGCATGGTAGCCAATATGAGAAAGATGGCAGGGATTCTGCAGAAAAAGCCACAGTTTGTAATCAGAACTGTTGTGAATCCTTTGGGGCAGCACAATGAAACCTACTGGAGAAGGGAGTTTGCCGGCTTTTATCAATGGATGTCGAATAACTGGTAAGCCTTTAAGAACGTTCAACAACATCAATTCAATCAACGCATCTTATGAAAAAAACAATACTCTTTTCCCTTGTTGCAGTCCTTGGATTGCTTGCAGGAATTCAACATACGCTGGCCCAGCCAGTTCAACCTAAAAATCCATTGCCAACGTCCTATCAGCTCAAATGGCATGAAAATAATTTTTATCTGTTCATGCATTTCGGCCCCAATACATTTACCGGCCAGGAATGGGGTACCGGTCGGGAACAAACGACCATTTTTCATCCCGACCGGCTCGATTGTGATCAGTGGGTTCGGGTAGCCAGGGAAGCGGGGGCAAAAGGAATCATCATCACTGCCAAGCACCACGACGGATTTTGTTTATGGCCCAGTCAATACTCCACGCATACTGTACGGGAGAGTGGTTTTAAAAGAGATATACTGGCAGAACTTTCTGTGGCCTGTAAAAAAGCAGGACTGCTTTTTGGCGTATATCTTTCTCCCTGGGATAGAAACCATCCTGACTATGGTACAGATCGATACAACGATGTATATGTGAACATGCTGAAAGAAATCTTTGCCAACTATGGCCCTATCTGGGAACTCTGGTGGGATGGTGCTAATGGAGAAGCCTCCAACGGAAAGAAGCAGGTCTATGATTGGAAACGCTACGAAGCAACGGTGAGAAGCCTTTCGCCTAAAACCATCGTATTCAGCGACATCGGCCCGGATTGCAGGTGGGTGGGTAATGAAAAGGGGGATGCCGGAGAAACCAACTGGAATTTATTGGATACGGCCGGTTATAAGAGGGGAGCAGGCTCTCCCCCGATGGATACCCTGAACCGGGGAAACTACAGGGGCGCCCATTATATTCCAGCAGAATCTGATGTGAGTATCCGCCCGGGATGGTTCTATCATCCTGCAGAGGACGAACAGGTGAAAACACCGGATCAGTTGATGGACATTTATCTGAAAACAGTGGGGAGAGGCGCTAATTTATTACTGAATGTGCCCCCTGACCGCAACGGGCTGATTCATGAAAACGATATTGCCGCTTTGGCGGGGTTTAAAAACAAAAGGGCCAAGCTGGAGAAGAATGATCTGCTGAAAGACGCTTCATTGCGGGTATCTGAGCCCGATAAAACCAGCCCCGATCGTTTATATAGCTGGTACTATATCTTAAAATCACCGGTATGGATCAGTGGGCTGATTCTTCAGGAAGATCTTCAGTACGGACAAAAAATCAGTGAGCTGAATATCAATGTAAGCAACAGAGGCGAAACCGTTTTCCGTAAAACCATTACCACCGTTGGCAGTCAGCGGATCATTCTGTTTCCACAGCCCGTGGAGGCCAGTGAGGTGGCTATTGTGGTAATTGGAACCAAGGGGCGACCGGTGATCAAAAGAATCAGGGCTTTTTAGCAGGTGGTTTATGAAATGATTTTATGTGCATAGGCCCATTTCACCAGGCTTAGTACATTATTCGTTCCGGTTTTCCGGAAGATATTCTTCCGATGTGTCTCCACCGTTCTGACCGAAATATCCAACTGGTCGGCAATCTGTTTATTGGAGAGATCTTTTTCCATTAGCGCAATGATCTCTTTTTCCCGTTGTGTGAGGTGTGCGGTATCAACCTGCTGTCTTAATCTGGATTGTGCTTCCAGTGCATTCAGGATGTTGTCCGGAAAATAAATACCCCCGTTGTATACTTTTTGAATAGCAGCCGTCAGTTCGTGTACATCGGTTTGTTTTAAAAGATAACCGGCAATCGATGCCTGGTTAATCAGTTGGTCTATAATGACGCCCTCGCCATTCATGCTAAGGGCAATGATCTTTATATCGGGATGCTGGTGTTTCACTTCCGAAGCCAGTTCCAGCCCACTCATGCCAGGCATCATTATATCGGTCAGTAAAATATCTATCTTGTTTTCATCCAACAGACGCAGCATGTCTTTCCCGTTGTTTGCAGTGCAAACGATCTGCACAGAAGATTTGTCTTTTAATAGAGCATTTAATCCGTCTATTACAATCTGATGGTCATCGGCTATTCCTAATCTGATCATAGCTGTTGGTTTGACTGGTTGGGGGTTGATTTGTTCAACGGAATGTAAATAGCAACAACGGTTCCTTTACCGGGAGCGGTATTCCACTCAACAGTACCCCGCAGGTAATCAATCCGCGACTGAATATTTTGTAACCCGATGCCGGCATTGGCAGCACGCTTGTTTTTGTCGAAGCCCTTCCCGTTGTCTTCGATCATTACATCAATCGCGTCATCAGCCTGGTGAATGGAAATATCCAGTTCGGAGGCCTGTGCATGTTTAATCACATTGTTGACGCTTTCCTGAATAACCCGGTACAGGACCGATTCAATATGCGAAGGGATTGTATTGTTGAGCCCGTCTGTTTGCAGGTTAATCTGAATGGAACGCTGATCTATCTGGCCAATGAATTCTCTTACTGCATTCACCAGTCCTTTCATTAACAGGGCATTGGGCATCATGTTATGGCTAACCTGTCTCACTTCCCTGCAACTCTCGTTGACCAGTGCCAGTGTTTTCCCGATCAATTGCTGCTCTTCGGGGCCGGCATTGCTCATTTGATCGCTGAAAGCCTTTAAATTGAGCCAAGCAGCCGACATCAGTTGCCCCACGCCATCGTGCAGGTCGCCGGCAATTCTTTTGCGCTCTTCTTCCTCTGCAGTAATGATATCAATGGCCGCCTGCTGCTGTTGCTGCAGGATTTTCCGGTGATGGGCTTTTTCCTGTTGTTGTTTGTTTCTCCGGTAAAGCAGGTATCCCAAAGCCAGCAGTGCAATGGTGCTGATGCAAACCAGGGCAATCAGGTTGTTTTTCTGCGCCACTTCCAGGTCGCGGATCCTGTTCAGTTTGTTCAGGCTATTGATCTTTTCTTCCTTGATATTATTCTCCAGTTGATTGCGCAATAATTTTTCGTTTTGTTCCGAAAGCAATAGACTATCGGAAATGATTTTCAATTCTGCATCGGCCAGCGCCAATTCCTGCTGCGCAATCCGGTATTTATTCTGGTTGATGGCCAGTTGTTGGTTGGCTATGGCCAGGCTCTTGATCGAATCTGATTTGCTGAGCAGGTTGATCCGGAATTCTTTTCGCTCTGTTTCGTATTTGGTTTGCAGTTCATTGACCTGGCGAATCACTTTTTCGTTCAGTGATTTTTCATTCATGTTCATTACCCTGCTTCTGTAAGCCAGGGCACTGGAATAATTACCCATCATCGAATCCAGCGTAGCGCGGTGGTTGTAAATTTCGCCATGGGTAAATTGGTCAGCCCCATATTTAGCAGCAGTGTTTTCGGCCTGGTTAAACCATTTTAAGGCTTCGGGATAATTCTTCAGGTTGGTGTATGCAAAACCGATATTCTGTTCTATCAAAGCAACCCCCGACTGGTTTTGGTTTTCGCGGGCAATCTGTAAACCCTGTTTGAAATAATGGATGGAAGTATCATAGTTGCCCTGCCTTAAGTTGATGGCTCCGATATTATTGGAGCAGAGCTGAATGCCTCTTTTAAAATCCACCTGTTTAAAGCGCTGCAGTCCCTTATCCAGCTCCTGTAAAGCCCTTGGATAGTTTAATTGCTCTGCATAAACATTGGCCAGGTTGATGTGTGCGATGCCCAGGTTCCGCCAATCCTTCGCCCTGGTGTTCGACTGTATGCTCAGTAAAAAATATTCAATGGCTTTAGGATAATTCTTGGTTTGGTACAACAGCCGTCCGATGTTGCTCTGTGTGGCGCCAATCATTTTGGTATCGCCGGTTGTTTCCTGGATGGCCAGTGATTTAATCAGGTATTCAATGGCCAGGTCGTTGTCTCCTTTTTCGGTATACAGACTGCCGGCGTTGTGATACAGTGTGCCCAAAGCGCGGGTATTATGCAGTTTCAGCAGTAGTTCCTCACTTTTCTTAAAATACCCGGCAGATTCTTCAAAACGGTTGGCTAATAAAAAGCATTGCCCTAAGGCCGTATATACAGTGGCAATTTCAGCGGGTCTTTTCATTTGCACCCAGTAAGCCATTTCCTGTTGTAGCAGGGGGAGTGCTTTTTGGGGAGCCCGTTTTACAATATAGTAATTACTGATCGCCCTCGACGCATTGGCTATGCCAGGTTTGTACCGGAGGTTGTCAGATAAAACGGTTGCCTGCTGTGAGTGCCGGAAAGCCTGTACGGAATCTGTAAAAGAATAATAGAACGCCAGTTGGTTGAGGAAGTTGATTTGGGTTGTGTCAATGATAGCAGGATTGATTTTTTTCCTTAGGCTGTCAATCTCCTGTTGGTACTGACCATTGACAATATTCATTCCTGTAAATAGAAAAAAAAGTAAGAATCCCTGAATCTTTTTCATGTGATTAGTCCGTTGAACTAATATATGCTTTTTAGCAATGGGGGCTATAGAAAAAATCACACTAATGCAGAATTATTGGTATTTTCTAAATGATCGGAGCTTAGCTCCTCACAATAAAAGTAACGCCCTCAATGGCCAGTTGTGTTTTGGGGAAGATAGCGCTGGCCTCTGTAAGATAATCCTGCAGTTCCTCGTATTTGCTGCTGAAATGTCCCAGCAGGAGCCGGTGAGCATTGGCTTTCAACGCAATGGTGGCTGCCTGTACCGTAGTGGAGTGGAACCTCGCTGCAGCACGTTCCTCCAGGTCTTTCAGGTAGGTTGCTTCGTGGTAGAGAAGGGTTACGTTTTGGGTAATTTCTGCCAGTCGTTCATCATACACTGAATCGGCACAGAAAGCATAGCTGCGGGGCGGGGTATTGGGAATGGTAACCTGATCATTGAAAACAACCTGCCCGTCTTTGCGGGTATAATCGTATCCGTGTTTAAGCGATTGGTAATACGCCGCCGGTATTTCAAAGGCAATGGCTTTTTCCTTGTCAATTTTTCTGGGAAGTTTTTTTTCGCGTATCATAAATCCCCAACAGGGGATGCGGTGCCGGGTACTGAAACATTCTACGGAGAATTTCGGATGATCGAGTATCAGTTCTTCTCTGGTCAGGGGATGAAACACCAGTTCGAAGGGGAGGGTAGTGAGGGCTACCTCCAGTTGCAGTTGAATGATGGTCTCCAGGCCTGCAGGTGCATAAAGATGCAGGGGTTGTTCCCTCCCGAGTAACCCCATACTGGTGATCAGCCCGATCAGTCCAAAATAATGATCCCCGTGCAAATGCGAAATGAAAATATTGTTCAGCTTACCTCTTTTGATCTTATACCGGGATAACTGCATTTGGGTGCCTTCCCCGCAATCAATCAGGAGTAACTGGTCGTCGATGGTAACTACCTGCGAAGTAGGATGCCTGTCGTAAGCAGGTAACGCAGAATTATTCCCCAAAATGGTTACAGCGAACATGAAAATCTTCCGGATTGAATTAATAAACCGGTCCTCTGTAAAGCTAAGACAAATTAAATATTTTTATGCTGCATAACTACATAGATTTATATCTATTTAGTAGGTTAAGGCTGGTATCTTGCAGAAGAGTGGGGGCCGGGGTAAAAAAATGTCGAAAAAGGGCTATATTTTCAGTTTAAATTGTACCTTTGCGCGAATAAAAAAAGAAAGAGTCCAATTCTGGAGTCAAAAAAAACAATTTTTGAGATGCCTTATTTAACAACAGAAAAGAAAGCCAGCATTTTTGCTGAGTTTGGTGGAAAAGCAACCAACACAGGTTCAATTGAAGCACAAGTAGCTATTTTAACTGAGCGCATTGCGCACATTTCCAAGCACTTGCAAGCTAACAAGCATGATCATTCCACTCAACGTGGCCTGATGCAGATGGTGGGTCAGCGTAAGCGTTTGCTGACTTATATGCAAAAACACAACCTCTCTGGTTACCGCGCATTGATTGAAAAGTTAGGTCTGAGAAAATAATTCCTCAGCTATGTTATAAAACCATTCCCAACTCACAGATCTTGTAGTTGGGAATAGTTGTTTTATCATAGGTCTTTTCAATTTATCCATTCTCACCGTCATAACCCTACAAATTTATGTTAACACAACCAATAAGCGTAAGCTTTGACCTCGGCGGAAACCGCCAGGTTACACTGGGTACCGGTAAATTGGCCCGTCAGGCCGATGGTGCCGTTACCGTACAGCAGGGAGACTGCATTATCATGGCTACAGTTGTAGCTAATAAAGATCCAAAGGAAGGGCAGGACTTCTTCCCTTTAAGCGTGGATTATCAGGAGAAATTTGCCTCTGCAGGTCGTGTACCAGGCTCCTTCTTTAAAAGAGAAGCCCGTCTGAACGACTACGAAATATTAACCAGCCGCCTGATAGACCGGGCACTGCGTCCCTTGTTCCCGGAAGACTATCTCTGCGATGTGCAGGTGCTGGTAAGCCTGGTTTCCAGCGATGCGGAAATCATGCCTGATTCACTGGCTTGTCTGGCTGCTTCTGCAGCATTGGCTGTATCTGATATTCCAATTAAGGAAATCATTTCCGAGGTTCGTATAGCCCGGATCAATGGTGAATTTGTGGTAAACCCTACCCGTTCTCAGTTGGCCGTTTCCGACCTGGAATTTCTGATAGCCGCAACCGATAAGAACCTGATGATGGTGGAAGGTGAGGCGAAGGAATGTTCTGAGGCAGACCTGGTAAAAGCCCTGGAAATGGCGCATGACGCCATTCGTGTCCAGATCAAAGCACAGGCAGATCTGAGAGCCAGCGTTGGTATCACAACCAAGCGCGATTATAAGAAGCCGGAGCAGAATGAAGCGATTCGTGAAAAAGTGTACGCTTTTGCAAAAGACCGTGTATATGAGATTTCCAGAAAAGGCTCTACCAAACACGAAAGAACAGATGCATATAGTGCACTGAAGGATGAACTGATTGCCAGCCTGGGGGAAGAGACAACAGATTCTGAAAAGAAATTAGCTAAGAAATATTACGAAGACCTGAAATGGGAAGTGGTCAGAAATATGATTCTGGAAGACAGGGTTCGTTTGGATGGACGCAAACTGGATCAGGTTCGTCCGCTGGCGATGGAGATTTCTCCGCTGCCAACACCGCACGGATCTGCTTTGTTCACAAGAGGTGAAACTCAATCACTTACAACGGTTACTTTCGGTACAAAATTAGATGAGTTGCTGGCAGAAACTGCTGCAAAGTCTGAGTACAGCAAATTCTTCCTGCACTATAATTTCCCTCCATTCTCTACCGGGGAAGTGAAGATGATGCGTGGTGTAGGCAGAAGGGAGGTTGGTCATGGTAACCTGGCCATGCGCTCCCTGAAGCAAATGATGCCGGGCAGCGAATATGCTTACACCGTTCGGGTGGTGAGCGATATCCTGGAAAGCAACGGTTCTTCTTCTATGGCAACTGTTTGTGCCGGTTCACTGGCATTGATGGACGCAGGTGTGCCTATTCCCAAGCACGTAAGTGGGGTGGCGATGGGATTGATCACCAGGGAAGATGGGAAATACGCAATTCTGACCGATATTCTGGGTGATGAAGATCACCTGGGTGATATGGACTTTAAAGTAACCGGTACCAGGGATGGTATCTGCGGTGTTCAGATGGACATCAAGGTAGATGGCCTGAGTATGGCCGTGATGATGGAAGCCCTGGAGCAGGCGCGCAAAGGGCGTTTGCATATTCTGGATGCGATGTACGAATGTATGCCGGCTGCAAGACCTGATGTTAAGCCACATGCTCCGCGCATGATTAAACTGATCATTGATAAGGAGTTCATTGGTGCGGTAATCGGACCAGGAGGTAAGGTGATTCAGGAAATCCAGCGCGAAACCGGTGCTACTGTTAATATTGAAGAGGTGGGCAATACCGGTGAAGTGAGCATTTTCTCTGCCAATAAAGAAAGCCTTGATAAAGCAGTTACATGGGTACGCAGTATTACAGCAGTTCCACAGGTTGGTGATGTGTATGAGGGTCCTGTAAAAGGCATTAAGGAATTCGGCGCATTCGTTGAATTCATGCCTGGTAAGCAAGGGTTGCTGCACATTAGCGAAATCAGTTGGAGCAGACTGGAAACCATGGATGGCCTCTTTAAAGAAGGTGATATGGTGAAAGTTAAACTGGTAGGCGTAGATCCTAAAACGGGTAAATTCAAGCTCAGCCGCAAAGTGCTGATGCCAAGACCAGACAACAAGCAGCCGCGCGAAGGGCAGTCTGAAAGCGCATAATAATTTGCATATAAATACGTTTTTAAAGGGTCCCGATGCAAATCGGGGCCCTTTTTGTTTTATTCTCCTCCCCCCAAGCTATGGACAAGAAATACATTCAAATTGAAATCACCGGCATCAATGAGTCGGCCAGTGCAATTGCTATTGCGGAATTGAGCCAGGTAGGATTCGATGGTTTCCTGGAAGAAGTCAATTCTCTGAAAGCCTATAGTAAAGAGGGCGCTTTTGATCAGCCTGAGTTAAATATTATAATGAATAAACTTGGCTTAAGATATTCATTATCAGTATTAGATGATCAGAATTGGAATAAGATATGGGAGTCTAACTTCAGCCCTGTCGTGGTGGATGATTTCGTAGGGATCCGCGCTGCGTTCCATCCTCCCGTTAAAGGGATGGAATATGAGCTGGTGATCACGCCTAAAATGAGCTTTGGTACGGGGCATCATGCTACTACATATACTGTTATACAGTTAATGCGGGAGCTGGATTTCAAAGGAAAACGGGTTTTTGATTTTGGAACCGGTACCGGTATCCTGGCAATTCTGGCCGAAAAAATGGGCGCCTCCTCCGTACTGGCTGTGGACAACGACGCCTGGTGTATAGAAAATTCCCGTGAAAACACTTCAATTAATGCTTGTAAAATAGTTTATATTCAACAAGTTGATTCAATTGATAGCGCGTGGGATTTTGATATAGTCGTCGCCAATATCAATCGCCACATCATTGAGGTGAATTTATCCTCTCTTCCTGCCATACTAAGGGATGGGGGCAGCCTGATTCTCAGCGGCCTGCTGCAGAGTGATGAAAAAGACATGCTTGCCGCCTGTGATCTCCTGGGTTTTACCCATCAAAAGACCCTGCAAAAAGATGGCTGGATCGCCATTTATTTAACTAAATGATAAATCCGCAACGTTAATTTAGTATTAAGTTTAGGTACGAAAGGCTATATTTGTGAACCATATTACACGTAATGAACGAACTTTTGTTAATCATTCTGGCCTATCTCATCGGCTCGATTCCGACCGCTGTATGGGTAAGTAAACGTTTCTTCAAGATAGACATCCGCGATTATGGAAGCGGAAACGCCGGCGCCACCAATACTTTCAGAGTACTGGGTTCCAAATGGGGAACACTGGTTATGTCAATTGATGTGCTCAAAGGCGTAATCGCTACCTCTCTCTATGTTTTGTTGCCTTATTACATGACCGACGAATGGAGCAGGACAAATTTTATGGTAGGGCTGGGGCTTTCAGCGGTATTGGGACATATTTTCCCCCTTTGGGCGGGTTTCCGCGGCGGTAAGGGGGTGGCCACTTTGCTGGGAATGGCTGTTGCCATACAGCCGTTGGTAGCTCTTTGTTGTGTAGGTGTGTTTTTACTGGTACTGTATCTCACCCGATTTGTATCCCTGAGTTCAATACTGGCCGGTGTTTCTTTTATGGTTTTTATACTCTTCATCTTCAATGAAAAAGAAACCCTTTACCGCATATTCGCTGTATTGGTTGCCCTGATGGTTATCCTGACACATCAGAAAAACATCACCAGGATACTGAAGGGGACCGAGAGTAAAATCCCCTTCTTTAAGAACCGGGACAGACGAAAGCACAAGAAATAAGTATCCCGGCCCGGATAAGAGTTCATCTTCAAACAGTCAAAAATAGTATGAGAAAAGCCCTGTTTGCTTACGGTTTAATCTGTGTAACCTTATTATTAGGCGCCTGTCAGCGCAATGCCATTACCGGCAGATCCCAGTTATCAATTGTTTCTGAGTCCGAAGTTCAGTCACTGGCAGTTGGCCAGTATCAATCTTTTCTGGATTCCAACAAAGTGGTTGTGGCTTCCAACAAAGATGCCGTTATGGTAAAAAGGGTAGGGAACAGAATCATTGAAGCGATCAGGACTTATTATTCCCAACAGGGCCTTTCCAAAGAACTGGAAGGCTATAACTGGGAAGTTAACCTGGTAGAAAATAAAGAAATGAATGCCTGGTGTATGCCCGGCGGAAAGATTGTAGTATATACCGGATTGTTACCTGTAACTAAAAATGAAGCATCCCTGGCGGTGGTCATGGGCCATGAAATTGCGCATGCACTTGCCCGTCATGGTAGCGAACGCATGAGTCAGTCCATGCTTCAGCAAGGGTTGGGACTGGGGATTTCCATCGCATTGTCTAAGAAACCGTCCCAAACACAGAATATATTCAACATGGCTTACGGTATAGGTTCGGGTGCAGGGATGTCTGCTTTCAGCAGGAGCAATGAACTGGAGGCCGATAAATTTGGTCTTCGATTCTCCTCCCTGGCGGGATATGATCCCAGGGAAGCCATTGATTTCTGGCAGAGAATGTCTAAGGCCTCCGGCGGCGGTAGCATCCCAAGTCTGTTCAGTACGCACCCGAGCGATGCTACCAGAATTGCTGAATTAGAGAAGATTATGGACGAGACAATTAAAAATTATTATAAAAAGCCGTAACATTTTTTTAACTTTGTGCTCTTTTTAAGCCTATTAAACTTCCTTTAAGGCATGTATAGTCAAACGCTACTCGAAAAACTTCAATTAAAGGATGAAAAGAATCTGCTGATTCAAGGATTGCCTTCTTCCATTGAAAAACAATTTGCCAAGCTCACTTACGCCAAGAATGTAACCCCCTTGCTCAGGAGCAGAAAAGTGGATTTTGTGCTCGTATTTGCGCTTAGTCAAACGCAGTTGAACAATGTTTTGTGTGAAGTGTTCCCTGCGCTGCACGACGAAACCAAACTTTGGATTGCTTATCCGAAAGCTACCAGCAAAATAGCCAGCGACCTCAACCGCGACTGTAGCTGGGAATGTTTAACCAAAAAAGAATATGAGTGTGTCCGGCAGGTGGCGTTGGATCATGTATGGAGTGCCATGCGTTTCAAGAAATTAGACCAGATTCCCAACAGAACCCGAAACTTCTCCGAAACCAAGGGGCTGCAGCTCAATGGGGTCGATTTTGAAAAAAGACTGGTAAAGGCACCGGTAGAACTGGAACGCCTGTTTACCACACATGAGGAAGCTAAAGAATTTTTCACCTCCCTTTCTTTCACCAACCAAAAGGAATATGTAACCTGGATTGAAGGAGCCAAGAAAGAAGAAACCCGCAAGCGCCGGCTTGAAACGGCCCTGGAGAAATTACTTGCAGGCAAAAGAAATCCAACGGAGAAATAAACTGTTTACTTAACAGTTTATCCCATTTTACTTTCCAGTTCCATCACCAGTTCAAACTGGGCTTCGTAATCACGGTTCAGTTCCGCAAGTTTTTGCTGCACCTGCTTATAGGATGATTCCAGTGCAGTAAATTGATTTTTGTTGGTATAGGTATCCGGATTGCCCAAACTTTCTTCCAGTTTAAGTTTTTCAGCTACTGCTTTGCCCATGGTTTCTTCCAGTGAGGCCAGTTTCCTTTGCTGTTTCTGCAATTCTTTCTGCGCCTCTTTGTTGAATGGCTGCGATTTAGCGGCTTCTGCCGGCTTTGCGGCAGGAGCGGATGCTTTTGCAGTTGCAGTTGTTGCGGTAGATGGTTTAGCTTCCGTTCCGCTTTGTTTGTTCTGCTGTTCTTCCTGGCGCCGCTGTTTATCCATGCGTTCATTCCATTCTACCCATTCCTGGTAACTGCCTTTGAATTCTTTGATTTGCTGATCTACAATCTCCCAGATCTTATTGGCGGTCTTTGAAATAAAGAAACGGTCGTGGCTTACAAAGATGATGGTTCCCTCATATTTATTGAGCGCCTCGGCCAGCAGTTCCACCGAATGCATATCCAGGTGATTGGTCGGTTCATCCAATAAAAGGAAGTTGGCCTTGCTCACAATGGTCTTGGCAAGCGCCACCCTTGCTTTTTCACCACCGCTCAATACCCTGATCTTTTTGTCTACATCATCACCTCCAAAGAGGAAAGCGCCTAATAAACTTCGGAGTTCGGGATCGGTTTTCTTGCTGCCGCAATGCTGCAATTCTTCCAGGATGGTATGGTTCAGCGTCAGCGCTTCCAACTGGTGTTGTGCGTAAAAACTGGATTCCACATTGTGACCCCAGGTGCGTTCACCGGTGAATGGTTCTGTACCGGCTACTATCCGCAGCAGGGTGGATTTACCCTTACCATTGGCACCGATCAGGGCAATTTTATCCCCCCTTTCTATTTCCGCAGCGCCATTGGTGATAATATGGTTGTTGCCAAACTGCTTGCAAATGTCTTTCAGTGTCACCAGTACTTTTCCGGGTACTTTGTCTAACTGAAAGTTGATTCGCAGGTCGGGCCTTTCCAATTGTACATCTTCAATTTTATCGAGTTTGTCCAGCCGCTTCTGCACACTTTGTGCCTGGGCAGCTTTACTGGCTTTGGCTTTGAATCGTTCAATGAAACGCTCCTGCTGGCGGATATAGTCCTGCTGATTTTCAAATGCCTTCTGTTGCATATCAATCCGGATCATTTTCTCCGTTTCATAGAAATCATAGTTGCCGGTATAGATATGTAGTTGACGCTGATAGAGTTCTACAATTTTATTCACCATCCGGTTCAGAAAGTACTTATCGTGGCTCACGATCACTACGCTTCCTTTATAAGTAAGCAGGTATTTTTCCAGCCATTCAATGGAGGGCAGGTCTAAGTGGTTGGTAGGTTCATCGAGCAGGAGTACATCGGGTTGCTGCAGGATCATCTTGGCTAGTAATACGCGCATTCTCCATCCTCCGGAGAATTCTTTGTAAGGGCGCACCAGGTCGGCGTTGCTGAACCCCAGTCCGTGCAATACCTCTTCTGCCTTATGGTGAATATTATATCCGTCCAGCACATCCAGTTCGTGTAAACCATCGGTGTATCTGATCAGCAGTTCCTCATCTTCCGGATGTTGTTCCAGTTCGTGGCCCAGCGTTTCTATTTCTTTTTCCAATTGCCGAACCCGCTCAAAAGCGCCCAGGGCTACTTCCGTAATATTATCGTTGGTATCAAAGCTCAGCAAATCCTGGTGGAGGTAACCAATAGTGGTGTCGCGCCCTTTTTCCACGGACCCTCTGGATGGCTGGTATTCGCCCACCAATACCTTCAGCAGGGTGGATTTACCGGTTCCATTGTACCCGACAAGTCCAATCCGGTCACCCGGCTGGATATGCCAGGTGGCGTCTTCCACGATCACACGGGCACCAAATTCAAAAGTCACATTTTGTAAACCAATCAGCATTGCTTCAGCTATTTAAGGGCGCAAAGGTAATTCTAAACCGCTTCAAAATAAATTGCTTTAATTTTAACCTATAAAATCTTTTTTATGCAAAAAGGTCTGGTTTTACTCGCAGCGCTTTTTTTCTTTTCCTGCAATAACCAGGATACCCAAAAGCCGGGCGCCGCCGCGCCGGTCGTGTTAACCGGAACCAGCGGTCATTCGGCAGCTTTCAATCAGTCATTTAAAGCTGCTTTACACACTTATTATGAACTGCGGGATCAATTTATTACAGAGAATACTGCCGGTATCGATACCACGGCATCTTTGCTGATAACTGCTGTAAACAGGATATTGGTAGACTCGGTCAGCGGAGACAGTACAATTGTTTTGATTGCGAAGACATTTACGGAAGGGATCCGTGCCGAACTGATCGGGTTGAAGGGAGAGCGGGACATGGAGGAGAAACGCAAATCCTTCCAGATGGTTGGGGAGCAGTTGTACGATCTCATCCGCACCGTGCAATACGATCAGGAAGTTATTTACCATCAGTACTGTCCCATGGCCTTTAACAATGAGGGCGCTACCTGGTTAAGTGCTTCTTCCGAAATCCGCAACCCGTATCTCCCGGCTAAAATGCCGCACTGCGGGGAAGTGCAGGACTCGATTGACCTGAGAATAAAAAAAAATAATTGAACCAGGGCGTCATTGGATTGTTGAAAGGAAAGTATGAAGAAAATAGGGCTTGTTTTATTTTGGATAGGGGTTAGTGTGCATTGTTTTGCGCAGGAAAAATTTACCATTAGCGGCTATGTAAAGGATTCTTTAAGTGGTGAAACCCTGATCGGCGCTAACATCGGCCTTCGGTCGGCAGGGAAATCCATTCTCAGCAATGGCTATGGCTTTTACTCCATCACCCTGCCACGGGGAGTGTATGATTTTACGGTTTCCTTTATAGGATACCAGTCTAAAAGCACTACAGTGGATTTGAACGGCAACAAAGAGTTGAATATGCTGTTGTTGCCCGCTGCAGCCTTTATCAATAATGTAACTGTTATTTCCCGCAGGAGAGATAATAATGTCAAAACGGCCCAGATGGGTAAGTTTGATCTGAATATCAGCACATCTAAGGCCTTACCTGCATTTTTAGGAGAGGTGGACATATTGAAAACATTGCAGTTGCTGCCGGGAATCCGCAATGCGGGGGAAGGGAATGCCGGTTTCTATGTTCGTGGCGGAGGGCCGGACCAAAACCTGATTTTGCTGGATGATGCGGTTGTATATAATACCGGGCATTTGTTCGGATTCTTTTCGGTATTCAATTCCGATGCCATCAAAAATGTAAGCCTTATCAAAGGGGGAATGCCTGCACAATATGGCGGCAGGCTTTCTTCGGTAGTGGATGTAGCCATGAAGGAGGGCAATATCAATAAGACGCAGGTAGATGCAGGTATTGGCCTGATTGCTTCGCGCTTTTCGGTGCAGGGACCGATCATTAAAAATAAAATGTCGTACATCGTTTCGGCCAGAAGAACTTACGTGGATCTGCTCACCAAACCATTCATTAAAAAGACCAGCGATTTTTACGGGTCAGGCTATTATTTTTACGACCTTAATGCAAAGATCAACTATCAGTTTTCTGAGAAAGACCGGCTTTACCTGAGTGGTTATTTCGGGCGCGATAAATTTACGTTCAATAATGCTGCCCGTTCCTTCAATACCATCATCGACTGGGGCAATGCTACTGCTTCCCTGCGATGGAACCATGTATTTAACAAGAAGTTATTTTCCAATACCACGGCGGTGTACAATGATTATCATTTTACACTGGATGGCAAGCAAAATGATTTCGCCCTGAATTTGTCTTCGGGAATCCGTGATCTGACATTGAAAACAGATATTGATTTTTATCCTGTTCCGGAGCACAAACTGAAGTTTGGCGGCCAGTATACTTACCATACATTTCTCCCGAACATCCTGAATGGCCGGCAGGACAGTGTGGTGTTTACGCCTACGAATGCCAGTAAAAAATACGCCAATGAAATAGCTCTCTATTTGCAGGACGACTGGGAGTTAAACCCTCGTCTGAAGTTGAATCTGGGGCTGCGCTACAGCCTGTTCCAGCAGGTTGGTCGTTATACCAGTTATGTTCGCGACGACAATGGCAATAAAACCGATAGTACGGTATATGGCAAAGGGCAACTCATCAAAAGTTATGGCGGATTTGAACCCAGGGCTACCTTCAGGTATACCCTCAATGAAACGCAATCACTGAAGCTGGGTCTTACCCGAAATCTCCAATACATCCATCTGGTAACCAATTCCGGTTCAACCCTGCCCACCGATTTATGGGTGCCCAGTACCTTGCGGGTACAGCCACAGATCAGTTGGCAGTATGCTGCAGGTTATTTCCGGAATTTCAAAGACGGTATGTTCGAAACATCTATCGAAGCGTATTACAAAACCATGGATAACCAGATCGAATACAAAGAGGGTTATACGCCTTCTTTGAAAGATCCCGAGGAAGAATTTGTATTTGGGAAGGGGTGGAGCTATGGAGCGGAGCTTTTTATAAACAAGGTAAAGGGCAGGTTTACCGGATGGATTGGTTATACGCTGAGCTGGACATGGAGGAAGTTTGATCAGTTAAACAATGGCAACAAATTCCCCAGTCGTTACGATCGCAGGCACGATATATCTGTAGTAGGTAATTACGAGTTGAGCGATCGCTGGAGATTGTCGGGTGTATTTGTATATGGAACAGGAAGTGCCATTACGGTTCCGGAGCGTTTTTACTTTGTGAACGGGGTATTGTCTCAGCAGTTTGGCAGCATCAACTCCTACAGAATGAAGCCTTATCACCGGATGGATCTCGCGGCCACTTATACACCCAAACCGAAGAAGCCCCGCAAATACAGTACCAACTGGGTATTCAGTTTGTACAATACCTACAGTCGTATGAATCCTTACTTTTTGTATTTTGATCAGGAGGGATCTGCTGCAAACGGTACATTAAAAGTATCCGCAAAACAGGTTTCCCTGTTTCCGATTATCCCTTCCGTAACATGGAATGTTAAGTTTTAAAAGTAACAGCTATTGATTGGGTTATTGCTGCCCGGGCGAATATTGAATCACCACTTTGGCGTTGCGTTCCTCATTGGATGCAAGGAATATCTCGTACCGCTTACGGCCGGCAGTGATGACCATTAAAGCAGTGTTTGGCGGAATTTCTCCCAGGTTTTCGGCTACCACCACCAGTTCGTGTACCGGCTCTTCCAGGGTGTTTCTTATCCGGAAGCGAATTGGACTGAATGCCAGCCTTGCACTCTTCACAACCTGTATGTTGTTGTGGTAAACAGAAATGGTATCATTGTCGATGGCGCCATTATCGAATAAATCGATCTGTACCCATTCCTCATCGGTATGAATGGTTCTTGCCAGTTTGTTTTCCCTTTCCAGCAATACCCTGGGTATGGGGCCGTTGCTTTTTTCCAGGCGTTCTTCCTTTGGTTTGGGGGCGCTGGAAATGATTTGTTCCTGTACATGGGGTTTTGCAGGAGGAACTGATTTTGCTGGCGAATTAGCCGTTTCTCTGGTTGGAGGTGCTGTTTTTTGTAAGGATGACTTTACCGGTTTTTGCGAGGCTTTGGCAGTCGCTTTTGTAGCAGGCTGGTTGGAGAACTTCGGCGCTGTTACCGGAAGTTTTTTAGATGCTGTGGTGCCCGGTTTAATCAGTCTTTTGGCACCGGAGTCTTTTAGAGGGGTTCCTTTTCTGGCCGGATTCTTAGCAGCCAGGCCAGGAGTATCGGTAGGAGGCTTTTTGAGGAAATCCTCTTTCTCAAAATCGGAAACAGGTACTTTTTCCAGGTATACTTTGCCACTGCCGCAATCGCCTTTGTCTTTGATATTGGTAGAAATAAAGGTACCCTGGAGCACTTCCAGTTTGCCTGCTTTGCTGTAATCGAGGTAGCAGGTCATCAGGCAGGGTTCGCTTTTGTCGCCTACTTTCAGGTCAACCAGTTTGGTCTCTTTCAACAGGAGGGTTTTGGACGTAACATTGTAGATGCCCTGCAAGGTTGCCTTTCCGTAGAAAACAGTACTTTTATAAGAATAGGTTACCCCCCGGACTCCGTTGTTTGGGAGTTGTTCTATCTGAATCTCGTATTTGTACATTTCCTCCCGTGCTCCTTCGCGGTATACACCCGTGGATGAGCTGAAATAGCCACGCCAGATACCGGTAATTTTCTGTGCAGATCCCTGAATGGCGAAAAACAATAAAGAAGTCAGCGTAAAAATCAACTTCATTCTGCGAAATTAACACCTGGCAGCCGATTTTACCGATAAAAAACCGTTAAAGGTTTTGCCGTATTCGCTACCTTTGCAACCTTAATTAAAACAGATATACCATTAGTATGATTAACGTCAGTTTTCCGGATGGGGCAGTAAGACAGTATGAGCCCGGTATTTCTGCACTGGACATCGCTAAATCGATCAGCGAAGGTCTTGCACGAAAAGTACTGGTTGCAAGTGTGAACAACAAAGTAGTAGATGCTGCTACAACCATCACGGAAGATGCAACGGTAAAATTTCATACCTGGGAAGATGCGGAAGGGAAAAACACATTCTGGCATTCTACCGCCCACCTGATGGCCGAAGCTATTGAATCCCTATTTCCCGGGGTTAAGTTCTGGGTAGGCCCCGCATTGGACAAAGGGTTCTATTACGATATGGATCTGGGAGATCGCAAGATTTCCGAAGATGATCTGCTGTCTATTGAGAAAAAAATGAATGAACTGGCCAAAAAGAACAATCTCTATGTGCGTATCGAAAAGCCAAAGGATGAGGCCATAGCCTATTTTACCGAAAAGGGCGATGAGTATAAGCTGGATCTGCTGAACAACCTGAAAGACGGGGAAATCACTTTTTATCAACAGGGTGATTTTACCGATCTCTGCCGCGGGCCGCATATACCGCATACCGGTTTAATCAAGGCCATCAAACTGACCAGTATTGCCGGCGCATACTGGAAGGGTAATGAGAAGAATAAAATGCTGACCCGCTTATATGGTGTGAGTTTCCCGAATCAGAAAGAGCTGGATGAATACATGCATATGCTGGAAGAAGCCCGGAAGCGGGACCACCGTAAACTGGGCAAGGAACTCAGCATATTTACCATGGACGACGATGTGGGCCAGGGCTTGCCGCTGTGGCTACCCAATGGTACCATCATCATTGAAGAGCTGGAAAAACTGGCCAAGGAAACAGAGGAAGCAGCAGGTTATAAGCGGGTGGTAACCCCACATATAGCGAAGGAGAGCATGTACCTTACCAGCGGTCACCTTCCATACTATGCAGACAGTATGTTTCCGCCGATGGAACTGGATGGCACAAAGTATTACCTGAAAGCCATGAACTGTCCGCACCATCACAAGATTTTCAGCGCCGAACCCAAGAGCTATAAAGACCTGCCTTATCGTATTGCAGAATATGGCACCTGTTACCGCTATGAGCAGAGTGGTGAGTTATTTGGCCTGATGCGGGTACGTTGCCTGCACATGAATGACGCGCATATCTATTGTAATAAAGAACAGTTTGCGCAGGAGTTCAAGGCTGTGAATGAGATGTACATCAAGTATTTCAAAATCTTTGGAATCGATAAATACGTGATGCGTCTCAGCCTGCACGAACCCTCCAAGCTGGGTCAGAAATATGTAAACGAACCTGAACTCTGGAAAGACACGGAAGATATGGTTCGCCAGGTGCTGATTGAAAGCAATATTCCTTTTGTGGAAGTGCAGGACGAAGCGGCATTCTACGGACCCAAGATCGACGTGCAGATCTGGAGCACGATTGGCCGTGAGTTTACACTGGCTACCAACCAGGTAGATTTCAACTCCGGGCGCAAGTTCAAGCTGGAATATACTACCCATACCAATGATACGGATATTCCGTTGATCATACACCGTGCACCCTTGGGTACTCATGAGCGTTTTATCGGATTCCTGCTGGAGCATTATGCAGGCAAGTTCCCGGTATGGCTGGCGCCGCTGCAGGTGAAGATTTTACCGATCAGCGACAAGTTTATGGACTACGCCAAAGAAGTGTATACAGCACTCAGAAAAGCGGGTGTGCGGGTAGAAATAGACGACAGAAGCGAGAAAATAGGCAAGAAAATCCGGGATACAGAACTGCTGAAAGTGCCTTATATGCTGGTATTGGGAGAGAAAGAGGTGAATGAAGGCAAGCTGGCGGTAAGGCGCCAGGGAAAGGGAGATGCCGGAACTGTTTCTGTGGCTGAATTTATCGCCCGGATCGGGGAGGAGATCCTCGAACGTAAATCGGCTGAATAGTTCATTTAATCCTATCTTTACCAAAATTTAAAAACCAAACAAGTTTTAATGGCATTACCACCAAGAGGCGGAGGAAGATTTAATCCAAGGTTTAACAGGCAGCCTGAGCCTGAACACAGAATTAACGAGAGAATCCGGGTACCACAGATTCGTCTTGTAGGAGACAACGTTACCGTTGGTATTTATTCTACACAGGAAGCGCTTAAAATTGCACAGGAGCAGGAATTGGATCTGGTGGAGATTTCACCTACCGCAGATCCGCCAGTATGCAAAGTAATAGATTACAAGAAGTTTTTATACGAAAAGAAGAAGAAAGAGAAGGAAATGAAGGCTAACTCCAAGCAGAGCGAGATCAAAGAGATCCGCTTTACGCCGAGTACGGATGACCATGACTTCAATTTCAAGGCAAAGCATGCGGAAAACTTCCTGAAAGACGGAAACAAGGTGAAAGCCTATGTTCAGTTCAAAGGCCGCGCCATCATGTTCCAGGACAGGGGTCAACTGCTTTTATTGAAATTCGCAGAGCGCCTGGCTGAAGCTGGTACGCTGGAAAGCATGCCCAAGCTGGAAGGAAAACGGATGTTCGCCATCTTTACCCCAAAAACAGGAAAGAAAAAGGCTTAATCATTGAGCCTCCACCAAAATAGGTTGTCCATCGTTCCGGAACCCGGTTCGATGGACTTTTACTTTAATTTGGTGTTTTTGTGCCAAAAACCTACATTTGCACTCCAAAATTTTCCCGTAAGGCCCAACAAGTTCTCACCCTGTGGTGAGGCGCCAGCAGGGTATAATCTTTACAAGATTATTTAGATGCCAAAAGTTAAAACAAACTCCAGCGCAAAGAAGCGTTTTAAAGTGACCGGTACCGGAGAAATCAGTTTCCAGAAAGCATTCAAACGTCACATCCTCACCAAAAAATCCAAGAAGCGCAAACGTGCTTTGAGAATGAAAGGTATTGTTGGATCTACCAACAAGGATTTCGTTTTACGCTTATTACGCCTGAAAGGATAATCAGCCGCTTTATCAAACAGATTTTTATTAAAAACCGTTAGCGCCGCTAACTTCAAAACATTTTAGTATGCCACGTTCAAAAAATGCAGTTGCATCAAGAGCCAGGAGAAAGAAAATCCTTAACCAAGCCAAAGGTTTCTACGGTAAGCGCAAAAACGTTTATACCGTAGCCAAAAATATTGTTGAAAAAGGTCTTACCTACAGCTATGTAGGCCGCAAGCTGAAGAAGCGCGAATACCGCCAGTTGTGGATTGCGCGTATCAATGCCGCTGTAAGAGAAGAAGGAATGACTTACAGCCAGTTTATCAATAAGCTGAGTGTAAAAGGTATTGATCTGAACCGTAAGGTTTTGGCTGACCTGGCTATGAATGAGCCTGCCAGCTTTAAAGCCCTGATTGATTCCGTTAAATAGTTTCAGCAGAAATTCTGTTCAAAAGCCGGTTGCTTACGCGTCCGGCTTTTTTTAGTTTCAAATCAAATACAAGGGTTATTTTTACAATCTAAAAGGAAATCTCCGGAATGAATAATACCTATACCTCACTGGTTAACCAGACTTTTCACTTTCCCCAGGAAGGCTTTGAAGTAAGCGATGAAGGTTATCTTGAATTTAATGGTGTTGACATCAAAAAACTGATAGACAAACATGGTACGCCTTTGAAACTGACTTATCTGCCTAAGATCGGGATGCAGATAAATAAGGCCAAGAATATGTTTGCTGCGGCTTTCAAAAAGCACAAGTATGAGGGGCAGTATTTTTATTGTTATTGTACCAAGAGTTCTCACTTCTCCTTTATAGTGGAAGAAGCGCTCAAGAATAATATTCATCTGGAAACTTCCTATGCGTATGATATAGAGATCATCAACAGGCTCTATCAGCGCAGAAAAATCAATAAGGAAACTTTTATCATCTGCAATGGTTACAAGCAGAAGAATTATACTTCCCGTATCGCCAAACTGATTAACTCCGGGTTTAAAAACGTAGTGCCCATTCTCGACAACAAAGAGGAACTGCAGGCCTATAAGAGAAGCGTAAAAGCGCCTTTTTCGCTGGGAATCCGTGTTGCAGCGGAAGAAGAACCCAATTTCCCTTTCTATACATCCCGCCTGGGGATCCGGGCAAAAGATATCCTGGAATTTTATGTGGACGAGATTGAAGGCAACGAAGAAAAATTCCAACTGAAAATGCTCCACATCTTTTTGAACAAAGGGATTAAGGATGATATCTACTACTGGAGTGAGCTGAACAAAATTATCAACCTGTATTGCCAGCTAAAGAAAATTTGTCCCGAACTGGATTCCATTAATATTGGCGGAGGATTTCCCATCAAGCATTCACTGGGATTTGAATACGATTACCAGTTTATGATTAATGAGATTGTCGGGAACATTAAGAAATCCTGTAAGAAGGCCAAAGTGCCAATGCCCAATATTTATACAGAGTTTGGCAGTTTTACTGTTGGTGAGAGCATGGCGCATATCTACAGCGTACTTGGACAGAAGATTCAGAACGACCGCGAGTGCTGGTATATGATCGATTCTTCTTTCATTACCACCCTGCCAGATACCTGGGGAATCGGGGAGAAATTCCTGATGCTGCCCATTAATAAATGGGATAATGAATACCACCGGGTAGTACTGGGGGGGATCACCTGCGACAGTCATGATTATTATGATTCGGAAGAGCATATCAACGAGGTCTTCCTTCCCAAGCTGACTACAACCGACAAAAAGGAGGTAGAGTCTAATAAAGAGCCTTTGTATGTTGGGTTCTTTCATACCGGCGCTTACCAGGACCAGATCAGTGGTTACGGGGGAATCAAGCACTGCCTGATCCCATCACCCAAACATGTGATTGTGGAATATGATAAGAATGGTAAATTGATCGACTGGGTTTATGCAAAAGAGCAGAGTGCTCAAAGCATGTTAAAGATCCTGGGATATTTACGTTAATCATTCTAATCAATGTTATGAAAAAAATTATACTCCTGGCTGCTGTAGTGTGCTGCAGCGTCACCCTGTCTGCACAAACTGCAACTGATTCTGTTAAAGCCACCATTCAACGCATGTTCGAAGCCATGAAGGAAGCGGATAGTGCCAAGCTCCGCAGTTGTTTTGCCGACAGTGCCATCATGCAAACCATTTCCCGTAACAGGGAAGGAAAGGAGTTGGTGAGAACCGATGGGGTAGACGGGTTTGTGAAGATGGTAGGTAGTATTGCCAGGGGCGTGGCGGATGAACGGATTGTATTGGGGGTGGTTAAAACGGATGGAGCATTGGGGATTGCCTGGACGCCCTATAAATTTTACCGGAGCGGTGTATTCAGCCATTGCGGCGTGAATTCTTTTCAGTTGGTTCGGATTAATCAAAGATGGGTTATTCAATACATCATTGATACCCGTCGGAAAGATCAATGCCCTGAATAGCCGGCCTATTCTTTTTCATTTTCTTCCAACTCACGGATATAGCCCTTTAACTGGTCTACAAAATTCCCGTAGAGTTTTTTAAGGTACCATTTGCTCAGGTAGTAAAGACCAACAAAAGATATCACCAGGTACAGCAGGGTGATCAGGAGTTTTTGCGATTGCGCCGGTCTTATTTTGCTAAGGAATGTATCAATTTCCACAATCGTTTCTTTTTCGTGCATCTGCAGGGCGGCCGAAAAAATAGTGCATACCGGTAACAATGCAATACAGAACTGCATATATCTGCGGATGAATTCGTCCATCAGGATTACAATGCTTTGCAGGTTCTCGCGGATGGGTAAATTATTGCTGCCTGCCTGGTTGATTCTTTTCAGTAAAAAAAAGAATACCCCTGTAATGAGCAGCATGATGACCGAAAAGCTGCCGGCATAAATACGCAGCGATTGGTATTTGCTTGCAAAGCCAACGTAAACCAGTAAAGCAGTAAATGCAAAACAGAAAATGATTTCAAACCAAAGGCTTCTTTTGATTTTGCTCAGGACCGAATGGGCCTTTTTCTTCAGCAATGCAGCAATATCCGCTTCCGAACGTAGCAGGTGATCAGTTTCCAGTTGTTGGTTAAGCTTGTTTTTCAGATCGTCCAGTTCCATATGGGCATATTAAACGGTTGCTAAATGTTTTTGTGTATGTTCTTTCAGTTTGGCTTTGATCCGGTTCATTTTTACTGCAATATGATTCGGGGTAATGCCCACCACTTCGCTGATTTCGTTATAACTGTAATCTTCCAGGTAAAGCATTACAATGGCTTTGTCGATCCTGGATAAATTGGCAATGGCCGCATACATGGCTTTTGTCTGCATCTCTATCGGATCCTGCGGACCCATTGACTGCTCCGGCAGTTCATTCGTAGTGAAAACAATATTTTTCTTTTCCTTCCTGAAGTAGGTAATGGCGGTATTCAGAGCTACCCGGTAAAGCCAGGTAGAGAACCTGGCATCGCCGCGGAACTTTCCGAAAGCCTTCCATGCCTGCAGGGTGATTTCCTGGAAAAGATCTTCCCGGTCGGTATGCGACTGCATATACAGATTACACACCTTGTAGATGATTTTCTGGTGTTGGTTCAATAATGCAATAAATTCTTTTTCTGCGGGCATCCTCTGCAATTAATAATTAATGGGTTTTAATGTAAAGCCCTGTTTGCGGAGCAATGCAATCAAACCTGCCTTTCCTCCAAGATGTCCCGCACCAACCGCAAAGAATGTAGCTTTGTTTCGGATAGTATTCTGTATCCGGCTGATCCAACGGGTATTTCTTTTTTCGATTAGTTCTTTTTCAAAATAGTCATCGCTGCCATGCTGCTGCATGAAACTGTACAGACTGTCGCTGTTTTTCAGTTTATACACACTCAGCAGTTGCTTCATCATCAGCTTTACACTGTCGTAGTTCTGCAAGGAAGCGGCCAGTGTTTTAAGTTGGCTTTCCATCGGTTGCGCGTCAATTGCTGCTATTTGGTCGGTCAGCGTTTCGAGGCCGCCAACGGGTATATTGTTTGCTTTGGCCATTTGAAAAAACAGGGTCTCCGGCTGTAACTTATCGGCACAGGGTATGGCATAGAGAGCAAGCAGATTCAGGCTCATGAAGGGTTTGAACTGGTTAAAGCCCTGTAAATCCAATCCGGTGATTTGCTTAAAAGAAACACGTGCTTTTTCAAACCGGGCACTGCCCATTAAAGTGCTGAGTGTGGTTTCTTTTAGCGTAAGCTGTGTCATCAACTCCTGTTGCATGCCGGGTTGGGTAATGTCTAGTTCCGCATAAAATTGTTCAGCAGCCCGGAGTTTATCGGCCAGTTTGGCGCTGATGCTGAAATCAGACTGGCAGATCAGGTGAAAAGTGCCGAACAGATAGGAGGGTTTCTTTAACTGGTTTCCACTGATTTCCCAAAGCAGCGAAGATTGAGCATCTGTCTTTAGAAAAAAAAGGATAAGTAATGCCGTGAAAAGTCGTTTTGCCATGATGAGTATCGATCGGGTTGTATCAATAAGTAGTCAAAGATGCCGATATATTACAAAACGAGCATAAAAAAGCCCCCGGTAGAAACCGGGGGCATAACCAAAACCATCTATTTATAAAACCATCTTTATTATAGGATCGAAATTTCTTTGGAGGATAATTTTTCCTGCTCTTTTTTGGGAAGCAATAATTTCAGCACGCCATTTTCATAACGGGCCTGGATTGCTTCGGCATTGATGGTATCATCGATGCTAAAACTTCTTTTGAAACTCCGGTAAGTGAATTCTCTCCGGATTGTCTTGTACACTTTTTCTTCAGTTTCCTCTTTTTTTTCGTAACTGATCGTCAGCAGGCCTTTATCTACATTGATCCTGAAGTCTGCTTTATCTCTTCCCGGAGCATTCAGCTCCAGATGAAAAGCATCGGCTGTTTCATGTATATTAACGCTGGCGGTTGGGTAACCGTTTTGTACATCACGCCCCCAGGTTGCAGGGAAGTTGTTGAACAATTCGTTGAATACGCTGGTGCTGTTGTTCTTAAGGAGTGTCATAATTTATCTTTTTAAAGTTTTTTGTTGATACATATACCTTTTCAAACCCTGTACCAGAGCAGTTTATAGTGTTTTATGCCCAGTTTCCGCGAAGTTTTGGCTGACTCTCTTTTAATTTAACGACAATATGGCATAAATTGAATTTATTTTAAGACAGTATGGCATATTCAAAACTCCTCTTTTCCATTTGGCTCAAATTTGTATCTTCGTTGAGAAAATAAGTGAAGTATGTATCCAGCGGAAATTGTATTGCCAATGAAGGCAGAGTTGACAGACGAAGGTTTTAGTGAATTATTATCTGCCGCCGACGTAGACAATACTTTAAATCAGGAAGGAACCACCCTGGTGGTGATCAATTCTGTTTGTGGTTGTGCTGCGGGCACCTGTAGGCCAGGTGTGGTGATGGCTGTTCAGAACGCTGTAAAACGCCCTGATCGTTTAACTACCAGTTTTGCAGGTTTTGATCTGGAAGCAGTGAATAAAGTAAGGGAGCATATGTTGCCTTACCCTCCATCGTCTCCTGCAATTGCTTTGTTTAAAGACGGAGCTTTGGTGAGCATGGTTGAGCGCCATCAGATAGAAGGCCGACCTGCGCAGGTTATTGCACAACACCTGATCAGTGTTTTTAACGAACATTGTAATTAATATTCTTTAAGTTTGTTTTTAGATGGGTTAGTAAGTACGGGCCTCACTTTTGTGAGGCCTTGCTTTTTTTGGTATTTTCAGCTAACATTGCAAATCACTATTAAACACCTGCCGCTTCATGTATCCTAATTTATACTATGCTTTCAAAGATATTTTCGGTGTTGAGCTTGAAGGATTAAAGCTGATAAACACATTCGGATTTTTTGTAGCTATCTCCTTTATAGTGGCTGCCTGGATACTAACGCAGGAGCTGAAAAGAAAGCAGCAACAGGGTCTCTTCACCTTTACGGAGGAAAAAATCATGATTGGTCAGCCGGCGGGTATCGGTGAATTGGCGGTCAATGGTTTACTGGGTTTTATTTTCGGGTACAAACTGATCGGTGCGTTTACTATTCCGGATGCACTCGCAGATCCGCAGGCTTTCATTCTTTCTTCCAGGGGAAATTTCCTTATAGGTATGATTGTGGCATTGATCTTTGGCGGGATCAAATGGTGGGAGAAAAAGAAGCAACAACTGGATAAGCCCGAAGAAAGAATTGTACGAATCTGGCCGCAGGACCGGGTAGGTGACATTGTTATTTACGCGGCCCTTTTTGGCTTTCTGGGGGCCAAGATTTTTCATAATCTCGAAAACTGGAACGAGTTTACCAAAGACCCGATTGCTTCGTTGATTTCTTTCAGTGGTCTTACTTTTTACGGGGGATTGATTTGTGCAGGTGCTGCAATTATCTGGTACGCCAAAAAGCACAAGATTGTTCCCATTCATTTGGTGGATGCCATGGCTCCAACGATGATGCTGGGCTATGCATTAGGCAGGGTAGGATGCCAGGTTAGTGGCGATGGAGATTGGGGAATTGTTAATACCAGCCCCAGGCCATTCAGTTGGATACCCGATTTTCTATGGGCCTATAAATACCCGCATAATGTAATTAACGAAGGCGTTGCCATTCCCGGTTGTACAGGCCCTTATTGTAATGAACTGCCCCTGCCGGTTTATCCTACCGCACTCTATGAGGTAATTATGTGTCTCATTTTATTCGGCATCATATGGATGCTTCGTAAAAAAATCAAAGTACCCGGACAATTGTTCGGGATATACCTGATCCTGAACGGGGCCGAAAGATTCCTCATTGAGAAGATCCGCGTGAACACCAAATATGATATTCTCTTTAATCCCACACAGGCAGAACTGATTTCCCTGGTTTTGATAGTGTGCGGCATTGCTATGGTATACTTTACTGCAAAAGCCTTCAGACAAAAAACAGTTCAATAATTCATTTTCGCCATTTAACCTCAATTTTTGCCGCCCATGTTATAGCATTGTACTATGTAAAGCACAGTAGTTAGTTTTGTTTTGTAATAGTTTAAAACAAGAACTAACTAATAAATAAGTGCGATATGAGCAAACTAACCAAAACCCTATTCCTGTTGAGTTTCACAGCCTTTGGTGCTGTAGCAAACGCTCAACAAAGTACCGACCAGTTGGTAGGTAAGGTGGTAGCAGCAGACCAGAAACCGGTTGAATCGGTTTTAGTGAGCCTGCTGAATGCCAAAGATTCTTCCGTAGCCAAAACGGCTGTGACAGATAAAAACGGTCAGTATTCCTTTTCAAAAGTGAGCAGCGGTAACTATTTACTATCTGCGAACCTGATCGGCTACAAGAAATTGTACAGCCAGGTGATCTCCTTAAACGGGGCAACAGACAAAATGTTACCGGAACTGAAGCTGGAATCCGGAAGTAAATCTTTAACGGAGGTAACCGTTACCACAAAAAAACCTATGGTTCAGCAACTGACCGACCGCATGGTGGTAAATGTAGAGGCTTCTCCCACCAATTCAGGCTCAACCGCATTGGAAGTACTGGAAAAATCTCCCGGTGTAACGGTAGATAAGGATGGTAATATCAGTCTTAAAGGAAAAGACGGGGTGGTGGTATTCATAGACGGAAGACCCAGCTATTTGTCTGGTCAGGACCTGGCCAACCTGCTCAAAAATATGCAGAGCAGTCAGTTGGATCAGATTGAGATCATGACCAATCCTCCTGCCAAATACGATGCTGCCGGTAAAGCCGGGGTGATTAATATCAAAACCAAAAAGAGTAAAATTTTTGGGTTCAACGGATCCGTATCACTGGGCTATGGTCAGGGCAAATATGCCAGAACCAACCAGAATCTGAATCTGAACTACCGGAAGGATAAAATCAACCTGTTTGGTAATTTCAGCCACAGCGAGCGGGAGCGATACCAGGATCTCGAAATCACCCGTCGTTTTGTAGACAATTCCAAACAACTGGTTTCCTATTTTAATCAACACAACCTGTTAAAGAATAACTTCAATAACTGGAACGGTAAAATCGGGTTGGATTATTTCGCCACTAAAAAGACTACATTGGGTGTTGTATTCAGTGGATTCAACAGCCCGGGTTCGTTCTCCAGTGAGGGTGATATTTATATCTATTCTCCCACGCATGTGCTGAACAGTCAGACAAAAGCGAGGGCAATGAATACCGGTAAATGGACCAATTTCAGTACCAATTTCAATATTCGTCATTTGCTGGATACTGCTGGAAGGGAATTGAGTTTTGATGCAGATTACCTGAATTACAACAATGACCAGAATCAGTCTTTATACAATGCATTTTTCAATGGCTCCGGTGCTCCAACCACCAAGCCCGACACCCTGGTGGCCAGTATGCCTCAAGGAATCCATATTTACAGTGCCAAGCTGGATTATACCCATCCTTTGAAAAAAGGGGCTAGGTTTGAAGCCGGTGTTAAAAGCAGCTATGTAACCAACGATGCCAACGCCATATATGACAGTGTGATCTATGGAAGTTATGTGCGGGACTATAACAGAACCAATCATTTTATTTACAAGGAAAACATCAATGCAGCTTATGTTAACCTGAACAAGCCATTTGGTGAGAAATTCAGTATGCAGTTGGGTTTGAGACTGGAACACACCAACTCCAAAGGCGATCAGGTTACCACCAATGTACAGTTCAATAGAAACTATGTGCAACTGTTCCCCACTGCATATTTTCAGTACAAAGCCAATAAAAACAACAGTTTTGTGCTGAACTACGGTAAGCGCATCAGAAGGCCGGATTATGGTAACCTGAACCCCTTTGTGGAATACCTCGACAAATACACCTACGAGCAGGGTAACCCGTATCTGAAGCCCGAGTTCAGTCACAACATAGAACTGAGCCATACTTTCAAAGGGTTTCTGACTACTACGTTGAATTATACCAAGAGTACCGACCTGATTCAGCAGGTAATTCTGCAAAATGAGGTAACCAACGAAGTGGGGCTGAAAAATGACAACATCGCTTCTCAACGCCAGTATGGGCTTTCCGTCAATGCCAGCAATGAATATACCAAGTGGTGGAGCGGTAATATCTACATGAATGTATATGCCAACAAGTTCAGCGGCGTAGTGAATAATGAGCCGGTTACATTTAATACAACTACAGCCATGTTCAATGTAAGCCAGCAGTTTAAATTCGGGAAAGGCTGGAGCGGAGAACTGAGCGGATTTTACAGAACAGAAGGACTGGAAAGTATGTTCATCATCAAGCCTTTTGGTATGGTGAATGCCGGTATCAGCAAGCAGATTCTGAAAAACAAAGGTTCCATCCGACTCAATGTGAGGGATGTATTCTGGACCCAGAAAATCAAAGGCTCTGTACAGTATGGTAAAGTGGATGCCAACTTCAGGCAATACGGCGATGACCGGATCATCAACCTGACTTTTTCTTACCGGTTCAGCAAAGGGAAGGCCGTAACCAGCCAGCGCAAACGCGGTGGTGCGGAAGATGAGCAAAGCAGGGTAGGTGCCGGTAATGGCAAATAACAAGTCTCTTTTTCTCATGTGTTAATATGGTAAAAGCCCCGATTTCTATCGGGGCTTTTTTAATGCAGGGGAGGCTCAATCTGCCCTGCATTAAGTAACTTTACCAAAAGTTTTGTTATGCCTTCATTTGATATTGCCAGCGCTGTTGATCTCCAGGTATTGGACAATGCCATCAACACGGTAAAGAAAGAGATCGCCACCCGTTATGATTTCAGAGGTACCGCCGTTAAAGTAGACCTGAATAAGAAGGACTTTGTTGTATCCCTTGAAGTGGATAGTGAAATGCAGATGAAGCAGTTGATTGATGTACTCATCAGCCGTTCCATGAAACAGGGTATAGATGGGAATGCATTCGATTTTAGTAAAGATGCATACCCAAGCGGTAAGGTCATCAAAAAAGAAGTCCCGGTAAGAAATGGCCTGAAGCAGGAAGATGCCAAGAAAATCGTTAAAATGATTAAAGACGGCGGGTATAAGGTGCAGGCAGCCATTATGGACGATATTATCCGGGTAACCGGCAAGAAAATCGATGATTTACAGGAGGTTATCGCCAAATGCAAGGCTGGCAACTTCGGGATTCCCCAGCAATTTGTGAATATGAAGAGCTAAAAATGACGGGAAGGAGCTTTCATTTGGTGAAAACAGGGAATTTTCCTAATTTTGCATTCCAAATTTAATAATCGTACGGCCAAATCCGTACCACCTAAACAAAATCATATGAAGCAAGGTATCCATCCTGAAAATTACCGTTTCGTTGTTTTCAAAGACATGAGTAACGGCACAGCTTTCCTGAGCAAGTCTACTGCACAAACCAGGGAAACCATTCTTTGGGAAGATGGTAAAGAATATCCTGTTGTGAAATTGGAAATTTCAAACACCTCTCACCCTTTTTACACTGGTAAAAACGTATTGGTTGATACTGCGGGTAGAATTGACAAGTTCAAGAAGCGTTACGCGAAAAAAGACTAATTCACTTTTTTAAAATACGGAAATCCTGCTTTAACCGGCGGGATTTTTTGTTTTCCCATTAATTACCTTTGTACCCAATCATTTCAACATGTTATTAGATATACTAGCTTTTGGTGTTCACCCGGACGATGTGGAACTGGGCTGTTCAGGCACTTTGATGGCCGCCATTGCCGAAGGGAAGAAAGTGGGGGTGGCAGACCTTACCCGAGGGGAACTGGGAACAAGGGGTACTGCTGAAACGAGGCTGGTGGAAGCCACCAATGCTGCAGCCATTATGGGCCTGCATCACAGGGAAAACCTGGGTATGGCCGATGGGTTTCTGCAGAACAACGAAGCACACCAGCGCAAAATCATAGAAGTCATCAGAAGATTCAGGCCCTCCATTGTACTGGCCAACGCGCCGGAAGACAGGCACCCGGATCATGGACGCAGCGCCAAACTGGTTTCAGATGCGGCGTTTCTATCGGGGTTGCGAAAAATTGAAACCACCGGCCCGGATGGGCAACCGCAGGAAGCCTGGAGACCGGCCTATGTATTCCATTATATCCAGGACCGCTTTCTGAAACCGGATTTTGTAATGGATATTTCTGCCTTTATCGATCGTAAAATGGAATCCATTCTGGCATATAATACACAGTTCTACAACCCGGACCTGAATGAACCGGCTACCTATATTTCTTCCCCGCAATTCCTGGAAGTACTGAAAGGGAGAGATGGTATGCTGGGCAAAAATATCGGGGTGGCTTATGCGGAAGGATTTATTACGGAAAAAACAATCGGGATCACTAGTTTTGATGGTCTTGTAAAGAAGACTACCTAATTTATTCAATATGTCTACAGTGAAAATAGGCCTGGTACAAATGAGTTGTACTGCCGGCAAAGAAGAGAATATGGCTAAAGCGATCAAAGGAATTCGCGAAGCCGCTTCCAAAGGTGCGCAGATCATTTGCTTGCAGGAACTGTTTACTTCCCTGTATTTCTGCGATGTGGAAGACTATGAAAATTTCAAACTGGCCGAGGCTATTCCGGGAGTTTCTACAGAAACCCTCAGCAGGGTTGCTGCCGAACTCAATGTGGTGATCATTGCATCGCTGTTCGAGAAAAGAACACAGGGGCTTTACCACAATACCACCGCGGTGCTGGATGCCGATGGGGCATACCTGGGTAAGTACCGTAAAATGCATATTCCGGATGACCCTGCGTACTACGAGAAATTTTATTTCACTCCGGGAGATCTCGGATATAAAATATTCAAAACAAAATTCGCCACGCTCGGTGTGCTCATTTGCTGGGACCAGTGGTATCCGGAAGCCGCACGCATCACGGCGCTGATGGGAGCCGAAATTTTATTCTTCCCCACTGCAATCGGCTGGGCCACCTCACAGGACGAAACAACCAATACAGAACAGTACAACGCATGGCAAACCATTCAGCGCAGTCATGCGGTAGCCAATGGTGTACACGTGGTGAGTGTAAACCGGGTGGGGTTGGAGCAGGGCGGTCTGATGAAATTCTGGGGCGGTTCTTTTGTAGCCAATCCGTTCGGATCACTGTTGTACAAAGGTTCTCATGAAGCTGAAGAAGTGGCCGTGGTGGAAGTGGACCTGGCTAAAACGGATCAGTATCGCACACACTGGCCTTTTCTGAGAGACAGAAGAATTGATTCCTATCAGCCGATTACCAAAAGATTTATTGACGAAGATTAACTTGTTCCATGACCAATGAGATGATTACGCCTGCATCGCTGGGATATTCTTTTCCTGCTGAGTTTGCTCCTCATATCGCTACCTGGTTAAGCTGGCCGCACAAGGAGGCCAGTTGGCCCGGAAAGATTGATTCCATCTACCCAAACTACAGCCGGTTCGTGAAGTATCTTTCCCTGAGCGAAAAAGTACGCATCAATGTGGCCAATACTGCCATGCAGGCTTTCGCCACATCGCACCTGGAGCAGGCAGGTGTAAACATGGAACAGGTGGAATTCTTTCTGCATCCAACCAACGATGCCTGGTGCCGGGATCATGGCCCCGCTTTTCTGGTAAATCCCCGGGCTGAAATCCCCAAAGTAATTGTAGACTGGGATTACAATGCCTGGGGCAATAAATATCCTCCCTACGATCTGGATGATGTGATTCCCTCATTGATCGGCAAACATTTTGATATACCCGTTTATCACCCGGGTATTGTAATGGAAGGTGGTTCTGTGGAATTCAACGGAGCTGGCACTTTGCTTACTTCTACCTGTTGCCTGCTGAACAAAAACAGGAACCCTCATTTAAACCAGGAACAGATTGAAAAATACCTGTGCAATTACTACGGTGTGGAGCAAATTCTCTGGGTTGCGGACGGAATAGTGGGTGATGACACCGATGGTCATATAGACGATACGGTTCGGTTTGTAAACGCAGATACCATCATTACTGTGGTTGAAACCAGCCGCAATGATGAGAACTATGACTTATTGCAGACCAATCTGAAACAGTTAAAAGAAATGCGGTTGCTCAATAACAAACAATTGAATATTGCAGAACTACCCATGCCCGATGCAGTTGTTTACGAAGACCAGCGACTGCCTGCTTCTTACGCAAACTTTTACATATCCAACCAGCATGTAATTGTGCCGACTTTCCGTTGCCATAAAGACGACCAGGCTCTCCAAATCATTGCTTCCTGCTTTCCGGAGCGGGAAGTGGTGGGCATTGATTCAACAGATATTATCTGGGGATTGGGAAGCTTCCATTGCCTGAGCCAGCAGGAGCCTGCGGTATAGTTTATCCAAGGTGATTCTTCAGTTCCCTGGCTACATCCCTGTTTTTGATGGTCTCGCGTTTGTCGTGGAGTTTCTTACCCCTGGCTAATCCGATTTCGATCTTTACGAGCCGCTTTTCGCTGAAGAATATTTTTAACGGTACAATGGTAATCCCCTTGTCCCTTAGTTTGAGGGTCAGCTTTTTGATCTCCCTTTTATTCAACAGTAATTTCCGGTCGTGTACGGCTATATGGTTGTTTACGGTTCCATGCGAGTACTCGGCAATGTACAAGCCGCGAATCCACAACTCCCCTTTATCCAGGAAGCAGAATGCATCATTGAAACTCACTTTTCCTTCGCGGATGGATTTTACTTCGGTACCCAGCAATACAACGCCTGCTACATACTTTTCGTCGATGTAGTAATTAAAAAAAGCCGATCGGTTGTTGATGCTCAATTTCTAAATAGTTGTACCAGCAGAGACAGTTTTTCCTTTAATACTTTCCGGTCAATAATGAAGTCGAGGAATCCATGCTCCAGCAGGAATTCACTGCGTTGAAAACCTGGTGGCAAATCCTTTTTAATGGTTTCCTTGATCACACGTGGGCCGGCAAAGCCAATCAGGGCACCAGGTTCGGCGATATTCAAATCGCCCAACATACCGAAACTGGCTGAAATTCCACCAAAAGTAGGGTCGGTTAACAATGAAATATAGGGAAGCTGCGCATCGCTTAGCTGTGACAGCTTGCCACTTGTTTTAGCTAATTGCATCAGGCTGAATGCGCTTTCCATCATACGGGCCCCACCACTTTTACTGATGACCAGGTAGGGGAGCCTGTACCTGATACAGTAATCTACTGCACGACTGAACTTCTCGCCCATCACACTACCGAGCGATCCTCCGATAAACTCAAAATCCATACAGGCTATAACCATTTCCTCTCCGTTCACTTTCCCTACGGCTACGCGCATGGAGTCTTTCAGGTTCGTGTTTGTATGAATCTCATCCAACCTTTGCTGATAAGGTTTCAAATCGGTAAAGCCCAGCGCATCTTTGCTTCTGATATTGTCGAATAATTCTTTATACTCCTTGTTATCAAAAAGAATGTCATAATATTCTTCGCTTCCGATCCGGTGGTGGTGATTACACTTGGGGCAGATGAACAGATTTTCTTTCAACTCTGTGGTAGTGCAGATGAAACTGCACACAGGGCATTTATTCCATAAGCCCTCCGGCGTTTCTTTTTTATCGGCAGTAGAAGTTAGAATCCCTTTTCGCTTTCTGGTAAACCAACGGGATTTGCTGACCTCAGTATGCTGAGGTTCTGCACCGCCGGCTAAGTTTGATTCAATGTCCTCTTCAATTTCTTTTTTCATATCGACAACTAATTGGGGCGGAAAGATAATTAATATTCCAAAACACCCTCTTTTATGAAGGAATTGATTTGCAAATAATTGTTAATCAGTTGATTATATGAGACTTGGGCCAAAATAAACATAGCCGGCAGCCCAGGTGTATACACTTGCACTGCCGACTATGCCGGAATAACAGCTTATGCGTTTCTGTTGATACAGTTCAGGTCTTCGAAAGCAATTTCCAGTCTTTTGGCAAAGCTTTCTTCTCCTTTACGTAACCAAACGCGTGGATCGTAGTATTTTTTGTTGGGTTTATCGGCTCCTTCGGGGTTACCCAGTTGAGCCTGCAGATATCCCTCATTCTTTTTATAGTACTGCTGGATACCTTCCCAGAAGGCCCATTGCAGATCCGTATCGATATTCATTTTGATGGCGCCATAGCTGATGGCTTCCCTGATCTGGTGTTGCGGAGATCCGCTTCCTCCGTGGAATACAAAGTAAACAGGCTTGCTGCCGGTTTTCAATTCCTTTTCAATATAGTCCTGGCTGTTTTTCAGAATTTCCGGACGGAGTTCCACATTGCCCGGGCTGTATACGCCATGCACATTTCCAAACGCTGCTGCAACAGTAAACATGTTGCTTACTTTGCCCAGCTCTGTATAAGAGTAGGCTACATGTTGCGGCTGGGTGTACAGTTTGTCGTTTTCCACACCGCTGTTGTCCACACCATCTTCTTCGCCACCGGTAACGCCCAGTTCAATCTCAATGCTCATGCCCAATGGGGCCATCCGCTTGAAAAATGCAACAGAAGTCTGTATATTCTCTTCAAGGGGTTCTTCAGACAAATCCAGCATGTGAGAGCTGAATAACGGTTGCCCCTTTTCTTTGTAGAACTGTTCGCCTGCATCAATCAGTCCGCTTACCCATGGCAACCATTTCTTGGCAGCATGATCGGTATGCAGCACAACCGGTACGCCATAATATTTGGCCACATTGTGAATATGTAAAGCCCCGGAAACACCACCGGAAATATTTCCCTGTAATGCATCGTTTGGCATTCCCTTACCTGCAATAAACTGCGCTCCTCCGTTAGAGAATTGTATGATTACCGGGGAATTCACTTTTGCGGCAGTTTCTAATGTGGCATTGATGGTATTGGTGCCGATTGTATTAACGGCGGGCAGTGCGAATTGATTTTCCTTGGCATCGTTATACAACGCTTCCAGTTCCTTGCCAAACAAAACGCCTGAGCTGTACTTCTTCATTTTGATGATTTTCTCGTTAAAAGATGATTGCTTTTGCCGGCTCAAGTTAGGAAAAAACGGGCTAATATCCATTAGCTACACCTTAGGTACCTGCTGAAATTGTTTAATATATTATATTTGTTTACTTATGTTACCGCAGCAATCAGATATTCCGGTGATCACGCTTCCTTTATTTCCGCTGCTGGATCAGCACCTGTTGAGCCTGTTGCAGGAGCTTAACCCGGAAGAATGGAACCAGCCCACTATTGCAAAACAATGGACGGTTAAAGACATTGCTGCACATTTGCTGGATGGTAATCTGCGCGGTCTTTCTGTTTCAAGAGACGGGTATCTGGGTGTTACCCCGGGAGCAATTCATACTTATCAGGAACTGGTTGCTTTTTTAAACAGCCTGAATCATCAGTGGACGGATGCTGCTAAAAGATTGAGCCCTCCGCTATTGATCGGTTTACTGGAATGGTCGGGTAAACAATATTATGAACATTTATGTACGCTGAAACCTTTTGATGAAGCGGTATTTGGAGTGGCCTGGGCAGGGCAGGAACAATCCGAAAACTGGTTTCATATTGCCCGCGAATACACCGAAAAATTTATTCACCAGCAGCAGATCAGGGATGCACTGGGGAAGGCACCGCTTTTTTCCGAAGACCTGTTTCTTCCTTTTATCCGCACATTCATGTATGCGCTTCCGGTTGTATACAGAAGCAGCACTGCACCGGAGGGAACCATCATTGCCCTGCAAATTGGATCGGGTGCACAAAACGAACACCGGATCATTCGTATGAACAACGAATGGATTTTGACCGCTTACAGCGATGCTCCTGCTATATCCACCATTCAAATGAGTCCGGATACAGCCTGGAAAGTTTTTTCGAAAGGAATTACTCCGGCAACTGCATTGGAACAGGTAGCCATTTACGGAAATGCAGATTTAGGCAGAACAGCCCTGAATATGATTGCTGTTATGGCTTAAGATGGAGAGTGCGTGTTCTGCAAACTTTATGCAGTAGTGGTTGCGATCAGCGTTTTGAAATAAACTGCTGCATATTGTAACCTGCTTCCATACCAACTGAACATTTCTCCGTTGGCCAAAATTATTTTCGTATCCGGTAATTCCTGTTGCAGCGCAACAATGTGCTGTTGTTGAAAATGGTAGGGCTCTGAAGAAAGCAACAGGAGGTCGCAGCCTGCGTTCCTGATTTGTTCGACGCTGATTTCGGGATATCTTTTTTGATCACCAAATATATTCAGCCATCCGCATCGCTGCATCAGATCGTGAATCATGGTATCTGACCCAACGGTCATATATGGTTCTTTCCAGATAAGGTAACAGGCCCTGGTGGCGGGGTAATATGCGTTGGCCAGCATCTTCTCCAATTCGATGAACGATTGCCGGATAGACTGCGCCATACAAACCGCCTGTTCCTGCCGGTGAACCAGTTTCCCGATTATTTCAATCATGGTCAGCGCTTCTTCCAGGTTGGGAACATCCGTTATCAGCACCGGCGCGATCTGTTGCAGGGCTTCCACCTGCTCTTTTACATTCTCTTCTTTATTGGCAATGATTAAGGTCGGGTGCAGGGCTTTCACTTTTTCGAGGTCTACCGTTTTGGTTCCGCCTACCCTCGGCTTTGTCTTAAACCATTCGTTTGGATGGATGCAAAATTTCGTAATACCTGCTACTTCAACAGAAAGTCCCAAATCGTACAGCAATTCTGTAAGACTTGGGACCAGAGAAACAATTCTTTCCGTTGCCATTTATTTTGCCAGGCTTTGAATTACGTCGTATTTGGTTACGATATGATAATCTCCTTTTTCATCTTTGGCCAGTACAGCTCCGTTTTCCTTGGTGATCAGGGCACCTATTTTTTCTACAGGAGCGCAAAAATCAACTACCGGAAACGGTGGTTCCATTACGCTTTCAACACTTGCATTTTTGATGTCGGCATTGTGGAATACTTTCAGGAACAGGCCTACCTCGCTAATGCTGCCGACCTGTGTTCCATTGGTCATGACGGGGATATGTTCAATATCGTATTTCTTCATCAGTTCAACGGCTTCAGAAACCGTCTGTGTCGGTTCTATATGGATCAGTTTTTTCCCGGCTCTTCCGCTTACGATATCCCGAAAGCTTTTCACATCCAGGAATCCGCGTTCCATCATCCACTGATCGTTGTAAATCTTTCCTACATAACGGCTGCCATGATCGTGGAATACGCAAACCACTACGCTGTTTTCATCCAACTGGTCTTTCAGTTGCATCAATCCCTGTAAACAGCTTCCGGCACTGTATCCGCAGAACAGGCCTTCTTCTTTGGCAATCCTGCGCGCCATTACAGCTCCGTCTTTATCGGTTACCTGCTCAAAATGGTCTATTACGCTCATGTCGTAGTTCTCCGGAACAAAATCTTCCCCAAATCCTTCGCTGATATAAGGATGCACAAAACTCATGTCTACTTTACCTGTTTTGTAATAGTTGGTCAGCAGTGAACCATACACATCGATTGCCCATACTTTAATGTCGGGGTTTTTCTCTTTGAGATACATCGCTGTTCCCGTAATGGTTCCGCCTGTTCCCGCCGTGCATACAAAGTGGGTGATCTTTCCCTCGGTTTGTTCCCAGATTTCCGGGCCGGTGCTTTCATAATGCGCCTGCCGGTTGGCCAGGTTATCGTACTGGTTCATGTATACGGAGTTGGGAATCTCTTTTCCCAGTCTTTTGGCTACACTGTAGTAACTGCGTGGATCTTCGGGTAATACGTTGGTAGGACAAACAATTACTTCCGCACCCACGGCCTTTAATATGTCGGCTTTCTCTTTCGATTGTTTATCGGTGGTTACAAAAATGCATTTATAGCCCTTTACACAGGCAGCCAGCGCCAGTCCCATTCCCGTATTACCGCTGGTTCCTTCAATAATGGTTCCCCCCGGCTTTAACCGGCCATCCTGTTCCGCCACTTCTACCATTTTCAAGGCCATCCGGTCTTTGATGGAGTTGCCCGGATTAAAGTAGTCTACTTTGGCCAGCACAATGCCCGGTAAATCCCTCGTAATTTTATTCAATTGGATCATCGGGGTATTGCCGATGGTTTCTAACACATTTTTCTTCCACATATAAAACGAACACTTGTTTGTACAAAGGTATTGTTTTGGGTTGATGGTGTTATGCTTTATGGCTCAGGTCGGGTGAAAATTTTTCGGGGTACTTTGGTGTGATGGTACGGTAAAAAGCATTCATTTCTTCCATCGTCTGCTCCAGTGTTTCTGGATGTATCACTTTGCCAATACCAGCCTGTTTTCGCCTATAATCTATATAACCCAGCACGATCGGTACATTGGCTGCCCGGGCAACATGAAAGAAGCCGGTTTTCCACTGAGCATTCCTGCTGCGGGTACCCTCCGGTGTAATGGCAATGATCAGTTCCCGGTGGCAGTTAAATAATCCGGTCATGGCTTCTACAAAACTGGGGCGGTTGCCGCCCTTTCTGGGAGACCGGTCGATGGCTATTCCTCCGAGCGGTTTCAGCAACAGGCTGAATGGGAAGCGCATCCATTCCTTCTTGATGGTGAACCGGATTTTCAGCCGGTATACACTGAATGCAGTCATCATATAATACAAGTCCCAATTACTGGTATGGGGCGCAGCTATGACAATGCACTTTTTGATGTCGGGTGGTAATTGCTCATCAATTGTCCATCCTGTATTCTTTAGCAGAAAACATACTAATTTTCGAATCATGTAGAGGGGGCGTTTGGCGTTATGGCCTGAATGAAGTTGCGATTTTGCCGCAGAGATTACTGGACAGCATTTTCTCAGCTACTTTAATCATATTGCTGAATGCTTTGGCCGAGCTGATGCCATGGCCTATAATGACTGGTTTAGCAACTCCCAGTACGGGGGTGCCGCCGTAATTTTCGTAATGGAAGCGCTGAAAATAGGCATCTTCGGCCAGGCCTCTTTGCCGGGCAATATCGTAATAAGATTCTGCCATTTTCAGAACAATGTTTCCGGTGAACCCGTCACATACCATTACATCGGCTTTATCATTGAAGAAATCTCTTCCTTCAATATTGCCTATAAAACGGATTTGCTGGTTTTCTTTCAGCAGGGGGTAAGTGGATTGCGCCAGCAGGTTGCCCTTGCCTTCTTCTTCGCCCACATTAACCAGTCCAACAGTCGGCTGATTGATGCCGATAATATGTTCTGCGTACAAGGAGCCCAGAATGGCAAACTGGTTGAGTAACTCAGGCTTACAATCTGCATTGAGGCCTACATCGAGCAATACACCTGTTCCTCCGGAAATCTTTGGAATAATAGTAGCTATAGTAGGACGGCTGACTCCTTCAATGGGTTTGATGCTGAACATGGCTCCCACGAGCATGGCGCCGGTATTACCGGCACTGATGAATGCATCAATCCTGCCTGTGGCAAGCAGATGAAAACCAATGGAAATAGAAGATTGTTGTTTCTCTTTGAGAGCCTTGGTAGGATGCTCGTGATAACCAATTACTTCGGACGCATGTATAAAATGCAAATTAGGTGAAGAAACCCGGTGTTCCTCCATCAGAGGTTTCACCACAGCTTCATCACCTATGCAGTATATGTTTACTGAATCTGGTGCATCAGACATGAATAGCTGAATACCTTTCACCGCCTCCTGCGGTGCAAAATCTCCACCCATCATGTCTAATCCTATATTCATTTCAGCAAGCTACTAATATAAATTGAACTTAAGGTTACGCTTTCAACGGTGCTTTTTCTGCAACCAGTTTACCCTTATAGAACAATTTACCTTCGCTCACGTGCGCACGGTGGCGTACATGGGTTTCTCCGGTAGTGCTGTCTTTGCTCAGGGTAACTTCCTGGGCTACATAGTGTGTTCTTCTTTTAGCACTTCTCTGTTGTGAATGTCTGCGTTTTGGATTCGGCATTGATCAAAATTTATAATATCAAAAAAAATTATTCCAGGTCTTTAAATTTTTCCAGTCCCTTCCATATGGTCGGGGTGTCCTTTTGCGCATCTTCCTCCATCTTTCTCAGCTTCTCCAGTACTTCCTTATTGCATTTGGAGCCACCCATTTCCTCGGGTTTGCATATTTTCTGCAAAGGTATGCTGAGGTTTACAAATTCGTAAATCCAGTCGGCCAGATGCAAGTGGCTTTCCCCCCTGCTGATGTAATACACATCAGGATCTTCTTCCTGTTCGTTCATGGTGTCCGGCTCATCCACCATTTTAACAACGATGTTGAACTCGTCCCAGAGCTGAAAGGGGAGGTTATTGCCACAACGGTCACAGGCGGCTTCCACTTTTCCGTCAATATCAAATTTCAACTGCATGAACCCGTTTTTTTTATCGAGGTTCAACCTGATATTGGCCTCACAGTTTTTAAAATCCTGTTCACCGTACTTCGCAAAGAACTTATCATCCACCCTGTATTCATATACATGAACTCCCGGCTTTAAACCCACAAAAGCGATCTCAAATTCGCGCCGTTGACTCATATCCACATTTTAAGGGTTTGCAAAGGTAGAATAAACAGCCCAATTTGCCAAAGTAAACCGAAAAATACCCCTGGCTGTTGTTCTACGCGGTAAGTTTACTAGATTTATGGCCATGCGGCTGGCCATGATTATTGATGAAAACCGGTTTAAAAAGACGATAATACTCTTTTTTGCTGCCTTTTTGGTCTATTTGGCCGGGTTTTTCCCTGGTTTTGTGGAAAAATGGTATGCGCTTGGTTTTTATCCACTTTTTGCCGCTTTCCTCCGGTTTTGCTTTGGCTGGCTGCCTTTTAGTGTGGGAGATCTGTTGTATGGGTTACTGGGCGGCTGGTTATTGGTGGTTCTTATCCGCTGGTTCCGTTCTGTCGGGCGAAAGGGAATCTCTGTGGCCGGGAGCATGGTCATATTGGGAAAATTATTCCGCTTTGCCTGTGCTGCTTACCTCGTTTTCTACCTGTTCTGGGGATTGAATTACAACAGGCTTGGGATTACCCTGCAACTCTCTGCCCCCAGGGCGCCTTATTCCCGAAAGGAGATTACGGCACTTACCCGTGAACTGATTGCACAGGCCAATGCCAGCAGGAGGGCATTAAAAGATACCCTGCTTCCTGAACCGGACATTCGCGAAATTTTTGACAGGGCGGCTCGGGGCTACCGGTTGCTTGAACCTGCTTTCCCTTTTCTCCGGTATCACCGGCCCTCCGTGAAACCCAGCCTGTACAATGCTATCGCCGATTATGTGGGCTTTACGGGATACTATGCCCCTTTAACCGGGGAAGCGCAGGTCAGAACAGATCTGCCCCGGGTAATGCTGCCCTTTATTACCAGTCATGAAATGGCGCATCAGTTGGGTTATGCCAGTGAAAGTGAAGCGAGTTTTGTAGGGTACCTGGCTGCAACGGCCTCGAAGGACCCTTATTTCTGCTATTCCGCGTACCTGGATCTGCTCGGCTACGCCCAGGGCCAGGAGTTTTTGCTGTATGCCAAAGAAAATAGCTATACAGAATATGAGTCGGTTTTGGCCGGTCACCGGAGTCTCCTGGATTCTCTTGTTATAAAAGACCGAAAAATGATCCGGGAGTTTTTTCTGCAAAGACAAAATCGGGTTGCTCCGGTCAGTTCCGATCTCTACGACCAATTCCTGAAATGGAATAAACAATTGGCTGGTATTAATAGTTATGATGAAGTGATCAGTTGGCTGATCGCGTATAAGAAGAAGTATGGCAGCATTTCATTTAGGGAATAAAGCGAAATTCCTGATAGCGGTTGTGGGTACGCTTGGTATCGGCTCATTGAGCGGATTGTTTACCATTGCGGAGATTCCCACCTGGTATGCAGGCCTGAATAAACCCAGTTTTAATCCACCCAATAGTGTATTTGGGCCGGTTTGGACCCTGCTCTATACGCTAATGGGTATTTCTTTGTTCCTTATCTGGAAACTGCCCGCGTCTGCCGAAAGAAACAGGTCGCTAAAGGTATTTGGCGCTCAGTTTGCCCTGAATTTTTTCTGGTCGGTCCTTTTCTTCCGATTTCACCTGATTGGTACTGCCCTGATCGAAATTATGGTGATGTGGGGGTGCATCCTGCTGACCATCCTCTTTTTCTGGAAGCAGTCCCGAACGGCAGCTCTCTTGCTGGTGCCCTATATTTTCTGGGTCAGTTTTGCCACAATATTAACGGCAGCTATTTACCGGCTGAACTAGAACTGGTTCTTCCACATCATGCTCTCCACGGGCTTATTGGGCTGTCCGCTGTATTTAGCATTCGCTTTCTGGTTATACCGGGTGCCGATTTCCCCGTCAACAGGGAAGTAGATCAACTGACCGATCGGCATGCCGGCGTATACCCTTACCGGTTGTTTGCAGGATATTTCCAGCGTCCAGTTGCCACAGAATCCAACATCTCCTTTTCCGGCTGTTGCATGTATATCTATACCCAGGCGGCCTGTGGAAGATTTGCCTTCCAGGAACGGAACGTGCGCATGCGTTTCGGTATACTCCAGGGTAACCCCCAGATAAAACCCGGCAGGTTGTAATACATACCCTTCTTCGGGTATTTCAAAATACTCAATGGTATTGTGTTTTTTGGCATCCAGTACCGCATCTTTGTAAACAGCCAGCCATTTGCCGAGATGCACATCGTAGCTGTTACTACCCAGGTCTCCGCGGTCGTATGGCTCAATTTTGATGGTGCCTTTGTCCATTTCTTCCAGTATGCGCAGATCACTTAAAATCATTCCTTTACTTTTACAATTGAATTTTTGTTCTGATGCTGCAATATATAAACCCTTAAATCTTTTTGTGCCGCTCTATTATCAACAAAATATCAACGACACAACCCGTTTGGCGGTTTGGAAGATTGAAGAAGATGCCGCCTTTTTTTTGAGAGAGGTTCCCCTGCACCTGCCTGCAGCCCACCCGCACAAACAATTGCAGCACCTGGCCGGACGTTACCTGCTTCCTTTTCTGTATCCGGATTTTCCGGTTTCTCTGATTGAAATTGCCGATACCCGAAAACCATTCCTGCCGCAGGAGGAATACCATTTTTCCATTTCGCATAGCGGAAACTTTGCGGCGGCCATTGTCAGCAGTACGCACCGGGTGGGGATTGATGCCGAAATGATCACCCCCCGGGTAAACCGAATCAAACATAAATTTTTACACCCGGAAGAACTGGCGGCCATTGCTCATTTGAAAGGAGCGGAACTGATTACGCAACTGACCGTTTTGTGGAGTGCCAAAGAAGCGATGTTTAAATGGTGGGGAAGGGGGCAGGTGGATTTCAGTGAAGTGATGCGTACCAACCCATTTGTACTGGAACCTTCCGGTGTGATTCATGCTTTGTTTCAGAAAAATGAATTCAGCCAGGCGCTTGAACTGCCTTACCGGCAGGCTGAAGAACTAAGCCTGGTTTGGGTTGCAAGCCGGCATTGATTTAATCGGCAATCTTGTTCCTGGTTTTGGTGACCTGTTTCAGCAACTTACGCAGTCCCTGTTTTAAATGTGTTTTAAGCAACTGACCCATGGTGCGTGATTTCAGGTAATTGTTGTTCTGGAAATGTTTCGCCAGTTCTTCTTTTAGCTGGTTGATTTTTTCCGGCTTGGAAATATCGTCATCATCCATGATATCGAGTAATTCCTTGATCCGGTAACGGGATGATACCAGCCTGAAGGTCATCATCGTTTTTTCTTCGGCCTGGTATTGCTCTATGGATTTGGGGTTGAGGTGTTTCATTACAATTTTCACAAAGGGTTGGTTCTCTTTGAAAAACTGTGGCAGATATAAATTTTTTCTGCCTTCATACGCCTGCTGATCAAAATCGATGGCGCGGATCCGGTACTGGTAATCTTCAATATCCGGAATGATGTTTACTACAAAATTATATGCGCGCATATCGCCCAGCAATTGCACAAAGCAACGTTCGTTAAATTTTACAAACTCTTTGGCCAGCCTGATCTGGTTGGTATGTTTGTCGTTGAGATAATCGTGGATGAAAATATCTCCGGGAATGCCCGGAATATGCTCCTCAATTAAAGTATCCTTGCAGGTAAAATACGTCATCCTGTTGGGAGACAACATATGTTCCAGTTCCAGGCCGTACACCCGGCTGGCATCGGCCTTTTTGATATAATAATGATCGTAGTTATCGTTGAATTTGTTTACGATGCGGATCCGGAACGGTTTGCTGTTGCCAAAATAGCAATAGTCGATCCGGGCAACATCCAGGTGATCTGCATAACTCATATCACCCTCTGTTTTCAGGATGGCATATACCCTTACCAGGTTGTCGCGCAGGAACTCCCATTCATGCATGTCGTAGGATACCTTCTCCCAGGCAGTATCGTTGCCATGTTTGTCTTTCAGTGGTATGGTATAGGTAAACCGTTGCAGGTCTTTGTACCCAAAAGGCAGTATCACTTCCCTTCCGTATTTAACCAGGTATGCACGCAGGTCTTCCTTGATCGGATACATGGGCTTCTTCTTCGAAGGCAGATTCGATTGCCCCGGGTGGTTCATATTTTCCGTAAAGTTAATCAAGGAGCATCGGATCGTTATCGTCTTCCAGTAAATTCAGGTTTACGGCATCCGCCCCTGCTATTCCTTCCACAGAACCCTTGATGTGTGCGGCGTTCAGCAGAATTTTGTCGAGTTGTTTCTCCCGAGCTTTCCAGAGTTTCTCCATGGCATCCCGTTCTTTCTGAATGCTGCTGCGCATACTCCTGTATCCTTCGCTGATGGCTTTCCATTGTTCACTAAACTCAGTTCCGGTTAAGTAATCGTAGAGCATCACCATTTTATCGCCCTTGTTTTCCTGGCTTTTCCTGGCATCGGCAACTTTTAATATGGAATTGCGCAATAAGAGGGCTACACTCCTTACTTCGGAAAACGTACAAATGTAAACACCATCCTTTTCGCCAAAACGCTCCATGTCTTTGGGCAGTGTTTGGGTAACAATCACCGCCACATCGGCTCCGAAATGGCGCATATCCTTTTTCAGTTTCTCAATCCAGTCGTTGGCAAAATCCTTGGTACGCTTGCTTTCGTAAATGATTTTTCCCGCCTCACTGCCAAACTGGTTTCTGACAAGTTGAATACAGTCTGCACCCCTCACTCCTTTACCCACTTCCTCTATCTTATCGAAGGGGAATGTGCCCTGCAGGAGTTCTTCCAGCATCAGTTCCTGCACTTCTCCCTGCAACTGCATACTTCCTTGTTCCGATTTTCTGCGCATTTCCTCAGCCAGTTTTTTCTGGTCTTCCAGTTGCTTCTCCAGTTCCCTTATCCGCAAGGCATGTTCCTGGTCTTTCAGGCTGATTTTTTCGGCTTCTTCTTTAGCCAGTTGCTCCTTCAGTTTGGCTCTTTCTTCTATCAACTGCCGTTGAACGGTGAGTTGTAATTCCTGCTCCTTGTTGATCAGGGCCTGTTCCTTTTGCAGAAATTCCAGCTCCTTTTTCCTGGCTTCTTTCAGTTTTTCTTCCGCATCAGCCGCATTTTGCTGAAACATTTTCAACTGGTTTTCATAGTCAGCGGCCAGATTTTTACGAATGGTGTCCTGCAATTCGGATTGTATCCTCTTTCTCTCTGCTTCCAACTGCAACGCAGTTTCCGCTTCCTTCTTCTTTTGCCATTCCACCATTTTGGTGCGCAATTCCTTTTCAATTTCGGCCCTGGTAGAATCTCCCGGGGTGAATTCATGATTGCAATGGGGGCAGGTAATGATTAATTCGGACATCTGTATCTGGTTAGGGGGTGAAGGTATTAAAAAGGAGTGGATTTGTATTGCCCTGGCCTGGTGAGAAGCCTTTATCCGCGCAGGGTCGTTTTCGCATTATGAAATCAAAAATATTTATTGATACTATTATTTCATTATTTTTAGCTATAACTACTGCTTGAATGAATTCCATTACAGGAAATACAGCCGAATTGCAAGAACTGCAAAAGTTGATTGCCAACGGAGATGAAGGGGCCTTCAGAAAGCTCTTCGATCTGTATTTCTGTAACCTCAGCCAGTTTGTATTCTCCTTTGTAAAAATCAGGGACGTATCCACCGAAATTGTGGATGGGATTTTTATTCGTTTATGGCATAACCGAAGCAGTATAGACCAGATAGACAATCTTCGGGTTTATTTGTACAAGGCGGCTAAAAACGCGGCATTGAACCATATTTCCCGGCATGCCCGGAAAAATATCCTGGAACCCTTCGACGATATTACCATTCAGTTAAAGGATGAATCCAGCCCGGAGGGCCTGCTGATTACAAAGGAAATACTTCAGAAAATCCGCGAAACAGTAGATTTGTTGCCCCCTCGTTGCAAAATGATCTTTAAACTGATCCGGGAGGATGGCCTTAAATACAAGGAGGTGGCTGAAATTCTGAATATCTCCGTTAAAACAGTAGACGCTCAAATGGTCATTGCAGTATCCCGGGTAAGGGAACTGATGAGCGGCCACCTGAACCTGCCTTCTCTGCGCTCCAGAAAAAAAATGGAAAACCTTTAGGGTGAACTTTCCGAATCGGGGTCTTATTATGGAGACCACGATATATGACTCCAGAACGCATCAATGAATTATATGCCCGAAAGCTATCCGGTGAAGCCAGTACTGGTGAATTGGCGGAGTTGGAAGCTTTATTAAAGGATCATCCCGACGAACAGTTTTTCCAGGAAATGTTTACAGGCTGGTGGCAATCCGGAAAAAATCATCCGATGCAGCAGTTGGAAGATAAAGACCGGCATTTTGATTTTATTCTTAAAAATGCCGGAGCTGCAATGTCCGGAGACAGCGATGCGCCGGCCCCTTCAACTCCTCTGCAAAAACGTTCCTTAACCGTTTATTATTATATTGGCGCACTGGCTGCTGCCGTGATTGCCGGTATTGTATTCTTCAATATCCCTGCATTAATTGACGCGGCCCAGGACGGATTTCAGCGCTCCGCCGGGTTAAATGAAGTTGTAACCCGAAAAGGGACCAAGTCTAAATTGTTGTTACCGGACGGAACCAAAGTTTGGCTCAATTCGGACAGCCGCCTGTATTATGCCGATAACTTTTCCGGTACCCAACGGGAAGTAAGGCTGGAGGGGGAGGCTTTCTTTGATGTGGTGAAAGACAGCAAGCGCCCTTTTATTGTAAAGACTTCCGGTATCAAGATCCGGGTACTGGGTACCGCTTTTAATGTAAAATCCTATCCCCTGGAGCCCACCATCGAAGCCACCCTGGTACGGGGGCTGATTGAAGTGGAAAAGAATAACCAGCCCACCGCTCCAAAGATCAAGCTGCATCCCAACGAAAAGCTGGTGTTTAACAAAGCAGATGGTTCAGGTTCCAAAACAGATAAGACCGTAAAGGATATTGCTTCCTTAAAAACGGCCACTGTACAGGCTTTACCCCGCATTTCCATTACTACTTTATCCGAAAATGTCACGGATAGTTCGCGGATGGAAACATCCTGGGTTTTTGGAAAACTTTTGTTTGAAGGGGATACATTCAGAGAACTGGCCGCTAAAATGGAGCGCTGGTTCAATGTGAGAATCATCTTTAAAAGCAATAGGGTAGCCAATTACCGTTTCAGGGGCGTATTCGAAAATGAAAATATTGTAGAGGCATTGCAGGCTTTGCAGCTCACTGCTTCTTTTCACTTTAAAATAATAGGAAATGATGTTTATGTAGATAGAAAATAATAAAAAAAATCGGGAAATGCGGCAACATTCCCCGACAAGTCTGAAACAGAAATTCCCCTTGGTTGAGCCTGAAGGAATTTCATATTTAAAACCCAAAACTAAAGGTATGCAAAAAAATGTGCCTAGTGGTGAGCACCTGGTTGCCCCACATCGTTTTTTTCTCAAAATGCTCTTATTTATGAAATTGACGATTGCTATTGTTCTCCTGGCTACGTTCCAGGTCGCTGCATCGGAAGGGAATGCCCAGCATGTAACCCTGCAGATGAAACAGGCTGAAATTCAAAAGGTTTTCAGGGCAATTGAGAAACAAAGCCCCTATTATTTTCTCTACAATTATGACCTGCCCGCTTTACAAAAGAAAGTGGATGTGGACGTGAAAAATGCACCGGTTAAATCTTTCCTGGATCAATTGCTTTCAGGATCCGGATTAACCTACCGCATCATGAACAGCAAACTGGTGGTAATTGTCCCTTCAACCGGCACCCCGTCTTTTCTGGAAGCGGACAAACGCATCACCGGTACAGTAACCGGCGAAGCGGGAGAGCCGCTGGCCGGAGTTAGTATTCAGATTAAAGGATCCAATTTTGGAACCAGTACCGACAGCAAAGGTCATTTTTCCCTGGAAGTTCCTGATAATACTGTTTTGATCGTGTCTTATGTGGGCTACGAATCACAGGAAATTTCCACTACCGGACAGAGCAGCTTCACAATTGCGCTAAAGCTCTCCGACAAGCAACTGGACCAGGTGATCGTAGTTGGATATGGTACACAAAAGAAAAAAGACGTAACCGGCGCCATTACTACTATTGCCGGTAAAGAAATGGAAGATCGTCCGAATACACAGTTTGGTTATGCCATTCAAGGTAAGGCTGCCGGTGTACAGGTGATCAGACCTTCGGGCCAGCCGCAGGCAGGGTTCTCTATTCGGATCCGGGGTACCTCCACCATCACTGCGGGCAGTGAACCTCTGTACCTGGTAGATGGTGTTCCCACATCCAGCACTCAGGACATTAACCCTGCAGATATTGAATCCATTACCGTACTGAAGGATGCTTCTGCAGCCGCTATCTACGGATCTTCCGGTGCTAATGGTGTTGTATTGATTACTACTAAGCGGGGAAAGAATCAGAAAACCAAAGTAAATTTCAATACATATACCGGTTCCGCTAAGGTTTGGAAAAACCAGGATGTATTAAATGCCACACAATACAAAGACCTGATGACCGAAATGGGACAGTCGGTAGACTGGACCAAATACACTGCGGATAAAGACTGGCAGAAAGAAGTGTTCAGAACCGCTAAGACCAGCAGCTATCAGTTGAGTGTGGCTGGTGGTAATGAAACAACCGGATTCTATTTGTCTGGCGGTTATGTGCGTCAGGAAGGGGTGGTAATGACCAATGAGCTGAACAGATACAGCTTTAAGGCAAATATCGACCACAAAATCAGTAATATTTTTAAAGTGGGTACCAGCATCAGTTACAGCCGCTGGAAAGATATTGATGTAAGCGAGAACAGAAAATACGGAAGCATCAATGCTATTTTAACAGGTGCTCCTGTTACCAATGTGTATAATGCAGACGGTACTTTTGCCATACACCCCTTTATTCAGGATTTGGAGAATCCCGTTGCATTGCTGCTCAAGAATGAGCATTCCTGGATCAATAACAGGATCAATGCCAATGCGTATATTGAAGCAACCCTTCCGCAAAATATCAAGATTCGCTCCATGTTTGGGTATGAGCAACTCAACGGCACGTATAATGCCTGGGTGGACCCCTATAGAAGCCGTGAAGGCCGGGGATTCAACGGTATCGCCGATCTGTATAACAACCAGTACAATTTCTGGATTTCTGAAAATACAGCTACCTGGGGTAAGGCAATCGGTAACCACAACCTGAACCTGCTTGCCGGTTTTATAGTCTCTGAAAAATCCACTTCAGGTTCCAACATCCATGCTACCGGATTTGGCAGCAGTGCTATTCCGAATGTAAGCGGAGGCTCTATCAAAACCAGCGGCTATACTTCTTCTAAAAGAAGAAATGTGGCTGCCTTGTCGAGGCTGAATTATTCTTATGACGGAAGATTCCTGCTGACGGCCAATTTCCGTGCGGATGCTTCCACCGTGTTCTCCAATACCAGCAATCCATGGGGCTATTTCCCTTCTTTCTCTGGCGGATGGGTAATCAGCAGGGAGCGGTTCTTCGCAGGCGTGAAGCATGTGAATGAACTCAAACTGCGTGCAGGCTGGGGTACGGTAGGTAACGACCAGGCGGCAGATTATGCTTCCTATGGTTTGGTGAATGCCGGTTCTTATTATGTATTCGGAAACAATGTGATCCCCGGAACATCCCTGCAGTCTATCGAAAATACAAGCCTGAAATGGGAAACCACCAAGCAGACCAATATTGGTCTGGATCTGAGCCTCTTTAACAACAGGGTACAGATCACAACAGACTACTATGTAAAACAAACCAATGAGATGTTGCTGAACAGACCTATCCCTGCCAGCGTAGGTATTCCTTCCAACACCGCTACCAAAAACATCGGTCGCATGGAAAACAGGGGGTTTGAATTCCAGGTAAGCAGTAAGAACCTGGTGAAAGAACTCAAGTGGAACACCGATTTCAATATCTCTTTTAACAAGAGTAAAATCATCAGCCTCGATGGTGGTACCATCAAGGTGGGATACATATCAGACCGTGGTAATGTAGCCATTGCCAAGGAAGGAGAGCAGCTAGGTTTATTTTACGGATATATTTCGGACGGAGTAGACCCTGCTACCGGCATGATCAAATACCGTGATCTGGACAATAGCGGTACATTAAACGATGCCGATCAGGCTGTTATCGGAAACGCCAATCCTAAATATGTTTTTGGCCTAACCAACTCTTTCTCTTACAAAAACTGGTCTTTGAATGTATTTATCCAGGGTGTACAGGGAAATGATATTTTCAACGCTACCCGCATTGAATCGGAAGGCTTGATGGACGAAGGAAACCAGCGGGCCTCTGTCTTAAACAGATGGAAATCTGCCGGCCAGGTAACTGATATGCCTAAAGCAACTTTTGGCAGTGACCTGAACTCCCGTATTTCTTCCCGTTTTATTGAAAGCGGTTCTTTTGTAAGGCTTAAATCCGTAACACTGGGATATGAACTGCCCAAGCGCCTGCTTACCCGTTTAAAAATGAGCAGACTGTATGTATATGTTACCAGCGAGAACCTGTTGACATTCACAAAGTACAGTGGATTTGATCCTGAAGTCAGTTTCTACGGAAGAAGCTCAGACAATGCAGTTAAGAATATTGCACCCGGAGTGGATTATGGAACTTATCCTCAGTCCAGGGAGTTCATTCTTGGTTTAAACATCACATTTTAATCATTGCAAAAAAAACATATCATGAAAACTACTTACAAAATAGTTCAACAGGTTTTTTTGGGAATGATACTGGTTGTAACGTTGGTATCATGTAAGAAATTTCTGGACATTAAGCCGGATACATCTCTTACTACCGGAAATGCGTATAATTCGGCGCAGGATATAGAAAACGCCATTACCGGTGCATACAGGGCCTTTTACTACGAATATTATATCTGGGACAATGTATTGCTGAGCGATGTTCGCTCCGACAATGCCTATGCAGGTGGTGGCGGGGATCAGCCAATCCTTGCATATGACGAACTGAATATTTCAACCGGTAACAACAGGATGCTGGCCGACTGGTCGCAGCTTTATATCGGAATCGGCCGCTGCAATGCCATTTTGAATAAGATTGACGCCATTGCCGACCCGTTGCTGGATAAGAACAGCAGAAGAAGCCAGATCAAAGGAGAAGCGGCATTTCTTCGTGCATTTCACTATTATCAGTTGGTGAAGCAGTGGGGTGGTGTTCCGCTGGAACTGAATTCCAATTCTTCTGATCCGGCAAAAACCAATCTGCCAAGGGCTTCCGAGAAAGAAGTGTACGATCAGATTGTAAAAGACCTGGAACTGGCAGTAACAAATTTACCAGATACCTACAACGGGCCTTCCGGTTCTGTCACAGACAATATTCCGAGTGTAAATAAAGTAAGAGCTACCAAAGGCGCAGCGAATGCTTTACTGGCCAAAGTATGGGCGCAGCGCAGCGACAGGGACTATAACAAAGTATTGCAGTACTGCAATGCAGTAATCGGCAGCCCTGCAGGTTATTCTTTGCTTGCCAACTATGACCACCTCTTCGACGGAGACCACTATTCAAATGCGGAATCCATTCTTGAAGTGGCTTTTATCGGAGGCAACTGGGACGTGTCTAACTGGGGAGTTCAACTGTACCTTGCTCCGGAAGACGGTTGGCAGAAATACTGTGTTCCGTCCAGGAACCTGGTAAATGCCTATGACGCCGAGGGAGACAACGTGAGAAAGAGCGCCAACATTACTTATTTTAAAGATGTTCCATGGGCGGATGAAAACTGGAACCCTTGTCAGGACAATGCCGTTTCCGTTCCGTTCAACTTCAAGCAAAGACATCCCGACGGATGGAACAGTGGAGACCGGTACTATTTACTGCGGCTTGCTGATATTATTTTACTGAAGGCCGAAGCGCAAAATGAAACCGGCAATTTCACACTGGCGGCCACTACGCTGAACAGCGTAAGAAGCCGTGTGGGGCTGGCTCCTGTAACAGGAACTTCCCAGGCGCAGATGAGAACAAAGATCCTCAACGAAAGAAGGCTGGAACTGGCATTTGAAGCGCAGCGATGGGATGATCTGCTCAGAAGCGGACAAGCAGTGACCATCATGAATAGCCTGGGTGAAGTAAAATACACCTGTGCGGGCGGTACGCCGAGCGCTCCCGTTGCAATCAGTTACAACTGCAACCAAAATAAATTATTATTGCCAATTCCACAGGGCGAGCGTGATGCCAATCCAAGCCTCACACAAAACCCCGGGTATTAATTTAAACAAATGAAAGCGCTTTTTTTGCGAGGCTGGCTGATACTCTTTCTGGCACATGTGTTTGTTGGCGCCGGTTGCGGGAAAGCGCAAAATATACCGCAATCTGATAACGATACATTCAATCCCCCGGTTCATCAACCTGCCCTTTTGGGCAGGTTGATTTTTCATTCTTATACCTGTTATACCTGCAATGATGCTGAGATTTTTTTGTACGATTTTGCTACAGGAAAACTGAGTAGCCTCAGTGCTGCATGGAATATTACCAATCCGATGAACGCACATTTTTCTCCCGACGGAAAATCGATTGTATTCATGGGTTTGCAGCAGGGGAGCGGTTGGGACATCTTTAGCTGGCGCATCGGCAGTTCCGGTATGCCGGTAAATCTAACGGCCCGTTATGGCAATCTGCGCGACGAGGATCCGAAATATGCTGCAGACGGTTTCCATATTGTATTCAAACAAAATGGACAGCTCAAAGAAGCTGATACGCTTGGAAACATCGTACGTTCTTTCGATGTTCCGCAAACCGAAGCCTCCATGCCTTATTATGCAAAGGCAGATTCTGTAATACTCTATTCGGGGATGGATGCTTCCGGTAAGGAAACGGATATTTTTCAGCTTTCACTGAAAACGGGTTATGTAAGGCCGTTGGCTGCACAGGCTGGTATTCAGGAATATTACCCGATTGCAAGAGACGATACCAGTTATCTTTATTCACGCTGGTACAGCGCTTCCAACAGAAGTGACCAGGTTTATCTTGGCTTCCTGAATGGCCGCAATCCGCAGCGACTTTTATTTAATGAGTCTGGTGCCGATTACTCCGACGCTTATCCGGTCAACAGCCGGTTCCTCATTCTTTCTTCTACGGTTTCGGGCGGAAAAGGCGGGTATGACCTCTTTGTAGCAGATATGGTTAGCGGTGCCAAATGGTCTTTGAATACTTACCATCTGTCTGTAAATTCATCTAAAAATGAATTGGGCGCCTGTTATACAGCATACTAACATGGAGCTGTTGCAGGGATGATCCGATTATTCTAAACTGCACACCATATGAAATATTTTTTCTGCATCCTGATTTTTTGCATGGGTTATTCCGCGCCTTTATTTTCCCAACCGCAGTTTAATGTAAAGGACTTAGATGTTACCTGGTCATTGATTGGCAATCATTTTAAAGGCTCCAATAAATCCAGGGCGGCCTTCCGGCTTACCAATACAGGCAATCGTCCGTTTCCCGCCGGTGGATGGACCATTTATTTTAATTCCTCCAGGAATATTGCCAGGTCTGGCACTACGGCGGGCGCCGTAGTGGAACATGTAAACGGTGATTTGTATAAACTGGCTCCGGGAAAGGATTTCAGGGAACTGGGCCCCGGAAAAGCAGTGCGGATCGAATATGATTCGGACGGTGAACTGATCAATTATACCGGCGCCCCCTCCGGCCTGTATATTGTGTGGAATCATGATCCTGAGAATGGGTTAACGCTTCCCGGATTTTCCATCACACCCATGAAGAATACAGTGCCCGGTATTGTTACGCCTCAGAAAATATTTCAGCAGAATCAATCCATTCACGATATTCCTGCAACAGACCTGCCAAAAATATTCCCGACACCTGTTTCTTATAAAGAGGGGGTTGGCGTATTTCAAATAAACACAGGTGTGGTGATCCAGGCAGCACCGCTTTTTTTAAAAGAAGCGCAATATTTGTCCGGTGAACTGAAGCAGTTGTTTGGTGCTGACTTTCCGGTGAACGGGGTGGTAGGAAATGCCCCAAAAATTCTTCTGCAAAAAGCCAGCCTGGGTAAAGAAGCTTACAGGCTTTCTGTAACAAGAGAACAGGTCACGATCAGCGCTGCCACCGGCGATGGCGCTTTCTCCGCTATCCAATCGCTCCGTTCTTTAATGCCTGCTGCCGCATTCAACGGAAAGCAGTCCGCCGTGGCCGTTCCGGTTGTTGAAGTGGAAGATGAACCCAGGTTTTCTTACAGGAGCCTGATGATGGATGTGGCCAGGAATTTCAAAACAAAGGAAACACTCTTCCGCATCCTGGACCTGATGGCGTTGTATAAGATGAACGTATTGCATTTTCATTTCAGCGACGATGAAGGTTGGAGAATTGCAATTCCTTCCCTTCCGGAGTTAACTGCTGTTGGCGGGCAACGTGGTCATGCCAGAGACAGTAAAAACAGGTTGCCTGCATCCTATGGATCAGGGGCAATTCCGGGCATTTATCCGGGAAGTGGTTATTATAGCCGCAACGATTTTATCGAAATTCTCCGGTACGCCACAGCGCGGCATATAATGGTGATCCCTGAAATTGAATCTCCCGGACATAGCAGGGCCGCGATCAAAGCTATGGATGCCCGTTACGAACAACTCATGCGTAAAGGGAAAAAAATGGAAGCGGAAGAATACCTGCTGTCCGATCCGGATGACGAGTCTGTGTACATCTCTGCCCAGCAATGGACGGATAATGTGCTTTGTGTTGCACGCCCATCGGTTTACAGGTTCATGGAGAAAGTAATTGATGAGTTGTTGCTGATGTATCAGGAAGCCGGTGCCAGCCTTACAACCATTCATATGGGTGGTGATGAAACACCGGCAGGTGCCTGGGAAGGATCCCCAATCTGCAAACAACTGATTGCGGCAGATGCCTCCCTGCAAAACACCAACGATCTCTGGTACTATTATTATAAGAAAGTTAATGATATTGTTCGGTCGAGGGGGCTGATGATGTCGGGCTGGGAAGAGCTGGGTATGCGTAAGACGGTATTGGACGGGCAAAAAACCATGATTGTAAACCCGATGTTTACCGGGGAGAACATGCAATTGCATGTCTGGAACAATGTAACGGGATGGGGAGCGGAAGACCTTCCTTACCGTTTGGCCAATGCCGGTTATAAAGTAGTTTTGTCGCCTGTTTCCAACAACTACCTGGATCTGGCTTATAATAAGCATCCGGACGAGCCCGGTTATTATTGGGGTGGTTTTCAGGATATTGACAAGCCTTTTTATTTTGTTCCTTATGACTATTATAAAACATCCCGGGAAGACCCCAACGGAAATCCGGTTGACCCGGCTGTGTTCACCGGGAAAGACCGGCTGACGGATTATGGTAAATCCAATATTGTGGGTATCCAGGGGCTTTTATGGAACGAGAATATCCGTACCGATGATCAATTGTTCTATATGTTATTGCCCAAATTGCTGGGGGTAGCTGAAAGAGCCTGGGCAAAAGATCCTTCATGGGCCGGTGAAAAGAACGCTGAACTGTTTAAGCAACAATACGATGCCGGCTGGTCGGCTTTTGTAAATGTGATTGGGAAAAGGGAGTTGCCTCGCCTGGATCATTTGAATGGTGGTTTTAAATACCGGATTCCAACTGCCGGCGCAAAACGGATTGGGGCTGCAGTTGTTGCCAATGTACAGTTTCCGGGCCTGGTAATTCGTTTTACAACAGATGGTACAACCCCCACTATGCTTAGTAAAATCTATTCCGGACCCATTACGCAGAAGGGAGATATCCGTTTGCGGGTGTTTGCTTCCGATGGAAGAGGTAGCAGGGTAGTTGCCGTGAGGAATTTATAGGGTAAGGGCGGGTGGAACAGGATTGTGTTCGCTTCGCTCACACATCACAAAATGTTGGTCTTACCCAAAGCCACTCCCACACCTTCGGCGTGGGAGGGCGTTTTCCCTTGTTCGCAGACAACCATGGATTGTCGGCTCACTTCGTTCCGCCGACTTCCAATAAAGTGGTCTTACCCAAAGCCACTCCCACACCTTCGGCGTGGGCGGGCGTTTTCCCTTGTTCGCTTTTTTGAAAGCAAGCTTTCAATGCTCACAATGAAAAACGCCCCTCCAACTTCGTTGGAGAGGCGTTTGTGCCCGGGACTGGATTCGAACCAGCACGCCGTTTCCAGCACCACCACCTCAAGGTGGCTTGTCTACCAATTTCAACACCCGGGCCTCCTTTGGGACTGCAATATTAGAATATTTTGGTTAAATCCCCGCGCTGTTTTTTACATTCTTTCGGGAACATTTATTCCCAGCACATGCATGCCTGTTTTTATTACAGATGCCGTTAAAATGGCCAGCATTAAGCGAAGTGTTTTTTTCTCCCCGGTTTCCGCATTGGCAATCGAATGTTCGTTGTAGAAAGAACTGAATGTTTTTGCAAGATTAAAAATATGGATAGCCACTTTGGAAGGATCATGCTCTGTTGCTGCGTCCTGAAGCGTAGCCGGAAATTGTTCCAGCGAAATAATCAACGCTTTTTCCAATGGGAGCAGGGATTCTGTAAAAGCATGATCTGTTGCGGCGGCGACGAGATTTCCTTCAATGTCCAATTTGCGTAGGATACTTTTGATCCGGGCATGGGTGTATTGAATAAACGGCCCGGTAAAACCGTGAAAATCGATGCTCTCTTCCGGATTAAAGACCATTTTTTTCTTTGGATCAACCCTCAGTAAAAAGAATTTTAATGCACCCAATCCAAGTGTTTCATATAATGCTGTTCGCTCTGTTTCTGTAAAATCATTCACTTTTCCCAACTCCTCGGTTTTTTGCCTGGCAATTTCGACCATTTCCTGAATCAGGTCGTCGGCATCCACCACGGTTCCTTCGCGGCTTTTCATTTTTCCGGTAGGAAGTTCCACCATGCCGTAACTCAGGTGATAGATTCCGTCTGCAGAAGGCAGCCTCAGCTTCTGGCAGATCAGTTTGAGCACTTTAAAGTGATAGTTCTGTTCATCGCCTACCACATAAATGCTTTGGCTGGCATTGAATTCCTTTTGCTTCTGTTCTGCCAGTCCGATATCTTGTGTGATATACACTGATGTGCCGTCTTTTCTCCGCACCAGTTTTTCATCCAGGCCATCTCCGGTAAGGTCGATCCATACACTGCCATCCTCTTTCTGATAAAATACCTTATCATTCAAACCCTTTTCCACCAGGTCTTTCCCCAGTAAATAAGTATTACTTTCATAATAGACTTTATCGAAATCAGTTCCTATTTTCCGATAGGTTTCTTCAAACCCGGCATACACCCATTCATTCATTTTTTTCCAAAGTTCTATTACTTCGGGTTTCCCTTCCTCCCAGTCTAAAAGCATTTTCTGCGCAGCTTTCATGATCGGTGCAGACTGTGCTGCCGCTTCTTCCAGCATTCCGCCGGCTTTCAGTTCGGCTACCTGGCGCTTGTATTCATCATTGTATTTTACATAGTAGTCTCCCACAAAATGATCGCCCTTGGTATGGGTAGATTCAGGTGTGGCGCCATGAGCAAAGAGTTGCCAGGCGATCATACTTTTGCATATATGTATCCCCCGGTCGTTTACGATGCAGGTTTTCACCACATCATTGCCCGTTACCTTTAAAATTTCCGCAATACTTCTTCCCAGGAAATTGTTCCTCAGGTGCCCGAGATGTAAGGGTTTATTGGTGTTGGGGGAGGAGTATTCCACCATTACTTTTGAACCGGTGGGGGCAACACTTCCAAAATTCTCTGCTGAATAGTTTTTTGCCAGAAAACGCATCCAGTAGCCTTCGCTCACCGATAAATTCAGGAACCCTTTTACCAGGTTGAACCCCGAAAAAAGGTTAGGGAAGTTGGCCACCAGGTGGGTTCCCAGTTCCTGGCCCAACGCTTCGGGCGATAATTTTAATTGCTTTACAAAAGCAAAGAGCACTACCGTATAATCTCCTTCGAATTCAGGCTTGGTACTGTTGACCAGGATCGTTTCGGAAGGAATCTGCTGTTTGTATAATTCACCAATACTATAGGCTGTTGCTGCTTTAATCCGTGAAACCAGGCTCATATTCTTAACAATTTCGGGTGGCAAAACTAACCAATTAAGGGCTACCTTCGCTGCCCGTTATGCAAAAGCTGCATTTTTTCATCCGCAATCTGATCCTGAAGACGGTAGATCTGTTCTATCCAATCTTCCGCAGCTTCATGCCTTTACAAACATACCGGTATGCCGCCTGCGGTGGATTTAACACTGCACTGGACATCTGCCTCTTCTTTATGTCGTATAATTTTATCCTGCTCAAACAGCCACTGGAGCTGGGTTTTATTACGGTTGGAGCGCACATCGCTTCCTTCCTGATGAGTTTCCTGGTTACGTTTCCGCTTGGATTCTACCTGAGCCGCTACGTGGTTTTCCAGGAAACCTCCGTTGCCAAAAGGGAGCAACTGGGTAAATATTTCATGGTGGTGCTCGGCTGCCTGATTCTGAACTATCTTTTTCTGAAGATTTTTGTAGATGTGCTGGGCTGGTATCCTACACCTTCGAAAATTGCCACCACCTTCTTTGTGGTAGCTTTCAGCTATTTTTCACAGAAGAACTTCACTTTTAAGGCAGTAAAATAGGCTTTTTGGCCTGTTTTTATAGCAAAATGACCCTTTGGGGGCTTTCGCCCCTCGTTTTTATGACAATATTTCATTCTATTGTTCGATGGCATAATCATTGACCTTGTAAATCAAGAAAAAAAATAAATATGGGAAAGATAATTGGGATTGACCTTGGAACCACTAATAGTTGTGTTTCCGTAATGGAAGGAAATGAGCCAGTTGTGATAGCTAACGACGAAGGCCGTAGAACCACACCTTCTGTGGTGGCATTTTTGAAGAACGGGGAAAGAAAAGTAGGTGATCCTGCAAAACGTCAGGCAATTACCAACCCGCAGAATACCATCTCCAGTGTGAAGCGTTTTATGGGTCGTAAGTACGACGAAGTGACGGAAGAAATCAGCCATTGGAGCTACAAAGTAGCCAAGGGTGACAATAATACGGTACGTGTTGCCATCGAAGATCGTTTGTACACCCCGCAGGAAATTTCTGCGATGGTGCTTCAAAAAATGAAGAAAACGGCAGAAGATTACCTGGGTCAGGAGGTAACAGAGGCGGTTATTACCGTTCCAGCATACTTTAACGACGCCCAGCGTCAGGCTACCAAGGAGGCAGGTGAAATTGCCGGCCTGGTGGTAAAAAGGATTGTGAACGAGCCAACTGCTGCTGCTCTGGCCTATGGCCTTGATAAAAAACATGCGGACCAGAAGATCGCTGTATTCGACCTCGGTGGCGGTACTTTCGATATTTCCATCCTGGAACTGGGTGATGGCGTATTTGAAGTAAAATCTACCAATGGTGATACCCACCTCGGTGGCGATGACTTTGATAAAGTGATCATGGACTGGCTGGCGGATGAATTTAAAAACCAGGAAGCAATTGACCTGCGCAAAGACCCGATGGCTTTACAGCGCTTGAAAGAAGCCGCTGAAAAAGCAAAAGTTGAACTGAGTTCTTCTTCAGAAACAGAAATCAACCTGCCTTATGTAACTGCCGTTGATGGTGTACCCAAACACCTGGTGGTTAAATTAAGCCGTGCCAAATTTGAACAGCTTTCAGACAACCTTTTTGCCCGCTGTTTAAAACCTTGTGAAGCGGCATTGAAAGATGCAGGGTACTCCACTTCCGATATTGATGAAGTGATCCTGGTGGGTGGATCCACCCGTATTCCGAAAGTGCAGGAAATTGTTGAGAAATTCTTTGGGAAAAAACCCAATAAGGGTGTTAACCCGGATGAAGTGGTTGCCATCGGAGCGGCTATCCAGGGCGGCGTTTTAACAGGTGAAGTAAAAGATGTGTTGCTGCTCGATGTAACTCCGTTGAGCCTGGGTATTGAAACAATGGGTGGTGTAATGACTACGATGATTGCTGCCAACACAACCATTCCTACCAAGAAAACAGAAATATATTCCACCGCAAGCGATAACCAGCCCGGTGTTCAGATCCATGTATTACAGGGAGAACGCCCAATGGCCAGTCAGAATAAGAGCTTAGGTATGTTTAACCTGGACGGAATACCCCCGGCTCCAAGAGGCGTACCACAGATTGAAGTAACTTTTGATATCGATGCCAACGGTATGCTGCATGTGAGTGCAAAAGACAAGGGTACCGGTAAAGAACAAAAAATCCGCATTGAAGCGGGTAGTGGCTTAAGCAAGGAGGAAGTGGAGAAAATGAAAGCAGAGGCCAAAGCCAATGAAGCAAGCGATAAGGAAGCCAGAGAACGTGTGGAAAAGCTGAACCAGGCAGATAGCCTGATTTTCCAGACCGAGAAGCAGTTTAAAGAGTTTGGCGATAAGATTCCGGCCGATAAAAAGGGCGCTATAGAATCTGCCCTGACCAAGCTGAAAGATGCTCACAAAAATCAGGATATCCCTGCAATTGATGCAGCGATGGCTGAAATGAATACCGCATGGACTGCCGCCAGCGAAGATATCTATAAGGCGCAGCAGACTTCCGGCGCTCAACCGGGCGCTGAACAAGGCCCTCAGGATAATGACGGCGGCTCTAAGGGAGATACTGTTGAAGATGCACAGTTCGAGGAAGTGAAATAAAGTTGATTAAAAACGATAATCAAAAAGTATAAGAGGCTGTCTTTAAAAGAGCAGCCTCTTTTTTGTTAATTTTCAGTTATCCAAGGAGTAAATTTAGATACTCATATCACATAACGAAGAGGTTGTACGGTCCAAGTAAGACCATCATAAGCAGATAACAATTTTGCCAACCATATTACCGTCTTTCATTCTTTTGTAAGCTTCTCTGACCTGACCCATTTCATAAACCGAATCAATAACGGGATGAATATTATTGATCTCAATGGCACGGTTCATTTTTAAAAAACTCTCAGCACTACCTGTTGCCAGTCCTTGAATCAATAAAAATGACATATTGATTGAATGCTTATGAATATCAATCGGTAACGTAGAACCAGATATAAAACCTGCTGTGGAAAGAAATCCGTTCTCTTTGAGTGATAGCAAAGACTGTTCTATGGTTTTCGTACCTGCTATATCCAGTGTTATATCCACGCCTTTTCCATCATTGAGTCTCATAACTTCTTTATGCCATTCAGGGTATTCTGTGTAATTGATTACGGCATCAGCCCCGAGTTCCAGCAGTTTTTTTACTTTCACTTCGGTGCTGGTGGTGGCAATAACTTTAGCTCCGGCAGCTTTTGCCAGTTGCAACGCAAAAATAGAAACGCCTCCTGTGCCTTGAGTCAGGACAGTTTGCCCGATTTGCAAATTGGCCTGGTTGATTAATGCGTGCCACGCAGTCAGGGCGGCAATCGGTAAGGTTGAAACCTCTTCGAAGTTTAGGTTTTCGGGTGCTTTTATAATGCCATAATCAGGTAGGCAAACGTATTCTGACAAAACCCCCTGTGTTTGCCATGCTACCCGTGTATTATATTCTTTTTGAAAATCCCCTTTTGTCCAATTCTGTACATACTGAATGGCTACACGGTCGCCGACTTCCCATCCTTTAGTATCTTCTCCCAATTCCTCAACGATCCCTGCTCCGTCAGACGTGGGTGTATATGGGAATGGCAAATTTTTATGAAAACTACCATCGGCTAATATTACATCAAGATAATTGAGTGCAACTGCTTTTATGCGAACCAACACTTCACCTCTTTTGGGGATTGGTTTTTCAATTTCTTTTACTGCTAAATTTTCAATGCCGAATTTTTCTAATTGTACTGCTTTCATTGTCTTAAATATTTCATTAAACTTTATCCCCAAGAGAAATGCGCAAACGATTAAGGGCATTCATCAGTGCAATACTCGCTGTTAATTCTACGACCTCTTTTTCAGTAAAGTCATTTTTCATATCTTCGAGAATAACCTCGGTATTATTGTCGAGAAGAGAAATGGATTCAGCCAGTTTTAAAGTTAAAACCTGCTTTCGGTTAAAAATCATAGAATGTTTCCAGCCCGGAAGTTTGTCTAATAAGTCCTGGACGATTCCCATATCTCTTAACTCTCCTGAATGGAAATGGCAGCAGTAAGCACACCCATTGATTTGGGAAACCCTTAGTTCTGCCAATGCAACCAAAGATGTATCAATACCAGACTGGCGTATACTGTTATGCGATTGGTATAAATGGCCAATCGTCTTCTTTGCGATTTCTTTATAATTCATAGCGATATTATTTAAATTGATACGGCGAAGGTAAATAGCCTACTCTCTTTGAGACTGTAAATAAACAGGAAAAAACAGTATCCTGATTGGAAGGAGCTTGTAGTTAAATTGAAAAGAATTAATCTTATACGATGGAACAGATACACGATAACTTTTCGGTGGAGATTACTGAATTGAGTGAATGGAAAGAAAGAAACAGAAAGAACAATTTTTTTGAAATTGTATATGTACTGGATGGAGAAGGGATACACAGTGCCAATTACATAAAACAGAAATATGAGAAAAACGGTATTTTCTTTCTGCCTGCTGCACGATGCCACATGTATGTTATTGAGAAAAAGACAAGGTTTATGTTTGTCCGGTTTACTGGTTCTTATTTTAAAACTTCAGTAAATCATCAGGTAGATTACAATAACTGGTTTAGCCGGCTCAATTTCATTCTGGGTAATCACGACTTTCTTTATGGTGAACTGATAGATGATCCGGATGATAAAAAACAGCTTAAAAGATTATTTGATGCGATTCTTTATGAATACGAAAAGAAAGGCATTTGTTCCGCTTTCGTTATACAAAACACGTTAGTTTCCGTTTTGGCAATCATCTGTCGAAATATTCAGACAAGGCTATTGAGTAATCGTACTTTTACCGATGAAAAATTTGCCAACATGCTCAATTTCATCAGTTTCAATATACTGGATGCAGAAAAACTATCTGTCAGATATCTTTCTCAAAAATTCCATATTTCGGAAACTTATTTCAGCGAATATTTCAAACGCAATGCCTCGGAAGGATTTCAGGATTTTGTATTAAAATCCCGGCTACGGATTGCCGAGTCCCGGGCTAAATTTACAGACGCCCCTTTCCAGGAAATTTCCTATGAACTAGGTTTTACAGATAGTAGTCATCTTAATAAAATGATGAAAAAGTACATTGGAAAAGGAATGCGGGAAATAAGAAAAGAGATGCATGGGTGACAAAATTTTTCGCTTACCTGTTAATAATAGGTTGCAATTATCAGGCAACTAAATGCAAGCGGAATTAGTTCTCTGTATCTTAGTTTGTACCATTCTGCAAGTTTCATGTTGGTAGTCGATGCACAAAGGGCTATCGTATAATCACTGTTCCCAGTTTGTTGGTGATCTCTCTCTCGAATTCTTTCAGTTGCTTATGCAATTCAATCAGCTTGACCTGTTCTTCATATGGTGCTTTCTCCATATCCTGCTGATTCTGTTCGAACATTTTTTTGATCTTTCTCAGCTTGAAATAATTCATGCTGGTAATAGCGTCTTCAACAGAAGTGTCTTTTTCCAGAATTTTCATTCCTTCCATCACATCGTCCCACCGCTGGCTCAGTTCAAATGGGGTCATGGAAATATTTACAATCAGGTTGCGGATGCTTTCATCTTCGTGATACAACATGGTTTTGACCGTTGGTTCCATGCCCTTATTATACCAGTCTTTATAATACTCCAGTACATTAACGTATAAAGGATTGTCGAACTGGAAATGCTCCATTTCCTGGAAAATATAGGCTGCAATGGTCAACTCTTCGTTGAAAGTTTTGAGTCCGTGTTCCAGTAATACGCGCAGTATGTTTTTTTCGAAGAGATCATCCTGTTGCAGCAGCGCGGTGGAATCTTCATATTCCTGTGAGGGGCGCTGTTCCGAATCCTGTTGAATAAATGCAGCTTCATCAAATGGGAGCTTCTTCTCTTCCTTTGCAATTTTGTTGCGCTTGTATTTGTTGACCAGGTTAGTAAACCCGGTCTCATCTATCTTCAGCAGGGCTGCGCATTGCTTGATGTAATCCTGTTGTTTGGTAAAATCTTCCGCCTTGCTGATTCTGCTGAGCGACTCGGCAATCTGGTTAACGATACTGCTTTTTCTGCTTACGTCGGCGCCGGCTTCTTTCAGCAAAACTTCCAACTGAAAGAGAATGAAATCCTTTTTATTGGCAGCAATGAAATCGTTAAAAGCTTTTGCGCCAACTTTATTGACATAGCTGTCGGGATCTTCATTATCGGGAATCAGCACCAGTTTTACATTCAGGCTTTCTTCCAGGGCCAGATCCAGCCCGCGGAGAGCGGCCTTGATGCCGGCGCTGTCTCCGTCGTAAATAATGGTGAGATTATCTGTGTATTTTTTGATCAGCCGAAGCTGATCAATGGTTAATGAGGTACCGCCGCTGGCCACTACATTTTCTATTCCCGCCTGGTGCAGGCTCACCACATCGGTATAACCCTCTACCAGTAAACATTCTTTTGCTTTGTCGATGGCAGTCCTGGCAAAATAAGATCCGTAAAGAATTTTGCTTTTTACATAGATCTCATTTTCGGGAGTGTTAATATATTTTGGCCCCCGGTCGTTTTTACCGATTACCCTGGCACCAAAACCGATAACCTTGCCGCTGTTGTTGTGGATCGGGAAAATGATCCTGTTGCGGTAATTATCGGCCAGTTCATTGTTCCGGTTAGATACCAATCCTGTTTTAGGCAGCAGTTCCGGATTAAACTGGTTGGCCAGGAGCGCCTTGGTAAGCGTATCTCTTGCTTCCGGATTATAACCGATCTGAAATTTCCGGGTCACTTCATCGCGGAATCCCCTTTCCTTTAAATAGGAGAGGGCGATCCGGACGCCTTCCTCCGTATTATACAACTGATCGGCAAAGAACTTCTGCGCAAAATTGTTGATGGCATACAGGCTGTCTGCTATCTGAATCTGTTGAACCTGCTCGGCTGTTTTCTGGGTTTCCTCTACCGTAATATTGTAGCGCTCAGCCAGCCATTTCAGGGCTTCCACGTAGCTGTACTTTTCATGCTCCATCAGGAAAGTGATGGTATTGCCGCTTTTTCCGCACCCAAAGCATTTGTAAATTTCTTTGGCCGGGGAAACGGTGAAAGAAGGGGATTTTTCGCCGTGAAAAGGACAGAGCCCCAGGTAGTTGGTGCCCCTCTTCCTGAGTTTCACGAATTCCCCCACCACATCGATAATGTCGATGCGATTGGTAATCTGTTGTATGGTATTTGGAGAAATCATGAAGGCGACAGGCTGCAAATTTACGCTACTCATTGGTCTGCGGCAGTGTAATTTATAAATAATTTGTGCGGTTTTCTGCAAACTCTTTATTTTTAAGGATGCTTAAAAAAGAAAGACAGGCTTACATAATCCAACAGATTAATATACATAACAAGGTATTATCAGCAGATTTATGTATTCAGTTGGATGTTTCCGAAGACACAATCCGCAGGGATTTGCAGGAATTAGCGGAAGAAGGGAAATTGATGAAAGTACACGGCGGGGCGCTGGCCAAGTCCTTTCATTTCACTATTGAAACCAACCAGGTCTACAATCTTTCCGCCAAGCAGGTTATTGCCCAAAAAGCCATCCAACTGATCAAGGATGGTATGCTGGTGGTTATCTCCGGCGGTACCACCATGCGCGAATTAATCAAGCTCCTGCCAGCCGAACTGAATGCCACATTTGTGACCAGCAATGTACCCATTGCCCTGGAGTTGCTGAATCACCCGCATATCGAAGTGATTTTTTTTGGCAACAAACTGTTGAAAAGTGCACAGATGGCCGTTGGAGCCGAAGTGGTAAGTCGTTTTGGACAGATTAAGGCTGACCTTTGTTTGTTGGGTACAAACAGCATCAACACCGTTGATGGAATAACTGATCTTGAATTGGAAATTATTGAGGTTAAAAAAGCCATGATCGACTGCTCTCAAAAAGTGGTTTCCCTGGCTATTTCCGAAAAACTGAATACAGCCCAGCGATTGGTGGTTTGCGGTTTGGATAGGGTAGATGTGCTGATTACTGAACTGGATCCTGCTGATGAATTGCTGGTGCCTTATGCAAAAAAAGGGATTGCTGTCCTCTGATTTGCCCCTACTTATTGTTCAAAATACACATTTGAATTTGCAAGTTTCTGCAATTTATTGCTGTAATTTTTTCGCAGATTAGCGATTCTTCTTTTATATTTAACACGAAATTAGATTTATTTTAACGATTGAGCAGCTTTTTGCAGCTTTTTGCATGAAGTTGCTGTCATCAGAAACAAACACTGTACAATGAGAAAACTCCCAAGCTTGATTAAAGCAGTTTGTTTTTTACTGCTCGTTTTCACGCTGCCTTCCTATGGGCAAAGTCAAACGGTTTCGGGCACCATTCTGGATGCCGACAAAAAAACACCACTCTCCGGTGTTACCATTAAGGTGGTTGGTTCAACTGCTACTGAACAATCCAAAGAAGATGGCTCTTTTACCATTAAGGCCAACAAGGGTCAGTCCCTGCAGATTACCTATATTGGTTATGAGGCCCAGCGTTATGTAATAGGTAGCGGTAAAATCGAAATCTTACTGAAGAGTTCTGTAACTGAACTGGATGAAGTAGTGGTTGCGATGGATATTAAGCGAAAAGCCCGCGACCTTGGATATTCAACCCAGGTTGTAAAAGGGGATGACCTTAAAGAAACCCAACGTGAAAACTTTATCGGTGGGTTGCAGGGTAGAATTGCCGGTGCAACCATTACAGCTACTTCCGGTGTACCAGGTGCATCTTCCACCATCGTGTTGCGTGGTTTCAACTCTTTGTCTTTAGACAACCAGCCACTGTTTGTTGTGGATGGTGTGGTGAGAGACAACTCCACCATTGATGCTACGGCTTCTGTACCGTCTGCTGCCGGTCAAAGCAACACCTCCAACGACTTCACCAACAGGATTGCGGATATTAACCCGAACGATATAGAGTCGGTAACCGTACTGAAAGGACCTGAGGCTACGGTGCTCTATGGTAGTGCCGCCAGTAACGGCGCTATTGTTATTACTACCAAGAGAGCCAAAGTAACTGACAGTAAGCGTTTCAATGTGAACTACGACAACAGTATCCGTTTCCAGTCTATCCAAAACTTACCAAAAGCGTTCAATGGTTTCCAGACCGGCACCAACGGGGTGGCTTCCACTGCAACTTTTTCCGCATTTGGACCTGCAATGGATCCAAGTACAAAACTCTATGACAATGTGGGTAACTTCTTCAGAACAGGATTTGGTATGACCCATAACCTGAGCATGGAATTTGGTAAAGGGAATTCCAGCACCAGAATCAGTGGTTCTTACTACGACCAGAGTGGGGTAGTTCCCAACACCCGTTTACAAAGGGTGAATCTCAGAATTACCAATACTTCTAAAATTGGTAAGTACATCGATATTACACCTTCCATTGCCTACAGCAACAGTAATAACGATAAGGCCTTAAAAGGTGCTAACAGTTATTTGCTGAACCTCTACTTATGGCCGGCTACTGATAATGCAGTAGACTATTTATTGGCAAACGGACATAAACGTTACCTGGCCAATCCGCTGGCCAACAACCCGGCTGATGATGCAGGACTGGGTACTGTTTCTGAAACAGATAATCCTTTCTTCGCAGTAAACAGAAACGAGTCCAGGGATAAGACCAATAACTATGAAGCCAACCTGGCCATCAACTACAATCCTTATAAGTGGTTAACCGTTGCAGGCCGATTTGGTTACAACTATTATGCAACCTCAGGTTTCCAGTTCCGGGATCCGGAGTCTTCTGCGCAATCTTCCATGGCCAATAAAGGTCAGTTGGATAATTACTGGGCCAAAGCTGCAACCTATAACCACACTATTACGGCTACTGTTAAGAAAGCGTTTGGTGATTTCAATACCAGGCTCACCGTAGGTACCCGCTGGAGCCAGACAGATATGGAGTTGTATGGCATCTCCGGTACCAAAGACAGTACCAGGGGTTTTGACAGCAGTGCTACCGATCCGGCAACCCGTACCCGTTTAAGCCGGGCTGCTTTGGTAGGTAACGATAAATGGAATCTGAGAAAGAACTACCAGATTGCCGGGTTTGCGGAAGCAACTGTGAGCTATAAGAACGTGGTATTTCTTACCGGTTCCCTTGCGTTTGAATCTTCTTCCGTGTTGCCTGCAGCTAACAGAAACTACAGTTATCCCGGCGGAAGTTTGAGTGTAATCATGAGCGACATCTTCCCTAACATGAAAGGTGGTGCTTTAAGTTACTGGAAGTTGAGGGGCTCACTGGCCTCCACTGCAAGGCTCCCGTCGCCTTATGCCAACCAGTCTAACTTTGTTCCGACTGCAACAAGTGTTGCACCAGGAATGGTTCCTTTGCAATATGCATTTACCAATGCAAACCCGAACCTGAAACCAGAAAGACAGAATACCTATGAAATTGGTACAGAATTCAGGTTGTGGAAAGACAAGATAACCATTGACGCGGCTTACTATAACACCAAGGCATTGGATCAGATTGCGCAGGGTTTCCGTGCCAGCTATGGTACAGGTTTCGTACTGAACACTGCCAATAACTCCAGTGTGCAAAACGAAGGTTTGGAGATTTCCCTGGGCTTCAAAGCCATCCGCAAAAAGGATTTTGACTGGAATATCCAGTTCAACTTTAACCATATGTGGAACAAGGTATTGGCAATTCCTGCTTCTATTGATATTTCCGGCGGAGACTACTACGATGCTTCTACCTGGTTATATAATAATGCAAGAGGTGGTATCAGACCAGGATTTACTACCGGCACTATTACCAGCTATGGTTACAAGCGTCAGGATCTGACTCCTGCAGGCTTAAACGGTGTTGCTTCCAATAATGGCGCCATCCTGGTATCTGCCTTAACCGGCCTTCCAGTACAGGATGCGGTATGGAGGGTTCGCGCCGACAGAACGGTATGGCTTACCTTAGGTACGGTGAACCGTTTCCGTTACAAAAACTGGAATTTCAGCTTCTTATGGGATCTGAGAATTGGCGGAGATATCTTCAACGGTACCAATATGTACCTGACTAATTTGGGTAAATCAATTAAAACTGCAGATCGTTTAACACCAAGGGTTGTGCAGGCTGTTGTGCAGAATGGGTTGGAAAATACCGCCACCCCAACGGTGAACAATATTTATGTAACGCCTTACTATAATAATACTTATTATGGCGCCGCTTCCATGCCGGAGGAAGACTATATGGAAAGGGATATCAATGCATTCCGCTTAAAGGATATTTCTCTGAGCTATACCATGCCGTCAGAATTACTGAACAAAAAGTTCAGATCCGTTAAATCCATGAGCTTCTTCCTGACCTGTAACGACCTGATCCTGTTTACCAATTATTCCGGTGCTGATCCTGCAGCAAATGGTGGTAACGCCTCTTTAAGAGGGGTAGGTGCAGTTGGTTTTGATTTTGGTAACATTGCTGCTCCGTTAAGTTTCAACGGCGGTCTCAGAGTTGGTTTTTAATTGAATTAAATAATACATTATTATGAAAAATAAATCCTTTATAACTTTTTCGCTTAAAACGATGACGCTGGCGATTGGTATACTAACGATCCAGGCCTGCTCGAAAAAGTTGGACAGCGTTTACTTAAACCCGAACAACCCGGTTGAGGTGGATATTGAAGCTGTTTTACCGAATGCCATCAACCAGATGACTTCAACTGCTGCACCTCCAACCGGTGGTGGTGGTGGTTCTTATGGTTGCGCAGCAGAAGCTGTTTTGATGGCCCGTTATATTCAGTACTGGGGAGATGTATCTACCAATAACAGCTACGATCAGATGGGTGGTGTTTATGGTACAGGTAGTGATAATACCGGCCTGGTTTGGGCCATGCACTATTACGGTATCGGCGCCAATGCAAAGTATATTATTTCCAGGGGAAGATGGCAGGAGAAATGGGACTATGTAGGTGTGGCAAATGCTTTATTCGCGTTCAGTTGGCTGACTTTGACGGAACAATACGGAGAAGTGATCCTGAAACAATCCTTTGATGCAGGTCGTTCCCAGTTTGATTACGATTCGCAGGAAGCAGTGTATGATACGGTTCGTAAAATCTGTGACAGTGCCATTTACTATCTCAACAGAACGGATGGTGCTGCCAGTCCTGCCAACCTCGCCAAGGGAGATACCTATTTTTATGGCGGAGATGTGAGTAAATGGAAAAAGTTTGTGTATGCCATCAAGGCCAGGTCCTATGCACACCTGAGCAACAAAACCATTTATACCACCAATAACTACGCTGATTCTGTAATCAAGTATTGTAACCTGTCTATTACCACCAATGCAGACAATGCAACCCAGAAATGGCAGGGTGGTAACTTCAGCGGTACCAATAACTACTACGGACCTTACAGGGGTAATATCGGTAGTCTGAGGCAGACCGCATTCATTGCAGATTTGCTGACCGGCGCTTCCGCCGCCTCTCCATTCTCCGGTATTATTGATCCAAGAACACCTTATCTGCTGAATGAGAATAACAATGGTACGTATAAAGGTATACAGCCAGGACAGGGTTCTTCCGGTTTAGGTACCAATGATCAGCCTAAGAATTTCTGGAGACAGCTTTTTGGCAGCACATCTACTGCTGTACCTGATTCTGGTAGGTATATCTTCAACAACCTGGCCCCATTCCCGGTAATTACTGCCAGCGATGTGCAGTTCATGAAAGCGGAAGCTGCTTACAGAAAAGGAGATAAGGCCCTGGCTCTAGCGGCTTATACCAATGGTATCAACTTGTCTTTTGACCTGTTAACTACAGAATACGATAGCAGAATCCCTCTGTCTAAAAAGATCACCCCTGCTTCAAGAGCTGCTTACCTGGCAGACCCTAAAGTGATTCCCGCCAGCGCAGCTAACTTAACACTGAGCATGATTATGCTGCAGAAATACATTGCCCTATACGGTTATGGTTTCCATGAAACCTGGACCGATCTGCGTCGTTTCCATTATACAGATATAGATCCTGCTACCGGAACCCAGGTGTATGCCGGATTCTCGCTACCTTCGGTATTGAATGTGTATAATGCCGGTAAGCCGGTTTACCGCGCGCGTCCACGATACAATTCTGAGTATCTGTACAATATTCCTGCATTACAAACGATCGGTGCTTTGGCATCAGATTACCATACCAAGGAACATTGGTTTATGCAACCTTAATCTCAACTGAAAAAAAAGAACAATGAAAAAAATCAGTTTAAAATACATCATTCCGGCTGCAGCATTCCTTTTCCTGTATGCCTGTACCAAAAATGACGGTGTTACGAACCAGGCATATTCGGCTTACGGCACCTCAGGTACTGCCGGACAACTGAAGGTAATCCTGGGATTTGCCTATACCGTGGATTATAATACCATGGTAATCAAAATCAACGATAAAGTGGTCAGTAATGCGCTGCAAACCAGAACTCCCTTTCCGGGTGGCGGTTACAATACCCGGGGGAGCAACTTTCCCAATTATTTATCTGTTCCACAGGGAAGTAATAAGATTGCTGTCGTAATTCCGAAAAAAGGAACTGCGGAAGATTCCATTGTACTGTATACTACCAATATCACGATTCCGGATAATGCGCCGTATACATTGCATATAGCGGATACAGCAGCAAACACACAATCCAAACTGGTAAAGAATGAAATTGCAAAAGTGGATACAGGTCATTGCCGTTTCCGTTTTGTAAACCTGATTCCGAACCTTCCCGCAGTGGATATTTACCTGAATGGTCAGTTGATCAAGAACAACGTGGCTTTCATGGCAGCTACGGATACCTTTACCCTGAAAACCGGGGTGAATGCTCCTGGTTACGTATCTGGTAATGCCACCACATGGGATGTGAGACCTGCAGGAGCTGCCATCACTACCAAGGCCATCGCTACTTATTCAAGTGGCAATACCTTACAAAGTGAGCGGGTGATGACCATATTCACGATGGGTTATTCCGGATCTACCGGCACTCGTCTGCCTTATGTGTCCTTCACGTTAGATAAGAATCAGTAATTTTTTTACTGTTCTGTTGCATAAAAGGAAGGGGCGGATGAAGACCCTTCCTTTTTTAATTTTAACATTCAGAAGCCTTCCAACCTGTTTTTTTTCAATAAATTCGTATCCTCCAGTTGATTACACAACTTCACTTTATGCCTAACAGGAAACTGTCCGTTTTTCTCTTTTCGCTGTTCGTAATGATCGTTGTTCGGTCAGCAGCACAACAGCCTGATTCAATGCTTCATGTTTACAGAACCGAATACCAGCAGGAAAAACTGCATTTGCATTTTGATAAGCAGGTTTACAGTAAGGGAGAAACCATCTGGTTCAAAGCCTACCTGAGAGCAGGTGAAACAGCTTCCGATTACAGCAGGAATTTTTATGTAGACTGGTATGATCACAAAGGCAAACTGATTAAACATACCATCCACCCGGTGTTTGAGTCTTCTGCAAGGGGACAATTTAATGTGCCTGCTAAATATGAAGGGAGAGCCATTTATCTGAAAGCTTATACAAGATGGATGATGAATTTTGATTCATCATTTATATACAATACCCGGCTCCAGATAGCGCAGGAGGATGCAGTGCCCAAACCTGCTGTTAAACAGCCGGAAGTTTCCCTGCGATTTTTCCCCGAAGGTGGTGACCTGATACAGGGGATTAGCTCTACAGTAGCATTTAAAGCGGTGGATCAAAGCGGGATGCCCGTAGCTGTAAAAGGGGCTATTCTGAATAATAAGAATGAATTGATTGATTCCATTGTTTCGGTACACAATGGAATGGGAAGTTTTTTGCTCGAACCTCAGGCCAACGAAACTTATTCCTGTGCGTGGGTAGATGAATTTGGTATTACCCATAACACCCCGCTGCCGGTAGCCAAGAGCAATGGCGTTGTACTTGAATCAAGACTCACGGGAAATAAAACCATCTTCATCGTTAAAAGAAGCGCTGCTGTTTCAGATAATTTCAAACTGCTGCACATTGTCGCAACGATTAACCAGCAAATGGTCTACAATGCCTCTATCAATCTGAGCGCTAAACTCAGGGCAGGAGGTGAGATTCCTACTGCCAATCTGCAAACCGGTGTTTTACAACTAACAGTTTTTGATGATCGCTGGATTCCTGTTGCTGAAAGAATTGTATATATAAACAACAATAATTATCAGTTTTTCCCGGATGTATATGCCGACACCAAACGATTTACCAATCGTTCAAAGAATACTTTTTCTATTCATGTCCCCGATAGTATATCTAGTAATATGTCTGTATCTGTTACAGATGCTTCGTTTCCTTCCGACAGCAGTTCCGATATTATTTCTCAGCTTTTGCTGAGTGGTGATCTGAAGGGGTACATCCACCAACCTGCTTATTATTTTTCTGCTAACAATGAAACCGTTCGTCAGCACCTGGACCTTCTGATGCTGACCCATGGTTGGCGCAGAATCCGGTGGGAAGATATAGTGGCCGAAAAACCGCTCCAGCTGAAATATCCCATAGACAGCGATTACCTGCAGATCAAGGGAAAGCTCATCACCGGAAAAAATAATAGCTTAAAATCGAATCAGCAACTTACGCTAATCATGCAATCAAAGGATAGTACCAAGCAGTATTTTATGGTACCGATTGCAGCCGATGGTTCTTTTAACCAACGCGGACTGATCTTTTTTGATACGGTAAAAGTATACTACCAGATCAATGCAGACAAAAAACTCAGTGATCAGTCGAATGCAACAATACAATCAGGGATCCCGTTGATCAGTGTTCCGGCTTCGCTGAAGCTTGTTGATTATACCCGCCCGGACACTTCCGGCTTAAGGGCAGGCAATCTTTTTTATTCAAGTGCGGCCACTGTAAGGAGTCGTTTTGATACTACGGTTACCCTAAAGGAAGTGGTGGTGCATTCAAAAGCCAAATCTGAGGTTGAAGTGCTGGATGAAAAATATACAACCGGGATTTTCAGTAATAAAAACGATTATTCCTTTGATATCATCAATGATGAACGGGCCAAGGCCTCCATTAATATTTTCTACTACCTGCAGAACCTGATTCCCGGCTTAACCATGTCTATCCCTATGATGGGCACCAACGGCGCAGAAGATGCCAACAGCGACAATGTTCCCGGCCTTAACTGGCGTGAGGGTACGCCCGATATTTTTATTAATGAAATGCCTGCGGATGCTTTATCTGCCATGAATCTGTCTATGACTGATGTAGCTTATGTAAAAGTGTTCAAGCCGCCTTTCATGGGTTCTACCGGTTCCGGTGCATCCGGCGCTATTGCCATCTATACCAGAAAACCTGCAGACCGAAGCACCGACCGGATCAAAGGTATGAACAGCGCCACACTCAGCGGCTATACTGCTTACAGGGAGTTTTATCACCCGGATTATACATATCCGGTAGCTAAAAAACCAGATACCCGTTCCACCCTGTACTGGAATCCTTATGTGCTTACCGATCAGAAAAATAAAACGGTTAAAATCAGTTTTTTCAATAACGATCTGACCCGTAAATTCAGAATAATTGTTGAAGGTGTGAATGCAGTCGGTAAGCTGGCCAGGGTGGAGAAAATCATTGAACCTTAATCAGGAAAGTACAATCAGTAAGGTGATAGCGATACCAATTCCTATTGCAAGCCATATTTTAGATTTATCCCATAAGTGCACTCTTTTGGTACGTTGCAGATGGTTGCTGACCAGTTGCTCCAGTTGCGGCCTACCTCCGCTGAGTTGCTTCCAGTGATTTAACAGGATGATGTTTTGCCGATAAGTTAGAAAAATAGCCGATTCAAACTGAAATTTCAGAAACCGGGCTATAACCGAATGGTCGCGGGTATTCAACAGCAACTGCCTGTTTTCGGGCGAAAGCAGCTCCATACACTCATTGAACAGCCAGTCGCGGTTGATAAAAAACTGGTTTTGCCGCAGCAGGTCCCGGAGGAGGCTGGCTGCAGCTTCTGTCAGTTCTGCAGCCGAAGAATGGTATTTTGGGGTATTTTTAACAGGATTGCCAAAGTAAACCAGCCGGTCATAAGCCGACCTGCGTTTGGGGTTGCTTAACACTTCATAGGCCTCCTTCACCAGTTGAAACTGAAGGATACTCTGGTGGTTTCCCGGATTCTTATCGGGATGAAAGCGCAGTGCAAGTTTCCGGTAAGCCTGCCGGATTTCCTGTTCGCTTGCATGGGGGGGTACAGACAATACTGCATACCAGTTTTGTAGATGCATGCAGCCGGTTTGATTTATTCGTTGGATTCAAAATTGACATCGTCCCCATCCAGCAGTTCCCGTTCAATCTCTTCCATTTGTACAATATCCCAGGCCTCGGACTCGGTAGGGGTAATATTCAATAATTCTGTCAGCTCCAACTGATCCAGGGTTTGAACTGCCGCTTCGGAAAGATTGCAGAGAACAAAGGAGGCGCTGCTGTCGTAAAACTGTTGTTGCAGATCGGCGATGGTACCGGCAATGGAGGAATCCAGGGTAGCCACTTCCGACAGATTCAATACCACATTTTTTACCGGCTGATGCAGCAGATTATTGCAAATTCCGATCAGTTCTGCTGCTATATTGGCAGAAAGATCGGCGGTTAACGGGGTTACAACGGTAAATTTCTCCTTGGTATCAATTTTGACTTCCATAAAACAGGCATTCAATTAACAAACTGTGAATAAGTGCACCACAACTTCGGTCAAAATTATTCGTTATAATTGTATAAATCCAAATTTAGATCATGGATAATAATTTTTCAGCACAGGTAAAAGAGATCATTTCTTTCAGCAGGGAAGAGGCGCTCAGGTTAGGAAATGATTTTATCGGTACCGAGCATCTGCTGCTCGGACTGATCCGCGACGGTGACAATACGGCTATCAAGGTCTTAAAACAACTGAATGTAGACCTGTATGAGCTTAGAAAAGAGGTGGAACTGGCCGTAAAAGATAAAACAGGTAAAAATATTGCCAATATCAACAGCCTTCCCCTGACCAAACAGGCGGAGAAGGTTATCAGGGTAACCGTGTTGGAGGCGAAAGCCCTGAAAAGTCCGTTGGTAGAAACGGAACACCTGATGTTGAGCATTCTCAAAAACAAGGAAAATATTGCGACCCAGATTCTGAACCAGTTCGATATTGATTACGATCTGTTCCGCAATGAACTGGGTATGGTGGGAACCACCAACCCTCCTCCGAGAAGTGAATTCCCGGACGAAGGGGACGATGACTTCGATGAAGAGAAGAAAAGTGCGGGTTACCAGCAGTCCAGAACGGGTAAACAGGCGCCGGGTGCAGCAAAAAGCAAAACTCCTGTACTGGATAATTTCGGAAGGGATATTACCAAACTGGCAGAAGCCGGTACACTGGACCCGATTGTAGGCCGGGAACAGGAAATTGAACGTGTAAGCCAGATCCTGAGTCGCCGTAAAAAGAACAATCCGATCCTGATCGGTGAACCTGGTGTGGGTAAAACAGCTATTGTGGAGGGATTGGCGCTTCGGATTGTACAGCGTAAAGTGAGCCGGGTATTATTTGATAAACGGGTTATTTCGCTGGATCTCGCCGCACTGGTGGCCGGTACAAAATACCGGGGTCAGTTCGAAGAAAGAATGAAAGCGATCATGAATGAACTGGAAAAAAACAGGGATGTGATCCTGTTCATAGACGAAATACATACCATTGTAGGGGCCGGAGGCGCCAGTGGTTCCCTGGATGCATCCAATATCTTCAAGCCTGCCCTTGCAAGAGGCGAACTCCAGTGCATCGGCGCTTCCACACTGGACGAGTATAGAATGTACATTGAAAAGGATGGAGCTTTGGACAGACGCTTTCAGAAAGTATTGATCGAACCGCCAAGTGTGGATGAGACGATTATGATCCTCAATAATATCAAGAGTAAATACGAGGACTTCCACAATGTTACCTATGGTGATGATGCCATTGATGCCTGTGTGAAACTCAGCGACCGCTATATGACTGATCGCCTGCTGCCCGATAAGGCCATTGATGTGATGGACGAAGTAGGCGCAAGGGTTCACCTGAAAAATATCAACGTTCCTCAGGAAATTGTGGAACTGGAGAAGAAGATTGAAGAGGTGAAGAATGAAAAGAACAAAGTGGTGAAGAGCCAGCGTTTTGAGGAAGCTGCTTCTTTAAGAGATACGGAAAAGAAGCTGGGTGAGGAATTGGAGAAGGCAAAAAACCAGTGGGAAGAAGAAAGCAAGAACAGGCGCTATCCAATTACAGAAGAGAATATTGCAGAAGTAATCTGTATGATGACGGGGATTCCTGTTAAGCGAATGGTACAGGCTGAAACGGAGAAACTTCGCCGGATGAGCGAAGACATGAAGAGCATGGTGATTGGTCAGGATGACGCCATTCAGAAAGTGGTGAAAGCGATTCAGCGCAACAGGGTAGGGTTGAAAGATCCTAAAAAACCTATTGGCACTTTCATCTTTCTGGGCCCTACCGGTGTAGGTAAAACGGAACTGGCACGCGCACTGGCAAGATATATGTTCGATTCTGAAGATGCGTTGATCCGCATCGACATGAGCGAATACATGGAAAAATTCACCGTCAGCAGACTGATTGGTGCACCTCCCGGATACGTAGGTTATGAGGAAGGCGGTCAGTTAACAGAAAAAGTAAGAAGAAAGCCATACAGCGTAATTCTGCTGGATGAGATTGAGAAAGCGCATCCGGATATTTACAATATCCTGTTGCAGGTTCTCGACGACGGGCAACTTACCGATGGTTTGGGCAGAAAGGTGGATTTCAAAAACACCATGATCATTATGACTTCCAATATTGGTGTTCGCCAGTTGAAAGAATTTGGCGACGGTGTAGGTTTTGCAACGGCTACCAGGATGCAGCACGCAGAAGAAAACAGCAAGGCTGTGATTGAAAAAGCCCTGAAGCGTACGTTCTCACCCGAATTCCTGAACCGGATTGATGATGTGGTGGTATTTAATTCGCTTACCAAAGAAAATATCTTCAATATTATAGACATCCTGATGACAGGTGTCTCCAGGCGTTTGCAGAACCTTGGATTCTCTTTACAACTAACCAGCGAAGCAAAAGAATTCCTGGCAGATAAAGGATACGATGTTCAGTTTGGGGCAAGGCCGCTGCACAGGGCTATACAGAAATACCTGGAAGATCCATTGGCTGAGGAGATCATGAAAATGACGATCAAACAGGGAGATGTATTGGTTGCTGACCTGGATAAGGAACAGGGCGCATTGCGATTCACCTTCCAGGAAAGAAAGGAGGAATCAACCGAAGAATCCGCATCAAAAGTATAACGCATACATTACACCCGTAAGCAGATGTTTTAAAATAAAATCCCGGTAGCCTTGATGGATACCGGGATTTTTTGTGCATACATTTTGTTGAGTTACTAACCGGGATCACCCCACCGATAACTCTGCAGATCCAGCCCTGCCAGATCCAGCACTCGGTCTACCACAGTAGATGCCAGGTCTTCAATGGTTTTGGGTAAACTGTAATAGGATGGAGTAGCAGGACAGATTATTCCTCCGGCCAGCGTTACTGCCTCCATATTGCGGATATGAATAAGATTGTAAGGCGTTTCCCTGACCATCAGGATCAGTTTCCTCCGTTCCTTCAAAATTACATCCGCTGCGCGGGTCACCAGATCATCGCTCACACCGGAAGCGATTCTCCCCAGTGTACCCATACTGCATGGTGCCACAATCATTGTATTGTATCGGGCAGAACCCGAGGCAAAAGGAGCGGTGAAATCCGTTTTGGCATAAAAACGGAAAGGGTAGTCCCTGTAAGAATCATCTCCCAGCTCCGTCTTCCATACTTCTTCTGCATTTTTACTCATTACGACACCCACCGCTTCATACTGATCTTTCATCTGTACGAGTTTATTGAGCAGCAGCCTGGCATAGATTGCGCCGCTGGCTCCTGTGATGGCTATGGCAATTTTATTCGACATCGGGTGAGTACTTATTTATACATGATTTCATAATACTCATGTGCCATTCTATTGCTGTCGAACTGGAAGCGCACATCGCGCATACCGTTCTTCATGATCTGTCTCCAGGTATCCTGATTCTCGTAATACATCGGAAGAATCTGTTGTTCCAGAATTTCATATACTTTATTGAGATCGTATTCGTCCTGGTCGTGCTGTGTCATATTGAGGTAATCGGCCTTTGGCACAACAAAACCATTGTTTCCATGGTTAATAAATTCAGGAATCCATCCATCATCGGTGGAAAAATTCACCGCTCCGTTCATAGCTGCAGTCATACCACTGGTACCGGAGGCTTCTCTCGGAACCCTCGGGTTGTTCAACCAGATATCGGAAGCTTGTTTCAGGCGTTTACTCAGGGTCAGTTCATACCCGATTAAAACAGCTACGTTTTTATAGTTTTTACTGAGGTGCACCAGGTTATTGAACTGTGAAATAGCCGGGTAATCTACCGGGTAAGCCTTACCGGCCCAAATGATCTGTACCGGATATTGGGTGTTGTTCAATAGCTTTTCAAAACGCTCCATATCGTAGGTAAGCAGGTCTGCACGCTTGTATCCTGCAAATCTTCTTGCCCATACAATGGTGAGTACATTCGGATCAAAAAGTTTACCGGTTTGATCGGCAACGATTTCAAATGCTCTTTTTTTCAGGTATTTTTTCCGGTCATCATATATCTCATCATTCTTTTCTTCCATGGCGCGATACATTTGTTTATCGGCCCAGTAAGTCCAGTTTTGAGCATTAGTGATGGAAGTGATAGGGCAGATGCCTTCGTAGTGTTTCCACATATCACGGCTTACCACACCATGCAGCGCAGATACACCATTCGCTTTTCTCGCAAAACGCAATGCAGCAAGAGAGTGGTTGAACTGATCGTCTGTTATACCGGTGAGCTTACGTACCTCATCGATACTTAACCCGCAGAAATAACTCATTTTATGACAGAGATAGATATCGTGCTTTTCGTTACCCGCTTCCTCCGGGGTATGTGTAGTGAATACCAGGTGCTCTTTTACTTTTTCGGTACTCTTGAATTTATTCAGGAGGTAGAACGCGGAAGAAATACCATGAGCTTCGTTCAGGTGATACACATCCGGATTGAAACCCAGTTCGTCGATCAGTTTTGCACCGCCTACACCCAATAAAATAAACTGGGCTACTTTGGTGGCAACATTGGCATCGTATAAACGATGGGTAATGGTCTGCGATACATAGTCATTCTCCGGAAGATCCGTGCTCAGCAAAAACAATGGAGCGCTTTTAAAAGTTTCCGGGTTCAGGTAATAGGCTTTTACCCAAACAGGGTGCTCGTGTATCAGGATCTGGAACTTGATGCCGGTATCTTCCAGGAAGCTGTATATTTTCTCCATGAAAGTGACCTGCAAAGTCTGATCCTGGTTACGGGCCTGATCGTAATATCCGTATTTCCAAAGAATGCCGATACCGATCATATTTTGACGTAATTCATATGCGCTGCGCAAATGCGAGCCGGCCAGAAATCCTAAGCCTCCGCTGTATATTTTTAATGGCTGGTGAATGGCGAACTCCATCGAAAAGTAGGCAGCTTTCTTGGCATACTGATCATTGATGGGAAAAGGAACCTGGTAATTTCTAAAATTCATGTGCTGTTTGGTTTACTGTTCTAGGCGCAATATAAGTTTATTTTTTCCGGTTAATGTACTTTATACACATTAGAGAGTGGATAACCCGATCTGCAAACGTTGCTTATTTCTTTTTGGCAGTTTTGGGCCGGGGCGTTTTCTTTTTAGTGAAAGTATCGTTGAAAAAACACTTGATTCCGCGGTGGTTTCCGCAGCTTCCCTGCTCTTTCAGGGAAATCTGGTTCCCTTCAAATTTAAAATCGATAATACAGGGATCTCCGCTCTCATTGAAAATGCCACTGCCGGGGCCGGTCATTTTAAGATCGCCTTTTAATTCGCCTGTGCAGGCACCCTGACTTCTTTCGAAATGAATAAAAAAACGGTAATTATTGCCATCCTTTCCATCCCGGATCGACACATAATTCTTCTTGTCTTTAATATAATCGCCGCTGTATTTATTTTTTCTGGGGAGGGTATCCAGGGGGTTAATTACCTGCGATTTAACGGGATCCTCATTGGAATCATTGATAACAACCATGAATATGCCCGCATCATTGTATACCCAGCCGGCCCTGGAAAAAAGCAGGTTATTGTCCTTCCCGAATTTTTCCTTGCTTAGTAAAAAAGTAGGCTCTTTATTAATGGAAAGTGAATGAAAGTACTCATCCTGTTTTTCATTGCTGAGCAACTCCTTTACCGCAAGGAACCGGTTCTTTTTATCAGTTACAAATACCAGCAACTTCTTTTTCTTCTGCTGTTTCAGCAGCACCAATATATACTGTTCTTTTCCCTTTTCAATTTTTCCGACAGGGTGCAGTACAAACCTGCGGTTATGACCGGCAATAGGTTGAAAAGCGCTGTCGGGAAAGAACTGGAGGAAAGCTTTGACGCCAATGGTGGTGGTATCGGCAGACTTATCTATGTTGGTATCACTCACCGAATACGGGAGCGGCAATGGTTTGAAAATACCGAAGAAATCCTTTTCCTTCAGGGGGATATCTCCTGTAAGGTCAATTTTCTTTTCCTTACAGGCAAAAACAAATAGCATCAGGAATACGGCCAGCCTTCTTTTCATGCAAGCATATTTTGGCTAAAATAAGGCATAAACCGAATGAGATCATTTTTTGTTTGTCCGGACGGCCGAATAAATTTAGATTTAACCAGATTTACTTTTATACTCAATCTTTTTTCCGATTATGGTGCAGAGAATACATCCTGAAAACTCTTTAAGCGAAGTACACGAAACTGTGGATACAACTTTGCCGCGCAAAGGTTTCAGAAGAATTCTTGCCTATATTGGGCCTGCCTATCTGGTTAGTGTGGGCTATATGGATCCCGGCAACTGGGCCACCGATCTGCAGGGCGGGGCAAAATTCGGCTATCAGTTAATCTGGGTATTGCTGATGAGCAACCTGATGGCGCTTCTGCTGCAAAGCCTGAGTGCCCGGCTGGGCATCGTCCGGAGAAGGGATCTTGCGCAGGCCAACCGGGAAACCTACCCGCCTCTGGTCAATTTCTGCCTGTATATACTGGCAGAACTGGCCATTGCCGCCTGTGATCTGGCCGAGGTATTGGGAATGGCCATTGGTATACACTTGCTGACCGGTCTGCCGATTGTTTGGGGTACCATCATTACCGTGCTTGATACCTTCCTGTTCCTGATCCTGCAGCGATATGGAATCCGTAAAATGGAAGCCTTTATCATTTGCCTTGTAGCGGTGATCGGAGGCTCCTTTCTGATTCAGATACTGATGGCAGAACCCCCACTGGGGGAAATGGCTACCGGACTGATTCCTACCGCGCTCACACCGGGCGCTTTGTATATTGCGGTTGGGATCATCGGGGCAACTGTTATGCCCCATAATTTATATCTCCATTCTGCACTGGTCCAAACCCGCAAAATCAGTCCCGACGAAAAAGGCATCAAAGCTGCCCTAAAATATAATCTGATAGACAGTACCATTGCGTTGAATGCCGCTTTTTTGGTAAACGCCGCCATCCTGGTACTGGCTGCCACCGTTTTCTTTAAAACCGGGAATACCCAGGTCGCTAAAATAGAGGATGCGCATCGGCTGTTGCAGCCCCTGCTGGGTTCATCCCTGGCGCCCATCCTTTTTGCAGTGGCATTGATCGCAGCCGGGCAGAGTTCTACATTAACAGGAACACTTGCCGGTCAGATTGTTATGGAGGGTTACCTGCAATTAAGGATTAACCCATGGCTCCGAAGATTGCTCACACGTTTGATTGCGATAGTACCGGCCGTTTTTGTGATCCTGATGTATGGGGAAGAAAAAGTCGATGACCTGCTGGTATTCAGCCAGGTAGTACTGAGCTTACAACTGGGTTTTGCCGTGATCCCGCTCATTCATTTTGTAAGTGATAAAAAATCGATGGGCGCATTTGTAATCAATACACCCACCAAAATCTTTGCATGGCTGGTCGCCGCCATACTGGTAGTGCTGAATGTGAACCTGGTATCGAATGAGGCCATTGCCCTATTGCAATCGGATATCAGCCTTCCTGCTAAAATGGGGATATTATTGGCGATAGGCGCATTCCTTTGGTTATTCTTTGCCATGACCTTCTATCCGATGATTCAAAAAAGGAAAACGGAAAGAGAGGCCCTGATGCATGGCGCTGCCATTCAGTTGGAAAACCTGCAGGTAACCCCTGTTTCATCCATCGCTATTGCGCTGGATTTTTCTCCGGCCGATGAAAAATTAATTGCACATGCGCTGGCACAAGGAAATGCAGGCGTATCCTTTACGCTGTTACATATTGTGGAAAGCGTCTCTGCTAAATACCTGGAAGCATCCAGTGATGATGCTGAAACCAGAAAAGACAAGGAACGGCTGGCTTCTTATGTGGCACAATTGCAGAAAATGGGCTATCAGGCCGAAGGTGTGTTGGGCTATCACAACAGGGTTAATGAAATTGTCAGAATCGTTGAAAATACAAAGGCCGGCATGCTGATCATGGGCGCCCACGGTCACTCTGGCCTAAAAGATTATATTTTTGGAGAAACCATCGAAGATGTACGCCACCGCCTCTCTATTCCGGTATTGATTGTGAATGTTTAAGGCCGTCTTCCTGACAATAAAGTGATATATTTGTTCTCCCTGAAACACTAAAAATTAACTAAGAATGGCGCAGAAAATTAAAGTAGCCAATCCGGTGGTTGAACTGGATGGAGATGAGATGACCAGAATCATCTGGAAATTCATTAAAGAAAAACTCATTTTACCATACCTGGAAGTAGATATTAAATATTATGACCTGGGAATGGAATACCGTGATCAGACAGATGATCAGGTTACAGTGGATGCAGCCAATGCCATCAAACAGTATGGGGTTGGTATCAAATGCGCCACCATCACACCGGACGAGGCACGAGTGGAAGAGTTTAAGTTGAAACAAATGTGGAAAAGCCCGAATGGCACCATCCGTAATATCCTTGATGGTACTGTATTCAGAGAGCCTATTGTATGTTCCAACGTACCCAGACTGGTTCCTAACTGGACTGCACCAATTTGCATTGGCCGTCATGCTTTTGGTGATCAATACCGCGCTACCGATTTCGTTACAAAAGGGAAAGGTAAGCTGACCATTAAGTTTGAAGGAGAAGATGGCACCATACAGGAGTTTGAAGTATACAACTTTAAAGGAGATGGTGTGGCAATGGCCATGTACAATACAGATGAAAGCATCAGGGGTTTTGCAAGAGCCTGCTTTAACCAGGCCCTGATGAAGAAATGGCCGCTGTATCTTTCTACCAAAAATACCATCCTGAAAAAATACGATGGCCGTTTCAAAGATATTTTTGAAGAAATCTATCAGCAGGAATTCAGACAATCATTTGCCGATGCTGGTATTACCTACGAGCACCGTCTGATCGATGATATGGTTGCAAGCGCACTGAAATGGAATGGTAATTTTGTATGGGCCTGCAAGAATTATGATGGTGATGTTCAAAGCGATACCGTAGCTCAGGGATTTGGTTCATTGGGTCTGATGACTTCTACACTTGTTACACCTGATGGTAATGTAATGGAAGCAGAAGCAGCTCACGGAACAGTAACCCGTCACTACAGAGAATACCAAAAAGGCAATCCTACTTCTACCAACCCGATTGCATCCATTTTTGCCTGGACAAGAGGCCTGGCTTTCCGTGGTAAACTGGATAATAACCAGGAACTGATCAATTTCTGTGATGCACTAGAAAAAGTTTGTGTTGAAGTAGTTGAAAGCGGAAAAATGACCAAGGATCTCGCTGTCTGTATCCACGGCAACAAGGTTAAACATGGTGAGCACTACCTCTATACCGAAGAATTCCTGGATGCTATTGACGCTGAATTACAGAAAAAGCTGTCTAAATAATCCCTGTGTAAGCAGGCTGTTCTCCGGAGCAGTTGTATATCGTTCCGAGAGCAGAGAGGCCGTTACAAATATTATTTGGAGCGGCCTCTTTTATATTTCCATTGAGCACGCAGGTGCGGTGCATTGGTAATCAGGCGCTGAACTGTCTCAAATGATGATCAAAGTGTTTCCATTGACTGTAGCCCCATTCCTCTGCCGTCATTTTGCCGAACATAGGATGTACAATTTGAGCCGCATATGCTCCGCCGTTTTGTACAAACAGATCCAACGCTTCCAGTAATTTACCCTTCTCTATATCAAAATTGCGCTGATCGCTCACAATCACCTGCTTCCCGGTTGGTAAACCCTGTTTATATGGCTTGTCACTTAAAACCATTCTTTTAATCAATGGCCCCAGCAGCAGCCCTGCCAGACCTTGCTTTGCTACGGTATTGCGCAACCCGGTTTCCAATGCTTTGCGTAGATGAGCCAGCATCTGCGGTGTGTCCATTTTACCCCATTTTTTGGGATGGCCTGCTTCCAGCGACATTAAGCGGGCCCGGATGGACTGATAGGTTACCGGATCATAGATGGAAGGTTTTGCCATGTTGGAATTTTTATCAAAGTAAAGCATTTCGCCGGATTTTGTACCAGTATCATTAGCCGAGCTCCACCCAGGTATGATCTGCCAACAGCTTTACGGATGCAACAAACTGTTTGAAAGGGCCGCTGTTTCCCCATTCCTGCGGTGCTACCAGCGATAACATATGGGTTCCGTCCTTTTTCTCGTATAAATGATATACATGCCCGATTTGCGGCTTAAACGTAAGTTTTGCTTCATAGATCATCATGCTGAGTTCCTTTCTCTTTCGGATTTCCTGTGCCTGCCTGGCCAGCAATTCAATCTGCTGCCGGATCTGATCCAGTTGCATATTGGTCTGGTCTTCCATAGCACTCAGCGCCTTGTGCTTAATCACCCCTTCTTTGGAGGGTCTGATGGCCACGCCGGCTACAGAAGCAGAATAGGGCAGTACGCTCAGTTGCTTGTGGTAGATTTCTATATTCTTGAAATGCCTGCCATCCTTATCGAGACCCTTCTGTGTAACTTTTAAGTAGCCGTTCGGAAGAATTTCATGCGTTATATTCAGCATTTCCAGTTCTTTCAGAAAAAAAATGATCCGCATAGCCGATGCGCTCAGGATAGAGGCCTGTATGACATCTGCCATGTCGTGATTGTCAAAATGTCTGGGCGTATCGTCGGGTATTACATTGTATTGTGTGTAAAATGCCTCGTTTTCCAGGCTTACCCAGTTGATGCTGATTGAAAGGACATGACCGTTTTCGATGCTCTCGATCTTGTAATTCCCGCTCTTGGGCGGCCATCCGCTTTCGAAAATACATTTCTCGGGAAACAATTGCCAACTGGCCAGAAAATTATATGCTTGAACCATTCTTGGTAAATCTTTAAGAGACTCTTTAATACAACCGGATAAAAGGAAAGTTCTTATTTTTTAAAATAAACAATGAACTCCGAACCCTTACCCAGTTCGCTTTTTACCTCCATATACCCTTCATTGTCCTGAATCAGTTGCTTGATAATCATTAACCCGATGCCGGTTCCTTTTTCCTTATTGGTGCCGGCCTCGGAAATTTTATTTCCAATTACTTTAAACAGGTTGTCTATTTTTTTCTGATCCATACCGATGCCATGATCTTTTACATGCAGTGCGGTATATTGACTGTGGTCAGAATAAAAAACTTCAATTGTTCCGCCATTGGGGGTAAACTTGATGGCATTACCAATCAGGTTCTGAAAAATAATGCGTATCTGGTTGGGGTCTGCCGTAACAAAAGTATTGGCTACTGTCCTGTTGTGTTTTAGTTGCTGCATTTTTGCATTGGCTCCGATGACCGACAGCTTTAGGTTTTCATCTACCAGTTCCGGCAGATTGATTTTTTCAGGAATGCCCCGGATGCCTTTTTGCTGGCTATTAGCCCATGCCAGCAGGTTGTTCAGCATTCCGGAAATCAATCCCACTTTCACCTCAAATTTTTCCAGCATTTCCTGGTAATCTTCTTTGGAAAGGATTCCCTGTTTTAATAGCGCAAGGCTGGATTGTATAACAGCAAACGGACTTCGGAGATCATGACTGATGATGGAGAACAGCATATCCTTGGTGCTATTGGAAGCTGTAAGCGCCTCCTTTTGTTTCAGTATCTCATCTTTTTGCGCAGCGATATCTGCATTTTTCTTTAGTAGCTCCTGATTCAGATGATCTACTTTCCGGCTGTGTATTTTTGTAAGAATCACCAGCACAATAAGAAACATAATTACTACACTAATAACAATGATGATCAGCCGGTTAAGTTTGTTCCGTTGCAGTTGCAACTGGTTTTCATTATAGAGTTTCTGGTTTTCAATCTTTTTTTCCTTCAGGATCAGGTAATTGATCTCTTTTTCTTTTTCCTGGTTATAGATGGTGTCGGTAAGTAAGTTCAATTTAACCTCATACAGATAAGCGTTTCTGAAATCGCCTGATGCAGCATAAGCATCTGCCAGCAATGCTGTAGCGCGGTGCATATCCCAGCCGGCCTTCATGCCCGAAGAAACGGAGAGACTGGACAGACCGTTCTGAATGGCCTGCGGATATTGTTTCAAAGCCAGGTATGTTTGTCCCAGCCCTGAATAAGCATAACTTTTTTCCCAGTTATCACTATACAAAGAGAATTGCAATACTTCGTTAAAACCCTTAATGGCCTTTTCATATTCTCCGGTATTATAGTAGGTTTCTGCCAGCCGGTTTTGCGCCATCAGGTACATATGCCAGTCTTTAATCCGGATACCGATATCCCTGGATTGGGTAAAATACGCTTTTGCTTTGTCCATGACCTTTTCGGTCTCAAAGCATATACCAATATTAAAATAGATGGAGGCCAGACTTGCACTATCCTTGATTTTTATACTGAGTGCTTCTGATTTTTTTAATTCAACCAATGCTTCGGGTACTTTTTCCTGTGTCAGATAAATTAATCCCCTGTTCCGTAATGCATACACGATACCGGGTTGGTATTGATATTGCTCACTTAGCTGCATTACATCTTCCGAGTACTCCAGTGAAGCATTGTAATTGCTCAATACATAGTGGGCTCTTGCAATAACAATTTTCGATTTGATTACCGGAATAATGACCGATGGATGGTTGCTGGCTCTTTCCAGGAGCCGGTTGGCAAAGAAGATGGCAGAGTCCGGATGATCAAATATCCGTTCATTCGCCTGATAATACAGGAAAGCAAATCCGGTTGTATCCGGAGCCGGATGCATCGTACCCGGCTTTTGAGCAAATGAGCTTCCAAAGATCGCAAGAAATATTGCAATCCATACCGGCAGGCTAGGGCGGAATCGGGTATTAGGGAGCATTGGCTGTAGTTTAAAGTAGCACACGACCACTTTGAGCAACTACTATAAAGGTACAATCTATCGGTATTAATAGAAAATTTGATAGGTAAACGGGCATCCTGCGCAGGTAGCAAAAGATAGCCACCTGCTTTCCTTCGAAAGGGTGGCTATACTATATCATTGAATAATGTTCCGTACTATTTTACGGCGAAAGATACCAGCAAGGTCCCCCAGTTCAGTGATACTTCTCCGTTTGGTTGAACGGTGTAGGTTAATCGCTCGGTTGCACTGCCCGACCGGGTGGGTTTAACGTTCACCCGAAGCTGGTCATCTGCTTCCTTATAATTGAATGCCCCCCATTGCTTCCAGGTTTTATTGAAAATTAATGTCCATTCGCTACCGTTGTCGATCGTGAAAAATCCGTATTTACCGGCAGGGAGTGTTTTACCATTTATGGTAACGTCTTTGCTTACTTCAAACACCGTGGCTTCATTGGCGCCGGCCCTCCATACTTTACCCGACATTGGCTCTACGTCTTTGCCGATGGTTCTTCCTTTTAAGGCAGGTGCGCTGTAGTTAATGGTCACAACTGTTCCGTTGGCGAGTGTTCCTGTTGCTGTGGTTGCAGGGCTTGGCTTTTGTGCATTTGCTGCGCCGGTGAATAACACTACCGCCATCAGCGCAATGGAGAATACTTTTTTCATGTTTAATTTTTTTTGTTACGACGAATTTATGTTTAAAAAGATCGATATCTCAGGCAATAAATGGATGAGCGGTAATTCAATTAACCTGTACAACATCCGGTCGTCTGATTAATTCAGTAATATAGCGGAACTTGAGGTTGGTGGAGAAGGTTACATTCCATGTGTTCATCCCAACAACCGTTTTGGGGAAGTAATAGGCTTTTAGTTCCATGGTACCGAACACCAGGTTCTCATTCCTGGTTCTTACTCCGGCTCCAAAGGCACTGAACAGGTCGCCGGATATTTTTGTTCTACCGGCATCCTTCAGATAGGAGATATTACAGAAACTGAATGGGGCAAAACTGAACCCAAAGAACTTCCATGTATTATAAAATACGGTTTCTGCATTGAGGGTAGCCCTTCCGGATGAGCGGGTAGTTGGATTGTTCAACATCGGCAATCCGTAAATACTAGACAACAGTACGGGATCATTTAAAAAAGTATTGATCTGCTGGGTAAGGCTGCCACTTAAAAAATGACGGGAATACCATGTACTGGCACCCAGTCTTCTGAGCTTGGTAAATAATTCAATGCTGGTCAGGAGGCTGATATCTTCGATCCGTTGTTGATTGTAATAGGCGCCTGCCTTAAAGGTATAATTCAGGTAGGTGCTTTTCCTGTCAAAATAATTGCGCTGATAGTCGAATCCGGCATAGATCCGGGAAAACCCGTTTTTATTGGTCCATCCACCGGTAAAAGAAAGGTTGAAACCTTCAGGTACGTCTTCGTTTCTGCCGAAACCGTATATGAAATTGGTATGAAAAAAATCCTGCTCAAATAATGTAAACGATGCTAATACCCCGTTCAAATCGGTATAACGGCTGTCATAAACGGTTGCCTGTATTTCAGGAACTGTTAAATAATCACGTCGCATGATGCGAAGCGCCAGCAACCTTTTGTAGCGGGAAGCCAAATTAAGTTTGAGGTTTTTCCTTGCCCCCAAGCTATAGCCAGCCCATAAATCTACATTGCGGTAATTGTACTGATACATCCTTTTAAACAACGAATCGCTCCCATACCGGTTCACTGTTTTGTTCATGGATAGTTCAAACCCTCCGGTGAATGCATGATAAGGGCTGACCAGCGGGAGGGTACCTTTCACATACACAGACTGTTCTTCCCGGCGGCCGCTGTTGAAAGCCGGCTTTTGATTTTGGTAACCAACGGCTATATTCACAAAACTTCCGGCAATATTCCGTGTCAGATACTCCATTCCGATGCCATAAGCCGGCATTCGCCGGGTGTCGAACAGGTGCTGAATCTGGATCCGGTTGCCGGATCCAAACAGGTTATCGTCATTGATCTCAAACCTGGCCCTGTCGGCGCCGGCTTCATCCATGCTTCCGCCGACCGGGAATACATCTTTGGTAAAAACAAGTACGTCCACGCTATCCGTTGCAGTTCCCGCAGAAGCAATGGTTATCCTCGCATCCTGCAGGTAACTCAGGTCGCGCAGCAGCTTTTCATTATCGGCCATCAGATTGGGATACAGTATATCGCCCGAGGTAAAGAACAGGTTATTGGCAATGACTTTTGCCTTTGTTCTGGTATGCAGTGCATCCCCGATATTGCTGAAAATGTTCTGAATATTGGTGCCGGTGTCATTGAGTAATTTACCGAATCCCAGTTTATGAATATGTATCTTCCGGATGATCTTACCGCGATAGGGTTCAAACTCGTCCGCATTTTTGTGAATTCCTTCTGCAGGCAGATTGGGGATGGGATTATTGACCGAAATACTCTTGCCGATTTTCCCCAGCAGTCCCTGTTTTTTTGCAAGGAAAAAAACAGTGTCCTGCTGCTGTACCTGTGCAATTGTGCTAAAAGGAAGTACAACAAATAAAATAAACAGCAGGCCTGTGATCCGGTACAATATGGTAGATCCTGTTTCAGGCATAGGTTTTATTCTTTCAGTCCTTCGCTGTTTTTTACGGCCTTTGAAAACCAGCCATACCCGGTAATCATTGCAAGGAATGATGCAAGCAATACAGCCATTTTTGCAATATCCTGCTCGCCCGCTGACGGAAATGCCAGTGTTGAAATGAAGATACTCATTGTAAAACCGATCCCGGCCAATATGCCTGCGCCGATAATATGATGCCAGTTGGTTGCTGCAGGCAGATCGGCCCATTTCTTTTTGACCATCAGGTAGCAGGCGAGGCAGATTCCGAAAGGTTTACCTATGTACAACCCTGCTATGATGCCCCAACTGTATGTGGAATTCAGGGCTTCCAATCCATTTGCGGGAAAGGTGATAGCGGTGTTGGCCAGCGCAAATAAAGGCATTATCCCGAAATAAACCGGGTGATGCAGTTTCAATTCCAGCCTGCTGAGCTGGTTTACCGGAATCAGAAAAGCAAAAGCCACACCTGCAACTGTGGCATGTATGCCGGAATTGAACATACAGTACCAGAGCAGGATGGCCAGCACCCAATGATACCAGCCAAACGGGATCTTATAACGGAGCATCTGCCATAGCAGGAAGATTATTCCCAGGGTCAGCAGCAGGTAAAAAAATTGTATCTGGCTTCCATAAAACAAAGCGATCACAATGATTGCTCCCAGGTCGTCAATGATGGCCAATGCGGTAAGGAACACTTTTAAAACAACCGGTATCCTTTTACCCAACAAAGATGCCACCCCTAATGTAAATGCAATATCAGTTGCCATAGGCACAGCCCATCCATTGGTAAAATCCGTGCCCTTGTTCAGAAGACCAAATATCACTGCAGGTGCAAGCATACCCCCAATAGCTGCTACAACGGGCAGTAGAGACTGGCGGATGGAAGACAGTTCGCCTTCTGCCATCTCGCGCTTAATTTCCATTCCTGCCAGGAAAAAGAACACCGTCATCAGCAGGTCGTTGATGACCAGTAAAATTGAATTCGGCAGGATCAGGTTTCCGGCATGAACCGCATGATCATCTGTTCCATCGAAGCCGAATGCCCATATATCTTTATACCATTGAGCACTGAAGCCAAGGTTGGACAGCAGGAGGGAAATAATCGTACAGGATAAAAGGGTAATACCAATTGCTTTACTGTCGTTGAAAAACTCTTTGAGCGGATCAAGAAAGCGATGCCTCAAAAATGAAAAGAATGCCATGCGGTTCCGTTTTAATTGGAAAGAATATCGAATTTGGTTTTGGGCCGCTTTTCTGCAAACCATTTAAAGTTACGAAGCTTTAATTCATCGTGGTTCACCTGCCGCATCGGGTAAGACATACCCTCCAGATTTCTCAGAAATACCACCCGTTGGGGCTTACTATCGTCGAAGAAAACATCTATAACATCTGAACTCGATTTATTAACCCCTATGAAACGTTTTTCTTCATCAGTGGCGTAATACACATTGGCTGCATTCCCTTTTGCCCGCATGGAACTGATTTTCCCGTCTGTGAACAGGGCATTAATCGTTGTTCCTTTTAACTGGTTGAAGTAGATGGAACTGTCTACCCGGTTAATGGCCATGGCATTTTCAAATACGAATAAGCGTTCCGGTTTTTTTTCTTTCAGGAAAAGATAAATGGTATCACCGGTAATCTGATTTTCCTGTGCCCAAACAATCGGGCTTTTAAATAACCGGAATACGGAGTCTTTCAGCGAATAAAATAAACTATCTCCTGTGGCCTGCAGCGAATCGGAAAAGATCCTTACATTAAAATAGGCTTCGAAAAATTTGTCACTGCTATCTTCGGCGTTCTTATCTGTTATCAGCGACTTTGCAGGCAATGGCACGCTGTCTCTGATCTGCGGCACATTCCTTTTCTTCATCAGATCGGAGAGTCTGGCGGTATATAAAGTGTCCGCTGTAATAAAGATAGAGTCAGCGCCCTGCTTAATCAGCAACAACGGATACTGGGTGGCAATTAATGAGTTGTTTTTTTTGTTCGTTTTGATATTATTGGCAATCATATCGAAACCCTGTGCGGTATCTTTTCCCCTGTAAACGGCATTGCCACGGAACTCACTTAAACCGGTGGAATCATCAAAAGCCATATCATCGGCAGTGAAAGTATAAGAACTGTCCTCAATTATCGAACGCTTATATAATTCGGCTCTCCGGTTCTTCATATCGTAATATCCTTCCCTGGTTTTGATGGTACGTTTCTCCTTCGTGTTTACAATAACCGTAGGGGAGGTAAAAGTGGCGATTTCCGTTCCCGTATTGTATTGCAATGTATCTCCGGTGATTTTGTTTTCCGGATCCGTCATCACCACTTTCCTTTTAAAGATCACATCACGGGTATCTCCGTAGTAATAGCCTTCCACACTGGTCAGGGTAGATTTTTTATTCACTACTTTGCCGCCTTTCAGGTAAGTGCCGATCTTAACCGTAACATCGTATTCGAGTTCATCTGTTGTTAAAACGCCCTTTCCGTCGGTCAGCTTCACTTTTGTTTTCAGTAAGGCTTTTTTTTCCTTGCCCTGGTAACGCATATACTGTGCATAGGTATGGATACTGTCGGCATCATTGATGTGGACATTTCCAAAAGCCTCGAGCGTATTCAGTTGCCGGTTGAGTACCGCGCTGTCGGCAAAGAACAGGGTATTTTCCTGCTTTACCTGTACCCGTCCTGCGAGAGAAATGAATTCATTGGCAGAATCCAGTTTCTGATAGTTGTAACGATCGGCAAACACAATATCCAGTCGCTTTCCTTCTTTTGACGCCGTATCCGTATCGGTACGCTGTGCCAGCAGGAGAACAGGCATCCATAAAAAAAACAGGTATGAACAAAATTTAGCCACCATTAATTTGAAGTCTTTGCAGAATCAGCCAAAGGGGCCATCAGCGGCCCGGATTTGTCTTTTTTCCCAAATACGGAGATACTGACATACCGCTTTGGATGCATACGAAGATCATCTACCAGTATGTTAGCGCTTCTTATTGTATTGTTAAGGTTGTTGTAAAGCGACTGGTCGTTGATCAGTTTCCCCAAAGAACCGTCGGTTGAATTCATTTTGGCAACTACACCGTTCAGGTTACGGATGGCCTGTTTTAACTGCTCCACTGAGCCGCTGATATCTGCCTGGGCAAAATTACCCGTAGCTTTTTCAACACTCTCCAGCGAACGGGTGATCTTATCGTTGTTGTTACTGAGGTTTTTGGTAAAACTGTTGACGTTTTTCATGGATTGTGCAATGGTGCCGGTCTGTTGGTTCATCATTTCCTGTAAGGAAGCGGAGGATGCCACCAGGCTGGCGGTGGTTTTGTTTACATTGGCGATCACCGATTGCAGATTATTTTTGGTGGCAGGGTCAAAGATGGTGTTGATATTTTTCATTACACTATCCAGGGTATGAATGGTGGTTTTTAATTGGTCGGCCACAGGCGTAATTTTTTCCATTACCCCGCTCAGCATTCCGGCAGATTCTACCGTACGGAGCGTGTCTCCGGGCTGTAAGAACCTTTTGCCGTCTCCCAGCGTAATTTCGATACTGGGTGTTCCCAGCGGGTTACTGTTGATAGCTGCCACTGAATTGGCAGGGATCTGGTAATCGCCCTTCAACTTAATGGTTACTATGATATTGGAGAGTGTTTCATCTTCATTTTCAATATCTGAAACGGCGCCCACCTGAAACCCGTTGATAAAGACCGGGTTGGATACCATTACTTTTTTAGTGTCCTTGTACCTGGCGTGCAGATAATTACCCGTTTGAAGGATTGTTTTCCCTTTCAGAAAATTAAATCCCAGTATCAATAAGGTAATGGCAACGGCGGTTAAGGCCCCAACTTTTGTTTCGTTCGAAATTTTCATCTGTATCGGCTGTTGTTTTTCTGGATACCAGGCACGCTGAAACGATACCGGTTAAGGCAACAAATTTACGGTTTCTAAACGGGTAAACTGTTAAAATAAGCAGAAGGAGTTATTTGCGGGGCGCTGCAGGGCTTCCGGTATTGGTAAACTGCTTTTCCAAAGAAAATTTATACCGCTTTATGGCTTTGATGAGTACATCACAGATTTCTGCCTGTCCTTCTTCGCTGTTCAGGTAATCTTCCTCTTCGGGGTTGGAGATAAATCCGGTCTCTACCAGTACTGCGGGCATGGCAACCGCATAGAGTACAAAAATACCTTCCTTGCGCTGTTTGGCTTCCCTGCTTACACGTCCTACTTTTTTAAATTCTTCCTCAATAGTTAGGGCCAGATCGGCGCTGCGTTGAAAAAAAGTCTGGGTTTTCATACTCAGCAACATCATTTTGGTAGGATCATTTTTCTCCAGTTCCTGCATGGCTCTCAGCGAAGCGCTGTCCATACCAATATCCTCGTTTTTACTCAGGGCATTCATACGGCCACTGGTTTTATCTACCGGATAAATGAATGTTTCCGTTCCCCTGGCTGGGTTGGGGGTGGTCCAGGTCCGGTATTGTTTTACTTTCCGGGTTACTTTTTTTCTTTTCTTACCCTTTCCCTTGTAACCCACTTCTGTTTTATAGCCGATGAATTCGCTGTGTTTCTGTGGCATGGCATCATTCACATGGATACAAAGGAATAAATCTCCCTTGGCCTGATTCGCGATCTCGGCTTTTTTGGTTACATGATCAAACACATCTGTTCTTCGGGTCATAATAATATCCACATCCGGTATGGCTTCACCCATCATTTTTTCGAGCTTCAGTGCTATGGCCAGCGCTATATCCTTTTCATAGGAATAACGACCTTTGGCTCCGGGGTCCGAACCACCATGACCGGCATCAATTACAATCCGTTTCAAAGGTTGTTTCTGGGCAGGTTTTTTATCCCTGTCTGTAAAAGACGATAATGAAATTAACCCAAAGCTTAACAAAATAAAAGCAGCAAATTGTCTTCTCATCATATCATTTCATTAAACGAATCTATGCGATTTACCCAATTACACCGTTTAGACCCTAATTTTGCGGCGTGACCATGAGCAGAACCCGCAAAATTAACGTAAAAACGCAGTTAGCTATTGTACTAACCCTATTTGTAGGGATATTAACATTTTATATAGGTGAAGTGTTCGGCGCTTCGGCGATGCCATCCACAACGTTAAAAGATACGATTCCGAATAAAAAAGATACCATTCCGGGAAAAAAACTGCTATCCGGCAAGGATAGCCTGAATCCGAAGAAAGACAGTATGGTTTCCACGGTGGATACCTTCCGGATTTCCAGAGACTCTATTGATGCGCCCATCATGTATGTAGCGGAGGATTCAGGGGTATTGATTATTCCTTCCAGGGAATTCTTCCTGTATGGCAAGGCAAAAGTGGATTATACCGATCTGAAGCTGGAAGCTGCCACCATCCGGTACGATCAACAGGCTCAACTGGTGAAAGCTTACGGCTCCCTCGATTCCACCGGCAACCCGTTGAGCAAGCCCCAGTTTACCCAGGGGCAAATGAAATCGGTCAGCGATTCTATTTTTTACAATATGAAAACCGGTAAAGGACTGATTAAGAATACTTTTTTTCAGGAAGGGGAGATTTTCATGAATGCAGTGAATCTGAAAAAAGTCAGCGCCAATGAAATCTTTGCAAGCAGGGCCCGTTTTACGACCTGTAACCTGGATACGCCGCACTTCAATTTCCGCACCAGTAAAATGAAGATCATCAATAATAAGCTGGGGATTGCGGGCCCTACCTTTCCTGAATTTGAAGGTGTTCCCCTGCCAATCGGGATTCCCTTCGGGATCTTTCCGCTCAACAAAGGGCGGCATTCCGGTATACTGACCCCGATGTTTAACGCAAGCCCCGATTTTGGATTGGGCCTGGAAGGATTGGGCTACTACAAAGTTTTAAGCGACAATGTGGATGTTACCGCAAGAACCAATATTTATTCTTTCGGTGGATGGAGCCTGAACCTGAACTCCAAATACATCAAGCGGTACGCATTTAGCGGCAACCTGAATATTTCCCTGCAGAACACCAAAACCCTGAACCGGAGTTTAACCAGCAGCGATGAGTTTACCAAGTTCAGTTCCTTTATGATCAACTGGTCTCACAGCAGGGACAGTAAGGCCAGGCCGGGTACCTCTTTCTCTGCCAACGTAAACTTTGGTAGCAGCCGGTACAATCAAACCGTATTGAATAATCCTTATATCAACTTCCAGAACCAGTTAAGCTCTTCTGTAAGTTATAGCAAAGACTGGAGGGGTAAATACAATATGTCGGTGAACCTGAACCATAACCAGAACAGCATTACACGCCTGGTAAATATGAACCTGCCCACCGTCAATTTTAATGTGGTCACTTTCTACCCCTTCCAGGAAAAAGAAAAAGTTGGCTCCGGCAAATGGTATGAAAAAATTGGTATTGGGTACAGTGGTAATTTTCAGAACCAGTTGTCTTTTTATGATACGGCCTTCAACGCGAGCCGACTGCTCGATACCATGCAATACGGGGTATCTCATAATTTACCAATCACTTTATCACTCCCCGCACTTGGCCCTGTTACCATATCGCCCAGTGTCTCTTACCAGGAAAGATGGTATGGTCAGCGGATGATCAGAAGCTGGAATAATACTGCTGGGAAAGTAGATACCCTTCGCCAGCGGGGCCTTTACACGGCCAGACAAATGAGTTTTGGCCTGGGATTGAATACCAGGATTTTTGGTACCTATAAATTTAAGCCAACCAGTAAAGTGATGGCCATCCGTCATGAAATCAGGCCTACTATTTCCATCAACTATCAGCCCGACTTTGGCGCTTCTTATCACAAGACCATTCAGGTAGATACCAGTGGCAGGCAGCTCCGGTATTCCTATTATGATGGCAGTATCAACGGTTCTTTTGGAGAAGGAACTTTTGGTGGTATGGGTTTCGGCATTGATAATCTCCTGGAAATGAAAGTGCGCGACCTGAAAGATACTGCCAATAAGAAGGGCAAGAAGATCAAGCTGATTGACGGATTCGGATTCAACTCATCATATAATTTTCTGGCCGATAGTTTCCAGGTGGGTAATATTAGCCTATATGCACGGAGTACCTTATTTGAGAAGATCAATATTAATGCGGGCGCTTCCATGGATCCCTACGATGTAGACAGTAAGGGATACCGCGTAAACAAACTGATCATTGATCCCGCGCGCTTTAAGTTCGGCAGGATCACCAGCGGTAATATTGCTATTTCCACTTCATTCAGGAGTAAATCGAAAGACGGAAAGTCAGACGATAAAAAAGATATTCCGGTGGATCCGTTCATGACTCCCGACGAACAACAGCGACAACTTCAGTTTGCACGTGCCAATCCTGCGGAGTTTACCGATTTCAATATTCCCTGGAACCTGACCCTTTCTTATTCACTCAACTTTACGCGGATGATAAAACCCGATTACAGCGGGTTTACCACACAAACCTACTCTACCCTGAATGTAAACGGGGACTTCAGCCTAACCGACAAGTGGAAGATCGGAGCTACCGGATATTATGATATTACCAGGAGAAGCCTGCAACAATTAAGCACGTTTATTACCCGCGAGATGCACTGCTGGCAGTTGTCCATTAATATCAACCCGGTGGGACTATACAGATCATTCAGTATAACGGTGAATCCTAAATCGGGCATATTGAGAGACCTGCGGATCAACCGAAGCCGTACTTTCTCTAATTCAACTTACTGATAAAAGTCCTCAGGACTGGTGTGTAACATAATAGTTGCTCATTATCCTGTAAACTTTGTCTTTCAGTTCATCTGAATTCAGGTTATCCGGCTCTACCGGAGGCAGGAAATGAATAGCCAAACGATGCGGCAGAAAATAAAAAAATTTATTGGCCGGCAGCGCTTTTTTGGTATTGAAGATGACGGCAGGAATAATGGCATGTCCGGTTCCCACAGCCAATTTAAAAGCGCCATCATAAAATTTTTTCAAAGGTTGATCGGAACGGTTACGGGTACCTTCAGGATATATACACATATGATAGCCCATTCCCAATGCGTTTTTCATGAGTTCATAACTCTTTCTTCTGCTGGAATCGCTATTTCTGTCTACAATTACCGACCCCCTGGCGTAATACCAGCCGAAAACCGGAACCCTGGTAAAGGTCTTTTTGGCAATGGTCTGATTTCCTCCCGGAATAAAGGGAGAGGAGAGCGGAACATCGAGTAATGAATTGTGGTTGCAGGTAACAATATAGGTTTTGCCTTTCCGGAAATGTTCCTTCCCTTTACAGGTTACCGGGCATCCTACTAACGTCAGCCAGGTGGTCATCCAGGCTCTGGCCACTTTTATAAAATAATGAATGCCCCGGGGCTCCGGAAAAAGCACTGTTAAAAAAGAAGGGATAATAGCGATCAGGAATGTGCCGATAAAACTAATGATCCCCCATAAGGCCCAGATTCTGGCAAATATGTTCAGAAAAACCGTGATTAAAAAGGATTGACCGGATATTGTTGATTTTTTGCTCATGATCTTTATAATTGCCAGTTGATGGGTGTTAACCCTTGCTGCATAAGGTGTTCATTGGTTTTACTGAAATGCCTGCAACCAAAGAAGCCTTTGTCTGCACTAAAGGGTGAGGGGTGAGCCGCTTTGAGCACATGATGCCTGGTTGCATCAATGAATATTTGTTTTTCGTGTGCAAACTTACCCCACAATAGAAATACTACCCCTTTCTTTTCGCTGGAAATTTTCTGGATCACCGCATTCGTAAAATCCATCCAGCCGATCTTTGCATGGCTGGCCGGTTCATTTGCCCTGACAGTTAACACCGCATTCAGCAACAAAATACCTTGTTCGGCCCAGGGGGTCAGGTTTCCTGTTGCAGGAATGGGCATACCAATATCCGAATTCAGTTCTTTAAAAATATTGACCAGGGATGGAGGGGGCTTAACGCCTGTTGGTACGGAGAAGCTCAATCCATGCGCCTGACCCGGCCCATGATAGGGGTCCTGTCCGAGTATAACTACTTTTACCTGATCCCAGGGTGTTTTTTCAAACGCATTAAAAATCTGGGAGCCTGGCGGATAAATGATGGCATTCATGGCTTTCTCGGCCTTCAGATGTGCAGCAATCTGCAGAAAATAAGGCCGGCTGAACTCTTTGAAGAGTATTTCCTTCCAGCCCGGTTCAATTTTTACATCCATCCTGCAAAGTACAAAAAAACCATCCCGGTCAGGATGGTTCTTATTCATTGTTTTCAATAACCCCCCGATTATTGAATGCATAAAATTAACTCCAAAAATCCGGATTTCGATCAAAATGGGTGATTGAATTAGTCGGGAAATAGGGGAAATGACACAAGTAGTAACTCATTGATTTTCATATCAAAATTTGGTGAGTCACTCATATTTATTTTTATTTTCTCACTCATATTTA